>NZ_JOCQ01000015.1 GCF_000720725.1 Streptomyces rimosus subsp. rimosus
CCCGGGCACCGTCACCGGCAGCCCGGCCAGCAGCACCGCCATCCGCGCCACATTACGGTTGTCCTCCCCCGCCCCGTTCGCATCCCCGAACACCACATCGTCAATACGGGCCGGGTCGAGGTCGGGGGTGCGCTCCACCAGGGCCCGGACCACATGCGCCGCCAGATCATCGGGACGGGTCCCCGCGAGCGCACCGCCGTACCTGCCGATCGGGGTCCGCACGGCATCCACGACATACACATCACGGGCGCCCCAAGCGCCTCGTGCACCCTGCTCGGTCATCAGCCCGCCCGCCCTGTCCGCTCGAAGATCGGCGCTGTCGCCCCGAGTCTTTGCCCGCCGTGCGTGGCTGTCAACGGTCCTCTCGGGCGTCAGCCTCCCGTGCGACCTCGCCGGGGACATCCCCCGAGGACGTCCTGGCTGCCGCCGCCTTGTTCCGTACGGGCAGCCGGCACCGCAGCGCCCGCCACAGCGCGTACACCAGCGCACCGGCCGCCAGGAACGGCAGTGCCGCGCCGACCGCCACCAGCAGCCACCGCACCCCCGCGGTGAACGCGTCCCAGCCGCCGCTGAGCGCGTCCCCGAAGGTGGTCTCCCCGTCGTCGTCCGCCGCGTCCGGCTCGCGCAGCACCAGCGTGACCGTGGCCATGCCGGTCTGCTCCTTCAGGGACTTCAGGCGCGCCTGAAGGGACTCCAGTTCCGCCTGGCGGCGGCTGAGTTCGGACTCCAGCGTGACGATGTCGCCGATCGACGTGGCCTTGTCCATCAGCGCCCGCACCCGCGCCACGCTGGCCTGCTGCGACTTGATGCGGCTGTCGGTGTCCACCACCTGATCGGTCACGTCCTTCGCCGAGACCTGGCGCTCCTTGAGCGTGCCCAGGCGGGAGAGCCGGTCCAGCAGCCCGTCGTACGCCTCGGGCGGCACCCGCAGGACGACCCGGGAGCGCTCCCGGCCCTCGCTGTCCCGGTCGGTGGACTCGTCCTCGACGTAGCCGCCGGTGCCCTTCGCCGCCGTACGGGCCTTGGCCAGCGCTCCCGGCACGTCCGCGGCCTCGACGGTGACCGACGCCGTCCGGATGATCTGCGCCGTCGAGGCCGGCGCGGGTTTTCCGGTCCCGCCGCCCGCCCCGCTTCCGGCCTTGCCGTCGGCGGATGCCGCGCCCGGTGCCTTGGGCCCGACCATGCCCTGCTCGCCCCGGGCGGAGCCCCTGTCGGAGCCTTTGTCGGCCTGCTTGTCGGCCTGGGGAGCGCTCGCCGACTTCGTGTGGTCCTGCTGTCCGGCCGCTCCGCACCCGGTGACCGCCAGGGACGCCGTGAGCAGCGCTCCCGCCGCCGCCCGCCGCGCCCCGTACGCCCGGCTCGCTGTGCCCATGATCCGTACCCCCCCGAAGTGGTGTGCTGCCGTTGCCACTTCGACGGGGCGGGGGAGCCGGGGGTTGCCGTTTGTGGGTCGCGATGCGGTCACGGTCCGGGCACCGTGCGGACTCCGGGAGAGGCGGACTCTGAGAGAGTGGGGCCATGAGCACAGCGCACACCAGTACGGGCCGCGCGCCCGGAAGCCACGTCGTCGTCATCGGTGGGGGCATCTCGGGGCTCGCGGCGGCCCACCGATTGCTCGGTGGCGGCGCGCGGGTGACCGTACTGGAAGCGTCCGGCCGGCTCGGCGGCAAGCTGCGCGCCGGGGGGATCGCGGGCGTACCGGTCGATCTCGGTGCCGAATCGATGCTGGCCAGGCGGCCGGAGGCGGTGGAGCTCGCGCGCGCCGTGGGCCTCGGGGACCGGCTGCAGCCGCCCACCACCGCGACCGCCGCCCTGTGGACGCGCGGCGCGCTGCGGCCGATGCCCAAGGGCCATGTGATGGGCGTGCCCGGCGATCTGGATCTGCTGGCCGCCTCCGGCGTGGTCTCTCCCGAGGGCATGGCGCGGATCTCGGAGGACGAGACGCTGGAGCGCACGGAGGTCGGCGCGGACGTGGCGGTCGGTGCGTACGTCGCCGCCCGGCTGGGCCGTGAGGTCGTGGACCGGCTGGTCGAACCGCTGCTCGGCGGCGTCTACGCGGGCGACGCGTACCGGATCTCGATGCGCGCCGCCGTACCGCAGCTCTTCGAGGCCGCGCGCGCCGAGCGCTCGCTGATCGAGGGCGTACGGGGCATCCAGGCGAGGACGGCGGCGCGGGCCGCCGCGGAGTCCGGCCAGGCGCCGGCGCCGGTCTTCATGGGCATCGACGGCGGCGTGGGCACCCTGCCGGGCGCCGTCGCCGACGCGGTACGGGCCGCCGGCGGCACCATCCGTACCGGAACCCCCGTACGGGAACTGCGCCGCACCGCCGACGGCTGGCGCGTCGTCCTGGACGGCGGCGACGGCCCGGCGGCGCTGGACGCGGACGCCGTGGTCCTGGCCACGCCGGCGCCCGCGGCCGCCCGGCTGCTGGCCGCCGAAGCGCCGGCCGCCGCCACCGAACTGTCCGCCGTCGAGTACGCCTCGATGGCCCTGGTGACCATGGCCTTCCGCCGCGCGGACGTGGCGGCGGCGCTGTCCGGCAGTGGCTTCCTGGTCCCGCCGGTCGACGGCCGCAAGATCAAGGCGTCCACCTTCGTGAGCAACAAGTGGGGCTGGATCGCCGACGCCGACCCGGACCTGTTCGTGCTGCGTACCTCGGTGGGGCGCTACGGCGACGAGGCCGACCTGGCGCGCGACGACGCCGACCTGGTGGAGCTGTCGCTGCGCGACCTCGGCGAGGCGGTGGGGCTGGCCGCCCGGCCCGTCGCGCAGCAGGTCACCCGCTGGGACGGCGGGCTGCCGCAGTACCCGGTCGGCCACCTCGACCGGGTGGCCCGCATCCGGGCCGAGGCCGGCAAGCTGCCCGGCCTGCGGGTCTGCGGCGCGCTCTACGACGGCGTGGGCATCCCGGCCTGCATCGCGTCGGCGCGTACGGCCGCGGACGACATCTTGGACACCCTGCCGCAAGCCGCCGCACCGGCCGAGTGAGAATGGACCCATGACTGACGCTTCCGCCCCCGCTCCCGAGAAGACCCCGAACGCCGGCAAGAAGGCGAAGGACCTCAACGAGGTCATCCGCTACACGCTCTGGTCGGTGTTCAAGCTGCGCGACGTGCTGCCCGAGGACCGCACCGGCTACGCCGACGAGGTCGAGACGCTGTTCGCGCAGCTCGCCGCCAAGGACGTCGTGGTGCGCGGCACCTACGACGTCTCCGGTCTGCGCGCCGACGCCGACGTGATGATCTGGTGGCACTCGGAGAGCTCCGACGCGCTCCAGGAGGCGTACAACCTCTTCCGCCGCACCCGGCTCGGCCGCGCGCTGGAGCCGGTGTGGTCGAACATGGCGCTGCACCGCCCGGCCGAGTTCAACAAGTCGCACATCCCGGCCTTCCTGGCCGACGAGGTCGCCCGCGACTACGTGAGCGTCTACCCCTTCGTGCGCTCCTACGACTGGTACCTGCTGCCCGACGAGGACCGCCGCCGGATGCTCGCCGACCACGGCAAGATGGCCCGCGGCTTCCCGGACGTGCGCGCCAACACGGTGCCGTCCTTCTCGCTGGGCGACTACGAGTGGATCCTCGCCTTCGAGGCCGACGAGCTGTACCGCATCGTGGACCTCATGCGCCACCTGCGCGGCTCCGAGGCGCGGATGCACGTCCGCGAGGAGGTGCCGTTCTACACCGGCCGCCGCAAGGCGGTCGCCGAGCTGGTCGCCGGGCTGGCCTGAGACGGCGGGTCCGGCCCGGGACGGCCGTCCCGGGCCCGGACAGTGTGACAGGCCGGGTGCGCCACCCGGCCTGTCACGGAGCGGTCCGCCGCGCCGTTCGATGACGCGCGGCCCGCTCGCGCGTTACTTGCTTCCGCGCTTCCTGGGGGACGGCATCACCGGCTTGGGCTCCGCCCGCGGCCCGCAGTACGTGTCCCGCGCCGGGGTCCGCCCGGTCAGCAGATACCGCTCCACATACTGGTTGGCGCAGGTGTTCGTGCCGAACGAGACGCCGTGCGTACCCGCGCCGCGCTCGGTCACCAGCGACGAGCCGGGCAGCCGGCGCCGCAGCTCGACCGCGCCGGTGTGCGGCGTCGCGGCGTCCCGCTCGGCCGACAGCAGCAGCACCGGGGGCAGCGCGCCCGGCGCCGTACGGACGTCCACCGGGCGGTGCGGCGCGCCGACCGGCGGCTGGGCCGCTTCGTTCACGTCCGCCGCGTAGCGCATCGGGTCCTGTACGGCCGTGGCGCCCCTGGGCGAGAAGCGGGGCCAGAACGCGCACGGCATGTTCATCCAGGCGTTGTCCCAGGTCTCGAAGGGCGCCACCCGCGCGCTCGCGGTGTTGTCCCGGTCCCAGACCCGCAGGTCACGCGGCCACAGCCCGTCGTTGCACTCCACGGCCGTGTAGACCGCGTTGCTGTTCTCGTCCGCCTTCGCGCCGTCCGACAGCGGGGTGGCCTGCCGGAGCAGCAGTTTGGGGTTGCCCCTGACGTACGTGGCGAGCGCCGCCGCGCGCACCGGCCAGTACGCGTCGTTGTAGCCGGTCTTGAGGAACGCCGCCTGGAGCTGGGCCGACCCGATCTTGCCGCCCAGGGGCTTGCGGTCCAGCCGCGCCCGCACGGTGTCGTACGTACGCAGGACCGCCCGCGGTGTCGTACCCAGGCGGTAGACCTTGTGGTGCTTGGCCACCCAGCGGGCCCAGTCCTGCCAGCGGCGCTCGAAGCCGATGTTCTGCGCGAGGTTGTTGCGGTACCAGACCTGCCGGGGGTCGGGGTCGACGACGCTGTCGAAGACCATCCGGCGGACGTGGCCGGGGAAGAGCGTCGCGTACACGGCCCCGAAGTAGGTGCCGTAGGAGGCGCCCATGAAGGTGAGCTTCTTCTCGCCGAGCCCGGCGCGCAGCATGTCCAGGTCGCGGGCGTTGTTGGCGGACGTGAAGTGGCGCAGCGCCGGGCCCGCGTTGCGCGCGCAGCCCTGCGCGTACGCCTTCGCCTCGGCGAACTTCTTCCGCTTGAACGCCTCCGGGGGAAGTTTCGGGCTCCGGCTCGGGATCTTGGTGAACTCCGCCGGGTCCTGGCAGGACAGCGGCGCCGAGCGCCCGACGCCGCGCGGCGCGTACCCGACGAAGTCGTAGGCCCGCGCCGTCCTGCGCCACCGCTCCAGTTGCTGCCCGTACAGCGGGAAGCTCATGCTGGACGCCCCGGGGCCGCCCGGGTTGAAGACGAGCGCGCCCTGGCGCTCCCCGGCGGAGCCGGTGGCGCGCGCCCGGCTCACGGTGAGGGTGATCTTCTCGCCCTTGGGGTGCGCGTAGTCCAGCGGGACGGCGAGCCGGCCGCACTCCACGCTGGCCGGCAGGTGCTCCTCGGGCGCGCAGCGGCCGAAGGCGATCCGGGGCGGCGCGGGGGCCGGGGCCTCGGTCGGGGCCCCCGCGGGCCGGGCGGTCCCGCCGGCCGGGACGGCGACGAGGGCGGTCAGGACCAGCGACCCGAGGGTGCCGTACAGCGCTACTGCTTTCACAAGCCGTCCCTTCGTATGGAGGCGCCAGCAAGACGCCCGGTGCGCATACAAAAGGGATAGTTGAGGCGAGGGTTGGGCTTGTAAAGCACCGCGCTCCGGTGTCGGGAGCTATGCCCCCAACGAGTGGAGCGCGGTGCGGGGGTCACGGCCGTTCGGCTCGTACAGCCTTGCGTGCGTACGGTCCCGTGTTCCTCACCGGCAGCGGCGGCCGGAGTTGATGCACGCCACCGCGCGCGCCATCAGGCCGTCCGGCATGAAGTTGGCGAAGTCGGCGTGGTCGGTCACCGGCTTGCGCAGCTGCTCGGGGAAGCTGTCGAGCGCGAAGGCGCGCGGCCGGGGCGTGACGGAGTAGGTCAGCCGCATCCGGAGCTGGGGCACGGCCTTCGTGCCGGCGGGGCAGCGGCCGGAGGCCCGGTCGGGGAAGACGAGGTGGGTGCGGTGGTTGGCGCTGTCCTTGTTCGTCCCGTCCCAGCAGCTGGGGAAGTCCAGGACGCGTACGGCTTGGCTGCCGCCGGGGCACAGCGGGTACTTGTCCGCGAGCCGCCGGTCCTCGAAGCCGGTGCAGGTCCACTGCGCCCGCGCGTTGGCGGTGCCGTTGGTGAACGCCTTGGCGTCGCCGGTGATGGCGCGCAGGCCCTCGGGCATCGCGGTGACCTTGCCCGTCGGGCTGCCCCGGAAGGTCAGCGAGACCGAGGACGGCGTCAGTACCTGTCCCGTGTTCCCGTCTGCCGGGTTCTGCCCGTTGCCGCTGCTGGGCCCGTCCCGGCCGCTGAGGCGGCGCAGTACGGGCCAGAAGTACGCCGACTTGTCGCCGCGGGCGCAGGTGGTGCCGGCCGCGCGCAGCGAGTCGTCGGTGGAGAAGGCGTCCGTGGAGCGGTTGCCGACGTAGTCGTGCAGGTGATGGGCGCCGTTGGCGACACCGGGAGTGACGATGAAGTTGTCGGGGTTGTTGTGCCGCTCCTCGTTGCGGCCGCAGTCGCTGGTGAAGGTTCCGGTGGACGCGCCGGGTCCGTTGCGCGGTGGGCGGGGGCCGGGGCGTACGGAGCGGATGTCGGCGAAGTCCCCGGCGGCCGGGGCGCTTTGGCCCGGACCGGCGGAGGTGCTGGGGGTGCCGGAGCCGGCCGGGCCCGCGGGGCCGTCGGGGGCGTCGGCGGGGGTGCGCGAGGGCCCGGTGGAGGTGCTGGTGGAGGGGTCGGCGGGGGTGTTGTCAGTGGGCTGTGTCACGCTGGGTGACGATGGTGAGGCTGACGGATCGACGGGCGGGGACCCGGACGGGGGCGTGGCGTTGTGAGCCGAGGCATTTCCGGTGACGGAGACGAAGGTGCCGGCCGAGCCGAGCACGGCGAGCAGGGCGATCAGCACGAGGTGCCTGGTGCCGAGCCGGCGTCGGTGCCGGGGGAGCTGCGGGGGCTTCTGGGGTGGTGGCGCTGGTCGTGGCGGTGGCGAAGGCCGGGGGCTTTGCGGGGGGTTCGGGCTCGCGGAGTGCCGGGGGTCGGGCATGGGCGATCACTTCTTCCCGTTCTCTCGGGGGTGTTGACGCCGGCCGTCGGGGACCGGGCGGATTGCGGGGCCCCGGTGACGGTGGCGGGTGGCGTCGCGGGCGGAGGCAGCGCATACGTCGCTGACGGGGTGACGGGCGACGGCGTCGCGGGCGACGCGTCGAGGGACGGCGGCGGGGCCGCGGGGCTCGGCGGCGGAGAGGAGGTGGCCGCGTCCTCGGCGATCGCGTCGAAGTCGACGAAACCGGTGCGCTCCAGCATGGAGATGTGGTCCAGGACGGTGCGGTTGGCGTCGTCGGCCAGGCTGCGCACGAGCGCGTTGCGGGTGGTGGCGCGGACCTGCGCGACGACGGTGAAGACCTTGCCGTGCGCGAGCCGCAGGATGTTCGCGAACTTCCGGTCGTACGCGGCCCCGCGCGCGGCGCTCAGCTCGGCCAGCCAGTGCCGCTGCTGGGCGTTGGGCCGGTCGGGCAGCGCGAGACCGAGCTGTGCCGCCACCTCGCGTACGTGCCGGTCGAGCGAGGTGTGCCCCTCGACGAGATGGGTGCCCGCCTCCCGTACGGACGCCACGGTCCCGCGCTCCTGGGCCTGCTGGCCCGCGGGCAGCTCCCACAGGCCCGCCAGGCGTACGCGGTTGACGAAGTCGCGGTCGAGCGCGGACAGCGGGCCGAACGAGGACGCGACGGTCTGGGTGTCGGCGTCCCCGTCCTGGCCCGGCCTGCCGGCGAAGGACCAGATGGGAAAGAGCAGCGCGGCCAGGGTCGCGGCGAGCGCGGTGACGACGAGGCCGGTGCCGGTTACGGATCGCATGGTGCCTCCTGATGCGGCACCGCACGCTAGTGCGCCCTGTGCTGATCCTGTCGCCCGTTCGGGGAAGCCCGGCCAACGGCCGCCGGGCGTTGGTACGTTGACCGGTTGCTCGGGGGCCGCTGATGCCGCGGGGGCTGCGGGTGTGCCAGGGCCTCAGCTGCCCCCGCAGCCGCCACCGCCGCCGCAGGAAGAGGAGGAACTGCTGCCGCAGCTGGATCCGGAGCTGCCGCACGACGACCCGCCACCGCCGCAGCCCGACCCGGAGCCGCCGCCGCAAGACGAACTGCCGCAGCCCGACCCCGATCCGCCGCCGCACGACGACCCGCACCAGGCCGTGTCCGAGCTGTCGTCCGGCACGTTCCAGCCGCAGCTCGCGTTCGACGAACCGGTCGAGGTGGTGGACGAGGACCCGGAGTACGGCGCCGCCGAGGCGCCCGCCATCGAGTGCTGCGCCTCGGCGAGATGGTCGCGCAGCACCTCGTCCACGAGCAGCGCGGTGCTGCCGAGCGCCACGAGCAGCGCGGCGGACTGGGTCGCGTCGCTCACCAGGTCCGCTTTGTGCGCCGTACGGAACGTCCGTACGGCCGAGACACCGGCCCGCGTCACCCGCCGCCCCAGGACCTTCCGGCACATCCCGCCGGCCACGGTGCCGAGAAGAGCCGCGGGCAGGATCCGGACGACGAAGGGGACCGCTCCGTCCGGGCCGGTGATGGCGCCCGTCACGGTGAAGAGGAGGACGAGCGCGAAGCCCGCCACGCAGATCCCGGTCTGCCAGGCGGCGTACAGCCGCCAGGGGCGCCCGGTGCGCGGGTGCCGCATCAGACCGCGCTCCGCCAGCCGGTCGCCGACCGCCTGGACGGCGGGGGCCCGCATGACGTGGCGGCGCAGGGTGTCCAGCGCGCCGTCCGGGGTTCGCGCCAGCGAGTCCAGTACGGCCGTCTCGACCGGGTCGTACGCCACGGCCTGCCGCACGGACACCACCCCGGGCCCGCCCACGGCGAGCCGGCCGTCCTGGTGCATACCGGCTATCGCGGCGTCCGCGACCCGGGCCGGGCCGCCGGCGAGGAAGGCGATCTCCCAGAGTTCGTACTCGGCCGTCCTGCGGCGCTTGGGCCGGGGCGTCGCACGGACGACGCGGACGGTTCGGACGACGAGCAGCAGCGAGGAGGCGGCGATCACCGCGGTCACGAGGAGCGCGAGCACGTTCACCACCCCCGGCCCAGGGCGAGGCGAGCGGCGCGGACGAGTCGGTTCGCGGGCCTGGCCGGTGGTTTCGGCCCGGAACGGTCCCGCCACCACTGCGTCAGCCGGCGGCGCGCGTCCGGATCGGCGGGCCGGTTCATGGCCAGCAGGTGGACGGCGAAGTCCATGGCGTCCTGGCGGTAGCCGCCCTTCATGGGCCGGTGCCGCGCGTAACCGAGGAAGCCGGGCCGGTAGTCGGCGCCGAGGATGGCCGGCAGTTCGGGCGCGACCCTGGCGACCACGGAGGCCCGCTTGTCGGCCAGCGCCCGGCTCTGCACCAGCAGCCGCCGCCGGTCGAAGCCCTCCGGCGCCGGAGTCCCGGCCACCAGCGCGGAGAGCAGCGCGGCCTGCGCGACGGCCAGGCGCTGACGGGCGGGGGCGGTGGAGGCGGCGATGGCCGGGCCGGTGTCGGCGCCGGTGTCGGGCGTGGCCGCCCGGGGCCCCCGGCGTACCGGCACCGCCGGAGCCTCCTTCGCCACTGTGCGGATCATGTCCAGTTCCGCGGCGAGTTCGCCGGTCGCGGGGAAGTTCTCGTCGCGTTCCAGGAGGACGCCGGGAGGGGTGGTGCGGGCGCAGAGTTCGGCCAGTACGTCCAGGACGGGGCGGGTCACCGGATGGGCGTGGGTGTCGTGCCAGACGCCGTCCCGTTCGATCCCGCCCGCCACATGCACATATGCGATGGCCTCGACCGGCAGCTCGTCCAGTGCCGTGGCCGGGTCCTCGTTCCGGTTCACATGATTGGTGTGGAGGTTGGCGACATCGATGAGCAGCCGTACGCCGGTGCGCTCGACCAGTTCGGCAAGGAACTGTCCCTCGGTCAGCTCCTCGCCGGGCCAGGCGACCAGCGCCGCGATGTTCTCCACGGCGAGCGGCACGGGCAGCGCGTCCTGCGCGATGCGGACGTTCTCGCAGAGCACGTCCAGCGCGTCCCGGGTGCGGGGCACGGGCAGCAGGTGCCCCGCCTCCATCGCGGGGGAGGCGGTCAGCGGGCCCCCGGCCCGTACGAACGCGATGTGCTCGGTGACCAGCGGCGCGCCCAGCGCCTCGGCGCGTTCCGCGAGGGCGGCCAGCCGGACCGGGTCCGGGCGTTCGGCGCCGCCGAGCCCGAGCGAGACGCCGTGCGGCACCACCGTCGTGCCCCGCTCGCGCAGCGCCTGCAAGGCGGGCGGGAGATGGCCGGGGCAGATGTTCTCGGCGACGACCTCCACCCAGTCCACACCGGGCAGCTCCGCCACCGCGTCGGCGATCTCGGGCCGCCAGCCGATGCCCGTACCGAGATGTTCCATGGGTCCCCCTCCCACTCGCGCACCCCCGTGGTGCTGGGTAGTCATCGCCCCGCCGGCCGGGCACCAATCCCGGAGGGGGCGGGTTCAGAGGATGATTTGAGCTTGCGACGGCGCGTGACACCGGGTCGTCGGCCCGACGGCGATGGACACGCCGGGCGGGTGCGCGTCCTCCGCCCGGCCCGGTCGGCAGATGTGGGGACCGGCCGCGCCGATCGCCTTCCCCGCCGTGTCACCGAACTGGACGCGACCACGAACCGTCCTCTGACGCCGCGTGAGTGACAACGACACAGGGACGAAGTGCTGTCCTTCGGTCCGGGACGGAGCGAATCGGCCCGGGACGGAACGAGGACGCTCGGCCCCGTCTTCCGTATCGCTCAGCGGGCCGTCTCGACCCCGACCGCGGCCCCCAGCGCGAGCAGGACCCCGCCGGTGGCCTGGTCCAGGCGGCGGCGGACGCGGGGGCGCTGGAAGAGGGCGCGCGCCCGGTGCACCGCCAGGGCGATGCCGCCGAGCCAGAGAAAGCCCAGCGTGACGTGGACGGCGACCAGCAGCAGCGTCGTGGCCACGACCGGCGCGCCGTGCGGGATGAACTGCGGCAGCAGCGACATGTACACGACCCCGACCTTCGGGTTCAGGACATTCGTCAGCAGGCCGGTACGGAACGCCCGCAGCGGCGACTGCTGGTCGGCGTCGGCGAGGCCGGACTCCGGGGCGGCACCTTCCTGCCGGGCGGCTTCCGGCGAGCGGCGGCGCGCGCTGCGCAGCGCCTGGAAGCCCAGCCACATCAGGTACAGCGCCCCGGCGATGCGCAGCGCGTCGTACGCCGTCCGTGACGCGGACAGCATGGCGGTCAGCCCGACCGCGCCGGCCAGCCCCCAGACGACACAGCCGGCGGCGATGCCCAGCGCGGAACACAGCGCCGCCCGCCGCCCCGAGCCGAGGGAGGTCCGCAGCACCACGGCGAAATCCGGGCCCGGCGAGATGGTCAGCAGGACGGCCACCGCGGTGAAGCCTATGAGAGAGGAGAGCACGGGACGCAACCGTACGTTGTCCGCTGACCTCGGCTTTCCCGGGGCCCGTCGGTCCTACCCCTTGCCCGGGAGCCGGGCGCCTGCTCCCATGGCCATCGGGGGGTGAGGGGACATGAGCGACATCCGTCATCAGCCCGGCGCGGAGGATGGATCCGGAGACCAGGACCGCCCGCCCGCCGACGCCTTCCCGGGGCCGGGCAGTGACCCGGTGCTCGGCAGTGACCCGGGCCTCGGCATCGAGCCGTGGCCGACCGCCGCAGAGGGCGCGTACAAGGCCGAGAGCGCGTACGAAGCCGAGCGCGCGTACGAGGCCGAGGGCGCGTACGAGGGAGCGGTCGGCGGGGACGGGGAGGGGAAGCGGGAGGCGCGGTACGCGAGCGACCCGGACCGGCTGTTCCTGCCGCCGGACGACGACCTCGCCCCGAACCGCCCGGGAGAGGCCCTGCGGGTCCGCCTCGCCGAGGAGCCGCGCGCGAGGGCCGCGCTGTGGTGGGCCCGCCTGCTCGGCCGGCGCCCGCCCCAGGACGACTGGCACCGGCAGCTGCTGGGCGAGCAGGCCGTCGGCACGGCCCTCGACGGGCTGACGGCGGGCGGCTGGTACGTGATCCACTCCGTGCCGATGCCGCCCGCCGCGGTCATCGGCCATCTGCTCATCGGCCCTGGCGGCGTGCTGTGCGTCGGCACCCGCTACGTACGCGGGGCCCGGGCGCGGGTCACCGAGGACGCCGTACGCGTCAGCCGCGGCCACCAGACGCTCCCGTACGTCCGTGAGGTCCGGCAGGAGGCCCGGCGCGCGTCCTACGTGCTGACCCGGAGCTGCCGCTTCCGCGTCGAGGCCCGGCCGGTGCTGGCGTTCGTCGGCGCGGCGGACGTGACCCTGGACCCGGCCCTGCGGGACGTACGGGTCCTGCGGGACGAACGCGAGGTGCTTTCGCTCGGGCAGCTCGGCGGAGTCCTGGCCCCCGGCCGCGTGGAGCGCATCTACACGGTCGCCAGAAACCGCCGTACATGGCTGGCGGCCTGAGCGGGTCCCGGCTGCCGACCGCAGCCGGCCCCGTCACGCCCTCAAGCCTCCGCATTCCCCAGCGTCCGGCGCACCGCGCCGCGCAGCCAGTGATGCGCCCCGTCGGCCGCGTGGCGGGGGTGCCAGGCCATGCCGATCGTCACGGGCGGCAGCGGCAGAGGGACGTCGAGGAGACGAAGGCCTAGGGCGGTGGCGGCGTCGGTGAACGGTGAGGGCGCGGCGTCCGGGAGGGCGACGGGGATCAGGCAGACGACATCGCTGCGGGCGGCGAGGGCTGTCGCGGCCAGGTGACTGGGGAGTACGGCGGTGACCCGCCGCCGGAGGCCGTGCTCGGCCAGGGCGGTGTCCAGCGGGCCGGTGAACCGGCCGCGGCGGCTGACCGCGACGTGTTCGGCTGCGGCGAGCCGTTCCGGGGTCAGGGGTTCTCCGGTGAGGGGGTGGCCGGGCCGGACGGCCGCCACCATGCGCAGGGTGACCAGTTCCTCGACCCGGGTCTCGGGGTCGACGTGGTCGATGGCGCCGATCTCCAGGTCGATCCGGCCGTCGCGCAGGGCGGGCTGGGCCTCCAGTTCCTCGGCCCGGAACCGCAGCGACACCCCTGGCGCCTCCTGCCGGGCCAGTTCCAGCAGCCCGGGGACCAGCGCCGCCCCGACGATGTCGGCGGCCTGGATCGTGAAGGTGCTGCGCAGCGCGGCCGGGTCGACGCCGGTGCCGGGGGAGAGCAGTTCTCCCAGGCGGCGCACCACTGTGGCGGCTTCGTCGCGCAGGGCCTGGGCGCGCGGCGTGGGGACCATGGTCTGTCCGGCCCGGACCAGGAGGGGGTCCTGGAGGATCCGCCGCAGCCGGGCGAGCGTGCGGCTCATGGCCGCGGGGGAGGTGTGCAGGCGCGCGGCGGCGCGGGTGACGCTCTGCTCGGCCAGCAGCGCGTCCAGCGCCACGGCGAGGCCGGCATCGACGACCGGCTCGGGCCGGTCCGGATCGTTCCCATGGCCGGGACTGCTCACACCGTTCGGACTGCTCACGCGGTTCGCCCTGTTCACCAGCGTCATTCCATTTCAGGCAATGATCCCTTGCTTAAGTTCCCATTGTGGCAACACCTGGCCGTCCGCAGGATGAAGACGTACCGCTCCGGTACGTCCCACGCGGTCTTCGGGACCGCTCCCACCTGCCCTTTCGGAGGCATCCACCATGGCATCCGCTACGTCGTCCACCCCGTCCGCACCCGCAGCCGAAGCCGCCCCGCCGGTCACCGCCTTCATGCTCATCAAGACCATGCCCGAGTGGCTCGCCATGACCCCCGAGGAGCGCGTGCACGCCCTCGACACCGAGGTCATGTCCGTGGTCAAGGCCAAGACGACCGGCGTACGGTCCCGCTTCTACGACACGGAGTTCTACTCCACCCGCGTCACCGACGTCTGGGTGTGGGAGGCCGAGGACCACGAGGCCTACCAGCTCCTCATCGACGCGCTGCGCGAGACCCCCTTCTGGGACCGCTACTTCGAGATCGTCGATCTCCTCGTCGGCACCGAGAACGGCTACGCCCGCACCTACAACGTCGCCCCCGTAGCCACCATCAGCACCTGACGCACCACCCGGACCGGGTGAACCGAGCGAACCACCCGAACCGTTCGACGGCCGATGCCCTCCCGCCCCACACGGCCGGAGGGCATCGGCCGTGTCAGCAACCGCCGGCGGCCGGTGCGAGCCGCGCCCGCAGGGCCGGATGGTCGGCGACGACCGTGCACGAACCGGGAGCAATCTCAGTGAACCCGGCATCCCGGACCACCGGCAGATCGCTGCGGGTCAGCCCCTCCCACCGGTGCGGTGCGGCGGACCGTACGGACAACGGGAAACCGGCCTCCCGCCAGGCCGCCCGTTCCGCCGGTGTCAGCTCCCACCACGCGAGCTGCGCGCCGTGGCCCGCCTGGGCCATCGCCTTGCCCGCCGACATGTCCAGCTCGGGGTTGAGCCACAGCACCACGCCGTCCGGATCGGGCGCTTCGGGCGCCCGCGGGTCGTCCAGGTGCGTTCCGGAGACCTGGAGCCGGGCCAGGTCCTTGGGCCAGCCGTCCAGCGGGACCGGCGGGAAGACCCGTACCTCCGCGTGCGCGCCGTGCACCGTGATCCCCGGGAGCGCCTCGGCGCGGCGCCACTCCGCCCCGCGCGCCCGGCGTACGACCTTGCGGATGCGGGCGTCCTGCCAGTCGCGTACGGCTGCCGCCCACTCGCCGTCGCCGGTCGCGCGCTCGTCCGCGAGCAGCACCAGGACGGCCCGCGCCGCGGTCTCCAGGGCGTCCGTGAGGGCGGGGGGCCCGTCACGCTCGATCCGTACGACGAGGGGGAGGACGTACTGCGGGGCGGCGTCCCGGTCGGTTTCCGCGGGGCGGGGCCTATCGGCCGGGGAGCCGGTCGGATCGCCGGTGCCGTCGAGGTCGGTGCTGGTCACACGGGCCAGTGTGCCAGCAGCCCGGACGGGCACACGGCGGGCCGTCGCCTTGGCGGATCGGATCGTTCCGGGTGATTATCCTCCCTATGCACAGCGACCTCTTCGCCTCCGAAAATGTGGTCACGCAGGCCTCCGCGCCCGGCATGACCCTGCAGAACGCCAAGTCGATCAAGTACGCCGTGGACGGTGAGTGCTTCGCCCGCCAGGGCTCGATGGTCGCCTACCGCGGTGACCTGCAGTTCGAGAAGAAGGGGCAGGGCGTCGGCAAGTTCATCAAGCGCGCCGTGACCGGCGAGGGCCTGGCCCTGATGGCGGTGCGCGGCCGGGGCGAGGTCTGGTTCGCCCACGAGGCCGCCAACTGCTTCATCGTCGAACTCGCCCCCGGCGACGGCATCACGATCAACGGCCGCAACGTGCTGTGCTTCGACCCGTCCCTGTCGTACGAGATCTCCACGGTCAAGGGCGCGGGGATGACCGGCGGCGGCCTGTTCAACTCCGTCTTCACCGGCCAGGGCAAACTCGGCGTGGTGTGCGAGGGCAACCCCATCGTCATCCCCGTCTCGCCGCAGGCGCCGGTGTTCGTCGACACGGACGCGGTGGTCGGGTGGAGCGCGTCGCTGAAGACCTCGCTGCACCGCTCGCAGAGCCTCGGCTCGATGCTGCGCGGCGGCTCCGGCGAGGCCGTCCAACTGCGGCTGGACGGCGAGGGCTTCGTGATCGTACGGCCCAGCGAGCTGCGTCCCGAGCGGGCGAGCGGGAACTGACGGTGACGGCCGGGGGCGGGGAGGACCAGGGGGCGGTGGGGTGCCGATGAGGCTGGACGGGGTCGGGCGGCGCTACGGAGTGCGCGGCCCGTGGGTGCTGCGGGACATCGATCTCGACCTGCCGCGGCGATCCCTGGTGCGCGTGGAGGGGCACAACGGCAGCGGCAAGTCGACGCTGCTGCGGGTGCTGGCCGGTATCGACGCGCCCAGTACGGGCCGGATCACCGGCCGCCCGCGTACCGCGTACGTACCCGAACGCTTCCCGGCCGCCCTGCCGTTCACCGCCGTCGGCTACCTCACCCACCTCGGCCGGGTGCACGGCCTGCGCGGCCGTACGGCGGCCCGCCGTGCCACGGACTGGCTCGACCGCTTCGGCGCCGGCGGCCACGCCCGTACGCCGCTCGCCGAGCTGTCCAAGGGCACCAGCCAGAAGGTCGCGGTGACGCAGGCCCTGCTCGCCGAGCCGGAGCTGCTCGTCCTGGACGAGGCGTGGACAGGCCTGGACCCGGCGGCGCGCGAGACCCTCGACCGCGCCGTGGCGGAGCGCGTCGCGGCGGGCGGCACGGTCGTCTTCGTCGACCACGACCCGCGCCGCCTGGAGGGCGCGGCCGACGCGCGGTACCGCGTCACGGGCAACCGGCTGGCACGGCTGCCGGACGGGGCGGAACCGGACTCGGCGGAAAGGGCCGGCCCGCCCGGCCCCCGGGTGACCGTCGAGGCGGCGGCCCCCGCGGGCACCGACGCTCTCGCGGACATCACCGCAGGCCACGGCGCCGCCGGCCTCCCGGGCCGGCCCTCCGTTGCGCCCGGCCCGGACGGTACGACGGTCCGGCTGACCGTCGCCGCCGCCCACTCCGACGCGCTGCTGCGTGCCCTGCTCGCGGCCCGTCCACCCTGGCACATCCGCACCGTCACCCCGGCCCCCGACGAAAACCGGTAACCGTGATCCCGCTCCTGCGCTACCACTCGGTCCTGCTCCTGCGCTCGCACCGCTGGCTGCCGCCGGTCCTGCTGTACGCGGCCTTCCTCGCCGTGGGCGTGCAGAGCGGCGGGCCGGTCCTCGACTCGTACGGCCTCGCCGCGTTCGCGCTGCTGCCCCTCGCCGCGTGGCTGTGCCGGATCTGCGTGACCGGCGAGCCACCGGCCGCCCGCGCCTGCGCCGCGGCGGCCACCGGTCCCGGCCGGACGCACCTCGCCCGGGTCGCGACGGGCGCGCTGTCGGCCGCCGTCCTCGCCCTGGCCGGCTCGGCGTACGTCGCGCTCGTGGCCGACCCGCACGCCTCCGACCACCGCACCGCCGTCCCCGAAGTGCCCGCCTTCTGCGCCGGGCTGCTGGCCGCGCTCGTCTGCGTGCTGCTCGGCACCGCCGTCGGGGCCCTGTGCAACTGGCCGGTGCTGCGCAGCACCGGCTGGTCGGTCCTGTCCGCCCTGATGGCCGCCGTCCTGCTGCTGGTCGGCGGCGCCTCGCCCGCCAACGCCGCCGTCTCCGGCCTGATCACCGGCTCCACCCACGGGACGGTCACCCTGCCCTGGCTGCCGCTGATCTCCACCGCCGTGATCGCCGCCGCGGCCACGGCGGTGGCCTGCCGCCTCAGCTCCCGCCGCGGTTAGGGCGGCCGGGTGCCGGACCGGCACCCGCGTTTCACTCCTCCCACGGCCCGGTCACCGCGAACGTCGTCCCCGGCGTATAGCAGTTGACGTACATCGTCCGCCGGTCCGGGGAGAACGTGACGCCCGCGAACTCCCCCCACTCGGGCTTCTCCGGGGTGCCGATGTTCTGCCGCCCGCGCGCCACCGGATACACCGCGCCGCGCCGGGTGAGGCCGAAGACGTACTGGGCCCCGTCCCCGTCCTCGCACACCATGAGGCCGCCGCCGGGGGCCAGGCAGATGTTGTCGGGGGACTCGCCGGGCAGCTGCACGTCGGTGCCCGGTCCGAAGACGACCACGAGGGTCAGGCGGCGGGCGGCCGGGTCGTACCGCCACACCTGGCCGTAGTGGTCGGCGGCCGAACCGTCGGCGCTCCGCGCGAAGCTGGACACGAAGTAGACCGAGGAGCCGCCCCAGTAGCAGCCCTCCAGCTTCTGCGCGTGCGTGATGCCGCGCGGCCCGAAGTCCTGGAAGCGGACGGGCGTGTGCCGGGCGAGCGGGTCGGGGACGTCCACCCACTCCACGTGATCGAAGCAGGTGCCCGTCTCCTGGACGGTGGACAGGTCCCGGACGTCCGGTACGCGCAGTGCCTGGAGCCGTCCGCCGGCCCGCAGCGAGCCCCGCCCGCCGAGCGGCCGGGCGGGCCGGAAGCGGTAGAAGAGACCGAACGGCTTGTCGAAGGCGTCCTCGGTCTCGTAGACCGTGCCGTTGCGGGGATCGACCGCGACGGCCTCGTGCTGGAAGCGGCCCAGGGCGGTCAGCGGTACGGCACCGGTGCGGCGCGGATCGTACGGATCGACCTCGAAGACGAAGCCGTGGTCCTTGGTGTACCCGTCCTCGCCCGCCCGCAGTTCGGTCTCCTCGCAGGTGAGCCAGGTGTGCCAAGGAGTGGGCCCGCCCGCGCAGTTGGTGGAGGTGCCCGCGATGGCGACGCGTTCGGACAGCACGCGCTGGTGCCGGTCCAGCTCCAGCGCCGTACAGCCGCCTTCCCCCGCCGGGTCGTAGACGAGGCCCTGGACGGCGGGGACGGGGACCCGCGATCTGCGCCGGTTCTCGTGGTTGCGTACGAGGTGGACGCGGCCGTGCCGGCCGGGGAAGGCCGCCATGCCGTCGTGATTGCTCGGTATGCGGCCCTCGCCCGAGGGCAGCGGGTCGCCCTCGCGGGAGAGCACCCGGTACCGGAACCCTTCGGGCAGGTCGAGCAGCCCGGCCGGGTCCGGGACCAGCGGGCCGTAGCCGTGGCGGCCCGCGCCGTGTGCGGCGGCGGTGCCGGCGAAGAGTTCCGGGACGCTGCCGGCGAAGGCGATGGAGACGCCCACCGCACCGGTTCTTGCCAGGATCTGACGACGTGTCGCGGACATGGGCAACTCCCTGCTGGCGGACAGGTGGTGCGGACCCGCATGTGTGTACCACGCACGTCGGCCGCCGGGAACCGGCCGCGCGCCGATCCGGAATCCGCCCCGCCGGGCCGGGAACGGCCGCCGCGCCGCCGCTGTGCCGCTCCCGCGGAGCGCGCTACGCCTCGGTCAGCGGCTTGGCGTCGCGGGCCAGCGCCGTGAGCCGGGAGATGGCGCGGAAGTACTTCTTCCGGTAGCCGCCCTTGAGCATGTCGTCGCCGAACAGCGCGTCGAACGGCTTGCCCGCGGCCACCACCGGCACCTCGCGGTCGTAGAGCCGGTCCGCGAGCACGACCAGCCGCAGCGCGGTGGACTGGTCCGGCACCGCCTGGACATCGGTCAGGCACACGGCCGTGATGTCGTCGCACATCGCCCCGTACCGGCTCGGATGCACCTTGGACAGGTGCTCCAGCAGGGCGGGGAAGTCGTCCAGCGAGGCGCCGGGCGTCCGGTGGGCGACGCGGGTTACGGTCGCGTCGTCGAACGGCGGCGGGGCCTCGGGCAGTCCGCGGTGCCGGTAGTCCTCGCCGTCGATGCGCAGCGTACGGAAGTGGGCGCTCAGGCCCTGGATCTCGCGCAGGAAGTCCGCCGCGGCGAAGCGGCCCTCACCGAGCTTGCCGGGCAGCGTGTTGGAGGTGGCGGCGAGCGCGACGCCCGCCTCGACCAGCTTGCTCAGCAGGCTGGAGACGAGGACGGTGTCACCCGGGTCGTCCAGCTCGAACTCGTCGATGCACAGCAGGCGGTGGCCGCTGAGCGTCTGCACGGTCTGCTGGAAACCGAGGGCGCCGACCAGGTTCGTCAGCTCGACGAAGGTGCCGAACGCCTTGCGCTCGGGGCCAGCCGGGGTGGCGTGCCAGAGGGAGGCCAGCAGGTGCGTCTTGCCGACGCCGTAACCGCCGTCCAGGTAGACGCCGCGCGGACCCGCGGGGGCAGCGGCCTTCTTGGCGCTCCGGCCGAACCAGCGCCGCTTGCCGCCGGACGCGTCCGCACCGCCGCCGATCCCCGCGGCGAAGTCGCTCAGGGTCTGTACGGCCGCGGCCTGGCTGGGCTGGTTCGGGTCCGGGATGTACGTCTCGAAGCGCGCGCTCTGGAACCGCGGCGGCGGCACCATCTCCGCCACCAGGCGGTCGGCCGGGACCTGCGGTGCGCGCTCGGCGAGCGCGACAGGGGCGGTTCCGGCCCCCTCGGCCGGCGGCCCGGCTATGGGGGAGGACTGGGGAGACGAGGGCTGCGAAGACGACACAGCCGTCCAGCCTAGCCGCTGTGCGGGAGGACTCGGCCGGGTGAGCGAGGCATGTCACACTGCCGCCTATGCGACGCCTGTTTCCCATTCCCGCCCCGTACGTACGGTCCGCCGATTTCCCGGACACCGCCGGCACCGGGAATTCCGCCGCGCCGGCACCCGCACCGGGAACGTCACCGGCAGGCAATACCGGAACCGTACCGGGGACCGGGGCGGTTTCCGGTACCGCTGTTTCCGGGGCCGGCGTTTCCGGTACGACGGATTCCGGCGCCGCCGATTCCGGTGGGCCCGGCCGGGCCGTTCCCGGTGCGGACGCCGTCGCCGATTTCACCGACCGCCGGTGGAGCCTGGACGAACTGGCCGACCTCTACGCGTATCCCGGAACCGACGAGGGCGCGGGCTGGCTGCGCGCGAACATGGTCTCCTCGCTGGACGGCGCCGCCCACCACGAAGGCCGCTCGCAGCCGCTCTCCAGCGACGCGGACATGCGGATCTTCGGCGTGCTGCGCGGGCTGGCGGACGCGGTGGTCGTCGGCGCCGAGACGGTGCGCAAGGAGGGGTACCGCCCGGCCCGCGCCCGCGAGGCGTTCGCCGCGCGCCGGGCCGCGGCCGGACAGACCCCCGCCCCCGCCATCGCCGTGGTCACCGCCAGTCTGGACCTGGACTTCTCCCAGCCGCTGTTCACCGAGCCGCTGGTGCCGACGGTGATCGTGACCGGTTCAGGGGCCGACGAGGCCCGCGTACGGGCTGCGCGCGACGCCGGCGCCGAGGTGGTCTTCGCAGGTGAGGGCGCTGCCGTCGATCCGTCGCGGGTGGTCGGGGCGCTCGCCGCGCGGGGGCTGGGCCGGCTGCTGACGGAGGGCGGGCCGCGTCTGTTGGGTCAGTTCGCCGGAAGCGGGGCACTCGACGAGTTGTGCCTCTCGCTGGCACCGCTGGTGGTCGCCGGTGACGCGTCGCGCATCATGAACGCGCCGGTGACCACCGTTCCGGAAACGTTCGTACTCGCGTCCGTACTGGAGGAGGCCGGTTTCCTGTTCACCCGTTACCGTCGGTCCTGAACAAAGGGCGGAATTACTCGTTCCGCTTAGCTTCCGCTGGGCACACTAAAGGCCAAGGCCCCGTGTGGCGACGGGGCAGGATGGTTTCTGTCGGTTCCGCTCCCGGGCGGACCGCGAGAGAAGAGAAGAAGGGCGTCCGCCGTGTTCACGAGTGTATTGATGATCGAGAAGCCCCTGACGCCCGCCGACGTGGAGTTCGTCACCACGCTGCACGGCGACGACCAGGTCTCCTTCGTCGTCCTCATGCAGCCGCGCGGCAAGCAGGACCGCCTGCTCAGGGCCATCGACGATGTGGCGCTGGGCGAATTCGAGGATGCCGTACGGGAAGGCGACGAGCCGGAGGGCCACCAGGCGGAGCCGCCTGCGGAGCGTGCCCTGGCCCACACCCTGGACGCCCTGCGGGCGGCGGGTACCGAGGCCGTCGGGCAGCTCGTCGAGGACCACCCGCTGGACCTGCTGCGGTCGGTCGTCGACGAGACCGGTGCCGACGAGGTGATCGTGCTGACCGCCCCGCACTACGTCGAGGAGTTCTTCCACCGCGACTGGGCCTCGCGCGCCCGCCACAAGGTCGGCGTGCCCGTGCTCAAACTGTTCTCGCACGCGCCCGACGACCCCGCCCAGGACGTGGCGCCGAACCCGTCCCAGGGTCCGGCTACCGGCCGGGGAGGGGACTCCGCCGGGAGCTGAGCCGCCCGTCCCGCACGTCCGCGACCGCGTCCACCGCCTCCAGGTGGGCGCGGTCGTGCGTGACCAGCACCGTCGCGGTGCCGCGGTCGTGCGTGAGCGTGCTGATCAGGTCCAGGACCGCGGCACCGCGCTCGTGGTCCAGGGCGCTGGTCGGCTCGTCCACCAGGAGGACGGCCGGTTCGTTCAGCAGCGCACGGGCGATGTTGACCCGCTGCCGCTGGCCGCCGGAGAGCTGGTGCGGGCGGCGCGCCGCCTGGTCGGCCAGCCCCACCGCGTCGAGCAGCTCCAGCGCCCGCCGCCGGGCCGCCCGCACGGGCCTGCCGTCCAGGTGCGCCATGACCTGCACCTGTTCCACGGCCGTGAGGGACGGCAGCAGATTGGGCTGCTGGAAGACCATGCCGACCCGGGTACGGCGCAGCGCGGTCAGCTCGGCCCGGCTCATCCCCGCGGTGTCCGTACCGTCGATCACGACCCGGCCGCGGTCCGGGGCGATCAGGGTCGCGGCCACCGCGAGGAGGCTGGACTTGCCGGACCCCGAGGGGCCGACCACGGCGGTCACGCTCCCGGCGGGCACGGCCAGGCTCACGTCGTCGAGGGCGGTGAGGCGGGCGGCGCCGTCCGGGTAGGTGAGGGTGACGCCGGTCAGGGCGAGGCCGGCGGGCGGCCGGATTCCGGTCCGGGAGACAGGTGCGTTCATGGTGTCCGTCGCTGGGGTGTCGGGGGCGGGCAGGGGATCGTCCGGTCATTCGGTGCGGGGGTTTCCGGGCCGCCGGGCGGAACGGAACGGGAGTTTCCGGGACCGGATTCCGGAATACGGAGCGGTGTCCCGCCCGCCGGGGAATTGCCGCCGGAACAGACCGCCGGAGCGTGTCGGCAGGCGACGAGTTCCGTACGGAAAGCGATCCCGCCGAAAGCGGTCCCACGGATATCGGCGGGGCCGGAAATCGCCGGGCCCCGGGGAATGCCCGGGAGCGCCGGCCGGGAATGCGCCGGGCGCGCCGGCCGATGAAGCACCGGGCTCACCGCGCGCTGCCCAGTGCGGTCAGCGGGTCGACGGCGGTGATGCGGCGGATCGACAGTGCGGCGCCGGCGGCCCCCAGCGCGATCATGACCAGGGCCGGGACCAGCACGGTGGCCGGATCCAGGACGAACGGCACGGCGCCGCCGACCGCCGCGCCGGCCGCCGCCGCGACCGCGGTGCCCACGCCCGTACCGGCGACCAGCAGCACCACGGCCTGCCCGAGCGCGTCGCGCAGCAGGTACCGGGTGGAGGCGCCGAGCGCCTTGAGCACGGCCACGTCGCCGCTGCGCTGGATCGTCCAGACCGTGAAGAACGCGCCGATCACCAGCGCCGAGATGGCGAAGAGGAACCCGCGCATCAACTGGAGCGAGCCGTTCTCGGCGGTGTACGAGCCGATGGCGCGCAGCGCTTCGCCGGTGGTGACGGTACGGGTGCCAAGCTGCCGGTCGGCGGCGCCCAGACCGGCGTCCGAGGAGGTGGTGAGGGCGACCACGGTGGCCGAGGCGGCCTTGTCGCCGGAGGCCCGGGACGCACCGCCGTGTCCGGAACCCCCGGATACCCCCGCCCAGTCGTCCAGCGACGTCCAGACCACCGGCGTGTGGCTGAACATCGCCTCGCCCGCCACCGCCGCGACCGTCAGCGCGCGCCCGTTCAGCGTGAGCCGGTCCCCGGCCCGTACGCCCAGCTCGTCCGCGGCCTTCGCGGACAGTACGGCCGCACCGTCCGCGACCCGTCCGGCGCCGGGCGCCAGGTGCGAGCCGGTCCGTACCCCGAAGGCGGACAGGGCCGCGGTCCGCTGCCCGGCAGCGTCGCCCGCCGCGGCCTTGACCGTGCCGATCCCCAGCGGCTCCGCCGATGTGACGCCCGGCACCCGCGCCCACGCCTCCCAGGCCCGCCGCTCGACACGGGAGTCCGCGAACGACACGTCGCGGCCGTCCGCCGGGGCGGCGAAGGCGAGGCGGTCGGCGGGCAGCGCGGTGACCGCCGAGGTGTTCTCCCGGCCCAGGCCCGCCGTCAGGCCGGACAGCAGCCCCACCAGCACCGTGATCAGCACGATGACGGTGCCCATCAGGGCGAACCGGCCCTTGGCGAATCTCAGGTCTCTCCAGGCGACGAACACGGGGCCCGGCCATCCTTCCGTCCGCGCCGGACCCGGTGCCCGGCGGCTCGTACCCACCGTCTCCGCTGCCGGGGGTGCCGGGCATCGCGCCGCGGAGTGGTTCCCCGTCATCGAAAGGCGAGGTCCGGCATCCACCTTTTGATTGATGCCGGTACCGGATCCGGCGCCTAGCCTGGAAGGGCCGTGACTCCGCACTCCCTGACCCCAGCCCTGCGGGTGCTGCGCAGCTGCCTGCACCTGATGGTGGCCGCACTGCTGGCGCTCGCCGCCGTACGGGCCGTGGCCGACCACAGCGCGAACGCCCCGGCCGTCGTCGGCGCGGCCGTCCTGCTCCTCGCCGTGTACGCCGTCGGCCCCACGCTGCCCCCGGTCCGCACCTCCACGGCCGCAGCGGCGCTCTGGCTCGCCGCCGTCATGGCGGTGTGGGCCGTCCTGCTCGTCCTCACACCACTCGGCGTCTGGCTGGCCTTCCCGCTCTTCTTCGTGCAGCTCCACCTGCTCCCGCTGCGCTGGGCGCTCCCGGCGGTGCTGCTCACCACGCTCGTCGCGGTCGCCGGATTCGGCTGGCACACCCACACCCTCACCGTCGGTACGGTCGTCGGCCCCGCGCTGGGCGCGGCGGTCGCCGTCGCCGTCGTCCTCGGCTACCAGGCCCTGTACCGGGAGAGCGAACAGCGCCGCCGCCTCATCGAAGAGCTGACCGCGGCCCGCAGCGACCTGGCGGCCGCCGAGCACGCCGCCGGGGTGCTCGCCGAACGCGAGCGGCTGGCCCGCGAGATCCACGACACCCTCGCGCAGGGCCTGTCCAGCATCCAGCTGCTGCTGCGGGCCGCGGAACGGGCCGTTCCGTCCGGCCCGGACACCGCTGCCGCGCTCGGCCACATCCAGCAGGCCCGGCAGGCCGCCGTCGACAACCTCGCCGAGGCCCGCCGTTTCGTACGGGCCCTGAGCCCGCCCGACCTGGAGGCCGGGTCGCTGCCCGCCGCCCTGGAACGGCTCTGCGCCACCACCGCCCGCTCCTCCGGCCTGGCCGTCCACTGCCAGGTCTCCGGCGCCCCCGTCGAACTGCCCACCCCGCACGAGGTCGCGCTGCTGCGCATCGCGCAGTCCGCGCTGGCCAACACCGTCCAGCACGCGGGCGCCGGCCGCGCCGAGCTGACCCTCTCCTACATGGACACCGAGGTAGCCCTCGACGTGGTGGACGACGGTACGGGCTTCGCACCCGACCGGGTGCCGGGGCCGGGCTCCGGCGCCGCCGCGGGCACCGGCTTCGGGCTCGCCGCGATGCGCGCCCGCGCCCGCGCGCTGCGCGGCACGCTGGCCGTGGAGTCCGCGCCGGGAGAGGGGACGGCGGTCGCCGTGACCCTGCCGTATCCGGAGTCGGCCGTCGCGGAACTCACGGACGGGGCCACGGAACCGGCCGCCGACCACCGCAGCCATCCCGCCGCCCCCGGCACACCTCCCGAACAGGCCACCGCGTGACGCCCCGAGAATCCACGACCGCCCCCGCCCCCGCCGCCATCGGTCTCCTCCTCGCCGACGACCACCCCGTCGTACGGGCCGGACTCCGCGCCGTCCTGGAGACCGAGCCGGATT
This sequence comes from Streptomyces rimosus subsp. rimosus, assembly GCF_000720725.1. GTDB lineage: Bacteria > Actinomycetota > Actinomycetes > Streptomycetales > Streptomycetaceae > Streptomyces > Streptomyces rimosus_A. The sequence goes on from NZ_JOCQ01000015.1 coordinate 25,377, forward strand.
TCGAGGTCGTCGCCGACGTGCCCACGGCCGAGGAGGCCGTCGAGCGGGCCGCCCGCCCGGACGTCGACGTGGTCCTGATGGACCTCCAGTTCGGCGGCCGGATGCTGGGCTCACAGGCCACCGCGGCCATCACCGCCCGCGCGGGCGCCCCGCACGTCCTGGTCCTGACCACGTTCGACACCGACGCGGACATCCTCGCCGCCATCGAGGCCGGCGCCACCGGCTACCTCCTCAAGGACGCGCCGCCGGAGGAACTGGCCGCCGCCGTCCGCGCCGCCGCGGCCGGCAAGTCCGCCCTCGCCCCGACCATCGCGCTGCGCCTGATGGACCGGATGCGGGCGCCCGCCGCGGCCCTGTCCCGCCGGGAGACCGAGGTGCTCCAGCTCGTCGCCGACGGCCTGTCCAACGCGGCGATCAGCAAGCAGCTCTTCCTCAGCCAGGCCACGGTCAAGTCCCACCTGGTGCACATCTACGCCAAGCTGGGCGTCGACTCCCGTACGGCGGCGGTCGCGGCGGCCACCGCGCGCGGGCTGATCCGCCGCTGACCCGGCGCACCGGCCCGCCCGGCACCGGCTGTCGGTGCCGGGTGCGAGAATCGTGCGCGTACGGACCGTGGAGCTCCGTACGCGTACGGACGAAGTGATCGACGAGCAGGAGACTGACGCATGGCACCGGCCCCGGGCATCCCCGACGCGATGGACCGACCGCACTTCATCGGCATCGGCGGCGCCGGGATGTCCGGCATTGCGAAGATCCTCACCCAGCGCGGCGCCCGGGTCGCGGGCAGCGACGCCAAGGAGTCGGCGACCGCCGGCGCCCTGCGCGGCCTCGGCGCCACGGTCCACATCGGCCACGCCGCCGCCCACCTCGCCGAGGACGCCACCAGCGTCGTCGTCTCCTCCGCCATCCGCGACGACAACCCGGAGCTGGCCGCGGCCCGCGAGCGCGGCATCCCCGTCGTGCACCGCTCCGACGCGCTCGCCTCCCTCATGGACGGCCTGCGCCCGATCGCCGTGGCCGGCACCCACGGCAAGACGACCACCACCTCCATGCTGGCCGTCTCCCTCACCTCGCTGGGCCTGTCCCCGTCGTACGCGATCGGCGGCGACCTGGACGCCCCCGGCTCCAACGCCGAGCACGGCAGCGGCGAGATCTTCGTCGCCGAGGCGGACGAGAGCGACCGCAGCTTCCACAAGTACGCGCCCGAGGTCGCCATCGTCCTCAACGTGGAGCTGGACCACCACGCCAACTACGCCTCGATGGACGAGATCTACGAGTCCTTCGAGACCTTCGCCGCCCGCATCCGCCCCGGCGGCACCCTCGTGATCTCCGCCGACCACCCCGGCGCCCGCGAGCTGACCTCCCGCCTCACCGGCCGCCTGGACATCGACATCGTCACGTACGGCGAGGCCGAGGACGCCGACGTACGGGTCCTCAAGATCAACCAGCGCGGGCTGACCAGCGAGGTCACCGTCGCCCTCGCGAACGGCAAGGTCCTCACCTTCACCGTCTCGGTGCCCGGCCGCCACTACGCCCTGAACGCCGTCGCCGCCCTCGCCGCCGGCACCGCGCTCGGCCTCCCGCCGCACAACCTGGCCTCCGCACTCGGCACGTACACCGGCGTCAAGCGCCGCCTCCAGCTCCAGGGGGAGGCCGCCGGCGTCCAGGTCATCGACTCCTACGCCCACCACCCCACCGAGATGACCGCCGACCTGGAGGCCATCCGCGGCGCCGCGGCCGGCTCCCGCGTCCTGGTCGTCTTCCAGCCGCACCTCTTCTCCCGCACCCAGGAACTGGGCAAGGAGATGGGCGAGGCGCTCGCCCTCGCCGACGCCTCCGTCGTCCTCGACATCTACCCGGCCCGCGAGGACCCGATCCCCGGCATCACCAGTGCCCTGATCATCGACGCGGCCCAGGCCGCGGGCGCCCGGGTGACCGCCGAACCGGACAAGTCCGCCGTCCCTGAGGTCGTGGCAGGAATGGCACGGCCGGGCGACCTTGTTCTCACCATGGGCGCGGGCGACGTGACGGAACTGGGCCCGCAGATCCTCGCGCGCCTGCAGAGCTGACCTGAGGAAGAGGGACCGTATGCCGTACGAGATCGACAAGCCGGACGAGCAGTGGCGCGCCGAGCTGACCCCGCAGGAGTACCAGGTCCTGCGCCAGGGCGGCACGGAGCCCGCGTTCGTCGGTGAGTACACCGACACGAAGACGGCGGGCGTCTACTCCTGCCGCGCCTGCGGCGCCGAACTGTTCCGCTCGGAGACCAAGTTCGAGAGCCACTGCGGCTGGCCGTCCTTCTACGACCCCAAGGACACCGACGCCGTGGAACTCCTCCAGGACCGCTCCCACGGCATGGTCCGCACGGAAGTCCGCTGCGCCCGCTGCGGCTCCCACCTCGGCCACGTCTTCGAGGGCGAGGGTTACCCGACCCCGACCGATCAGCGGTACTGCATCAACTCGATTTCGGTGCGGCTTACGCCGGACGGGGGCTGACGGACCGCGTCCGCCTGGGCGCAGGGGCCGGTACGCATCATTGCCGGCACCTGCGGCCCCGCGTTCACGCCGGTGATCGGCGAACTTCGGGACAGCCGACCGCACGATCCGTAGGGTGATACGGAATTGCCGCGCAAGGAGGGGGCCGGGGGAAGATGGTGCACAGGCAATTGCCTCCGCTGCCCAGGTACCGTAAGGACGCGGTGACCCGGCGCCTCTGCGCCGCTGTCCATCTGGACGAAGACTTCGCCCGGCAGGTGCGCGAGGAATTCGTCGAAGACGGGATGAAGGCTCACGGACTGTCGCTGGGCATCAACCTCGTCGCCGTGGTACGGCACGCCCGGGTGGCGGCCGAGCGCATGGACGTCCGCGACCGCCAGCTGGGCTGGCTCTTCGCGGCGCTGTGTACGGCGGTGTTCCTGTGGTTCTACGGGCTGGTCAGCGGTGGATCCGTTGTGGCCGCATCCGGTTGCTACGCGGTTTTCGCCGTGCTGGGAGCCGCTTGGTGGCTGGTCCACCGGGCGGAGGCGAAGGCCAGGGCCGCCGCCCTCGACGTCTTCGAGTCCGCCGAGGCCCCGGAGAAGCTGGCGCCGCCGGTGGCGTCCGAGGTGGAGACCAGGCTTCAGGAACTGCAGCAGAAGCGGACGAACTTCGTGCCGTACGCGGCCGATGCCGAGCGCACCACGCCCTTCGTGGGCAGCGGCAAGAAGATCAAAGAAGCGGTCTGGCAGCCCATCGACGTCAGCCGCCCGGCTGTTTCCCCCACCGGCGGCAAGCTGACCATCAAGCCCTTCGACGCCGTGGCGCTGCACACCTACGTCGCGAACGAGATGGCCCACATCGCCGGCCTGGAAGGCCTGCGGGCCAAGAACCGGCTCTACGTTCTGGGCACCCACGTCTGGCAGCTGGGACCGGAGGCGCTTCCGGACCCGCTCGGCCGGCCCCGCGCCCAGGTGCCGAAGCAGCTCGTACAGGCCGGTCTCGCCCAGCCCGGAGCCGGTATGCGTACGTACCTGAGCCTGGAACGGGTCGGTGAGGGCGGCCGGGTCGTGGTGTCGATGCATCTGCGGGCCCGGCTGCACCACCCCAGCCTGACCTGGGAGGTCGCGGCGTACGCGATCCCGCCGGTGCACCGGCGTCATGCGCGGGTGGATTACCTGCCGCGCGACGGATTCCAGCAGTGGTGGAGCCTGATGCGGTTCGCGACCGGGCGAACCTGGCCTGCGCTGCGCGGAGCGATCGGCCGCAACCACCGGCGCGGCTCCGCGGCGAACCGCCGCGCCCGGCAGCTGGAGAACATGCGCAAGGAGATCAGCAAGCGCCACGCGGTGTACGACTACGGAGCCGACGGCAGTCTGCGGGACCGCGTGTCCGACTGGGGCGAGATGGGCCACTCGGACCGTACGGACTCCCAGGACTTCCTGCACCGGCTGCAACAGGGCGTGCTGACCGCGACGGAGCGGTTCCTCAAGGACCACAACGTCGACACCAGCTCCTTCGACCAGGCGCAGCAGGTCATCAACATGCAGACCTACAACTTCTCCGGAGACATCACCGGGGCGAGCAACTTCGGCAACAACGGTCAGATCAACATCGGGCAGGGACCGCAGCCCGGCCCGGCCGGCGGCGGGCCCGCCGCCGGCCGGCCCTGACCGTGTCCGGTACGACGACGGGAGCACCCATGAGCACGTTCAACTTCCACGGCCAGGTCTCCGGCCCGAGCAACTTCGGTGATGGCGGGAAGATCGAGATCCACCATCACGGGACGGACCCGGCCGAGGCCCTGCGGCTGGCGGCGGAACTGGTGAACCACCTGCGGACGGAGGGGCAGCCAGCACTCGTCGCACAGGCGGAAGAGGTGCGGGGAGAGCTGGAGCAGGCCCGGCAGGAGCAGCGGCCCGCCGACCGGGGGAGGATCAGGCGGGCCCTGGAGACCATCTCCCTGGGGCTGGCCACCGGCAGCAGCGGGCTGGCGCTCGCCCAGTCGCTGGGGCACGTGGTGGGCCTGTGACCGGAGTGCACGCGCCCGCTGCCGCTGCTCACTTCGCCCGGACGGTGAGCCGCGCCCCCTGGAGATCCAGCTCCAGGCCGGAACGCAGCGGCACGGTCTGACCCGGGGCGATCTGCTGCGTCGTGCCGTCGGACCGGGTCCCGGTCCAAGCGGTCCCCGAACGGTTGGCGAGCCCGAACTTCCCGGGCTTCTGCGGGTGTTCGATCAGTTCCGCCAGTACCGAACCGTCGCTGTAGTCGTGCCGGACAGGCTCAGGCTCCAGATGGTGGGCGTGCACCCGTGCGGTGCGGTGCAGCCGCAGGTGGCGCTCCGCACGCGGCGGGGGAGTCACGACAATCAGCCGGGGCGGCAGCAGCAGGGTGCTGCCGCAGGACCAGCAGGTGCCGGCGGTGGTCTCCTCCGGCTGCGTCATGTTCTGACGTCCGCAGTCCGCACAGTCGACGACCGCGTCGAGTACGGCGCGCAGCGCGTCCCGCCACTGCGACTCGCGGACCCGCGCCGCCGGGTCGCGCAGACCGACTGTGAAGTTGTGCGTGAAAAGGTCCCGCAGGATCTTCGGAGCAACGTCCCAGGTGGCGAGTACGGTGCTCTGCTCCACGGGGTCGGGAGCGTTCGCGTCGTCCTCGGGGTCGAAGACGAACAACGGGTGCTTGCCGTACAGCGCCTTTTCCGCCGGCTCGTCGAGACAGTGGATGAGCAGCTCCCGGCGTCCCTGCAGCGGGTGATGGTTCATCAGGAACATGAACAGCAGCACCGAGAGGGAATACAGGTCGCTCTGCGTACCGGGGCGGGCTCCCGGGTCGCCCCGTACCAGCTCGGGGGCCATGAACGCCATCGTCCCGGAGATGCCGCTGCTGTCCCCCTCCACCACGGCGTTGTCGTTGTCGCACACCAGGACGTCGCCGGTGGCCGGGTCGAAAAGCACGTTGCCCCAGGAGATGTCCCGGTAGGCGATGCCGCGGGAATGCAGCGTCTGATATGCCTCCACGGTGTAGAGACAGGCGGTCAGCAGCGCTCGCGGGGTGGTGCGCAACTTCCGCTGGAACAGTGTCGGCAAGCCCTGGAAACGGTCCGGGCGGAGGTCCATCACATAGCCGAACGCCGTCGGGCTGCCCTCGACGTACGCCGTCGGCCACAGGAAGCGGTCGTCGTCGAAGCCGCGGGACACCAGCTCCTGAACGATGCTCCGCTGCTCCGGTGTCGCGCACGGCGGGTAGTACCACTTCAGCGCCCGGTCACCGCCCGAGGTCCGTACTCGGTAGACCTCGCCCTGGCCACCCGACGCGATCAGCTTGACGACTTCGATCTCTTCTCCGTCGTCGGCGGTCAGGCGCTGACCGTCGTCCAGCATGCCGCTCATGATGTGTCCGTCACTCCTTGATCGCGTGATGGTGCGGGGGCCGGTATCCGGCCGCCATGGTGGTGTCGTCGCCGGAGTGCCGCGCCGCTTGCCGCAGCCATTGCGGGAGGACGGCGCGCACCTCCTTCGCGCCCTCGTCCACGAGCCGCCGGTCCAGGCCGGCCATGAACCGGGGGAACCCCTCGGAGGAGGCGAAGCTCTTGGAGAGCCCGTCGGTCGAGAGCGTGATGAGCCTCGGCATACGGTCCGGACCGACCACCGGGGACCAGTGCACACGCATCAGGCTCCAGGCCCGGTGGCTGCACATCGACTCCGTCTCGTCACCGAGGTCCGTTTCGGCGGGCGCCAGCGGAAAGCCGATGCGGCCGTCCCGCTCGACGACGGCCAGTTCCCCGTCGCCGAGCTGCCAGGCCACGAACAATTGCGGTGTCAGCAGCGCGCCGATGAGCGTGGTCCCGTACAGCAGCAGTTTCTCCGCGTCGGCGGTGTCGGGCGGTGGCGTACCGGCCCCGCTGCGCTTCCGCATCCGGTCCCAGTGCCCGAGCACGTCCTGCTGCCATGCCGCGACGAGCCGGCGCGGCATGTCGTGCTGCGCGTAGTTCATCAGCCGGCTGAGGCCGCCACGCGACTCCTCCCGGACCAGCGACCGGGCGAACCCGGCGAACTCCCGTGCGTGCCCCGCGAAGAGAGCCACCGCGCGTCGTGCCCCGACATCGCTGCGGGCGTGCCGGGCAGCTCCGTGGCCGTCCGCCACCGCCAGGACCAGCGGATCCTCGGTGCTGCCCTGGCCTTCGGCCGTGCCGTAGTCCTGGTTGAGTTTTTTGTTGATTCCCTGGACGCTCTCGCTGAACGTCTCCCAGTGCGGTGTGCTCACCACACGTCGTCATCGTCGTCGAGCACCGGCGGGGCGTAGGGAGGCTGCTTCGTCAGAGCGTCCGAGCTGCCCGCCACCGGCTGCGAGGCGGCTTTGACCGCGGCAGTCGAAGCCCATCGGATGGCGGCGGCAAGCTGCTTGGGGCTGTTGGCGTCCAGCGGCTGCAGCTCCGGATTGCCGAGGAATTCCCGCAGCACACTGCGGTCGGCGTCCTCCCCGATGGCGATGGCCACCCGCACCGCCTTCTTGCCCCAGGCCGTGGCGTCGACGGCTCTCAGCCCGGCCTTCCAGTCGTCGGTCGGCACGCCGTCCGAGACCAGCGCCAGCACCGGCTTGAGCGCGCGTGTCGGCATCGGCGGCGTCTGGAGCTCACGCGAGACGACGTGCAATGCCTCGCCCAGGTTCGTCATGCCGTCCACCTGGACGTCCTGCCAGGTGAAGTCGTCGATCGGGACGGGATCCTTGTGGTGCCACTGCGCGGTGGTCGAGAACGTGAGGGTGCGCAGCAGCAGCTGTGCCGCCGGGTTGTCGTGCGCCACCGACTTCATCTCCGGGATCGCCTCCCGGATCGCGTAGTTGAGCTGGCCGATCTTCTTTCCCTGCATGGAGTAGGAACAATCCAGCAGCCAGATGAAATGGACCGGGCGGTTCGCCATCGGTCCGCCGGGGATGTCACTCACTTTGCTGTCCTCCATCGGTTCGTCTCGGTGGGGCCTCGGGTGTGTCAGAGCGGCCCGATCCCTGTCAGTGCGCACAGGAGCGTCGCACCGAGCGCGAGGGCGGTGAGCACCGCCGCGGTGATGAACAAGCCCAGCAGCAACCGCCGGTGACGTGCGATATGCGGTGTCACAACAGGCACTTCGATCTCGACCTCTTCTCTTCCGTTCCCTGTCCGTGCCGGTGACCTGCCGGCCCGGGAAGTTCAGTGGCCCGCCCGCCCGCGTACGGTCTCCGCGCGGGGTCCGGGCGCTCCGCCGGGAGCCGGATCGCCGGCGAGCGCGCCCACCCGCAGCCCGGAACGGGCCAGCACCCACAGCACCGGTTCGGCCGCCCGTAGCTGCTCGCTGTCGAGGGCCCCGGCGCCGGTCGCGGCGTAGGCGCTCACCGCCCAGTAGCGGACCTCCCGGAAGTCGTGCTCCAACCCGCGTACCAGGGACCCGAGTCCGATCTCCGTCAGCCAGCGGTCGATGCGGGCGCCCGGCACCGGCAGGGCGGAGAGCCGGTCCAGCACGTCCCGCTTGGTGACCACCGCGGCCATCGGGATGCGCCGGCGCCGGCCGGTGAGCGCCGACAGTTCGCCGGTCAGCCGCTGGTAGGTGTCCAGCGGGCTCTGGTCGGCGGGGCGTGCGTCACCGGCCCGCTCCACGTCGTCATCCTGAAGGGCACGTCGTACACCCGGCTCGGCGAGGACATCGGCGACCAGGATCACCCCGTCGGCGTGTTCGAGGTACTGCTGCATACGCACGGTGCCCGCGTCGCGGAGCGACTCGCCCATGGGGTCGTACAGATACAGCAGGCGCCGGCGCCGGCCGCGCCCCACCAGCAGCATGAGGGCTCGCGGCTGGCCGCCCTGGGTCTTCAGTGCCCAGTCTGTCCGCTTCAGCTGCTGGTTCAACGAGACCGCGGCCTGGCGGTCGTCCGCGGAGGCGTATTCCACCGTCAGCGGGCTGCGCCGTGACCACGCCTGAAGCCCGGCGGCCATGGCGGCCAGCAGCATGGTCTTGCCGGCCGAGGTGCTGCCGATCAGCGGCAGATGCACGACACGTGTGGTGCCGACGGCCGCGGGCAGGTGCCGGTCGCAGTGCGGGCAACGGGCGGTGAACCGGTCCCGGCCGGTGATCGAGGTGGTGACCAGCCTCTGCCCGCAGGCGCACACGTGCCACAGCGCTCCGTACCGGCCGGGACGCAGCTCACGGTGGGCGGCGCCGCAGTTCGGGCAGTGATGGACCGCCAGCGGAAACGTCCGGTAACAGCCGGGGTACGGGCACACCATCCGAATGCCGCGGACCGTGCGCCACCCTCGCTCCGCCGCGCGGAGCGCCCCGGCCGCCGTCACCGCCGACAACCACACGGCCCCCAGCATCAGCCCGAAGACGGCCAGCGTGACGGCTGTCAGCAGTGCCGCGAGAAGCGCCCCGGCCACCGCTCCGACCGCCGTGCCCGGAGCGAGGAAGCGTCTGAGCGAGCGGGTGAACCGGGTCTCGCCGGGGAGGCCGTTGGAGACGATCCGCCCCTGGAAGAGCCGTTTCGTGATTCGGTGCAGCCAGTCGGCCTCCAGACGGTGCCGGATGGCCAGCATGCTGTTGTACGCCGCGGACCAGGCGTCGAGCCACATCTGCCGCGACCAGTACGCCCGGTGTGCCGGCTCACCCGGCCCCGGCCGCGGGATCCGGGGGTCGGGAGCCCCGGCCTGCCACGGACCGAGCTTCTTCCCCGCAGCCGTCAGCGACAGGCCCAGGAAGAGCCAGAAGGTGGAGAAGACACACAGGGGCACGGCCACCGGGAGGATGATCCACAGGGCGCAGGCCAGCATGGTGGTGAGGGTCATGACGGGCCGCCGTCCTTCCGTGGCGGCTGTACGTCGTTCCACCGCGGGCCGGGCGGCGCGGAGCGGCGGCCCCGGCCGCCGAGCCGCCGGGCGAACCGGCTCAGTGCCCCGGGCCGGTTCCACTGCCGGAACTCCTCGGCCCAGCGTCCCTGGGCACGTTCCAGTGCCGTTTCCACCGAGGCGACCCCTTCTTGCGGCAGGGCGCGCACGACGGGGCGCAGCACCTCATCGAGCAGGCCGTTACGGGTTGCATCCCACACCGGGTCCGTCCCTGGGTGGGAGGACCAGCAGGTGAAGCAGTCGGCGGCGTACATGGGATCGGTGCGCAGCAAGTCGCGTACCCGGTCGGTGCGTGCCTCCCTGCCGTACGCCGCCAGCAGTTCCTCGTCCCGGCAGGCGGCCAGCGCGGACAGCTCACCGTCCGGCCGCTCCGTGTCCAGCAGCCGGCGCGCCACGGCGTCGAAGGCACGCGTCAGCACAGCGGGCTCCACCGGCTCCGCGACGGCCCGCAGGGATGCCGCCCGGGCAGCCCAGCCCTGGCCTGCGGGCCCATGGGTGAGGTCTCCGGCGAATTCGAGCAACAGAAGGGCTCCTCGGACGCGGGGGTCCAGCTCCTCGGGGAAGCAGCGCAGCAGATCACGGGCGAGGTCGGGGGCATGCGGGTCGTCGGCGGGCGCGTCGAGAGCGGCTTGCACCAGCGTGGGCCAGGTGCCCGCCGCCCGGTGGACGTCCGAGCCCGTTTCGCCGAGCAGCAGCGCGGCCTGTCCGGTGGTCGGTGTGCCGCCGTCCCACACCAGGCGCATGGCGGTGCGCAGCACGAGCGGTTCGGTGAACAGGGGAACCCCGGCGCCGTTGACCAAATGGTGCAATGCCGTGACACGATCCTCGTCGGCTGCTGCTCGGGCCATCAGCGCACACATCCGCAGATGAGGCAGTGACTGGGTGTCCGGGACGACAAGCCCGGCCCGGGCGAGCAGCCGGGCCGCCGCCGGCGGATCACCGGCGGCGAGGTCGTCCAGCTTGCCGAACAACGCGACGCGCAGACCGAAGTGGCCGTCGAGGGCACTGCGGACGGCGGGGGCGTCGGCCTGCGCGGGGTCGGCCAGCAGCGCGGCGGACAGCCGTCGCGCGAGGTCCGGGACGAGATCGGCGCAGTCCACCCCGAGGGGGTCGGCGACTGCCAGGAGCTGGAGCGCGCGTATGGCGTCCGACGCCCCGTTCGCGATGCCGTCGCGCAGGTCGGTGGCGAGTTCGGCGGCCAGGCGCCCGCGGTGTTCGGCGGTGAAGGCCGATGGGGACAGGCGGGGAAGTTCGAGGCTGCTCGTGCGGACGGCCTCGGTCAGCACCAGAGCGGCGAGCGGAGCGGTCGCCGCGGCCGGCGCCCTGCCGTCGAGGACCGTGCAGAACCGGGCGAGTGCCGCGGATTCCTCGGCCGTACGGTCGTCCACGGGCGAACAGAGCGCCGCGATGAGCCGGGGCAGCCGGTCCCCGGCCAGCACACCGTGGTGCTCGCAGGCCCAGCCGATGGCCGCGGTACGGCAGGCCGGCCCGAGGACGACGCCGGCGCAGAGGGCCGCCGCGGCGAGCGGGCCGGCGTCGAAGGGGGCGCCCGGCAGCCCGGCGGCTTCCTTGAACAGGTGCGGAGCCCCGCCCAGCCAGATCTGCGCGGCGGTCTCGGCCCACAGGTCGGACACCGGCTCGGTGGATGACCGGCCCGTGCAGTCGTACAGACGGTAGCGATGGTCGTACCCGTCCATGCCCCGGCTGTCGTCCGGAAGGACACCGATGATCTGCTGACCGGCCAGCTGTGGCCGTCTGGTGTAGGTGGTGAACGTGAGCTGGTGGGCGTCGTTCCGGGGCAGGGCGGTGCTGGCCAGCGCGATCCACCGCGCGACGTCGGCGCTGTCCCGCTCGACGAGGACGATCTGCGGTGCGTCGGCGGACTCGGCCGACCGCCGCAGGTCGGCGAAGAACGCGGCAAGCCATGGTGCGCGGGACCCCGCGAAGGCGACCAGGCCCTCCCGGTCGAAGTGTCCGGACGGGGGGAGCGCCGTCAGCGGGGCCGGCTCCGCGCCCTCCGGCGTCCGGACCGCCCACCGGGCGGACTCCCAGGCGGTGATCGGCAATTGGTCACCGGGAAGCCGGGCACCGACGGGCAGGTGGACCGCGTGGGCATGGAAATTGCCCCACCGGCCGCTGTAGTCGGCGCCCGTGTAGACCGTGCGGCTCAGCAGCCGGCTGCCGTCGGACAGCAGGGTGTGGCTGAACATCCGGGGGAAGCCGTCGAGCTGTTCGTCCGTGGGACGCGGCGGGGCGTCGCGCGGCGGCTCGTACCCGATGAGCGGTTCCGCCTCTCGCAGCAGTGATGTCGGCAGCCCCGGCGTGACGGCGGTGAAGCGGAAGCCGGAGCCGTCCGGGCCGGGCGGGGCCGAGGTGTAGTGCAACTGAGCCAGGCTCATGCCGATGCTCCCTTCGCGCCTGCCTTGCGTACGGGAATCAGCCCGCGCCGGCCGAGGAGCCAGAGCAGCGGGTCCTCGACGCGCAGGGGCTGGGGCCCCGATTTGGGAGCGTCGGCCGGAGCCTGGGCGGGCGGCGGCGCGCCGAGTGCCGAGAGCCCGAAGAACGACAGCTCGGCGAAGTCCCGCTCCAGCTGCCGGCGCATCGCCCCGGAGTCCCAGCCCTCCATCAGCGACCGGATCTCCTCGTGCACGGTCAGCCGGTCACCGTCGTCCAGCACTCCACCGTCGTGTGACGCGTTGTGCAGCAGGGGCGAGTGTGAACCGAGCAGTGGGTGCAGCATGTCCGTCTTGGTCACGGCGACGGCCATCGGGGTGGTGACCCGGCCCCGCTGTCTGCCCCGCCCGTGCGACCGCAACTGGGAGGCGAGGTCGGCCGCGATCTGTTGGGGAGCGGTTTCCACGGCAGGGAGCGGCGGTCCCTCCCCGGCAGGCAGCTGGTCGCGTACGGAACCGAGCTGGAGCGGGTCGACCAGCATGATGATGCCGTCGGCCGCCGAGAGGTAGTGGGTGTAGCGGTCCATCGCCTCGGCGCTCTTCAGGTCTTCTCCGGCGGCGTCGAAGAAGACCAGGGCGGTGTGCCGGCTGCCGTCTCCGAAGGGGCCCCGCCGGGGAAGGCTGAGCCTGTAGAGCAGCGGGTCGTTGAAGCCCATCGCGGCGGGGCGGGTGGCCTCGGGCAGCCGCAGTCTGTCGTAGAGGTCCTCGGCCATCTCGCGGTCGCGTCGCTGAGTGTCGCCCCCCATCGCGGCGAGCGAGGCGTTGTAGGCGCCACCCACTCGGTTGCGCAGTTCGTTGACCAGGACGGAGACGTAGGTGCTCTTGCCGGACGCCTTGGCGCCGACCAGAGCGATGATGCGGCTGTCCTGATCGCAGTAGTCGCTGGGGAAGTCGTTGTGACAGTGACGGCAGACCCGTACCGGCGTGGTGGCTCCGCAGCCCGGGCAGGCGGGGAGCGTTCCGCGGCCGCGCAGGCCGCCGAGCCCGCGCGGTGGCGCGAAGACGGGGCCGCGCATCCGCTTCGCCGGCGGCACGCTCGGTCCCATGAACTCGGCCCAGAGATCGTCACGTGCCGCGTCGCAGGGTTTGCCGCCCCGTATGCCGGTGGCCTTCATCAGGCAGCGGTAGGGCAACTGCGCGGCTTTGGCGCGGTGAAAGCAGTAAGGGCAGATGACGGTCGTCATGTCAGCGGATCACCAAGGTCGCGGGAGAGGGTTCGTCGAGGCGTACGGAGGTGGCGTTGCCGCCGAGCAGGAAGCCGCGTAGGGCGAACGGGGGCCGGTGCTCCCCGGTCGGCAGCTCGCGTTCCACCGCGCCGGCGGTACGCAGTTCCTCGCCGCTCACCTGCAGCACGGTGGCTCCGTCGGCGGGGTGGGCCGGGCGGACCGGATCACGTGCGCCGCCGCGCGCCACCAGGACGAATTCCGGCAGGTCGGCCACACCTTCGCCGTCGGGGCAGGTCAGCGTCACACGGACGGTCGCGGTTCTCCGGCGCAGTGGACGGCGAGGTCGCGGCACGATCCGGTAGGTGATGGCGATGTCGGCACCCAGCACCACCTCGGCACCGGTGGCGATCACCGTCGTACCCGCCGTACGGGCCTCGGCGGTCGCGCTCAGCCGCACGGCCGACGGACCGACGGGGATGCGCAGCCCTTCGCGCAGGAACACGCTGCGGGTGACCGGGTACACGTCATGTTTCCCGTCCTGCTCGCGGAACACCGCCACCCGGCCGGTTCCGGCGGGCCAGTCGAAGGTGACCCGGGCCAGTCCGCCGGTGGTGCGCGTGGCACGGAATCCGGTGACCGGAGGCGGCACCTCGATGCGGATGCTCGGCCCGGCCACGGCGCGGTCGCCGAGCACCGCCACGGCGGTCACCCGGGCGGTGCCGGCCGGGGGCGAGAACACTCCGGGGTGGCCGTCGACGAGGGGCCAGGCCAGCGGTTCGGGCAGCGCACGGGACGAGGGGAGGAATGCCGCGCCCGGCTCCGGGGCGTCACCGGGCCATTCGACCAGACGTATGTCGGCACCTGCGCCACCGGTCCAGGTGAAGCGCACGCCGCCGCCCTTCGCGGCCGCCGCCAGCGACCGTACGGGATCGGGCCAGGGGCGGACGGTGTGCCGGGCCTCGATGCCGGGGGAGCGGACTTCCCGGCCCGCCGCCGTGCGGTAACGGCAGCTGACCCGGGCCCGGTACGTGCCGGGCGGGAGCCCCCGGGCGGTGAAGCCCCCGTCGTGTGTGACGGTCTCGGCGGGCCGGCCGTCCGGCCCGGTCAGCGAGACGCTGACGGCTGCGGCTCCGGGCGGGCGCAACCAGGTCGCGTCAAGGCGGTTCGGTCCCTCGGTGAAGCGCAGGTCCGTCACGTCAGGGGCCGCGAGGAAACGTGCGGACACGATGGGCGGTCCGTCGATGAGCCGCTCGCGCAACGGCAGCACGGCGTAACGGATCTCGCTGCCGAGCGGCGGCTTTCGGTCCTCGAAGCAACTGTCCGCCGTGTCGGCGAGAACGGCCGGTGACTCGTCGGGCGCGGCGAGCCGGATGACCCGCCACATCTGTACGTCCGGGTCGGCGGGCCAGGTCAGGGTCACCGAGTCCGGGCCGAGCCCGGCAGCCGGCGAGTCCGTACCGGCTTGACGGGTGCGGACGAGGCCCCGCAGCGCGTCGGGATCGTCGCAGGCCAGCCGCGCGGCTGACAGGTAGAGCTCACCGGCCGCTTCCGGGTCGCCCTCGTCCTCCAGCCGGGCCGCCGCGGCAAGCTTTTCCTCGGTGTCCCGCAGGGCTGCGACGATCTGCCGCATGCGCCGGCCCAGCCATGGGTCCTGCTCCGCCGCGCGCGGAAGCTCCCGGACGAGCCGGTCGGCAGCATGCAGGCGCCGATGCTCCCACTCGTCCTCCAGAGCCTGCGCCGCGGCCCGCTGCGCAGACGAGAACCGGGGGAGCGCGCGGGCCGCGTGGACCAGTGCCCGGGCTTCGTCAGGCGCAACGCCCAGCGCTACGGCCGTGGCGGCATCTTTGCCCTGAGGGTGGTCCTGCAACAGCTCGGTCAGCTGGTACAGGAGCACCCGCCGCAGTGCTGCGGGGTGGCGGGCGTGCACGTCCTGCAGGGCGCGCAGAAGCCGTGCCGCGTTCGGGCGGAGCACCGAGATTCGCTGGAGCTCCTGGTGGCCGACGCGCTCCCGTGCGCGGTGTCGGCGGGAGACGAACACCCCGTCCAGTATGTGCAGGTGAGCGTCGTCGGACGTGAGCGCTTCGCCGAGGTGTCGCAGGCCGAGGGTGCGTTGGAGGGACAGGAGTTGCCCGTAGTGCGGGATGAGAGGGGACAGGGGCAGGTCGGACACTGCCCCGGACAGGCCGAGGTGGTGCCCGAACTCCAACCCCACCGTGCGCCCCCGCGATCACCACCGAAATCGTGGTACCCATCCCACCAGAAGACTCCGCACCACGGGCAGGTTTTCGGAAGTTCGCTCCCACCCTGGCAACTGCACGCGGCCGCCGTGCTCCCCGGCCCGCCCGCCGCCCCTCAGAACTGCGGCGCCCGCTCCACCGCCGGCAGGATCTGCACCAGCTGCCCCGGGGCCGCCTTGCGGCGGCGCCATTCGCGGGGATAACCGAGCGAGACCTCGACATGCGGAATGCCGTCCACCTCGATGGTGCGCGGGATGTGGAGGTGGCCGTAGACGACGGAGGCGGCGCGGAAGCGGCGGGGCCAGTCGGCGGTGGCCTTGGTGCCGCACCACAGGGCGAACTCCGGGTGCCACAGCGGCTCGGTGGGTTCGCGGACGATGGGCCAGTGGTTGACCAGTACGGTGGGCAGGTCTTCGGGAATTTCGGCGAGCCGGGCCTCGGTGGCCGCCACGCGGGCCCGGCACCACGCCTCCCTGGTCGGGTACGGGTCCGGGTGCAGGAAGAACTCGTCCGTGCAGACCACCCCGGCCTGCTCGGCGACGGCCAGCGCCGCCTCCTTGGTGTAGGTGCCGGGCGGGCGGAAGCTGTAGTCGTACAGCGCGAAGAGCGGGGCGATCACGGCCGGGCCGCCCTCGCCCTCCCACACCGGGTAGGGGTCCTCGGGCGTGAGCACGCCCAACTCCCGGCACAGCGCCACCAGGTGTTCGTAGCGACGGACGCCGCGCAGCTGTACGGGGTCGTTGGACGGCGTCCACAGTTCGTGGTTGCCGGGCACCCAGATCACCTTGGCGAAGCGCCGGCTGAGCACGGTCAGCGCCCAGCGGATGTCCTCGACGTACTCACCGACGTCCCCGGCCACCAGCAGCCAGTCGGCCTCCGAGGCGGGCCGCAGCCGGTCGACGATGGCGCGGTTCTCCTCGTAGCGGATGTGCAGGTCGCTGATGGCCATCAGCCTGCCGGGCGCCGCGCCGTCCCGGTCGGCCTCGGCGGCGCGGTCTCCTTCGGAGCATGGGGTCTGCATCCCCTGACGGTAGGACAGGAGAGGGGGGCGGGGACATGCAGGGGGGTGGGCTGTTGGACACACCGGGGCGCGGCGGAGGCCGTCAGGGCCGTCCGGGGCCGCCGGCCGGGATGTCGCCGCCGCTTCGGATGCGGGTGGCCAGCCACAGGTCGAAGCGGTCGTCGGGGTCGTCGAGGCGACGGCCCGTCAGGTCCATGGCCTTGTCGAGCCGGTTGCGTACGGTGTGCCGGTGCACGCCGAGGCGGCGGCTGGTGGCGTCCCACGCGCCGCCGGTCTCCAGCCAGGCGGCGAGCGTCGTCAGCAACTCCTCGCCGTGGTCGGCGAGATCGAGCGGGCCGAGGACGGCGTCGGCGTAACCGTGCAGGGTACGGCGGTCGCCGAGGTCCAGCAGCAGCCGGCTGGCCGCGCTCTGGCGGGCCTCCTCGGGGACCCCGCTCGCCCGGCTGACGCCCAGCAGCCCGGCCGCCTGCCGCAGGGAGACCCGTACGGTGTCCGGCGGGGCGAGCGGGCCGATGCCCGCGGGGCAGCGCGGCGCGAACCGGCCGAGCACGTCCCGTACGTCCAGCCCCGCGCCCACCACCGCCTCGACGAGCCCGCTCTCCGCGACGCGGACCAGGCCGCCGGGGACGGCCAGGGCCAGGTCGGCGGCGATGTCGTACGGACCGCTGTCCGCCGGGTCCGCGGCCGGGGGCTCGACCACGACGCCGCGGACCCGGTCGTCGTGCAGGCCGGCGGCGGCCAGGATGCCGTGGGCGCGGCCCGCCGGGCCCTCCTCGTCGGACAGCAGCTCCGCGAGCAGTGCCGACCTGCGGCGGCGCTCCGGCTCGTCCATCAGGTGGCGGCGCTCCAGCTCCAGAGAGAGCAGCGAGACCAGGCCGGGCACCACAGCGCGCGCTGCCGCGTCCGGGGAGCCGGTGAGCAGCAGCAGACCGCGCAGCCGCCGGGCGCCGAGCGGCTGCACCTCCAGCTGGCGGCCTCCGGCCGTACTGGACGCGCTGCCGCGCAGGCCGCGGGCGGCGACCCGCTCCACAAGGTCCCGCGCCGCCGGTGGCGGAGCGGACTGCCCGCCGCCCGTGGCGAGCAGCCGGCCCAGCGGGTCGAGCACCGTGGCGCCGACTCCGGTGGCGGCGGTCCACTCCTCCAGCATCGGCTGGAGGCCACTGTCCGTCGCCGCCGCGGTGAGCCGCCGCTGCGTCGCGAACGCGCGCTGCAGTACGGTGCGCTGTTCGTCGGCGCGCGCGTCGAACACCGCCTTGGTGACCGCGATGAACGGCACCTCGTCGGGCACCGTCAGCAGCGGCAGGCCCGCTTCGCGCGCGGCGTCGACCAGCGGCGCGGGGGCCTTCTGGTAGGGGAGCCCACGGCCCAGTCCGAGCGCCAGGCAGGCCGCCCCGCCCTCGGTCACGTCCTGGACGTACGCCCGGCAGGCCGCCGGCTCCATCGGCAGCACCAGGCCGATCGTCATCAGCAGCTCGCCGCCTTGCAGCCA
Source organism: Streptomyces rimosus subsp. rimosus (assembly GCF_000720725.1). Taxonomy (GTDB): domain Bacteria; phylum Actinomycetota; class Actinomycetes; order Streptomycetales; family Streptomycetaceae; genus Streptomyces; species Streptomyces rimosus_A. The sequence goes on from NZ_JOCQ01000015.1 coordinate 43,092, forward strand.
CTTGCCGGGATGCAGCAGGTCGGAGACGGTCGCGGCCTCGACCGTACGGTCCAGCTGCCCCGCCGGGACGTCGTAGGTGACCGACAGGTTCAGCTCCGGCCGGGCGAGGAGGTCGGCGATACGCAGAGGCATGGACACAGTGTCTAACAGGCGAGACCACTCTCGACAATCGGGCCAGCGGGGCTGCGCTGCCCCGTTTGCGGGCGACGCAACCCGGTACCCGCTTACCGAGGGTGAATCACCTCCCATTTGGCACGTTTTTGCCCGGTTGTGGCCGGGGATGCGAAAAGAAGACCGCGAAGGGAACACCTCTTCGTCAGCAGGACGAGCGCAAAGGATGAACGGCCATGCAGGTGGCGTTTCTCGTAGCACCCGAAGGCATCGAGCAGGTCGAGCTGACCGAACCGTGGCAGGCGGTGATCGACGCGGGCGGCACGCCGAAGCTGGTCTCCACCGAGTCCGGCCGTGTGCAGGCGTACAACCACCTGGACAAGGCGGACACCTTCCCCGTCGACCAGACCGTGGACCAGGCGCAGGTCGGCGACTTCGACGGGCTGGTGCTGCCCGGCGGCGTGGCCAACCCGGACGCGCTGCGGATGAATGAGAAGGCCGTGGCCTTCGCCCGCGGCTTCTTCGACGCGGGCAAGCCGGTCGCGGCCATCTGCCACGCGCCCTGGACGCTGATCGAGGCGGACGTGGTCCGCGACCGTACGCTGACGTCCTGGCCGAGCCTGCAGACGGACATCCGGAACGCCGGCGGCACCTGGGTGGACGAGCAGGTCAAGGTCTGCACCGGCGGCCCGAACAAGCTGATCACCAGCCGTAAGCCGGACGACCTGAAGGCGTTCTGCGAGACCTTCGTCGCGGAGTTCAAGCGCTGATTCCCCGTCCGGGGCAGGTCACTCCTCCTCCTTCAGCACCGCGGCCGACCCGGGCGGCAGTCTCAGGACGCCGCCCGGACCGGCCGCGACGGCGTCCGGGGTGCCGTTGGTACGCGCGGCACCCGTGATGTACGAGGTGTCCGGCCAGGCCGCCAGCACCCGCGCCCGCCCGCCGGACCCGGGCACCTCGGCCGTGCCCTCCCCGTCCAGACGCACCACCACCCGCACCGCCCCGCGCCGCACGGACAGCCAGCGGGCCTCCTCGTCGTAGGTGACCTCGGTCCGTGTCATGTCCGGGTCGGTCAGCTCCGGGTGTGCGGCGCGCACCGCGAGCAGGGTGCGGTACCAGGCCAGCAGGGCCGCGTGCGGCTCGCGCTCCGGCTCCGACCAGTCCAGGCAGGAACGGTTCCGCGTGGCCGGGTCCTGCGGATCCGGGATCTCCGACTCCCGCCAGCCGTGCGCGGCGAACTCGCGGCGGCGCCCGTCGCGTACCGCCGCGGCCAGTTCCGGGTCCGTGTGGTCGGTGAAGAACTGCCAGGGCGTACGGGCACCCCACTCCTCGCCCATGAACAGCATCGGTGTGAACGGGGCGCACAGCACCAGCGCGGCACCACAGGCGATCAGGCCGGGGGAGAGGCCGGCGGCCAGCCGGTCGCCGAGTGCCCGGTTGCCGATCTGGTCGTGCGTCTGGGCGTAGGCCAGCAGACGGTGGGCGTCGGTGGCGCGCCGGTCCAGCGGGCTGCCGTGCCGCCGGCCGCGGAAGCTGGAGTACGTACCGTCGTGGAAGAAGCCGCCGGTCAGCGTCTTGGCGAGGGCGGCGAGCGGTGCACGCGCGAAGTCGGCGTAGTAGCCCTGGGACTCGCCGGTCAGCGCTGTGTGGAGGCTGTGGTGGAAGTCGTCGTTCCACTGCGCGTGCAGGCCGTGGCCGCCGCTGGAGCGCGGCGCGAGGACGCGCGGATCGTTGAGATCGGACTCGGCGATCAGGAAGAGCGGGCGGCGCAGGTGTGTGGCGAGCGCGTCGACCGCACCGGACAGGTCGGCGAGGAAATGGCGGGCCCGGGTGTCGTGCAGGGCATGTACGGCATCGAGCCGCAGCCCGTCGATCCGGTAGTCCCGCAGCCAGGCGAGCGCGCTCCCGATGAAGTACGCGCGCACCTCGTCCGACCCGGGCGCGTCGAGGTTGACCGCGGCGCCCCACGGAGTGTGGTGGGTCTCCGTGAAATACGGCCCGAAAGCGGGCAGATGATTGCCGGACGGGCCCAGGTGGTTGTGCACGACGTCCAGGACGACGCCCAGACCGTGCCCGTGCGCGGCGTCCACCAGCCGCTTGAGCCCGTCCGGACCGCCGTACGGTTCATGAACGGCCCAGGGCGCGACGCCCTCGTACCCCCAGCCGTGCGTCCCGGGAAACGGGCACACCGGCATCAGCGCCAGATGGGTGATGCCCAGGTCGGCTAGGTGGGGCAGGCGCTCGACGGCCGCGTCGAAGGTGCCGGCGCCGGTGAACGTGCCCACGTGCAGCTCGTACAGCACCGCCCCCGGCAGGGGCCGCCCGCGCCACGCGTGCCGCCAGGCGAACCGGCCGTGCTCGACGACCGCGCTCGGCCCGTCCGGCCCTTCGGGCTGCCGGACCGAGCGCGGGTCGGGCAGCAGCGGGCCGTCGTCGAGGCGGAAGCCGTAGCGGTCACCGTGGCGGGCCGGTACATCGGCCCGCCACCAGCCCGCACGGCCGGGGGCGCGCTCCATGGGGACGTGCTCGGCGGGTACGGACCCGGTGGGGACGTACCCGGTCGCCACGGCGTGCCCGGTGGTCAGGGCACCGTTCGCGACACGGCCGCCCGCCGCACCGTCCTCCACTTCGTCGCCTTCCGCGCGTCCATGGGGCGACACGAAATGCAGCGCGACCCGTTCGGCGTCCGGTGCCCACACCTCGAAGAGCACGGCTGTCCTCCTTCGTCCGGCGCGCGGACGAAGAAAGCCCCGTCCGGCCTCAGATGAAGAATGCACGCTCCCGCGTCATCGGGTAGCCCGCCTTGGCGAAAGCCGCCGCCATCGGGACGTTCGGCTGGTCCGTTTCGCCGACGGTCCTCTCCGCGCCCTCGGCCGCGAGACGGCGGGTGGCGACCTCGCCTCCCCGCCCGGGCGGGGAGGTCCAGGCGACCCGCCACCAGTCGCGGGGCGACGGGCATCAGTGGAAGAAGTCCAGTTCCTCCCGCGCGGCCTGCTCCACGCCGCCCTCGGCGGTTGCCCTGCGGGCCTGGGCGTCCAGCGAGCCGGTCTCGACGCGCCGCAGAATGTCCAGGATCACACCGTCGTCCGGCTCCGGCCGGAACAGCAGTCGGCCCGGCGGACGGGACGGGAGCGTACACAGGGGTACGTCGGCACGGCTCTCGTCTCCTCTCCTTCTCGCGGGCCGGCGGCGATCGCAGCCGGAGGGCGGGCGGGGTACCAGGGGTTTCCGAGGGGGCCGCCACCGGCCGCGGCTGCCCCGCACCACGGCCTTCCAGGCTGGACACCGGCCCGCGGGCGCCGGACAATCACCCGCATGACATCGCTGGAGTTCCCGGCCCGACCGGCGCGCCCGTCGGAAGCCGACCGGGAGCGCGCCTTGGAGCTGCTGCGCGAGGGCGCGGCGCAAGGCAGGCTGTCCCAGGACACCTTCCTGCGGCGGCTGGAACTGGTGCTGAGCGCCCGCCGGCACGCCGAACTCGACGCCGCCACGGCCGATCTCGCCTCCCGCGGTCGGGTCGAGGGCGCCGTGCTGCGCGCGGTGGGCAAGATGTCGGCGTTCAACATCATGGTCCGCCGGGCATGGAGCCGCGAACGCCTGCCGAAGCTCCTCCTCCCCGCCCCGGGCCCGTTCCCCCTCCTCATAGGCCGGGCCCCCGGCTCCGGCCTGCGCCTGAACCACGACACCGTCTCCCGCTCCCACGCCGAACTCCGCAACACCAACGGCACCTGGTTCCTCCGTGACCTCGGCTCCACCAACGGCACCTGCGTCAACGGGCGCCGGGTGGTGGGGGAGGTATCGGTGCAGCAGGGGGACCATGTTGCGTTCGGGAGTGTGGGGTACGTCCTTACGCAGGGGTAGGTACGGAGGGAAGGCGGCGGACGGCCCGGCCTGGGCCGAGGCCGGCCGCCTTCCGGCTCCTTCGGAGGCACAGCCGGATGTGCCCATGGGGCGGGCCGGACCCGGCTGAAGCGGCCTGCCAACCCGAAGGAGACCGTCGTTGAGTGAGCCGTTCACGGGACTTGACCTGGCCGTTCTCGTGGGGTTGCAGGCGTCCGGCAAGTCGGCCTTCTACGGGCAGTGCCTCTCCGGGCGCTACGCGCTCGTCAGCAAGGATCTGTTCCCGCGGGCGGCCCGCAACAAGCAGCAGCGGCAGCTGCGACTGGTGGGAGAGGCGCTCGCCGCCGGTCGGCCGGTGGCGGTCGACAACACCAATCCGTCGCCGGCGGAGTGGCAGCCACTGGTGACGCTGGGGCGGAACCGGGGCGCGAGCGTGACGGCGTACTGGTTCCCGCCGGATGTCGCGGGCTCGCTGCGGCGCAACGCCGTGCGGACGGGCCGCGACCGGGTGCCGGACGTCAGCATCCACGCCACGTTCAAGCGCCTGCGCGAACCTTCGCTCGCGGACGGGTTCACCACCGTGCTGGAGGTGCGGTTCGACGGACGCGGCGGGTTCGAGGTGCGGAGGGTGGCGGGTGGGGCGGAGTGACGGGGGCGGGGACGGCCAGGGGTGTGCGCGGTAAGCCTTCGCGGCACCGGCCCTACTGGTGATCCAGTACGGGTCCGCCCGGCGTCCCCTTGAGGCGGGCCGGGGCCGCGTTTCGTCCGGCCGGACGACGGACCGGCGGGGGACGGGCCGGATGCTGATGACGGCCGCTCACGAGGCGGGGCCATCCACGAGACGGGTGGCTCCCGCATCCGGCGGGCGCTTTGCAGCACGAGGCTGCCCGTCGGCTGCTATCGCGGCCCTCAGCGTCCTCACGCCGGGCGCCGTCGTGCTGCTGCGGGACCACCCGGATACGGTGACCGACGCTGTGTGGGTCCGCACGGTCATCGTCGTGCTGCCCGGGGCGTTTCCGGCGTGGCTGAGGACCGAACAGGGCGTGTGCGGCGTGCTGTTGGTTGGTGTGGTCCTGATCGTCAACGGCGCGCGGGTGCGGTCGGTGTTCGCCGGCCGCTGAGGGGGCGGATGCCCGGAGCCGGGTGGCGCCCGGGGGCTCGTATGTCCGGAGCCGGGCGGCGCCCGGGGGCTCGTACGCCCGTTCCGTGCGCCCCCGCCCCTCAATGCTGATGCAGCCCCCGCCCCGCCAGCGTCAGAAACGTCTCACCGACCGCCTCCGACAACGTCGGATGCGCGTGGATGTGCTGCGCCACGTCGGACGGTTCGGCGTCCCAGGCGACGATCAGCTGGCTCTCGGCGATCATTTCGGAGACGTGCGGGCCGACCAGGTGGACACCGAGTACGGTTCCGGTGGCCTCGCCGCCCGCGCCGTCCGCCGCCGCGACGACCTTCACCACGCCGCCCTGCCCGTGCACCATGCCCTTGGCGACCGCCGTCAGCGGCATCGTGTTGACCCGTATCTCCAGGCCGCGGGCCCGTGCCTCGGCCTCGGTCAGGCCGACCGAGGCGGTCTGCGGCGAGGAGTACGTCACGCGCGGCACGGTCGCGTGGTCCACCGGCCGGGACGGCACGCCGGCCAGCGTCTCGGCGACCAGCAGGCCTTCCGCGAAGGAGGCGTGCGCCAGGCCCGGCGAGGGAGGCGGCAGCAGGTCGCCCACGACGTGGATGCCGGGTACGGCGGTCTCCAGCCGGGACCAGTCGGCGGGCGGCACGAAACCGCGTGCGTCGGTGGCGAGTCCGGCCGCGGCGAGGTCCAGGCCGTCGGTCACCGGGACCCGGCCGACCGCGACGAGCAGCCGCTCGGCCTCGACGGTCTCCTCGCCGCCGCGGGTGCGTACGGTGGCCCGTACACCGGACTCCGTCACCTCGGTCCCGGTCAGCGTCGAGTCCGTACGGACCGTGATGCCGCGCTTCTTCAGGCCGCGCGCCAAGTGGCGGCTCACCTCCTCGTCCTCCAGGGGCAGCAGCCGGCCGACGGCCTCCACGAGGGTCACCCGGGCGCCCATCGACCGGTGGAAGGACGCGTACTCGACGCCGATCGCGCCGCCGCCCAGCACCAGGACCGAGTCCGGCAGACCGGGCGCGAACAGGGCGTCGTCGCTGGTGACGACGGTACGGCCGTCGGGTGCGAGGCCGGGCAGCAGGCGCGGGCGGGAGCCGGTGGCGAGCACGATGCCGCGCCGCGCGGTGAACTCCCCGCCGTCCGGTGCCGCGACGAACACGGAGCGCGGGCCGGTCAGGCGCGCGCTCCCGCGCACCACACGCACCCCGGCACGCTCCAAGTGCCCTTCCACGCCCCGGTGATTACGCGTCACGATGTCGTCCCGGGTGGCGGTCAGCGCGCCCCAGTCGACGCTGTCGAGCGTGGCCTTCACGCCCCAGCGCTCGCGGGCCTCGGCGATGCCGTCCACCAGTTCCGCCGCGTGCAGCATCGCCTTGCTCGGGATGCAGCCGCGGTGCAGACAGGTCCCGCCGACGAGGTCCCGCTCGGCGAGGACCACCCGCAGCCCGAGGGAGGCGGCCCGCAGGGCCGTGCTGTAGCCGCCGGTCCCGCCGCCGATGACGATCACGTCGGTCTCGCCGCCGGGCGCGGCCCCCGTCCCCGTACCACCGCTGTTCATGTCGCTCATGCGGCCAGCCTCCGCCCCCGCCCGCCCATGAGTCCAAGGCAATGTTTCCATGGAGGCGATGAACATCGTTCATGGGAGGGCGGGGGCCGGATGAGTCTGCGGCAGATGGAGTACCTGGTCACCGTGGTCGAGGAGGGCTCCTTCACGCGCGCGGCCGAGCTGCTGCACGTGACGCAGTCGGCGCTCTCCCACCAGATCAAGGCCCTCGAACGGGAAGTCGGCGGGCCGCTGCTGGAGCGGATGCCGCGCGGCGTCGGGCTGACGCCCATGGGGCGCGCCTACTTCCCGCACGCCGAACTCGCCGTACGCAGCGCCGCACAGGCCCGCCGCGCCGCGCTGGCCTCCGGCGCGGCGCGCGGCGGCGAGCTGCACATCGCGACGGTGCACGCGCACGCCATCGGCGTGCTGCCGGAGGTCTGCGTGCGCTGGGGGCGCGAGTACGGCGGTGTGCGCCTGGTCCTGCACGAGTACGCCACCACCGACGAGCTGTACGAGCATATGGAACGCGGCGTGGCCGACGTGGCGGTCGGGCCGCGCCCCAAGGAGTGGCCGGGGCCGGTCACGGTCGTGGGGGAGGAGGAGATGGTGCTGGTCCTGCCGCCCGGCGACCCGCTCACCGGCCGTACCGCCGTACGCATCGAGGAGGTCGCCGACCGCCCGTGGGTGCGCTGCGCGCTGGAACCGGTCGTGGCGGGCCGGCGGTGGCTGGACGTGGAGTGCGAACGGGCTGGCTTCACACCCCGTACGGCGGTCCGCACCCAGCACACCTCGACGGCGGTCCGCATGGCGGCGGCCGGTGTGGGCGTCCTCCTCACCGCCGCCCACGAACTGACCGGTCTGCACTGCACCGCCGTCCCCACCGACCCGCCCTGGCGCCGCGAGATCACCGTCTTCTCCCGCGTACCTCCGACCGGCGCGGCCGAGCACTTCGTGGACCTCCTCAGGGAGGCGCATCCGCCGCCCGGGCGCCGGTGAACGAGGCCGCGGGCGACGACGCGACCGCCAACCGGTCAGCAATACGGCTGCTGACGGGTCAGCGAAGCCGCCACCCGCATCCACACCCCGAAGAGCCGGTACAGATCGGCAAGCGCCCCGCGCGCCCGTACGGTCCGGCCGTCCACCGAGGTCACCCCGGGTATCCCCAGCAGTGTCACGGCCACCGATGCGGACTGCCAGCGGACGGTCAGGACGCACGGGGCCGGCGGTGGCTCGGGCGCCCGCGGCGGCGTGGAGAGCGCGGCGGCGACCGTCTCTTCGATGGCCCGGCGGGCCTCCGAATCCGGGAGCAGCGCGGCGGCGAAACGGTCGTGCGCCTGCTTCACGGCGGCGGTGGCGATCGAGTCGTCCCACTCCTTCGCCTCCGTACAGGCGCCGTCGTCACCGGTGAGGGCCACCACGGGCACGCCGAGGGCCGCCGCGGTGGCCTGCGCCAGGCCGATCTCGCCCACGGGGCGGCCGTCCAGCCAGATGTCCTCGATCTCATGGCCCATGAAGCTGTGGCTGAGCACACCGAGCGTGCCCGCCCGCGCGTGGTAGCCGACGCAGACCACGGCGTCGTGCTCCGGTGTGAGCCCTTCGAGCATGCCCATCTGCTTGGGCTTGCCGCGGATGAGCCGCGCCGCCGGATGCAGGGCCTCGGGCAGCAGGTTGCGCATGGGCCCGTGCGCGTCGTTGACGACGATGTCCGTCGCACCGGCGGCGACCGCACCCCGGACGGCGGCGTTCACGTCCTCCGCCATCATCAGCCGTCCGCGTTCGTAATCCCGCCCGCCCGGCTGGACGTCGTCGGCGTCGACGAGCCCCGTGACGCCTTCCATGTCCGCGCTGATGTAGATACGCACTCTACGTACTCCTCGGAGTCGACCACTGGGCAGACGACTGCCGTTGCTCCTCCGGTTCCGCATTGGGCAGACGACTTCCGTTCCCCCTCCGGTTTCGCACCGGGCAGTCGTCGCGCGGTCGGGTCCGTACGCCTCGGGCGTCAGCCCTCTCCCACCAGCAGCGCCACCGGATACCGTGCCAGCAGCTCACGCAGGCAGACCACCGGTCCCGGCACCTCCCGGCCGGTGAGCAGGTCGTGCCACGGGCCCGGGCCCGGAAGGGTCAGTTCCGTGTCGCGCCAGCCGCCGTCCTCGGCCAGCCGGAGGGAGAGGCGGGTGGCCACCGTCACGGCCCGTCCGGCGCGGACGAAGGCCAGGCAGTGGCCGGCCGCCGAGCCGTCGGCGTGCAGGGGGGTGTACGTGCCGTGGACACCGAACCAGTCGGGACGGTCGCGGCGGAGACGCAGCGCCCTGGCCGTCAGCAGCAGCTTCTCCGCGGAGAGGTCCTGCGGGTCGGCCCCGTCGTCCAGTTCGGTGAGCAGATCGGCGCGCAGCCGGGGCGGGCGGCGGTTGTCGGGGTCGACCAGGGCGGTGAACTCGGTCTCGGTGCCCTGGTAGAGGTCCGGCACGCCGGGCATCGTCAGGTGGAGCAGCGCCGCGCTCAGCACGTTGGCGCGGATGTACGGCGCGAGGTCGGCGGCCAGCTCGGTGAGCAAGGATGCCGCGGGACCGCACGGCCCCGCGCGCAGGAACTCGCCGACCGCCTCCTCGTACCCGGCGTCCTGTTCCGTCCAGGACGTCTGCAGCCCGGCCTCGCGCACGGCCTTGAGCACCGACGGGATCAGCCGTTCGGCGGACGGCTTGCCCAGGCCGAAGGCGGTCTGCCAGGCCGTCCACGCCAGGTGCTGGTCCGGCGGCTGCGGGCCCTCGCCCGGGCCGGCGGACGCCCGGCGCAGCAGGTCCCGCCACCGCTCCGGGCACTCGGTCAGCACGGCGATCCGCGCCCGTGCGTCGGCGCTGCGCTTGGTGTCGTGCGTCGAGAGCACCGTCGAGGTCAGCGGCCAGTCCCGCTGGATACGGGCGCAGTACGCGTGGAAGGTGTCCACGCCCACCGTGGGCGCCCCCGGGTCGGCGCCGACCTCGCAGGCCGACAGCAGCGGCACGTAGCGGTAGAAGGCGGTGTCCTCCACGGACTTGGCGCGCAGCGCGGAGGAGGTCTGGGCGAAGCGGGCGCGGAAGTCCTCGCAGTCCGGGCCGTCCCCGAGCAGGCCGAGCGCCAGATCGCGCACCAGGTCCACGGCCAGCGCCTCCTGCGGCGAGCGGAAGACCGTACGCGCCCGGGCGGCGGCCTCGGCCAGCATCGCCGCGTCCTGCTCGGCGCGCCGCGGGTCCCGGGCCCCGGCGTGGTCGGTGGCGTACGGGCGGTAGACGGGCAGCCGGACCAGCAGCTCGCGGATGGCGGTGCGCAGGGCCCAGGGCGCGTGGTCGCCCTGGCGGGACGCCTGGTCGCTGACCCGTCCGGCGGTCCGCACCAGCCGTTCGACCTCCGCGGCGAGGTCGTGGGTGACCACCTCGTAGGCGGCGCGGCGTACCGTTTCCTCCCAGTCGCCGCCCGCGTCCGCCAGCGGGGCCACGAAGTCCCGGTAGACGGTGAACAGGCGGCCGGAGCCGAGCGGGCAGACGAACAGGCCGTCGAGGTGCCGCAGCGCGTCGTAGCCGGTGGTGCCCGCGCACGACCAGCCGTGCGGCAGGCGCTCCCGGCCGGTCAGGATCTTCTCGACCACCGTCCAGCGCCCGCCGGTGGCGGCGTGCAGCCGGGCGAGGTAGTCGCCGGGGGCGGCCAGGCCGTCCGGGTGGTCGATGCGCAGCCCGTCGACGACGCCCTCGCGCAGCAGCCGCAGGATCGTGGCATGGGTCGCCCCGAAGACCGCCTCGTCCTCGACCCGTACGCCGATCAGCTCCGAAATGGTGAAGAAGCGCCGGTAATTGATCTCGCTGCGGGCCAGCCGCCACCAGGACAGGCGGTACCACTGCGCGTCCAGGAGGCGGGGCAGCGGCAGCCGCTCGGTGCCGGGGCGGATGGGGAAGGCGTGGTCGTGATAGCGCAGTACGTCGCCGTCGACCCGGATGTTCCCCAGCTCGTCGCCCAGGCGCCCGCCCAGCACCGGCAGCAGCACCCGCCCGCCGTGCCCGCCGTCCCAGTCGATGTCGAACCAGCGGGCGTACGGGGACGCGGGGCCGTCCCGCAGCACCGCCCAGAGCGCGGCGTTCAGCGACTCCGGCGCGGGTACGGCCATGTGGTTGGGCACGGTGTCCACCACCAGTCGCAGTCCATGCGCCGCGGCCGTCGCGGCCAGCGCGCGCAGCCCCTCCTCGCCGCCCAGCTCGGCCCGGACCCGCGCGTGGTCCACCACGTCGTAGCCGTGTGTGGAACCGGGCACCGCCTCCAGCACAGGAGAGAGGTGGAGGTGGGAGACGCCCAGCGCTGCAAGGTACGGCACGGCCTTCTCGGCCGCGGCGAAGGGCAGGTCCGGCTGGAGCTGGAGCCGGTACGTGGCGGTGGGAGGCGCAGTGGCGGTGGGTGGCGCACTGGATTCGGCCGTCATGGGAACACCCGTACCCGCCGGACGGCTTGTTGTTTCATCCGGCCCGGGCCGCCCGGGCACCGGAGCGCTGCGTACGCACGGCCCGTACGGCCCGGGTGTATGCGCCGGACAGCACCGGGCGGCGACCTCCGCCGGTTTCCCTGACCGCAGGCCCCCGCCCGTCGGCCCTGGGCACGGCCCGGACCGGGCACCCCGGCTACGCCGAACGGCCCCCGGCCGGGGCCGTACGAAAGCACCGGGAACCACCGCAATGGCGGAGTCGGCCGTACGGCCCGTGGCGTATCCCGACCGGTGCCCCTCCCGCCTAGGCGGGCCGTTGCAGCACCAGCATGCTGCGGCCCGGCAGCGGGAGGCGGTCGCCGGCCTGGGCCTTGACACCGCCGCCGTCGGCGACCGCCTCCGGGTGGGCGGTGTCCACCACCGCCTGCCACTGGCGACCGTGGTCGACCGGCACCGTGAACTCCCGCTCGTCCTCGTGCGCGTTGAACATCAGCAGGAAGGAGTCGTCGGTGATGCGCTCGCCGCGCGGGCCCGGCTCGGTGATCGCGCTGCCGTTCAGGAAGACCGTCAGCGACTTGGCGTGCGCCGCCTGCCAGTCCCGCTGCCGCATCTCCTCGCCCTCCGCGGTGAACCAGGCGATGTCGGACAGCTCGTCGTGGGTGCCCTCCATGGGGCGGCCGTGGAAGAAGCGCCGCCGCCGGAACACCGGGTGGTCGCGCCGCAGCCACACCATCTGCCGGACGAAGGCCAGGAACTCCTGGTCCTCCTCGCGGACGGCCGCGAGCTCCGGATCCTCCTCGGCTTCGTCGCCGGTCTCCTCCGCGGTCTCGGTCCCAGTCCCGGTGCCGTCCCCGTCCGGCCCCGGCCCCGGCCAGCGCACCCACGTCAGCTCGTTGTCCTGGCAGTACGCGTTGTTGTTGCCGCGCTGGGTGCGCCCGAACTCGTCACCGTGGCTGAGCATCGGCACCCCCTGCGACAGCATCAGCGTGGCGATGAAGTTGCGCATCTGGCGGGCCCGCAGCTCCTGTACGGCGGGGTCGTCCGTCGGCCCCTCGGCGCCGCAGTTCCAGGACCGGTTGAAGCTCTCGCCGTCCTTGTTGTCCTCGCCGTTGGCCTCGTTGTGCTTGCCGTCGTAACTGACCAGGTCGCGCAGGGTGAAGCCGTCGTGACAGGTGACGAAGTTGATGGAGGCCAGCGGGCGCCGTCCGTCGCCCTGGTAGAGATCGGAGGAGCCGGTCAGCCGGGAGCCGAACTCGGCCAGGGCGCGTGGCTCGCCGCGCCACAGATCCCGTACGGTGTCGCGGAACTTGCCGTTCCACTCGGTCCACAGCGGCGGGAAGTTGCCCACCTGGTAGCCGCCCTCGCCCACGTCCCACGGCTCGGCGATCAGCTTGACCTGGCTGACCACCGGGTCCTGCTGCACCAGGTCGAAGAACGACGACAGCCGGTCCACCTCGTGGAACTGCCGGGCCAGCGTCGCCGCCAGGTCGAAACGGAACCCGTCCACCCGCATCTCCGTCACCCAGTAGCGCAGCGAGTCCATGATCAGCTGGAGGACGTGCGGGCTGCGCATCAGCAGCGAGTTCCCGGTGCCGGTGGTGTCCATGTAGTAGCGCGGGTCGTCCGCCAGCCGGTAGTACGAGGCGTTGTCCAGGCCGCGGAAGGACAGCGTCGGGCCGAGGTGGTTGCCTTCCGCCGTGTGGTTGTAGACCACGTCGAGGATGACCTCGATGCCGGCCTCGTGCAGCGCCCGTACCGCCGACTTGAACTCCAGCACCTGCTGCCCGCGGTCGCCCCAGGACGCGTAGGCGTTGTGCGGGGCGAAGAAGCCGATGGTGTTGTAGCCCCAGTAGTTCGCCAGCTGCGCGTCGACCAGCCGGTGGTCGTGCACGAACTGGTGGACCGGCATCAGCTCCAGGGCCGTGACGCCCAGCTTGGTCAGGTGCTCGATGACCGCGGGGTGGGCCAGCGCGGCGTAGCTGCCGCGCAGGTCGTCCGGCAGGTCGGGGTGGAGCATGGTCAGGCCCTTGACGTGCGCCTCGTAGAGCACCGTCTCGTGGTAGTCGGTGCGCGGCGGGCGGTCGTCACCCCAGTCGAAGTACGGGTTGATCACGACCGACGTCATGGTGTGCGGCGCCGAGTCCAGGTCGTTGCGGCTGTCCGGCTTGCCGAAGTGGTAGCCGTACACCGCCTCGTCCCAGTCGATGCTGCCGCTGACCGCCTTTGCGTACGGGTCCAGCAGCAGCTTGGCGGAGTTGTGCCGGGCACCGCGTTCCGGTTTGTAGGGGCCGTGCACCCGGAAGCCGTACCGCTGCCCCGGCATGATGCCGGGGAGGTAGGCGTGCCGTACGAACGCGTCGGTCTCCCGCAGTTCGACGGCGGTCTCCGAGCCGTCGTCGTGCAGCAGTGACAGCTCGATGCGTTCCGCCGTCTCGGAGTACACCGCGAAGTTGGTGCCCGCACCGTCGTACGTGGCACCCAGGGGATACATCTGTCCCGGCCAGACCTGCATGCGTCGACTCTTCCACTTCCTCGATGGGCGTCGCGACGCCTGGAGGCATCACGTCGGTTGTGCGTCGCCGTGTTCGATTGCTGCGTACGGTGCTGCGCTCGTCTCCTGTTTCAACCTGCCCCATTCGGCTGGTTTTTCGCGCGATCTGCGCCGAAAGGCGGGCAACCCGCGGCGAAGTCGGATCGTCGTACAGGACGACCGATGTGTGCCGAGCACCATGAGGCAGCAGGGGGGAACAGTGCGCAACATGATGCACCGCCACCTGGGCAAGGTGGTGGCGGGCGCGGCCGTGGCGCTGGCGGGCACCGCCGCGCTGGCCGCGGTGACCCTGCCCGGGGACGCGGGGGCGGCCGGCGGGGGGAGCCGGGCGGCCGCGGCGGCGGACCCCGGGGCGCAAACGGGCCAGGTGCGGCCGGGGGCCGTGGAGCGCGCCCCCGCGGAAGGGCGCGAAGGAGTCGGCCGGGACCCGCTCACGGACGACGAGATCGCGCGGGCGCAGGCCCTGGCGGCGCCCGGTGCGTTCCGCGGCGCGACCGAGGACGTCCGGGGCAGACCCGGGCCGGAGCGGCTGACCACCGATCTGGCCGAGCTGGGTCCGGAGGAGTCCGGCCGCGCCGACCCGCCGCGCCGGGCGAACGTGTCGTTCTACGACTACCGGTCCGACGCGTACGTGACCAAGACCGTCAACCTCACCACCGGGAAGGTGGAGAAGACCGACAGCCGGCACGGCGTGCAGCCGCCGCCCGACCGGGCGGAGAGCGAGGCGGCGGCCGGTCTGCTGATCGCCGCGCCCGAGGGGGAGGGCCTGCGGAAGGACTACAAGCACGCCACCGGAAAGGACCTCACCGGCCCCGGCCAGCTGGCCGTGTCCGGCTTCGTCTACCGAGGAGCGGCGGAGGGACCGGCTCCGGAGAAGCTGCGCGCCTGTGGGCAGCACCGCTGCGTGCGGCTCTTCACGAAGGTGCGCAACGGCCAGTGGATCGACACCCGGCGCTACGTGATCGACCTCAGCGCGCGCACGGTCGGCCGGCTGGACTGAGCCGCCCGGCGGTGTCCCGGTACGGCGCCCCGGCCCGACCCGGCCTTCCCGCCGTCCGGCGGCAGCCGTGCGGCACCCCGCACCCGCGTCCTCGGAAGCCTCCGCGGCTTCCGTATCACCGTCGTACAGGAGCGTTTCCATGCACGAAAGATCCTTCCGCCGTGCCCGCGTCCACCACGGACCCGCCCGTGTGCCTGCCCGTTCCCCCGTCCTTGCCCGCCGGGCACGTGCCCGGCGCGTCGCGCTGCTCGCCGCGCCGCTGCTGCTCGGTACGGCGGCGCTGACGGCCGGACCGGCCGCCGCCCAGGCCGCGCCGGCGGCCCCCGCCCCCACCGCCGCTGGGTGCAGTACCCCGTACAGCATCACGCAGACTCTCGAAGGCGGCACCACTTGGCGCATGTGCTGGCACTACGAGGCCAACGCCGGGCTGGTCCTGGACAACGTCTCGTACCAGCCCAAGGGCGAGCCCCGGCCGATCCAGGTGCTGACCACCGCGAAGCTGGCCCAGATCCACGTCCCGTACGACGACGGGGGCAACGAGTACGACGACCTCACCGGGCAGAGCTTCGCCCAGGGTCTGCAGACGCTGGACCCGGGCGAGTGTCCCGGCGGCACCATCAAGTCGGTCAAGGTGCCGGGCGCCTGGGACCCGGAGCACCCGTACGTCAACGGCCTGTGCGTCACCACGCGCGCCCGCGGCCACGCCTACCGCCTGGGCCGCTACCCCGGCGAGACCACGAAGATCCAGCAGGTCCAGGGCAAGGACCTGCTCGTGTACACGGTCAACAAGACCGGGTGGTACGAATACATCGTCGAGTGGCGCTTCTCCGGAGACGGCACGATGAACATGCAGGTCGGCGCCACCGGCACGCTCTCGCCGGCGGACTACGACGCGGGCGACGGCCGCGGCTGGCCGATCGGCAAGGGCGCCAAGAGCTACGCCACCAGCCACAGCCACAACGTCTTCTGGCGCCTGAACTTCGGCCTGGACGGCTCGTCGGCCAACCGCGTCGAGCAGTTCGACTCGACCACCACCCCGGGGGGCGCCGGGCAGGTCCCCAAGACGAAGACGGTCCGCACGCCGGTGGCCAAGGAGCTGGCGGGGGACGCCGGGCCGGCCCGCTGGTGGCGGGTGGTCAGCAATGTCGGCAAGAACAAGGACGGCCACCCCCGGTCGTACGAGATCGTCCCCGGCCGCTCCAGCAAGTACACCGGACGCGCCTTCACCAAGCACGACGTGTACTTCACCGAGTACAACACGTGCGAACAGTTCGCCAGCAACAACCTGGCGAACTGCGGCACCGGCGCGGGCAACAGCGTCGACCGATGGGTCAACGGCCAGCCGCTCCGCCACCCCATCGCGTGGGTCAACATCGGCTACCACCACATCGCCCGGGACGAGGACCAGGAGCCCATGCCTGTCCACTGGCAGGGCTTCCAGCTCGCCCCGCGCGATGTGACCGCTATGAATCCGCTCACTCCGCCCGAGCTTTCCGGACACAACGGTCACGTCGAATAAGGGGAGTTGGCGCGGGACTCGATCCATCCTGCTGCACCGCCTCCCGGACCCGCAGTAGTCTGCCTTGATCGTTGGCACGGGGGTTCGGAAGGCGGTGTGCGGGTGAGCTCGGGCGGGCTGGAGTTGCCCCCTGGTGACGACGGCCATGAAGGCCAGGACGGTCATGAGGGACCCGACGGCGGCTCCGCCGACGTCCCGCCCGGGGCGGTGTCCCTGGCCCGGCCGATGGAGATCGGCGCGGAGCTGGACTGGGGCGCCGAGGCCTGGAGCGAGGTGCGCACGCGCGCGCGGCGGGCCGGGCGCGCCTACATCTGGCTGAACCTCGTCGAACAGCGGCTGCGGGCCGTGGTGGCGGCGGTGCTGTGCCCCGTCTACGAGCCGGTGCACGGCGACGAGTGGGTGATCGCCGCCGCCGGGCCCACCGGCCAGGAGTGGGTCCAGCGCGCTGTGGCGGTCCGCGAGGTCAGCCGCCGCAAGGGCTATCTGCTGGACCCCGCCGACGACAACATCCTCAGCTTTCTGACGCTCCCGCAGCTGCGCGAGCTGATGGTGCAGCACTGGCCCTGTTTCGAGCCGTACTTCGACGACCGGCGGGAGGTGGAGCTGGCCCTGGACGAACTGGAGGTGGCCCGCAACATCGTCTCCCGCAACCGTGCCCTGACCCCCACCGTCCTCGCCCAGGCGGAGAGGGCCTCCGCCCGGCTGCTGGACATACTGGGCTCCGGCATCGGCACCCGCACCGCCGGACGGCTGCCCATCGACGCCGTCGAGGACCTGGTCGGCGACCGGTACGCGGACGTCGTCGGCGTACACACCGACCGGGTGCGCCTCCAGCGGCAGCTGCCCGCCGAGGACCTGTTCGGCGGCGCCCGCCGCCTGGACGCCATCGGCATCGGCCTCAACCTCCTCGTGCAGAACTACTCCGGCCGCCGCATGGTCCGCCTCGCGGAGTCCGGCTGCCGCGTCCGCCTGCTCTTCCTCAACCCCGCCAGCAGCGCGGTCCGCCGCCGCGAGCGGGAACTGGGCCTGAAGAAGAGCGAGATGAGCCGCTCCATCGAGATGAACATCCTGCACATGCGGCGCGTGCGGGCCCGGCTGCACGACCCCGGCGCCTTCGAGATCCAGGTCTTCGACGAGACCCCGCGCTTCACGGCCTACCTGGTGGACGGCGACGGCCCGGACGGCGTGGCCGTCGTCCAGTCGTACCTGCGCCGCAGCCGCGGCATGGAGTCCCCGGTCCTGGTCCTGCGCGGCGGCGGCCGCGAGGTGCTGCGCCAGGGAGCGGACCGGGAGGACGATCACGGCCTTTTCGAGACGTACCGGGAGGAGTTCGAGAACGTTTGGGCGGACAGCCGGCCGGTTTCCTGAGGGGGCCGGCTGGGCCGGGGGCCTCAGGGGCAGGAGGCGTGCTTCCGTTGCGGGAGGGGTTCCGGTGTCGTCCATGGCACTGGCGTAGCAGACGGGGCGGGCATGTCACCACTGCGGCAGCCGCGCAGGTGGCGGCCGGTGCGGGCGGGTGGCCGGGTACCGTTGCGGCATGCGATTCGGCGTGCTCGGGCCGGTGGAAGTGCGGGCGGCGGACGGACGGCCCGTACGGGTACCCGAACGGAAAGTGCGGGCCCTCCTGGCCGCGCTGCTCGCCCACCAGGGGCGGGCCGTCGGCGCCGCCCGGCTCATCGACGCCCTGTGGGACGAACGGTTGCCGGCCCATCCCACCGGCGCTCTTCAGGCCAAGGTTTCGCAGCTGCGCCGCGCGCTGGAAACGGCCGAACCCGGCGGCCGCCTGCTGGTCGCCGCCCGCCCGCCCGGCTACCAGCTGGATGTCGCCGCCGACGCGGTGGACGCCGGCCGGTTCGCCGCGCTGACGGCCCGCGCGTACGAAAGCCCGGACCCGGCAGAGCGCGCCGCGCTGCTCACCGAGGCGCTGGGCCTGTGGCGCGGTCCGGCCTTCGCCGGGTTCGAGGAGGCGCCCTTCGCGCGGGCCGCGGCCGACCGCCTGGAGGAACAGCGGCTTACGGCGCTGGAGGAACGGGCCGCGGCGCGGCTGGAGCTGGGCGAGCACGGCCCGCTGACCGGCGAACTGGCAGAGCTGGTGGCCCGTCATCCACTGCGTGAACGTTTGTGCGCGCTGCACCTGCGTGCCCTGTACGGCGCGGGGCGCCAGAGCGAGGCGCTGGCCGCGTACGCCACCCTGCGCGAGCGGCTGGCGGAGGAGCTGGGTGTCGATCCGGGGCCCGAGCTGACCGCCGTCCACCAGGCGATATTGGAGCAGGACCCCGGGGTGGCGGGCGTGAGGTCCATCGGACGGGAGGTGGGACATCACCCTCCGGCCCGCTCCAGCATGATTGCCCACTCCACTGCTCACCTCACCGTTGCCCACCCCTCTGCTCACCTCACCGTTTCCCGCCCCGCCGCTGCTGCTTCCCCCACCGTTTCCCGTCCCGCCGCTGCTCCCCGCACCAATCTCCCCGCCGCTCTCACCGAACTCGTCGGGCGGGACGCCGCGGTACGTGACGTATGCGCGCTCCTGGAGGCGGGCCGGCTGGTGACGCTGACGGGGCCGGGCGGGGTGGGCAAGACGCGGCTGGCGCTGGAGGCCGCGCAGCGGCTCGCGGACGACTCCGACGGGTTCCGGGACGGCGTCCTGCTGGTTGAGCTGGCGGGGCTCGGGCGGCCGGGCGGCGCGGACGGGGACCGTACGGCGGCGTGCACGGCCGCGGAACTGGCCGAGGCGGTGCTCGCGGTGCTGGGCGTACGCGAGGGCGCGGCCTCCGGCCCGGTCGGCGAGCGCCTGGCGGGTGCGGTGCGCGACAAGCGGCTGCTTCTGCTGCTCGACAACTGCGAACACGTCGTCGACGCGGTCGCCGAGGTCACGGCGGGCCTGCTGGCAGCCGCGCCCGGCCTGCGGGTGCTGGCGACCAGCCAGGAACTGCTCGGGCTGGCAGGCGAGCGGGTCTGGCCGGTGCCGCCCCTGGAACAGGCCGACGCCATCGCCCTCTTCGCAGCGCGCGCGGCGGCCACCGCCCCCGGCTTCGCCCTGGACGCACTGGACGCACTGGATGCCCTGGACCCTCGGGGCGAGAGCAACGCGGCGGCGGTCGCGGACATCTGCCGCCGCCTCGACGGCATTCCGCTCGCGCTGGAACTGGCCGCGACCCGCGTACGGGCCCTCGGCGTGCGGGAGCTGAGCGCGCGGCTGGACGACCGGTTCCGGCTGCTGGGCGCGGGCCGCCGCGGGGCGCCGCCGCGTCAGCAGACCCTGCGCGCGATGATCGACTGGAGCTGGGAGCTGCTGTCCGCCGACGAACGGACCGTCCTGCGGCGGCTCGCCGTGCACGCTGACGGCTGCACGCTCCGGGCGGCCGAGGAGGTGTGCGCGGGCGGCGGCGTACGGTCAGGGGACGTGGCAGCTCTGCTGGCGCGGCTGGTGGACCGCTCCCTGGTGGTGGTTGCGGAGGGCCCGCGCCGCCCGCGTTACCGGCTGCTGGAGTCGGTGGCCGCGTACAGCCTCGAACGGCTCCGCGAGGCGGGCGAGTGGGAGGCGGTACGGCGGCGCCACAGCGTCCACCACACCGCGCTGGCCGAACGCGCGGAACCCTTCCTGTACGGCACAGGGCAGCGCGAATGGCTGGCACGGCTCGACGCGGAGACCGCCAACCTGCGTGCGGCCCTGGACAACGCGGTCCAGGAGGGTGCGGCGGAGCGCGCGCTGCGCCTGGTCAACGCCCTGTCCTGGTACTGGTTCCTGCGCGGCCGCCTCGGCGAGGCGGGTCGCGCGCTGGCGACGGCGCTGGACGCGGCGGCCTCCTCCTCCGTACCCGACGGGCTGCGCCTGCGGGCCATGGTCTGGCAGGTCGGCATGGCCTCGCTGGCAGGCAGCGACACCGATCCGGTGGCCCGGGCCGACGCCGTACTGAAGCAGTACGCGCCTGAGGCCGGCGACCAGGCGACCGTCGACCCGGCCGGTCACGCCTGGGCCCTGTGGTTCCTGACCTACGCCCAGGTCGGTCTGGGGGACCCGGCAGTCGCCCGCGAACGGCTGTCGCGCGCGCTGACGGCCTTCCGGGCGCTGGGCGACCGCTGGGGGACGGCAGCCGTCCTCAGCAGCCGCGCCCAGGGCCAGTACGCGGCTCCCGGCGCCGTGCGTGAAGGGCTTGCGGCGCGCCGGCGGGATGCCGAGGAAAGCGCGGTCCTCTTCCGGGAACTGGGCGACCGGTGGGGCCAGTTGCAGGCGGCCGAAGTGCTCGGGACGCTCGCCGAGATCAGCGGCGACTACGGCCGCGCCGCCCGGCTGCACCGGGACGGCCTGTGCGGCGCCGAGGAACTGGGCCTGTGGATCCAGGCGTCGTACAAGCACTCCGGCCTCGGCCGCATCGCCCTGCTGACCGGCGACCTGGAGGCGGCGCGCGAACACCACGAACGGGGACTGCGGCTGGCCGCCGAGCAGTCGCACCGGCGCGGCGAGATGTTCGCCGAGACGGGCCTGGGCATCGGCGCCCGGCGCGCGGGCCGCCTCGACGACGCCGAACGGCACCACGCGCGCTGGCTGGAGTGGTGCCGCAGCCGGGACGGCGACCCGGGTACGGCCCTGATCCTGGCCGAATTGGGCTTCACGGCCGAACTGCGCGGTGACGCCGAAGCGGCCCGCCGCCTCCACCTCGACGGCTACGAGGCGGCCCGCGCCACCGGCGACCCACGTGCGGTGGCCCTCGCCCTGGAAGGCCTGGCCGGCGCCCGATCCCTCTCCGGCCACCCCACCCACGCCGCCCGCCTCCTGGGCCACGCCACCGCCATCCGCGCAGGCGCGGGCACCCCGCTGCCACCCGCCGAACGCTGGGACGTGGACCGCATCACGGCCCGCATACGCCAAGGCCTGGGGAGCGGCACGGCCTTCACCACGGCCTTCGAAGAAGGCACCGCGATGACGGCCGAGGAACTGGTGCGAGGGGTGGACAGGGGTGCGTGAGGTGCCGTTGCCCGGCGGCTCGGTGCACGCGGTCGTACGGGTGGGGCGCACGGTACGCGGTCCCGGGACAATGCTGCACCGGTTCCCGGGCCGGGCGGGGGCGGGGCGTTGTCAGTGTCGCGTGGGAGAGTAGGGGAACACGGGGGAAGCAACACCGAAGGAGGCCGTCATGGGCTGGCATCAAGGGCTGCTCGTCAGCTTCGACTTGGAGACCACCGGCACGGACGTCGAGCACGACCGCATCGTCACCGCCGCGCTCATAAGGCTGGAGGCGGACGGCCGGGAGGCCCTGCGGGAGACCTGGCTGCTCGACCCCGGCGTACCGGTTCCCGAGGAGGCCGCGGCCATACACGGCATGACGACCGCTCACGTCCGGGCACACGGCCGGTCGGCGGCGGACGGCATAGAGGAGATCACCCGGTCCCTCGCCGGAGCGCTGGAGGCGGGCATACCGCTGGTGGTGATGAACGCGCGGTACGACCTCTCGCTGCTGGACCGCGAGTGCCGCCGGTACGGCCTGCGGACGCTCGCCGAGCGGCTCGGCCGCCGGCCCGCGCCGGTCATCGACCCCCTGGTGCTGGACAAGCACGTCGACCGCTACCGCAAGGGCAAGCGCACGCTCCAGGCCCTCTGCCTGCATTACGGCGTCCCGCTGGAGGCCGCGCACGAAGCGGGCGCGGACGCGGTGGCCGCGGCCGGCGTGGCCCGGCGGATCGGCGAGCGTCACCCGGCGGTGGCCGCACAGGCGCCGGCGGCGCTGCACGCCCTCCAGGAGAAGGCGGCGGCCGAACAGGCCGCTTCGTTCCAGCGGTATCTGCGGCGCTCCGGTGACCCGGCGGCGACAGTCGAGGCGGCCTGGCCGCTGATCCCGTACCAGCAGTCGCGCGACCGGGCCGCGGAGCGGCCGGCGCAGGCGTCGCCCTCACGCGGCGGTGTGTGAGGCGGGGGACCGGACCGGGCCGCCGGTACGTCAGGTCGGCACGCACGTGGGACCGGCACGGCAGACCGGAGCGTCAGAAGGGATACCACCGCACGGTCGTGTCGCCCTCGCGGAGGGAGGCGATACGGCGGCGGAATTCGTCGAGGGCGGCGGGGTTGCCGGGGGCGTGCTGGGAGACCCAGGCACAGCTGGCCGTCTCCCGGGAGCCGCGCAGCACCGCACAGCCCTCCCAGTCGCGCACGTCCCAGCCGTAGACCCGCACGAACGTGTCGTACGCCGCGGCGGGCAGGCCGTAGCGGTCGCGGCTGAGGGCCATCACGACGAGATCGTGTTCCCGCAGATCGGAGGAGAAGGTTTCGAGATCGACGAGCACCGGGCCCTCGGGGCCCACATGGACGTTACGGGTCAGCGCGTCACCGTGGACGGGGCCGCGCGGCAGATGCGGTTCCAGCGCGGTGGCGGCAGCGGCGAACGCGTCGCGGCGGCCCCGCAGATACTCGGCGTCCCGCGCCGAGACCGCGTCGCCGGCCAGCCGCAGCCAGCGCTCCACACCGCCCAGCAGATCCCGCCGGGGCAGGGTGAACGGCGGCTCGGGCAGCGCGTGCACCAGGCGCAGCAGGGCGGCCAGATCGGCCGGTTCGGCGGGGCGTACCGGCTCCGGCAGCCGCTCCCAGAACGTGACCGGGTGGCCGTTCACCAGCCGGGCCGTCGGCTCGGCCGCGCGTACCGCCGGCACGCCCTGCTCCGCCAGCCACACGGCGACGCCCAGTTCCCGCTCGGCGCGCTCCAGGAGTTCGGCGCTGCGCCCGACCCGTACGACCGGACCGCTGTCGCCCACGGCGAACACCGCGTTCTCGCCGAGTGACAGCAGCCGGGCGTCGGCGGCGGCTTCGGGCCGTCCGGCCGCGGCCAGGATGCCCCGGGCGTGCGCCTCCGTGAACGGGGTGGTGCTCGGTGCGGTCATGCGGGCGGCCTCCTGCGGTCCGTGATCGCCACCAGTGTCGCAGGTCCCGCCCCCGGGCAGCCGGGGGCGCCCGGTGCTTGACTGCGGCGGGTGCCGTCATGACGATGACGGCGGCCACCTGCGCCGTTCCGCCCGGCGAGGCGTGGTCCGTTCGTGGTGGTCGGTGGCGTCCTGGGCGGAATCGTTCGCGGTCGGCGGTGCCGTCCGGGTGAGCAGACGGGGGAGACGCGTTGGATCCAGAGGGTCCCGGTCGGAAGCGAGGGCGTACGGGGACGAGAGGGGGGACGGGGACGAAGGGGGTGGCGGCGCCCGGCGGGCCGTGGTCGGGGCCCGGCCGCGGCCGGGTCACGCCGGGGAGCGGACACCCGTCCGCCCGCGGTACGTGGTTCCTGGTGGCGCCCGCGCTCATCCCGATCCTCGTGCTGAGCGTGGGCCCGCTGCTGTACGGGATCGGGCTGGCGTTCACCGACGCGCAGTCGGGGCGTACGGAGTCCACGCAGTGGGTCGGCCTGCTGAACTTCTCCGACCTGCTCCAGGACACCCTGTTCTGGGACTCGTTCCGGGTCGGCCTGGTGTGGGCGGTGGGCGTCACGGTCCCGCAGTTCTTCCTCGCCCTCGGGCTGGCGCTGCTGCTCGGCCAGGACCTGCGCATGCGCTGGCTGGCCCGCGCCCTGGCGATCATCCCCTGGGCGATGCCCGAGGTGGTGGTGGGCATCATGTGGCGGCTGGTCTACCACCCGGACGCGGGCGTTCTGAACGAGACGCTGCGCAGCCTCGGACTCGGTTCGGACGAGGGGCCGGACTGGCTGAGCGGTACGGCCACCGCCCTGCTCGCCGTGGTCGTCGTCGGTGTCTGGGCGGGCATGCCGCAGACCACCGTCACACTCCTCGCCGGCCTCCAGAACGTGCCGCGCGAACTGCACGAGGCCGCCGCGATGGACGGCGCCGGGGCCTGGCGCCGCTTCCGTACGGTCACCTGGCCCGCGATCAGGCCGGTGGCGCTGGCCATCTCGGCGCTCAACTTCATCTGGAACTTCAATTCCTTCGCGCTGGTCTTCGTGCTGACCGACGGCGGCCCCGGTGGCCGCACCCGGCTGCCGATGCTGTTCGCGTACGAGGAGGCGTTCCGGTACGGACAGTTCGGTTACGCCGCCGCGATGGGGCTGGCCATGGTCGCGGTCATCGCCGTCCTGCTGGCCGTCTACCTCTCACGGCGGCTGAGGGGCGAGGAGGAGGACCGGTGAGCCACGATTTCCTGTCCCGCAAGACCCCGCCCTCCGGGCGCCGCCCCGTCACCCGCCGTACCGCCGGCCGGGCCGGGCAGTATCTGGCCCTGTTCTGCTACCTGGTCTTCCTCGCCTTCCCCTTCCTCTGGCTGGTCTCCACCGCCTTCAAACCGCCGCGCGAACTGGGCAGCCTGCACCCCACCTGGATCCCCCGGGCGCCGACGCTGGACAACTTCCGTACGGCCTTCGACGAGCAGCCGCTGCTCCAGGCCGCCGCCAACAGCCTGCTCGCCGCCGTGGTCTCGGCGCTGGTCGCGGTCGTCCTGGCGACCCCGATGGCGTACGTCCTCGCGCGCCACCGCACCCGTTTCGCGCGGGCGGCGACCGGGTGGGTCGTGGTCAGCCAGGCGTTTCCGCTGGTCCTGCTGATCATCCCGCTGTTCCTGGTGCTGAAGACCCTGCACCTCGTGGACTCCCGGGCCGGGCTGGTCCTGGTGTACGTGGTGTGGTCGCTGCCGTTCGCGCTGTGGATGCTGACCGGTTACGTACGGGCCGTACCGCCGGAGCTGGAGGAGGCCGCGGCGGTGGACGGCGCGGGCCGGCTGCGCACCCTGGTCTCGGTCACCGGGCCGCTGCTGGCGCCCGGCATCGTGGCCACGGGCCTGTTCGCGTTCATCACCGCATGGAACGAGTTCTTCTTCGCGCTCGTCCTGCTCAAGTCGCCGGAGCAGCAGACGATGCCGGTCGTGCTGACCCACTTCCTCGGGGCCGAGGGCGTCGCCGACCTCGGCCCGCTCGCCGCGGCGGCCCTGCTCGCCACGCTGCCCAGCCTGCTGCTGTTCGCCGTCATCCAGCGCCGGATCACCGGCGGCATGCTGGCCGGGGCGGTGAAGAACTGATGCGTACGCCCAGTGGCGGCGGCCCCGGATCCCGCACCGAACCCGTCAGCAGCAGCTCCGGCAGCAGCATCTCCGTCAGCAGCAGCTCCGGCAGCACCGGCCCCCGCCGCCGCACCCTCCTCGCCGCCGCCGCGGCCGTGCCCGCCGCCGCCCTGCTGCCCGGCTGCTCGGCCGGCGGTGGCCGGCGCGATGACACGGGCCGGCGCGTGCTCCGTTTCCAGTCCTTGGCCTGGCAGAAGGAGTCCGTGGACGCCAACAAGCAACTGGTCGCGGAGTGGAACCGGCTGCATCCGGACATTCCCGTCCAGTACGTGCAAGGGGCCTGGCCCACCGTCCACGACCAGCTGCTCACCTCCTTCGAGGCCGGCGAGGCGCCGGACATCATCCACGACGCCTCCGACGACCTCGCGGACTTCGCCTACGGCGGCTACCTCGCCGACCTGACCGGCCTTCTCCCGCGGCGCCTCAAGGACGACATCCCGGCCCGCAGCTGGGAGTCGGGGACCTTCGGCGGCCGGGTGTACGGCATCCCCTTCCTCCAGGAGCCGCGCGTCCTGATCGCCGACGGGGTGAAGCTGCGGCGCTCCGGGGTCCGCGTGCCGTCCGCCGACGCGCCCTGGACATGGGAGGAGTTCGGGGAGGTGGCGAAGGAGCTGACGGGCGGCGGTGGCTACGGGGTCGCCTGGCCGCTGAAGGAACCGGTCTCCGTCACGCTCAACCTCGCCCTGTCCACCGGCGGCCGGATCGTCGGGCGCCGCCCGGACGGCCGGGCGGAGGTCCGGTTCGACGCCGCCGACCAGGCGGTGCCGCGCATCATCCACGACCAGGTCAACGTCGTCCGCAGCGCGGCCCGTACGACCCTGGGCATGGGCGGCGCCGACACGCTGCCCGGTTTCTTCGCCGGCCGGTACGCGATCCTGCCGCTCGGCTTCTCCTACCGGCAGCAGATCGCCCAGCAGGCGCCGAAGGACTTCGAGTGGACGGTGCTGCCCGCGCCCCGGGGGCCCGGCGGCGCGGACCAGGGCGTCAGCCCGCAGACCCTGTCGATCGCGGCGGACTGCCCCCGCAAGGAGGAGGCGATGGCCTTCGCCGACTTCCTCCTCAGGCCGCCCAACATGGTCCGGCTCGCCCTCGGGGACTGGATGCTGCCGACCGGGCGGGAGGCCCTGAAGGCGCCGGAGCTGCACGAGGACCGGCACGGCTGGGCGACGGGCACGGCGCTCGCGGACACACTGCGGGCCGCGCCCGCGCAGTCGGTGCGCGGCTACCCGGAGTGGAAGGACAAGATCGCGACGCCGGGGTTCCAGGAGTACTACAGCGGCGCGATCGACCTGGACGAGCTGCGCCAACGCCTCGTCCACGACGGGAACCTGGTGCTGGCCCGGTATCAGCGCTGACGGCCGCGTACGGGGCCGCACGGCCCCGTACCGGCGCCGCACCCCCCCCTATTCGCACCAGTATCCTTCTGCACCGATTGCCCGAGACGCACCGTCTCGCTTACGGTTCCGGGCATGAGTCCTTTACCGTCCCCCGCCCGCACCCACCGGCCCGCCCACATCGCGATGTTCAGCATCCCCGCCCACGGGCACGTCAACCCGAGCCTGGAGGTCATCCGGGAGCTCGTCGCCCGCGGGCACCGCGTCACCTACGCCATCCCCCCGTCCTTCGCCGAGACCGTCGCCGCGACCGGGGCCGAGCCGAAGTGCTGGAACTCGACGCTGCCCACCGACGAGGACCCGGCGTCGTGGGGCGCCGACATGCTCAGCGCCATGGACCTGTTCCTCGACGACGCCATCCAGGCTCTGCCGCAGCTCGCCGCGGCCTACGAGGGCGACGAGCCGGACCTCGTCCTGCACGACACCACCGCCTATCCCGCGCAGGTCCTCGCCCACCGCTGGGGCGTGCCCGCCGTGCAGCTCGCTCCGCACATGGTCGTCTGGGAGGGCTTCGAGGCGGATATGGGCGAGCAGATGAGCGTCGATCTGCACGGCTCCGAGCGCGGCCGGGCGTACTACGGGCGCTTTTGCCGCTGGCTCGAAGAGCAGGGCATGGCAGAGGTCACCGACCCCGAACGGATCGCGACCGCACCCGCCCGCGGCATCGCCCTGATCCCGCGCGCCATGCAGCCGCACGCCGACCGCGTCGACCACACCCGGTTCGCCTTCGTCGGCGCCTGCCACGGCGACCGCAGCCACCAGGGCGACTGGCGGCGGCCGGACGGCCTGGCCGCGGACGCCAAGGTGCTCCTCGTCTCGCTCGGCTCCTCCTTCACCAAGGAGCCCGGTTTCTACCGGGAGTGCATCGAGGCGTTCGGCGGCCTGCCGGGCTGGCATGTGGTGCTTCAGGTCGGCAAGCACGTGGACGTGTCCGAACTCGGCACGATCCCGGACAACTTCGAGGTGCACCACTGGGTGCCGCAGCTCGCCGTGCTGCGGCAGGCGGACGCCTTCATCACCCATGCGGGGATGGGCGGCAGCCAGGAAGGGCTGGCCAACGGGGTGCCGATGGTGTGCGTACCGCAGGCCGTCGACCAGTTCATGAACGCGGACATCCTCCAGGGGCTCGGGGTCGCCCGGCACGTCCCGAAGGAGGAGGCCACGGCGCGGGTCCTGCGTGAAGCGGTGCTGGGCCTGGTGAACGATGCGCAGGTCGCGGCCGTTTCGGAACGGATACGGCGGGAAGTGGCGGCGGAGGGCGGCGCGCAGCGCGCGGCGGATCTCATCGAGAACGAGCTGCCCCGGGGTGAAGTGGGTGTTCTGTAACGGAATATCGCCGCATTCCCAATAAGTAGGGCGAGTGGTACAGGCTTTTCGTCGCATGGCGTACCGGAGGAAATGCGGTGCGTTAATGGCGGATTGGGCCGGGGGTGGCGCAAAGTGAGTGGCGTCACCCCCGGCGGGCACCGCGACGGGGATTGAGGCGTGCGCGGACCGGGGATTGTTGACCCGTAAAGAAATCGGTGGCGAAACCGGTGCCGTGCCATCGACCGCCTCCGTGCCGCAACGCCGGGCGGGGGCGCGGCATTCGGCCGGAGGTCGCCGTACCGAGGGTAACTGGGCGACCCTAACCGCCTCTGACCTGCGCCATGTTGCCGGAATGTAAACGGAGTTGACCCGTCGTCCGGTGGTGCGGGGGCGCATTTGACCCCTTCTGCGGTCCTTTGCAATTACGCAACGTTGTTGTCTATCTCACAACGCCCGGTCGGCCTTGAATTGGTCGCGTCAATCCGACAGGGTTTCGAGCCAGCCCGGCGGAGATCTTGTTCTCCGTCCGGGCTGTTGCGCAACGTTTTCCCCCCACACCCCGAACGAGGAGAACCCTCGAATGGCTCACGCTCACAAGCGTTCCAGCAAGAAGCGGCTCGTCACCGCGATATCCGCGGTGGTCGCGGCCGGCGGCATCGCCACCGTCACCGCGGTCACCGCGGGCGCGTCGCCCGCCGAGGGCAAGGTGTACGGCGCCGAGGCCAAGGGCGCCGTCAGCGGCAGCTACATCGTCATGCTCAAGAACTCGGTCCGCGGCGCCGCGGCGTCAGGCGAGCAGAACGCTGAGCAGAACAAGGACCTGGCCGGCAAGTACGGCGGCGAGGTCAAGCGGACCTACTCCGCCGCGCTGAACGGCTTCTCCGCCACCGGCCTCAGCGCCGAGGAGGCCCGCCGCCTGGCCGCCGACCCGGCCGTCGACAAGGTCGTGCAGAACAAGAAGTTCCACGTCAACGCCACCCAGGACAACCCGCCGTCGTGGGGCCTGGACCGCATCGACCAGGCGGACACCCAGGGCGACAAGAAGTACACCTACCCCGACAGCGCGGGTGAGGGCGTCACCGCGTACGTCATCGACACCGGCGTGCGCACCTCGCACCAGGACTTCGAGGGCCGCGCGTCCTCCGGCTTCGACGCGGTGGACGGCGACAACGACGCCACCGACGGCAACGGCCACGGCACCCATGTCGCGGGCACCATCGCCGGCAAGGCGCACGGCGTCGCCAAGAAGGCCAAGATCGTGGCCGTGCGCGTGCTGGACGACCAGGGCTCCGGCTCCACCGAGCAGGTCGTCGCCGGCATCGACTGGGTGACCAAGAACCACAAGGGCCCGTCGGTGGCCAACATGTCGCTGGGCGGCGGCGCCGACGAGGCGCTGGACGCGGCGGTGCAGAAGGCGGTCGCCTCCGGCGTCACCTTCGCCGTGGCGGCGGGCAACGAGTCCACCGACGCGGGCCAGGGCTCCCCGGCGCGGGTCAAGGAGGCCATCACCGTCGCCTCCAGCACCAACACCGACGAGCAGTCCGACTTCTCCAACTACGGCAGCGCCGTGGACCTCTACGCGCCGGGTTCGGACATCACCTCGGACTGGAACGACAGCGACCAGGGCACCAAGACCATCTCCGGTACGTCCATGGCCACCCCGCACGTCGCGGGCGCCGCCGCGGTCTACCTGGGCGCCCACAAGGACGCCAAGCCGGACGCGGTCGCCAAGGCGCTGACCGACGGCGCCACGGCCGACAAGATCAAGAACGCGAGCCAGGGCACGCCCAACAAGCTGCTGAAGGTCGGCGAGAAGTAACCTCCCCGACCGTTCGGCTCCGGCCGCCGGCCGTCGCGCTCGCCCCCACGGGGCGCGACGGCCGGCGTCGTGCTCGCCGCCGGGCGGCTCAGCCGCAGTAGCGCCGCGCCGTGGACTCCCGCTGCGGTGCCTCCAGCAGCCGCAGCCGGCCCTCCACCTCCCGCGGCACCGGGCGCCGTTCCCGCAGCACCCACGGCAGACCGCCGACCGCCTCGGCGAACGCCCGTACCGACACCGCGTCGCGGGGCACCGTCGCCACGAGCGTCCGTGTCCGGCGCACGGCGGCCGGCAGCGGTCTGCGCAGCCAGGTGAACCACAGCGTGTTGCGGATGCCCTGGCGCCGGCGCAGCGTCGCGTCGCGGTGCGGCGACGCCCGGTGGTGGACGGTCAGCCGGTCGGCGTACGCGAGCCACCAGCCGTCGGCCGCCAGGTCCGCGGCGAGCAGCTCCTCCTCGCCGCCCAGGACCAGCCGGGGCGAGAAGCCGCCCGCCGCCCGGAAGGCGTCCGCGCGCAGCACGGTCGCCGCCGCGAGGAAGGAGCCGAGCGCGGGCCCGGGCAGCCAGGAGGGCGCGGGCAGCGGCGAGTGCCGCAGCTCCTGGACGATCGGGTCCTCGAACGGTTCGCCGGGACCTCCGTCGGCCGCGGCGCCCGCCTCGGGGGCGTCCGGATGCGGATGGACCATGATGCGGGCGGTCACCGCGCCCAGCCGCCCGTGCGCGTCCAGCAGGTCGGCGGCCCCGGCCAGCGCGCCGGGCTCCCACCACGAGTCGTCGTCGCAGAACGCCAGGTACGGCGTGGCCGCCACCCGCGCTGCCAGATTGCGCCCCACCGCCCCGGTGTTGTGCGCCAGCGGGATCAGCCGCGGCGCGAGGGGGTGGCGTCGGACGGCGGACGCGCTGCCGTCCGTGGAGCCGTTGTCCACCACGATGACCGGTGGCTTTTCGGGCAGTTCGGCGAGCCGGTCCAAAGTGTGCAGCAGGTCGTCGCTGCGGTTGTGGGTGATGACGATGACGGTGGTGCGGGAATCGGTCACGGGAGGCTTCCTCGGGTCGGTGCGCGAACCCGGCTCGACGGGCGCGCCGGTGCGGCGGTCCGTTCCGTCCGGAGGCGGGCCCGCGCGGCGGTCGGTTCCGTCCGGCGGCGGGCCCGCGCGGCTACGGCTCCCGGTCACCGCGCCGTCTCCAGCGTGCGTACGCGGGCTTCCACCGGTGCGGGCAGCGGCCGGCGGCGCGCGAGTGCGGCCGGCAGGCGGCGTACGGCTTCGGCCAGGGCCCGTCGCGCCTCCGGCTCCGTACGGCCGTCGAGCGCCAGCCGTACGGTGCGCGCGAGGGCATGTCGCAGCGGGCGGCGCAGCCACGCGGTGAGCAGGACGTTGCGGTGCACCCGGGCGGCGCGGCCCGGACGCGGCGCGCCGCCCGCGCCGTCGGGCTCGTGCCGGGCGACGAGCGCGGGGCAGTAGGCGACGCCCCAGCCGGCCGCTTCCAGATCCAGGGCCAGCAGCGATTCCTCGGCACCGAAGTGGAGTACGGGGTGGTAGCCGCCGACCTCCAGGAAGGCGTCACGGCGGGCGACGGCGGCGCAGCCCAGGAAGCCGAGCACGGACGGCCCCGGCAGGTCGGGTTCGCGGCCCAGCGGGGAGGCGGCGAGCACGTCGTTGAGCGGGTCGGGTCCGGCGTCCGGACCGACCAGCGTCGCGGCGGCGGCCAGCCCCAGCCGCGGATGCGCCGCGAACACCTCGGCGGCCCGCGCCAGGGCGCCGGGCTCCCACCAGGAGTCGTCGTCGCTGAACGCCACGAGCGGCGTGCCGAGCGCGGCGGCTCCGTACGTACGGCCGACCGCGCCGAGATTGCGGCCGGGGGTGAGGACCCGTACGGAGGGGAAGCGGGCGCGGACGGCGCTCGCGGTGCCGTCCGACGAGCCGTTGTCCACGACCACGACGGGCGGCTCCTCGGGCAGCCGCGTGATCCGCTCCAGCGTCCCGAGCAGACGCTCGCGCCGGTCCCGGGTGATCATGACGATGCCCACCCGCGGGACGCGCGGGGCGACCGGCGCGGCCATGGTGCCGGACAGCCTCTCCGTCCGCGCGGTCACGACCGGACCTCCGGCCCCGGCGCGGCGGCGCGGGCCGCGCGCCGGGCCAGCGCGGTGGTGGACCTGCCGTCCAGGTACGGCAGGACGAGCGCCTGGCCGCCCCACTCGCGCAGCGTGGCCGCCTCCGGCAGCGCGTCCACCGAGTAGTCGCCGCCCTTGACCCATACGTCGGGCCGCAGCCGCCGCAGCAGTTCGACGGGGGAGTCCTCCTCGAACACCGCGACCGCGTCGACGCTGCCCAGTCCGGCCAGGACGCGGGTGCGGTCCGCCGCCCGGGTCAGCGGCCGTCCCGGCCCCTTGAGCCGGGTGACGGACGCGTCGGAATTGACGCACACGATGAGGCAGTCACCGATCCGCCGGGCGCTCTCCAGCAGGCCGACGTGCCCGGCGTGCAGCAGGTCGAAGCAGCCGCCGGTGGCGACCACCGTGCCGCCCCTGGCCTGTACGGTCCGGGCCAGCTCGAACGGGTCGGCGGGCCGTACTTCCGCCGGCCGGTCCGCCGGTGGCGCGGTGTGCCACAGGGCCCGGTTGCCGGCGCCGCCCGCCGCGACGAAGGCGGCGGCCTCGGCGACGGCCCGTTGCACGGCTTCCTCGGGCAGCGCGCCATCGGCCAGTGCGGCGGCCGCCGTGGCGGCGAAGCAGTCGCCCGCCCCGCACGGGTCGCCGTCGGCCCGGTAGGGCGCGGGCACCAGCATCGGCGAGTCACTGCCCGCCCTGGCCAGCAGCGCGCCGCGCGCGCCGAGCGTCACCGCGACGGCCGCGGCCTGCCATTCGGCGGCCAGTTGCGCACCCCGTACAGCACAGGCGTGCAGCGACCGGTCCTCGCCGGAGGTCAGCGCGCGCGCTTCGGACGCGTTGGGCGTGACCAGCCGCGCGCCCGGCACGGGCGGGTCGCCCTTCGGATGCGGGTCCCACAGCAGCGGGACGCGGTGCGCCACGTCGGCGAGCAGGTCGCGCACCGCCGCCGCGGTGCCCCGTCCGTAGTCGGCGACGAGGACCGCGCGTGCCCCGGCGAGTGCCTCGCGCACCTCGGGCCCGGGCCCGCCCGGCCGCCCGCCACCGCAGTCGTAACGCACCAGGGGGCGTCCGGACGCCATCACCCGTGTCTTCTGCGGCAGTTGACCGTCCAGGGGGATCTCCGCCAGGCGTACGACGCCGCGCAGCGACCGCCGTACCGCCTCGCTCGCCGGGTCGCTCCCCAGCGCGGTCACCAGGACCACGTCCCGCCCGGAACGCGCGGCGAGCGCCGCGGCGAGTCCGGCGCCGCCCGGCCGGCTGCGGTCGTCGGCCACGTCCACCACCGGGGCGGGCGCGTCCGGCGCCAGCCGCGAGGACTCCCCGTCGATGTCGCGGTCCAGCAGTACGTCGCCCACGACGACCAGCGGCTGACGGGTACTCACGGTCGCCTCCTGGCACCTGCGCCACGGCGGGCGTTCACAGCGCACCGTCCCGGTCCGCCACCGCGACTTCCAGCGGGACGCCCGCGGCGGACGTCGCGGGCGGCGGCGCGGCGCTGACGGCGTCGAAGTGCTCGCACAGGATGTGCACCGCGATCAGGTGCGCTTCCTGCACCGTCGCGCTGCTGGGGGCGTCCACGCACAGCGCCTCGTCGGCGGCGTCGGCCAGCGGGTTCGGCCGGGGCCCGGTCAGCGCCCATACGCGCAGTTCGGCGTCGCGCGCGGTCTCGGCGGCGGCCAGCAGGTTGTCGCTGTGGCCGGAGGTGGACAGCAGCAGGAGCACGTCACCGGGGCGGCCGTGCGCGGCCACCTGCCGGGCGAAGACCTGGTCGAAGCCGTAGTCGTTGCCGATGGCGGTGACGCTGGAGGTCTCGGCGTGCAGCGAGATCGCCGAGTAGGCGGGGCGGTCGTGCTGGTAGCGGCCGACGAGCTCGGCCGTCAGGTGCTGGGCCTGGGCGGCGCTGCCGCCGTTGCCCGCGGCGAGCAGCCGGCCGCCCACCGGCAGCACGGCGCCGAGATGGTCCCCCCACTCGGCTATCCGGCGCAGATGGTGGCAGCGCAGCTGGTGCACCGCCTTCTGGAGCGACTGGCAGTGGCGGTGCGCGTCATCGAGGGGATAGGTCATGATCGTCGGGCTCCCGAAGCGCGCCGGTGGGCGCCGGGTGCCCGCACCTCCTTCACACGTCTGCGGCGGGGTCAGGGCGTAGGACGGCAGGCCGGGGCGGGGCCGCGGGCGGCGGTCAGGCCACCTCGGTGACGGCGGGCCGCGGGCTCAGCACACCGCGGTAGACGACTTCGGTGCCGGCCGCGACCTGGTCCCAGCCGTACCGGGCCAGCACGCGCCGGCGTCCCGCGGCGCCGCAGGCGGCCCGCAGCTCGCCGTCCAGGAGCAGTTCGCCGACCGCGTGGGCCAGCGCGGCCGGGTCGCGCGGCGGCACCAGCCGCCCGCAGTCCGGGTCGGCCACGGTGTCCAGCTGTCCGCCGACGGCGGTGGCCACCACCGGTGTCCCGCAGGCCATCGCCTCCAGCGGCACGATGCCGAACGGCTCGTAGTCCGCCGGGCACAGCACCACATCGGCGGCGCGCAGCAGCGGCGGTACGTCCTCGCAGGGCACGCCCCCGATGAAGCTCACCCGGTCCGCCACCCCGGCGGCGCGGGCCAGTTCGCGCAGCCGCCGTACCTCCGGGTCCGCGTCGATCCGGTCCGCGGGCGGCCCGCCGGCGATGACGAGCCGGGCCTCGGGCAGCCGGGCCAGCGCGGCGACGGACACCTCCGCGCCCTTGCGCGGGACGAGCCGGCCGAGCTGGAGCAGCAGCGGGTGGTGCGCACTGTGGTCGGCGACCGGCCCGTCCGGTGTGAAGCGCACGGTGTCCACACCGCACGGCACCACGCTGACCTTGCCGTCGCCGATGCCCATCCGGCCCAGCTCGGTGACCTCGTCCCGGCAGGTGGCGATCACCCGGTGACAGCCCTCGCCCACCTCGACCTCGCTGGTGAGGCGGGTGCGCGGGCTGGTGTCGGCGTCGCCCTGGTGGCGCCGCTTGACGGTGCCCAGCGCGTGGTACGTGTGGGCCATCGGCAGGCCCAGTTCGCGGGCCGCCCGGAGCGCGGCCAGGCCGGACATCCAGAAGTGCGAGTGGACCAGGTCCGGCCCCCGTACCCGCCATTCGGCGGCCAGGAAGTCGCCGAACGCCGGCATGTACGGCAGCAGGGAGTCCTTGGGCACGTGCCGGGGCGGCCCGGCGGGGACGTGCCGGACCCGTACACCGGGCCGCAGCACCACCTCGTCCGGCAGGTCGTCGGCGTCCCGCCGGGTGTACACCGTCACCCGGTGCCCCCGGTCGGCCAGCGCGCCGGCCAGGCGCGCGACATGGACGTTCTGGCCGCCCGCGTCGACGCCGCCGAGCACCGCCAGCGGACTGGCGTGCTCGGACACGAGCGCGACGGACAGGCGCGGGGTGTCGCGCAGCGGGGTGGTCATCTCTGCACCTCCGTGATCAGGCGTTCCCAGTCGTGCAGGAAGCGCTTGAGCCCGTAGCGCTCCAGGGCCGCCTGGCGGGCCCGCGCGCCGTCCTCGGCCGCCGCGTCGGGGTCCTCCAGGTACGTCCGGGCGGCCCGGGCCAGGACTTCGGGCCGGTTGGAGAGCGTGCCGGTGCCGGGCCGCACCGCTTCGGCGGCCTCCGTGGTGGCCAGGGCCACCACCGGCATGCCCAGGTGCATGGCCTCCAGCAGCGACAGGCCGAGCGAGGTCCAGCGCACCGGGTGCAGGTAGAGCCGCCGCTGCGCCATCGCCGCGTGCAGTTCGGCCTGCGGGAGGTCGGCCGTCCGGCAGCGGTCCGGGGGCAGTCCCAGGTGCTCGGCGAGCCCGTCGGTGCGCATGCCGAAGACGTCCAGCGGGGCGGCGGCCGACAGGCCGGGCAGCAGGTCGGTGCCGACCGTACGGCCGCGCCGGATCGGCTCGTTGACCACGACCGCCGCGCGCTCGATCGCGCCGGTGTACTGGTGGCCGGGGTCCACGATGCCGTGCTCGATCACTTCCGTACGGGTGCCGCCGTTGTCCCAGAACAGCCGGTTGAAGTGGGTGACGTGCACCAGCGTCAGGTCGTCCCGGTCAGCGCACGGGTGGCGGGTGTGCGGCACGTCACCGTCCGGCGCGTTGTGCTCCAGGTAGACGGCGGGCACGTCCCGGCCGGGGCGGCGCCCGCCCAGCCAGCGCTCCGCCAGCCCGGCCTCGTGCGGCCGCTGGAGCACGACCAGATCGACCGGGGCGTGCCGCAGCTCCGCCGGGGTCTTCTCCACCACCGATTCGGGCCACGGGAAGGTACGGGCGCGGCCCAGCCCGTCGGGGCCCCGGTCCGGGGTGACCGGCACCAGATAGGTGTGCGGCCCCTGGACGAACGCGGTCGTCCACGATCCGTGGACATGCCAGAGCAGGATGTTCATACAGTCGCACCTCGTTCGGTGTCGTCGGGAGCCGCTACGGAACGCTCCGTACGGCCGGGCGCGAACGGCACCGGCGGCCGTCCGGGGCCGGTCAGCCGGGACACGGCCGCGAGCAGCGCGGTGTCGCTGACCGTGTCGAGACAGGGGTGTCCCGGCACCGGGCAGCGCCGGGCACGGCTGCCTGCGCACGGCGCGTCCTGGTCGCCCAGCAGGACGTGCGGCACGCCGTACGGCGCCCACAGCTGCGCGGGCACCACCGGCGCGAACAGGCAGACGACCGGCGTGCGCACGGCGGCGGCCAGATGCGCGGGGCCGGTGTTGCCGACGACCACAGCCCGCGCACCCGCCAGCACCCCGGCGAGCTGGTGCACATCGGTGCGCCCGCCCAGGTCCAGCGCGTGGCCGCCCGCGACGGCGGCGGTCAGCTCCCGTTCGCCGGGCCCGCCGGTGACGACGACGCGGTGCCCCGCCGCGCTCAGCGCGCCCGCCGCCCGCGCCGCCCGCGCGGCACTCCAGGCGCGGGCCGGGACCGCGGCGCCCGGGTGCAGCACCACGTACGGGTCGGAGCCGGTCAGGGGAGTGGTGTCGGGCGGCGGCAGGACGCCCAGGGCGCCGTCGTCGCCGGGCGGCAGGGCGAACCCGGCGTCCCGCGCGAGGTCCAGCGCCGCCTCGGCCTCGTGCCGGTGCGGCTTGCGGTGGTGCCGCAGATCCAGCAGCGCGCCGGGGTAGTCCACGCTGTCCGCCGCGACCCAGCCGACCCCGGCGAGCTTGAGCAGCAGCGCGGCCGGCAGCGGGCTCTGGTGGTACGAGACGAGCACCAGCGCCCGGTCGAACCGGCCCGCCGCCAGGGTGTCCACCAGCTCCTGCGTGACCTGCCGGTCCACCGGCGCGGGCCGCAGGCCCACCCACGGCGCATCGTGGACGACCACCTCGTCCACGCCCGGCAGCAGCCGCGCCGCGCGCTCGCCCAGCGGGCCGCACAGCAGCGCGGTGTACGACGAGCCCGCCGCCACGGCACGTACCGCCGGACCGGCCAGCAGCACATCACCCGCGCTGTCCAGCCGGACGACGAGCGTCCGCGGGGCCGAGGTCATACGGTGCCCTCCCCGGCGCTCGGGCCGTCCAGCAACAGCCGTACGGCGCCTGGCAGATCGCGTGCGTACTCACGCGCCGCTACGACCTCCTCCGACCGTGTCATCGGCGTCGGGACGAGCACTCCGCGCGCCCCGGCGGCCCGCGCCGCGCCCACGTCCGCGCCGATGTCGCCGACCACGGCGGTACGCGCGGGGCAGACGCCGAGATACGCGCAGGCGGCGAGGACCAGGCCGGGCGCGGGCTTGCGGCAGCCGCAGCGGTCCCCGGGTCCGTGCGGGCACACCGCCCACACGTCGAACGGACCGAGCCGCGCGTCGACTTCCTGCCGTACGGCCGCGACCTGATCGCCCGTCAGCAGCCCGCGCGCGACGCCGGACTGGTTGCTCACCACGCCGACCATCAGGCCGCGGGCCCGCAGCGCTTCCACGGCCGCCCGCGCACCGGGCATGGGCTCCACCAGTGACGGGTCGCCGTTGTACGGTACATCGGCCACCAGCGTCCCGTCCCGGTCGAAGAGCACCGCCTCCAGCGGGCCCGCGTCACCGGACGGCGAAGGCCCGGCGGGCACCGGGACCCGCTCGGCGGCCCGTTGCCCCGGCGCGTACAGCCACAGGCGCCCGGCCTCCTCACGCTCCGCCGCCGGATCCACGACCGCCGTCGCCCCACGCGCGCCCGGCGCGGTGTCCTGCTGCCTGTCCACGGAATACCTGCCCACGGGATACCTGTCCACGGAATTCTTGTTCACCGGCTACACCCGCTCCGGCACCGGTTCCGGCAGGGCCTGCGGCACCGCGGGCGCCGGTCGCACGCTCAGCGGCGCCACCCGACGGTGCCGCACCAGGCCGCGCAGCCAGTGCCCGGTGGCCGCCGCCGGGATCAGCGCGCTGGTCACCGCCATCGTGACCACCTCGTCCCGGGTACGGGGCCCCGGCGCGACCCGCGCCCACGCGAACTCCGCCGTACCGCCCAGCCACAGCCCGGCCAGCAACGCCGCCGCCCGCCGC
Organism: Streptomyces rimosus subsp. rimosus; assembly: GCF_000720725.1. Taxonomy (GTDB): domain Bacteria; phylum Actinomycetota; class Actinomycetes; order Streptomycetales; family Streptomycetaceae; genus Streptomyces; species Streptomyces rimosus_A. Next base: position 81,379 of record NZ_JOCQ01000015.1, read on the forward strand.
CGCCCGGCCGCGGCGCAGACCAGCGAGGCGCCCGCCGCCGCCGTCACCGCCAGGTGCCACGGCAGCCGGCCGCGCGGCGCGTCCGCGTGGTGCCACCAGTCCCGGCCGTGCCGGCGGGTCATCAGCACGTCGTCGGCGTTGCCCGCCTGGAGCCGTACGGAGATCCAGCGGCCGGCCGGGCGCACCGGATGCGTGGTGCGGCGGGTGCCGGTCGCCAGCGCCCAGCCGGCGGCCAGCACCCGCAGCGCCAGATCGGCGTCCTCCCGGAAGGCGCGCCGGAAGCGTTCGTCGAAGCCGTCCACGGACTCCAGCGCGTCCCGCCGGTATGCCATGTCCGCGGTGATCCATTTGGCGGTGGCCAGCCCCGCGGTGTTGCGCTCCCAGTCCGTCGACCGGCGGTCGGCGGGCACCGGCACGGCGATGCGCGCGGTGATCCCGGCCGTACGCGGGGACGCGGCGGCGAGGTCGGCGGCCAGGTCCGTACCCCAGGTGGGGCCGGGCACCACGTCGTCGTCCAGGAAGACGACCCACGGCGTGGCGTCCGCCGCCCGCCAGCCCGCGTTACGGGCCGCCGCCGGACCGCGCGCGCAGCCCGGGACGACCTTCGTCCGGTCGTGCAGCGCCTCGGGGATCTCGGCGGGCAGCGGGGTGCAGTCGTCCAGCGCGCGGTCGTCCACCAGCACGACCTGGAGCGGCGGCGGCCCCTCCGCCGCGGCCAGCGCGCGCAGGCACGCCGTCAGGCTGGGCCGCCCGAGCGTCGGGATCACCACCACGTAATCGGTGGCCGGCGAGGTCATCGGACCGCCTCCTCACCGCTGCCCGCGACCGGCCCCGCGACCGGCAGGGACGCGGTCTCCGCCAGCCGGTCGTACGAGGCGGGCGCCAGCGTCTCCTCGTGCCCCGACGGGAACGACAGCACCTCGGCCGGGCGCCGCGCCGAGCGGTTCGCGGCGGCGAAGAACTCCTCCCGCCGCACCGCGAACGGGCCGATGGCCAGCAGGTCCACCGGCGTGGACCCGAAGCACTCCAGCGCGTCCCGCGGATCGTCGACCATCGGACGGCCCGCGGTGTTCAGGCTCGTGTTGACGACGACGGGCAGCCCCGTACGGTGCTCGAACTCGGTCAGCATCCGGGCCACCAGCGGCTCGTCGGCCGGGTCCACGGTCTGGATGCGGGCCGTGCCGTCCACGTGCACCACGGCCGGGATGCGCTCCCGCCACTCCTTGGCCACGTCGTGCACGAAGAGCATGTACGGGCTCGGCAGCTGCCCGTCGAAGATCCGGCCCGCCCGGTCCGCCAGCACCATCGGCGCCACCGGCCGGAACTGCTCACGCCCCTTGACGTCGTTGAGCCGTTCCAGATTCGCCGAGTGGCCCGGGTGCGCCATCAGGGAACGGTGGCCGAGCGCCCGCGGCCCGTACTCCGAACGCCCCTGGAACCAGGCCACAATGGAGTTCTCCGCCAGCGCCTCCGCGACGGTCGCGGCGATGTCCGGGGACCGCTCGAAGGGTACGGCCGCGGTCCGCAGCCACGCCTCCAGCTCCGCGTCGGACCAGCCGCGGCCCAGGTCGGCGCCGGGCATCGGCGCGGGCTCCTCGCCGCCGTCGGCGCTCAGCAGCAGCGCGCCGCCGAGCGCGGTGCCCGCGTCACCGGCCGCGGGCTGCACCCACACCCGGTCGAACGGCCCCTCGCGCGCGATCCGCGCGTTGGCCACGCAGTTCAGCGCCACCCCGCCGGCCAGCGTCAGCACGCTGTCGTGCGTACGGCCGTGCAGCCAGCGGGCCAGGTCCAGCAGCGTCTCCTCCAGGACCAGCTGGGCGCTGGCCGCGAGGTCGGCGTGCGCCTGGCTCCACGGCTCCTCCGGGCTGCGCGGTACGCACAGGTCGCTCCACGGCACATGCGCGGCGTGGAACCCGCCGTCACCCGTCGCGTACACGTAGCGGCGCAGTTCGGGCAGCATCCGCGGGGTGCCGTACGAGGCCAGCGCCATCACCTTGAACTCGTCCGAGGAGCGCAGGAATCCGAGGTGCGCCGTCAGCTCCTCGTAGACCAGGCCGAGCGAGTGCGGCAGCTCCTGCCCGTACAGCGGCTCCAGCTTGCCCTGGACGCGCTGCGCGGCCAGGTGCGAGGTCGCCTCGCCGCGGCCGTCGAGCACCAGCACCGAGCAGTTGTCGGCGTCCGGCGCGGCGAACGCGGCGGACGCAGCGTGCGCCATGTGGTGCGGCACGAACCGCACCCGCTGCGGGTCGAGTCCCGGCAGTGCCGTCTTGAGGAACCCGGGGGCCTCGCGCGCGTACGTCAGGCGCAGGTGGTCCCAGGGGTCGTCCAGGCCCATCTGATCGGCGGGCCGGGCGAGGCGGGGGTCGAAGGAGTACGCCACCGCGTCCAGTTCCTCGGGGCGCAGACCGGCCGTGGCCAGGCACCAGGCGGCGGCCTGGTCGGGCGTCTCCCAGGCGGAGAAGGGCACCGGCCGCTTGCCGTGTTTGCGCCGCGAGAAGCGTTCCTCCTCGGCGGCGGCGACGGTCTGCCCGTCGACGACGAGGGCGGCGGCGGGGTCGTGGAAGAGCGCGTTGATGCCGAGAATGCGCATGGGAGTTCGCTGGCCTTTCGTCGGGATGGACGGCGGCCGGCCGCCCGGTCGGGACGGCCCGGACGCCGGGGCTGCGGCCCCGGCCGGGACCGGAGCCGGGGTCAGGCCCGCTGCCGCTTGCGGAACCAGTCGACGGTGCGCGCCAGCCCCTCCCGGGCCGCCACCTCGGGCTCCCACTGGAGCTTGCCGCGGGCCAGGGTGATGTCGGGGCAGCGGACCGCGGGGTCGTCCGTGGGCCGTTCGATGAAGCGGATCTCGGAGCGGGAGCCGGTCAGTTCGGTGATCAGCCGGGCCAGTCCGAGCATGGTGATCTCGACCGGGTTGCCCAGGTTGACCGGGCCGCGCAGATCGGAGGCGGCCACCGCGAGGACGCCCCGTACGGTGTCGTCCACGTGGCACAGGGAGCGGGTCTGCCGCCCGTCCCCGGTGACCGTGAGCGGCTCGCCGGACAGGGCCTGCCGGATGAACGTCGGCACCGCGCGGCCGTCGTGCCCCCGCATCCGCGGCCCGTAGGTGTTGAACAGCCGCACGATGCCGGTGTCGGTGCCGTGGGTGCCCGCCTCGGCGGTCGTCATCGCCTCGCCGAAACGTTTCGCCTCGTCGTACACGCTCCGCGGGCCGATCGGATTGACGTTGCCCCAGTACGTCTCGCTCTGCGGATGCTGCTGCGGATCCCCGTACACCTCGGAGGTCGAGGCGAGGACGAAGCGCGCCCCGTGCGCGCGGGCCACCGCGAGCGCGTTGCGCGTGCCCAGGCTGCCGGTGTCCAGCGTGTGCAGGGGCAGCCGCAGGTAGTCGGCCGGGGAGGCGGGGGAGGCGAAGTGCAGCACGAGATCCACCTCGCGCCCGATCCGGAACGGCTCGGTGACATCGGCCTCCACGAACGCGAACCCGGGCCGGCCCTTGAGGTGGGTTATGTTCTCCCGCGCTCCGGTGCTCAGGTCGTCGATGCAGGTCACGGAGGTTCCCTGGGCCAGCAGGGCGGTACACAGATGCGAACCGACGAAACCCGCGCCGCCGGTCACCACGGCGTGTTTCCAGTTCCGGGACAGGGCGGCGTTCATGGGATCTCCCTCGACTAGGGGCTACCGGGCATCGGGTGCCTCTCCAGCCCCGGAGAAAACGTCACGCTGGGCGACACTGCGTACGCCCACGGCATCGCTTAAGCTGATAAGTCGCCGCATGGCAGTCCTCATCGCCGGATACTCTCCGACGATCATGCGCGGCCGGCCAATTCCCGTACGCCGAGAGGCAATGGACCCCGGCTCCCCGGCCCGGCCGCCGCCGCACAGCCACTCGTACGCACAGTCACCCGTACGTCCGAGCCAGCGACCGCAGCAGCCCGTCGAGCAGCCCCTCCCCGTCCGGCGGCAGCGTGTGCGGCCCGGTCTGCGCCCGCCCCTGCGGTGACAGACACCAGGCGAACAGCCGGTCCAACTCCCCTTTCCCGGCCTGCTCGCAGCGCAGTACGGCCGGCCAGCCCAGCGCCGCCGCCTGCGCGCTGACCTTCGCACCGCCCTCCACGGGATCGACGGCGAGCGCCGGGGTGCCCGCGCGCAGCGCCAGGACCATGCCGTGCAGCCGGGTGGTCACCACCACGTCCAGCCGGGCCAGCACCGCGTGCAGTTCGTCCGGCGTCGCGGGCAGCCGCCAGTCACGGGAGTCCAGCCGGGTGTCCAGCGGCAGGCGGGCCGCGTCCACGGTCCCCAGCCAGTCCGTCAGCCGCTCATTGACCTCCTCGTGCCGGCGTCGGGCGCCGTACTCGTGCTGCCCGCCGGTCAGCACCACGCCGACGAGCGGCACGCCGCGCGGCGCCGGGGCCCGCAGGCTCAGATCCTGCGCCCCGGCCCGCCGCCCGGCCAGGTCCCGGGCCAGCACCTCGTCGAACCGGGTCACCGCCGGATCGTCCGGATCGGGTACGGACACGCCGACGGCGACCCGGCGGCAGCCGGCGAACCGGTCGTGCAGCGCGAGCAGCGGGCTCGGCCCGCCGTCCGGCGTCGGCCACGAGTGCACCGGCCCACAGGCGAAGACCACGTCGGTGAAGGCCGCGGGGTCGGCGTCGTCCAGGTGCAGCGCGTCCGGCCGGAACACCGGCGACCAGGCCGTGTCATACGCGATCCCGGCCCCGCGCAGCGCATCCTGCACGGCCTCGGCCGCGAGCATGTCCCCGGCCGTCACCTCGCCGTGCAGAAAGCTGAACCAGCCGGTGAGCAGGGCGCGGCGGTCCGGCGGGGGTGCGGGGGTGCGCTCCTGCTCAGGGGCGCTCACGGCGCCGGTACCGAGACCGGCGCCGCGTTCGGCACGGCCTCCGGCTCCGGCTGCCGTACGGACTCGGTCGACCGTACGGACTCCGTGCGCCATACGGGCTGTGTCCGCCGTACGGGACCGGGCCGCCGTACCGGCTCCGGCAGCCGTGCCACCGCCGTCAGCACCTCCGCCGCGGTGATCCGCAGCAGCCGCCCGTCCGGCTGCTCGCCGTGCGCGTCGCCGGGGCGGGCCCGGTCCAGGTGGCCCGGGTGCCACAGCGCCCGGTGCCGGGGCAGCCGGGGCGGGCCCCACAGCCGGGGCGCGACCGGCCCGAAGAGCACCACGGACGGCGTGCCGAGCGCGCTGGCCAGGTGCGCGAGCCCGGTGTCGCCCACGATCACCGCACGGGCCTGCGCGACCAGCGCCGCCAGCTCCCCGAACGGCACATCCGCCGTACCGCCCAGGACCGCCGACGGCGGCAGTCCGGCCTGGACGGCGACCTGCCGGGCGAGCGGCTCCTCGCCGGCCCCGGCGGTGAGGACGACGCGGTGTCCCGCGCGGTGCAGCGCGTGCGCCACCGCGGCGAAGCGCTCCGGCGGCCAGCGGCGCGCCGCGGCGTCCGCACCCGGGTGCACCACCACCGCGCCCGGCGCGGGGGAGGGGCCCGGCGGCGCCCCGATCCGCAGATCGTCCGGGTCCGCCGGAATGCCGTACCAGGTCAGCAGACGGCACCAGCGGCTGCGCTCGTGCTCGTCCTCGCGCCACGCCGGGCCCGGCAGGCGGGGCATGGCGGGATGCGCGTAGGCGAACAGCCGGACCGGGCGCAGCGCCTGCAGCGGCAGGTGGCTGGCGGGCCCGTTGCCGTGCAGGTCCACGGCGATGTCCGGGGGCGCACCGGACCAGTCGACCGCCCGCGGCACGCCGCGGCCGGGCGCCGACGCGGGCAGCAGCCGGTCGACCACACCCGTGGCCGCGGCGGCCTCGGCCAGCCGGCCGGGCGCCGCCAGCACCAGCTCGTACTCCGGATACGCGGTACGCAGCGCCCGCAGCGCGGGCACCGCCGTCAGCAGATCCCCGAGCCCGAGCGCCCGGAGAACGAGGATGCGCGGCCGGTCGGCGCGGGGGAGCGGACTGGGGCGGGCCGAGGTCATACGGGTGCCTCCTTGGCATTCCTGCGAGGCCCTCGCGCACGGGGCCGCCGGCGAAGAGCGTTACGGGGGCGGCACCGGCTCGTACGCCGGGAACCACTGCCCTCCAATGTGCGTGCGCCACCGGCAGCTCGCGACCGCTGACGGCCCCGGGGGCTGTGTGGGCGCCGGGTGCCCGCCGAGGCGCGCTCTGTACGCGGGAGGCGTCAAGGGCTGTACGGGTACGTACCCGTACCCATAAGCTGGGTAATGGAGAGGAGCAGGATGATGCCTGATGCCAACGTTAGGATGCCGGAAGAAGCCAAGGAGCGACTGGCTGCCATAGCTGCTGGTGAGGGGCTGTCGCTGCGGGCCTACCTCGCCCGTCTCGCAGACACCCTGCTGACCCCGCAGGAGCGGGCCGAGCAGGCTGAGAAGGCTCGGGCGGCACTGCACCAGTGGACGGGTTACGACCCGAGCCCGGACGAAGAGCAGAGCCTGGATGAGGAACTCGACCGACGCATGGCCCGGGCGGTCGGCCGGTGAGCGAACCGATGCACGTCGTCCTCGATGACACAGCGATGGCCGCAGCCGGCCGGGGCAACATCATCGTTTCTCGGCTGATCCACCGGGCGCACGCCGAAGCGGACTGGTTCCTCTATGCACCAGCGTGCGCCCTGGTCGAAGCTGACCGGACCCGCCCCGGAACGGCCGAACACCTCGCCGCTCTGCCCGGCATCACCGTCCTCGACCTGGACCTTCCGGCCGCCTTGGCGGTGGCACATGAGCAAACCTGGGCGGCGGCGCATGCCCAGTACGCCGCGCAGCCGACACCTGACCGGCCGAGTGGGGCGGTCATCGCCACGGTGCTGCCCAAGCAGTGGGAGGGCCGACCGGTCCGCGTCCTCGACCTGACGCCCTGACCCGAGGGCCTGGCGCCTCTTGTGCCGGCGCCCCACCCCTCTGTGAGCAACCCCACCCACCTCCCACACCCCTTGCGCCCCAAGGCATCCAGGGGTTTTCCGCACACCACGGCCGGGGGCGGCTCTTCCCCCGCCCCCGAAGCGTCTGTGAACATGTGGGATTGCTGCGCCTGGAAGGGTCCGCCGTTTGCGGACCGGAGTGAGGCCGGCATTCCGACCGAATCGGCGCCCATCGTGCACGCAGTCGTGCTCCGTGCCCGCCGACCGCTCTCCGAGCCTGCTGGGCTCTTCACGAAGTGCTCGCCGCTGTGTCTTTTCCCGTTCGATCCGCCGCCCGTCCCGCTGCCCGCGTCCCGGCACCGGCGGAGTCCCACGAGACGATTCCCGCCCCAGAAGCCCCCGAAACAGTCGAAACCGAAAAAAATCTACGCCGACGTTTCAGCAGCTTCCGCTACCTGCTCGGCCGCAAGCCGGCCGGCCGCGGCGCCGACCACGCGCCGTGGCGGTCGCTGCGCTACCGCAGCATGCGCTGGTGGTCGGTGGCCAACCTGGTGTCCAACGCCGGCACCTGGATGCAGCTGACCGTGCAGAACCTGCTGGTGCTCCAGCTCACCGGTTCCGCGGCGGCCACCGGTCTGTCGCTGTCCGTCCAGGCGGGCCCCGGCCTGATCATGGGGCTGTTCGGCGGCGCCGCCGTCGACCGCTGGCCGCGCAAGCTGACCGCCGGGCTGAGCCAGGCCGTGCTCGGTCTGGTCGCCTTCAGCACCGCGGTCCTGGTCGCCACCGACCAGCTGAACTACGGGCTGCTGATGGCGCTGGCCGCCGTCACCGGCCTGGTCGCCACGGTGGACGGCCCGGCCACCGCCCTGCTCGGCAACGATCTCGTACGCCGGGAGGACGTCCCCTCCGCGATCGCGGTCGGCTCGCTGGTGCACAGCGTGGGCCGGCTCGGCGGTACGGCCCTGGCCGGTGTCGCCGTCGGCTTCCTGGGCACCGGCGCCGCCTACGCGGCCAACGGCTTCTCCTTCCTGTTCGTCGCGGCCGTCATCCCCTTCCTGAAGCCGGTGAGCGAGGCCCTGCGGGCGCCCGCGAAGAGCCCGAAGGCCACGGAGGAGAGCGCCGCGTCCGTGGAGGCGGCGGAACCGGAGATCGGCGACCGGGCCCGCGACGGCGTGGCGTTCTTCATGCGCCGGCCGCGGCTGGTCGCGCTGGCCGCCATCACCGGGCTCAGCGCGATCTTCGGCCGGAACTACCAGCTGACCCTGGCCGTCCTGGTCACCGGGCCGCTCGCGGCGGGCGCCGGCGCGTTCGGCACCGTCTCGTCCGTACTGGCCGCGGGCGGCATCGTCGGCGCGATCCTCGCCGCCCGGCTGCGCAACCCCTCGGTCAAGCTGGTCGGTGCGCTGGCCGCGGCCGGTGCGCTGCTCCAGGTCTTCGCCGGGCTGTCCCCGTCGCTGATCGTGCTGCTCGTGCTGGTGCTGCCGATGTCGGTGGTGGAGTCGGTCTCCGACACCGCCGGTACGACCGTGCTCCAGACGGACCCGCCGCCGAACATGCGCGGCCGGGTGCTGGGCGTGTGGCGCAGCGCGAGCACGGTGTGGGGCCTGGTGGCCCCGCCGCTGCTGGGCCTCCTGATGGAGGTGGCCGGTGCCCGCGGCGCCCTGGTGGCCGGCGGTCTGATCATCGCGGTGGCGATCGGCGCGGGCGCGCTGCTGCGCTCCCGCGAGCGGATCGCCTGGCTGACGCCCGCGCCCGCCCCCGCCGTGGCGGCGGACTACCGGTCCGTGGCCTGACGCCCGGCCGGGGCCGGTGGAACGCCCGTCCCACCGGCCCCGGCGTCGTGCGGCACCGCTGCCGGTTGCCGCACGGCGCCCCTACCGGTTCTTGAACACGGCCTTCTCCACCTCGGCCGGGTTCTCGTAGCTCTTGCTGGGGATGCCGGAGATCTTGTCGCGCATGCCGCTGTCCGCGTGGTTGCCCTCGGCACACGAGACCAGGTCGTCCTTGCTCGCCGGGTAGTGCGCGCCCTTGAGGGCCTTCTGCAGCTCGATCGGGTTGGTGTCGCTCATGGGGTCCTCCGGTTACGGGAGTGGGGGTGGGGTGCCGTCCGGCGGCCTGCAGGGCGGCCGCCCCTCCAGTACCCGGCCATTACGGGATTAATCGGACGAAAGTTCTGTCGTGAGGGATGGCCCGCCCCCGTCCCCGGCCCCTCATCACCCCATACCGCGAATTGGCGGCGGCCCCACGGGTACCCGCGTCCTCCCGCAGCGCGTGAGCCCGAGGAGGACCGGTGAGCGGGAAGAACATCTTCGTACTGGGCCTGAAGGAGGCCAATCTCCCCGCCCTGCACGACGTGCCCGGCGCGGAGCGGTACCGCTTCCACCCCCTGCTCACCCTCGGTGAGCTCCAGGGCGGCGAAGTCTGCGTACCCGATCTCCTGAAGAAGGCCTACGGCGTCCTGGACTCCTTCGAGGGCACCGTCGACGCGATCGTCGGCTACTACGACTTCCCCGTCAGCACCCTCGTACCGATCCTGAGCGAGCGCTACGGCACCCGCAGCACCAGCCTGGAGTCGGTCGTCAAGTGCGAGCACAAGTACTGGAGCCGCCTGGAGCAGGAGAAGGCCGTCGACACCCATCCGCGCTTCGGCCGCGTCGACCTCGACACGCCCGACCCGCACCCGCCCGAGGGCGTCCGCTTCCCCATGTGGCTCAAGCCCGCCCTCGCGTACTCCTCGGAACTGGCCTTCGGCGTCCACGACCAGGCGGAGTTCCGTGCGGCGGTCGCCGAGATCCGCGGGGGCATCGGCCGCGTCGGCCGCCCCTTCGAGGACATCCTCGGCCGCCTCGACCTGCCGCCCGAGATGGCGGGCGTCGGCGGCCAGGTCTGTCTCGCGGAGGAGGCGCTGTCCGGCATCCAGGTCGCGGTCGAGGGCTATGTCCACGGCGGCGAGGTCACGGTCTACGGCGTGCTGGACTCCATCGACTACCCCGGCAGCTCGTCCTTCCTGCGCCACCAGTACCCCTCGACGCTCCCCGAGCCCGTCCTGCACCGGCTGCGCGACGCCTCCGCCCGCGTCATGCGGCAGATCGGCATGCAGGAGGCGACCTTCAGCATCGAGTTCTTCTACGACCCGCACACCGACGCCGTCAACGTGCTGGAGGTCAACCCCCGGCACTCCCAGTCGCACGCCGAACTCTTCCAGTACGTCGACGGCGCGCCCAACCACCACGCCATGCTGCGCCTCGCCCTCGGCGAGGACCCGGCCATGCCGCACCGCGCGGGCCGCTACCGGACGGCCGCCAAGTGGTACTACCGGTGGTTCGCCGACGGCGTCGCGAAGCAGGTGCCCACCCATGAGGACATCGCGCGCATCGAGAGGCGGATCCCGGGCACGCGCATCCACGTGATCCCCGAGCCGGGCCAGCAGCTGTCCGACATGGCGGAGCAGGACTGCTACAGCTTCGAACTGGCCCATGTCTTCACCGGGGGCGACAGTGAAGAGGAGCTGCGCGAGAAGTACGACCACTGCGTGGCAGCTCTGGACCTGGCCTGCGAGCGGACCCGGCCCGGCGGCCGGGACGGCTGAACCGGGCGGCCGGTCCGCGTGGCGGCGCCGGCGCGCACGACAGTGAGGAGAAGGTCGCCGCATGCGTTACGTGAGCAATCTGCCCTGTGCCACGGCGGAGGAGGACCACGTCACCATCCCCGTCTCCGACGGCACCCGCCTGTCGGCGCGCATCTGGCGCCCCACGGCCTCGGACGAGGAACCGGTGCCGGCGGTGCTGGAGTACATCCCGTACCGCAAAGGGGACCTGACCGCCGTACGGGACTCGATCCACCACCCGTACATCGCCGGCCACGGCTACGCCTGTGTCCGCGTCGACCTGCGCGGCACCGGCGAGTCGGAGGGCGTGCTGAGGGACGAGTACCTGGAACAGGAGCAGGCCGACGCCGAGGACGTGCTCGCCTGGCTGGCCGACCAGCCCTGGTGCGACGGCACCACCGGCATGATGGGCCTCTCCTGGGGCGCCTTCGCCGCGCTCCAGGTCGCCGCCCGGCAGCCCCCGAGCCTGCGCGCCATCGTCATCGCGTCCTTCACCGACGACCGGTACGCCGACGACATGCACTACATGGGCGGCCAGCTGCTCTCCGACAACCTGGCGGAGGCGGGCACCATGTTCGCCTACGGCACCTGCCCGCCCGACCCGGCCGTGGTGGGCGGCCGCTGGCGCCGGATGTGGCACGAGCGGCTGGAGAACACCCGGCCGTGGGCCCTGGAGTGGCTGAGCCACCAGCGCCGCGACGCCTACTGGCGGCACGCCTCGGTCTGCGAGGACTACAGCTCCGTACGCTGCCCGGTGCTCGCCTCCAGCGGCTGGGCCGACGGCTACTCCAACGCCGTCACCCGGCTGCTGGCCAACCTCGACGTACCGCGCAAGGGCCTGATCGGCCCCTGGTCGCACAAGTTCCCCCACCTGGGCGAACCGGGCCCCGCGATCGGCTACCTCCAGGAAGTCGTGCGCTGGTGGGACCACTGGCTCAAGGGCGCCGACAACGGCGTCATGGACGGTCCGATGCTCAGCGCCTGGATGCAGGACAGCATGCCGCCGTCCACCTCCTACGAGACCCGGCCGGGCCGCTGGGTCGGCGAGCCGGACTGGCCCTCCCCGAACGTCCGGTCCGTCGCGCGCCCGCTGTTCCGGCACCGGATCGGCGCCGACGGCGAGGAGTGCGGCGACCGCGGCTGCGGCGTGCTGACCGTGCAGTCACCGCTGTCCGTCGGCCAGTTCGCCGGCAAGTGGGCCTCCTACAACGCGCCGCCGGACCTGCCGTACGACCAGCGCGAGGAGGACGGCGGCTCGCTCGTCTTCGACAGCGACCGGCTCACCGAACGGGTGGAGATCCTCGGCTCGCCCACCGTCGAACTGGACCTGTCGGTCAGCGAACCGGTCGCCATGGTCGCCGCCCGGATCTCCGACGTGGCCCCCGACGGCCGCGCCACCCGCGTCACCTACGGCGTGCTCAACCTCGCCCACCACGAGACCGTCGGCGATCCCGAGCCCCTGGAGCCCGGCCACCGCTACCGCGCGACCGTCCAGCTCAACGGCGTCGCCCAGGCGTTCCCGCCCGGCCACCGCATCCGCCTGTCGCTGTCCACCTCGTACTGGCCGCTGGCCTGGCCGCCGCCCCGGCCCGCCACGCTCAGCGTGCACGAGGGGACCAGCACCCTGACGCTGCCGGTACGGCCCACCACCGAACCCGACCGGCTGCCGCCGCGCCCGTTCGGCGAGCCGGAGGGCACCCGGCCGCTGGCCGTCACCCAGCTGACCGCGCCGGAGGAGCGCTGGGAGGTCAAGCGCGACCTGGTCGACTACAACTCCGAGCTGGAGATCGTCAAGGACCGCGGGCTGGCCCGCCTGGAGGACACCGGCATGGAGGTCGGCCGGCGCGCCTACGAGCGGTACGCGACCGTCGCCGACGACTTCACCTCCGCCACCGGCGAAACCCTGTGGACCATGCGCTTCCGGCGCGGCGACTGGGACGTACGGGTGGTCACCCACCAGAAAGTGCGGTGCGACGAGAAGGAGTTCACCGTGGACGCCACCCTGGACGGCTACGAGAACGACCGCCGCGTCTTCTCCCGCACCTGGAACGAGACGATCCCGCGTGACTGCCTCTGAGAGGCGGCTGCCGGTGGGACAGGAGAGGGGTACGGTCGGCCCGTGCGCCTGCTGCTGACGTCCGACACCCACCTGCCCAAACGCGCCAAGGCCCTGCCGCCGGAGCTGCTGGACGAGGTGGCCCGCGCCGACGTGGTCGTCCACGCCGGGGACTGGGTGGACACCGCCACGCTGGACCTCCTGGAGGACCGCTCCCGCCGGCTCGTCGGCGTGTACGGCAACAACGACGGCCCGGACCTGCGCGCCCGCCTCCCGGAGGTGGCCTACGCCGAACTCGGCGGCCTGCGCTGGGGCGTGGTCCACGAGACCGGCCAGAAACAGGGCCGCGAACGCCGCTGCGCCGAGCGGTACCCGGACCTGGACGTCCTGGTCTTCGGCCACAGCCACATCCCCTGGGACACCACCACGGAGGACGGCCGCCTCCGCCTCCTCAACCCCGGCTCACCGACCGACCGCAGGCGGCAGCCGTACTGCACGTACATGACGGCGACTGCCGCATCGGGGCGTCTCACCGATGTACAGCTGCACCGGCTGCCGCCGCGCGGCTGAGGAGAGCCCGGTCGGGCGTCAGGCGACCAGCGCCGGTACCTCCCGGCACAGCGCCTCCTCGTACCGCCGTACCAGCAGCCCCGCCACCTCCGGCGCCGGTCCCAGGACATCGGCGAGGACATCCGCCCCCGCCTCCTCGGCCCCGCGGGCGATGCGGTCCGGGAGGAAGCCGGGGGCGATGACGTACGGGGCCACGGCGACGCGTTCGGCGCCGTCGGCCCGCAGGGCCCGCACGGCGTCCGCCGTGCGGGGGAGGGAGGCGGAGGCGAACGCAGGCCGCACGGCGCACCAACCGGTGGTGCGCCGCCACTCCCGCGCGATTTCAGCGATCACTGCGATCGCCTCCGGGTCGGAGGAGCCCGCCGAGGCCAGGACGACCCCGGTCGAGCGCCGGTCGCCGGGCCGCAGCCCGGCCTCGTACAGCCGCCGCTCCAGGGCGGCCGTCAGCAGCGGCGACGGCCCGAGCACGCCGGCCTGGTGGACGGTCAGTCCGGGGAGCCGCGCACCGGCCTCCCGCAGTACGGCCGGGATGTCCGTCTTGGCGTGGAAGGCGCGGGTCAGCAGCAGCGGCAGGGCCACCACCTCCCGTACGCCGTCCGCCGCCAGCCGCTCCAGCGCCCGGGGCACGCCCGGCGCGTTGAAGTCGAGGAAGGCGACCTCGACGCGCAGGCCGGGGCGCAGCGCCCGCACCCGCGCGCACAGCGCGGTGACGGTCGCCGCGTGCCGCGGGTCGCGGCTGCCGTGGGCGATGACGAGGAGGGCCGGTCGTACGGTCATGGGTCAGCTCTTCACCAGCAGGCCGCGGCTGCGCAGCACCCGCCGCTCGATCGGCGCGAAGATCAGCAGCTCGATGCCGATGCCGACGACGAGGATGAGGAGGATGGCGGAGAGCACCCAGGACATGTCCTGGAGTTCGCGGCCCTGTTCGAGGAGCTGGCCGAGGCCGGTGCCCAGGTCGGCGGCGTTGACGATGAGTTCGGCGGCCATCAGGGAGCGCCAGGAGAAGGCCCAGCCCTGCTTGAGGCCGGCGAGGTAGCCGGGCAGCGCGGCGGGCAGCAGGACGTGCCGGACGCCGGTCAGCCCGCGGGCGCCGATCGTGCGGCCGGCGCGCAGGTAGAGCGGCGAGATCTGGTCGACGCCGGCGACCAGGCCGTTGGCGATCGAGGGGACCGCGCCGAGCAGCACCACCGCGTAGATGGTGGCGTCGCTCAGGCCGAACCAGATGATGGCGGCGGGCACCCAGGCCACCGAGGGCAGCGACTGCAGGCCGCTGAGGATCGGCCCGATCGCGGCCCGTACCGGCTTGACCCGGGCGACGATCAGGCCCAGCGGCGTACCGATCACCACCGAGGCCAGGAAGCCGAGGGCGCCGCGCGACACGCTGGTCCACACGTAGTCGAGCAGCGTGCCCTCCAGCCACTTGTCCTGGAGCGAGCGGGCCACGTCGACCGGGCTGGGCAGCAGGTAGTGGTCCTTCAGCTCGAAGTGGTAGGCGAGCTGCCACAGGCCCAGGACGAGGGCGACCGCGACGACCGGCGGCACCGCCTTGGCGCCGAGCCTGCGCAGCCAGGGCTGCCGGTCGGTGACGGTGGTGTCGAGGGCGTCCAGACCGGCTTCCAGCCCGGCCAGGTCGGCGGGGCCGCCGGGGCCGCCGGGCTCGGCGGTGGCCGGTGACGCGGCGGCCACCGGCTCGTCGGCTGCGGCGGCCCCGGCGGCCGTCCCGGTCTCAGTGCTGGCCATGGCGGCGGATCTCCCCACGGAGCTGTTCGGTGATCTCTACGGAAAGGTCGGCGACCGCCGCGTCCTCGATGCGCCGCGGCTGCGGGATGTCCACGGTCCACTCGCGGGCGATCCGGCCGGGCCGGGAGGACAGCAGCACCACCCGCTCGGCGAGCCGCACCGCCTCCCGGACGTTGTGGGTGACGAACAGGACGGACAGGCCGCCGCTGCCGGCGGTGCCGTCGTTGGACTCCTGCCAGATGCGGGTCAGTTCGTCGTGCAGGACGTCGCGGGTGATGGCGTCGAGGGCCGCGAACGGCTCGTCCATCAGGAGCAGCCGGCTGTCCTGCGCCAGGGCGCGGGCCATCGCCACCCGCTGCCGCATACCGCCGGACAGCTCGTGCACGCGCTTGCCGTACGCGCCCTTGAGCCGTACGAGTTCGAGCAGCCGCTCGGCCTCGGCACGCCGCTCCGCGCGCGGCACCCCGCGCAGGCGCAGCGCCAGTTCGATGTTGCGGCCCGCGGTGAGCCACGGGAACAGCGCGTGCTCCTGGAACATCAGGGCCGGGCGGCCGCCGGGCGTCTCGATGCTCCCCGCGGACGGGCTGTCGAGCCCGGCGACGAGGTTGAGCAGCGTCGACTTGCCGCAGCCCGACGCCCCCAGCAGACAGACGAACTCGCCCGGCGCGACATCGATGCTGATGTCGTCCAGCACGTGCTGCTGCGCGCCGGGGCGGCCGAACGACTTCGAGACATGGTCGATGCGAGCGGCGTGGGAAGCGTTGGTGCCGTCCGCGTCCGCCGTGGCGGACGGCCGGCTGCCGGGCTGGCTGAGCGTGGTGGTCGTCATCGGTGTCACCTCCTGGGGATACGTGCGGCGGACTACTCGCCGCCGAGGCCGGCGTCGTCGACGGCCGGCTTGCCCTCGGCCTTGAGCACCTTGTTGAGCAGCGTGAGGTCGTAGATGCCCTTGAGGGACGGCTTCTTCAGCAGGCCGGCCCGCACCGCGTGGTCCGCCTCCTGCTGGAGGGTGGCGGCCAGCGGGTCGTCGGTGACGTCGGTGTTGCGGAACGCCGGGTCGATGACGTCGGGCGGCAGCGCCTTGCCGGCCGCGGCGGCCAGCTTGTCGTTGAGCGCCTGCTTGGCCTCGGCCGGGTGGGTCTTGATGTACGTGTTGGTCTTGACCGAGGCGCGCAGCACCGCCTCGACGGCCTTCGGGTGCTCCTTGAGGAACTTCTGCGAGACGATCACGTTCGTGATGACGAACTTGCCGTCCTTCCACAGCTTCTTCTCGTCCAGCAGCACCCGGCCGCCCTCGGCGACCAGCTTGGACGCGGTCGGCTCGGGCACCCACGCGGCGTCGATGCTGCCCTGCCGGAAGGCGACCGGCGTGACCTTGTTCTCGGTGCGCTGCACGGTCACGTCGCCCTTGCCGGTGGTGGCGTCGACCCGATAACCCTTCTCGGCCAGGTAGTTGAGCAGCGCCACGTCCTGGGTGTTGCCCAGCTGCGGGGTGGCGATCGTCTTGCCCTTGAGGTCGTCGAGACTTTTGATCTTCTTGGGGTCGACGACGAGCGAGACGCCGCCGGACGCCGATCCCGAAATGATCTTCAGGCTCTTGCCCTTGGACGTCGTCCAGCCGTTGATCGCGGGGGACGGGCCGATCCAGCCGATGTCGATGGCGCCGGAGTTCAGCGCCTCGATCTCGGCCGGGCCCGCGTTGAACACCGACGGCGCGAACTTGGTGCCGCCCAGCTCCTTCTGGAAGAACCCCTTCTGGTCGCCGACCAGCGCGGTGGCGTGCGTGGTGTTGGCGAAGTAGCCGACCTTGACCTGGTCGAGCCCGTCGGTTTTCGGGCCTTTGGCCGCGACCGCGCCCTGGCCGTCCTGCTTGGCGCGGGAGCCGTAGCCGCAGGCGCCGAGCGTGCCCAGCAGGAGGGGGACGGTGGCGGCGGCCGCGAGGAGGCGGAGGCGTCGTACGGCAGGCACGGGAGGGGGTCCTCTCGGAGGGCCGGGCGGCGAGCGCCTAGGGCGGGCCCGGCAGAGCGGTGGAATGCAGGGAAAGGGGCGGGCGGCGGTACGTCATCGGCGCACACATCGCCCGACGCCGCCCTGGCCGCTGCCCAGGGCGCCGCTGCCGATCCGGCCGCCCTCCTTCGCGAAGGTCGAGAAGGCGTCCGCGAAGGTCGAGAGGGAGTCCAGGGCCAGGGATCCGGTCATGTCAGAAGTCCCATTCCGCGTCGTCGTCAGCTGCGGCGGTGTGCGCCGCCGCGGCCTCGGCCGCCTCGGCGAACGCGGACCCGGCCATCCCCGCGGTCAGCGTCGTGCCGTCCGCCGGGTCGATGAGCAGGAACGATCCGGTGCGCCGGGAGTCGGCGTAGGGGTCCAGGGCCAGCGGCTCGGCGGTGCGCAGCACGAGGCGGCCGATGTCGTTGGCGGCCAGCTCGCCGGGCGCCGGGTGCTGCGAGAGGTCGTCCAGCGTCAGCCGGGACGGGATGTCCTTGACGATCGCCTTGACGGTACGGGTGGTGTGCTTGAGCAGCACCCGCTGACCCGTCTTCAGCGGCCGGTCGGCGACGTGGCAGACGGTCGCCTCGACGTCCTGCGTGGCGGCGGGCGGGGCCGCGGCCGGGGCGATCAGGTCGCCGCGCGAGATGTCCAGGTCGTCGGCGAGCCGTACGGTCACCGACTGCGGCGCCCAGGCCACGTCCACCGCCTCGCCCAGCACGTCCAGCGCCTCGATGGTGCTGCTGCGGCCGGACGGCAGCACCGTCACGGCGTCGCCGACGCGCAGCACGCCGGAGGCGATCTGACCCGCGTAGCCGCGGTAGTCGGGCAGGTCGGGGGTCTGCGGGCGGATGACGTACTGCACCGGGAAGCGGGCCGGGTCCCGGGAGGGGTCGGCCACCACCGGGACGGTCTCCAGGTGCTCCAGCACGGTCGGGCCGCCGTACCAGTCCATGTTCGTGGACGGGGTCACGACGTTGTCGCCGGCCAGCGCGGAGATCGGGATCGCGGTGATCTCCGGTACGCCCAGCGAGGCGGCGTACGTGGTGAACTCCTCGGCGATCGCCGCGAACACCGGCTCCGCGTAGTCCACCAGGTCCATCTTGTTGACGGCCAGCACGACGTGCGGCACGCGCAGCAGCGCGGCGACGGCGGCGTGCCGGCGGGTCTGCTCCACGACGCCGTTGCGGGCGTCGACCAGCACCACGGCCAGCTCGGCGGTGGAGGCGCCGGTGACCATGTTGCGGGTGTACTGCACATGGCCGGGGGTGTCGGCGAGGATGAAGCGGCGCCGGGGCGTGGCGAAGTAGCGGTAGGCGACATCGATGGTGATGCCCTGCTCGCGCTCGGCGCGCAGCCCGTCGGTCAGCAGGGCGAGGTCCGGGGCCTCCTGGCCGCGGCCCAGCGAGGCCCGCTCGACCGCTTCGAGCTGGTCGGCCAGCACCGACTTCGAGTCGTGCAGCAGCCGCCCGACCAGGGTGGACTTGCCGTCGTCCACCGAGCCGGCGGTGGCGAAGCGCAGCAGTGAGGTGGCCGTGGCGGCCACGTCCACCGGGTCGACAATCGTGCTCATGGTTAGAAATACCCCTCGCGCTTGCGGTCCTCCATGGCGGCCTCGGACAGCTTGTCGTCGGCCCGCGTCGCGCCCCGCTCGGTGAGCCGGGAGGCGGCGATCTCCGCGATGACGGCCTCGATGGTCGCCGCGTCGGAGTCGACGGCACCGGTGCAGGACATGTCACCGACGGTGCGGTAGCGCACCAGCCGCGTCTCGACGGTCTCACCGTCCTTGGGGCCGCCCCACTCGCCGGGCGCCAGCCACATGCCGGCGCGCGCGAAGACCTCGCGCTCGTGCGCGTAGTAGATGGCGGGCAGTTCGATCTTCTCGCGGGCGATGTACTGCCACACGTCCAGCTCGGTCCAGTTGGACAGCGGGAAGACGCGGACGTGCTCGCCGGGGGAGTGCCGGCCGTTGTAGAGCTGCCACAGCTCGGGGCGCTGGCGGCGCGGGTCCCAGCCGCCGAACTCGTCGCGCAGCGAGAACACCCGCTCCTTGGCGCGCGCCTTCTCCTCGTCCCGGCGCCCGCCGCCGAACACCGCGTCGAAGCGGTTGGACTCGATGGCGTGCAGCAGCGGCACGGTCTGCAGCGGGTTGCGGGTGCCGTCCGGGCGCTCGCGCAGCTCGCCGCGGTCGATGAAGTCCTGTACGGAGGCGACGTGCAGCCGCAGTCCGTGCCGGGCCACCGTACGGTCGCGGTAGTCCAGCACCTCGGGGAAGTTGTGGCCGGTGTCCACGTGCAGCAGCGCGAACGGCACCGGCGCGGGCGCGAACGCCTTCAGCGCCAGGTGCAGCATGAGGATCGAGTCCTTGCCGCCGGAGAAGAGGATCACCGGCCGCTCGAACTCGCCCCCCACCTCGCGGAAGATGTGCACCGCCTCGGACTCCAGCGCGTCCAGGTGGCTGAGCGCGTACGGGTTGTCGGCGTCGCCGGGGTTCCCGGCGCCCTCGCTCACGGCAGCGGCCGTCGTCATGCCAGTCCCCTCTCGGTGAGCAGCGCGTGCAGCGCCGCCGCCGACTCCTGCACGGTGCGGCCGTGCGCCGCGAGCCGCAGATCGGGCGACTCGGGCTCCTCGTACGGGTCGTCCACGCCGGTCAGCCCGGAGATCTCGCCGGCCGCCTGCTTCGCGTACAGGCCCTTCACGTCCCGCTCGGAGCACACCTCGACGGGCGTGGCGACGTGCACCTCCAGGTACGGCGTGCCCTCGCGCTGGTGGCGCTTGCGCACCGCCTCCCGCGAGTCCGCGTACGGCGCGATCACCGGCACCAGCGCCTTGACGCCGTTGCTCGCCAGGAGTTCGGCGACGAAGCCGATGCGCTGCACGTTGGTGTGCCGGTCCTCACGGGTGAAGCCCAGCCCCGCCGAGAGGAACTCGCGGATCTCGTCGCCGTCCAGCACCTCGACGCGGTGGCCCTCGCCCCGCAGCCGCTCCGCCAGCGCGTACGCGATCGTGGTCTTGCCGGCACTGGGCAGTCCGGTCAGCCACACCGTGGCGCCCGTCATCTTTCGCTCCTGAAGGTCCTGTATGTCGGTGGTGCCCGGCGCCCGACCGCCGGACAGCTCGGGGCCGCTCATCCGTGCAGCCCGCATTCGGTCTTGTCGCGGCCGGCCCAGCGGCCGGCCCGCGCGTCCTCGCCCGCCAGTACCCGGCGGGTGCAGGGCGCGCAGCCGACCGAGGCGTAACCGTCGGCCAGCAGCGGGTTGATCAGCACGCCGTGCTCGGCCACGTACGCGTCCACGTCGTCCTGCGTCCAGCGCGCGATCGGCGCGATCTTCACCTTGCGGCGCCGCGCGTCCCAGCCGACCACCGGGGTGTCGGCGCGGGTCGGCGACTCGTCGCGGCGCAGCCCGGTCGCCCAGGCGTCGTACCCGGCCAGGCCCTCTTCCAGCGGCTTGACCTTGCGCAGCGCGCAGCACAGGTCCGGGTCCCGGTCGTGCAGCTTCGGCCCGTACTCGGCGTCCTGCTCGGCCACCGTCTGCCGCGGGGTGAGGGTGATGACGTTGACGTCCATCACCGCCTCCACCGCGTCCCGGGTACCGATGGTCTCCGGGAAGTGGTAGCCGGTGTCGAGGAAGACCACGTCGACGCCGGGGAAGGCGCGCGCGGCCAGGTGCGCGACGACCGCGTCCTCCATGGAGGAGGTGACGCAGAAGCGCTTGCCGAAGGTCTCGGCGGCCCAGGTGAGGATCTCCAGCGGGGAGGCGTCCTCCAGGTCGCTTCCGGCCCGCTCGGCGAGTGCGGCCAGTTCGTCTTCCGTACGGTGCTGAGTCACCGTCATATCCCGCTGCCCCCTTGGTGGTTGGCGTGCTGCCGGGCCCGGGCGGCGACGCCCTCGGCCAGCAGCCCGAGGAACGAGAGCCGGAACGCGCGGCTGCACGCCCCGCATTCCCACGCACCGTGCCCTTCCTCGGAAGGGCGCAGGTCCTCGTCCCCGCAGTAGGGGCAGTGGAACGGCGTGGCCCGCTCGCTCACTTCAGCGCTCCCTCGTCCGCGCGGGCGGCCCAGGTGGCGAACCGTTCGCCCGCCTCGCGCTGCTCCTGGAAGTTGGTCAGCACCCGCTCCACGTAGTCGGGCAGCTCGGCCGCGGTGACCTTCAGGCCGCGGACCTTGCGGCCGAAGCCCGCCTGGAGGCCGAGCGCGCCGCCCAGGTGCACCTGGTAGCCCTCGACCTGGTTGCCGTCCGCGTCCAGTACCAGCTGGCCCTTGAGACCGATGTCCGCGGTCTGGATGCGGGCGCAGGCGTTCGGGCAGCCGTTGAGGTTGATGCTGATGGGCTCCTCGAAGTCCGGCATCCGGCGCTCCAGTTCGTCGATGAGCGCGGCGCCGCGGCCCTTGGTCTCGACGATGGCCAGCTTGCAGAACTCGATGCCGGTGCAGGCCATCGTGCCGCGTCGGAAGGGCGAGGGCCGGACCTGGAAGTCCAGTGCTTCCAGCCCCGCGATCAGCGGCTCGACCTGGTCCTCCGCCACATCGAGGATGATCAGCTTCTGCTCGACGGTGGTGTTCAGGCGGTCCGAGCCGTGCGCCGCGGCCAGTTCGGCGACCTTGACGAGGGTGGCGCCGTCCACCCGGCCGACGCGCGGCGCGAAGCCCACGTAGAACCGGCCGTCCTTCTGGCGGTGCACGCCGATGTGGTCGCGCCAGCGGCTGCTGGGCTCGGCGGGCGCCGGGCCGTCCAGCAGCTTCCGCCCCAGGTACTCGTCCTCCAGGACCTGCCGGAACTTCTCCGGGCCCCAGTCCGCCATCAGGAACTTCAGCCGGGCGCGGTTGCGCAGCCGCCGGTAGCCGTAGTCGCGGAAGATCCCCACGACGCCGGCCCATGCGTCGGGCACCTCCGCCAGCGGCACCCACGCGCCCAGGCGTTCGCCGAGCCGCGGGTTGGTGGACAGGCCGCCGCCCACCCACAGGTCGAAGCCGGGGCCGTGCTCGGGGTGCTCGACGCCCACGAAGGCGACGTCGTTGATCTCGTGCACCACGTCCTGCACCGGCGACCCGGAGATCGCCGTCTTGAACTTGCGCGGCAGGTTGGAGAATTCCTTGCTGCCGATGAAGCGCCGCTCGATCTCCTCGATCGCGGACGAGCCGTCGATGATCTCATCGGCCGCGATGCCGGCGACCGGTGAGCCGATGATGACGCGGGGGCAGTCGCCGCACGCCTCGGTCGTCGACAGGCCCACCGACTCCAGCTTCCGCCAGATCGCCGGGACGTCCTCGATGCGGACCCAGTGCAGCTGGATGTTCTGCCGGTCGGTGATGTCCGCGGTGCCGCGCGCGTACTCCTGGGAGACCTCGCCGATGGCCCGCAGCTGCGCGACGCTCAGCCGCCCACCGTCGATGCGAACCCGCAGCATGAAGTGCTCGTCCTCCAGCTCCTCGGGCTCCAGGACCGCGGTCTTGCCGCCGTCGATCCCGGGCTTGCGCTGGGTGTACAGGCCCCACCAGCGCATCCGGCCGCGCAGGTCGTTGGGGTCGATGGAGGCGAAACCGGTCTTCGCGTAGATCGTCTCAATACGTGTCCGCACATTGAGACCGTCGTCGTCCTTCTTGAACTGCTCGTTGCCGTTCAGCGGCGTGAAGTGACCTACGGCCCACTGCCCCTCCCCGCGGTGGCGTCCGGCCTTGCGGCGGGTCGTGGCGGGGCTGGGTCGATCGGAGGTGGCGGCCATGGCGGTACGTCCTTCTGGGCGGCTCGGTGAGGGCGGGGCAGGCAGCGGCAGCCCCGCGCTGACCTGCGAAGACGCGCCTCGTCGCGGAGTGGCGCGAGGTACTGGCGCAAGGGTGTCCGGGGCAGGTCGGATCAGGGTGCCCGCGCGTCCGCGACGGTGGGGACGGCGAAAAGGAATGACGTTGCTGAGACTGTCAGCCCGCCGGACAGATGGCGCTGGACATGCGGCCGAGGTCGACGTGCCGCCGACTCACCAAGGCAATTCCAGCTGTAGACATGACGGAAGCGTGTCATGGCGCTCTTGAGCCAGTCCACCACCATCCGGAGTGTGGACAAGACTGTCCCGTTCAGTGAGACGGAGTGACGACGGTCACGCCGTGGGAGGACGGGCCTTCGCGGCCCCGTCCTCCCCTTTTCCCGTCGGAAGCCGGGCCTCCGGTCAGGCGCCCGGCCACCGGCCCGGAGCGGGCGCCTCCGGCTCCTCGGTCACCTCGGTCGCGAACACCCGGAAGCCGCGCCGGCGGTAGTTGTCCAGCGCGTGCGGACCGTCCTGGGTGCACGTGTGCACCCACACCCGCCGCGTCTTCGCCCGCTCCGGCCACCGTTCGGCCAGGTCCCAGGCGCGCGCGGTCCCGTACGCCAGCAGGTGCCCCCCGATCCGCCGGCCGCGGAACGCCGGCAGCAGCCCGAAGTAGCTGATTTCCACGACCCCGTCGGCCTGTGCGTCCAGCTCGATGTACCCGGCCGGCGTCCCCCGCTCGTACGCCACCCACGTCTCCACGCCCGGCCGCTCCAGGAACTCCCGCCACCGCTCGGCCGACCACCCCAGCCGGTCCGTCCACGCGATGTCCCCACCCACGGACGCGTACAGGAACCGGCTGAATCCGGGCGACGCCACCTCCGCACGGACGATCTCCACCCGCTGCTCCGCCGGGGGAGCGGTGGCCGGGGCGAGGTCGCCGGGGGCGGTCTGTTCGAGGTGCCAGGTCGTTACGGTGATGGTCATGGGGGCAGCACATCACAGGCCTGGGGAGGGGATGGGGGACGGGTCATACGGCATCGACCGGGCGGACACCCTTTTCGAAAGCCCCCTGCCGGACGGAACGGGGTGGCTGTCCGGCGGTGGCGGCGGGATGGGCAACACCGGCCACCTCGCCCGCCTCGACGCCGGCCGCTCGTTGCGGTGGGTCGCCGTGATGTTCCACTCCAACCCGCTCTCGGCTGACCGGGGCCGGGCCGCGCGGACGGTCCCCGCGCGGCCCGGCCGGGATCACAGCACCGCGTCCGCGATGCGGTCCACCTGGTCCGGGTCGGTGGCCCAGCAGTAGAGCATGACCTCGTCGGCGCCGATGGACCGGAAGGCGGCCACCGCGTCGCGGAGCTGCCGTTCCGTGGTGAGCAGGCCGTTCACGACGTGGTCGGTGTACTCGAACGGGCCGTAGTACGCGCGGGCCTCGCGCCGGGCCTCGTCGAGGACGGGTTCCGGGCCGAGCGCCACGTTCACCTGGGCGACCAGCCGCGGACGGCCGGGCCGCCCCGCCTCGTCCCAGGCCGCCTCCACCTTGCGGAACAGCCCGTCCATCATCGACGCGGGCAGCGCCGCGCCGAGGAAGCCGTCGCCCCAGCGGGCCACCCGCCGGATCACGGCCGGTACGAAGCCGCCGAACAGGACCTCCGGGCCGCCGGCGCGGGCCGGGGCCGGGCCGATCGGGCCGACGTCCGCGCCGTACGGCTCACCGGCCCAGACGGACCGCAGCCGGGCCATCTGGTCGTCCAGCCGCCGGCCACGGGTGCGCTTGTCGACGCCTGCGGCCGCGTAGTCGTCCTCGCGTCCGCCCAGCCCGATGCCGAGCGTGAAGCGGGCGTCGGAGAGCAGGTCGAGGGTGGCGGCCTGCTTGGCGAGCAGCGCGGTGCGGTGCAGCGGCGCGAGCAGCACCTCGGTCTGCAGCCGGACGCGGGAGGTGGCGCCGGCGAGGGCGGCCAGGGTGATCAGCGGTTCGGGGTTGCCGTACGCCAGCCGGTCGAGCAGCGCGATGCTGCGGAACGGGGCGGCGTCGGCGCGCCGGGCCCAGGTCAGCAGGGTCGCGGGGTCGCCGATGGGCAGGCCGAGGCCGACAGACATGACAGGTCCTCCAGGAGGGCAGGGTCGATCGCGAAATGTCGTGTCGCCCGCTCGCCTGGCCGCACGCGCGCTGTGGCGTGGGTCGCTCCCGTTCTGCGACGTCCTCCTGGGGAGCTGATGTTCGAAGCGGAGTCAGGTTACCGGAGGGGCGGGGGAGGTCGCACCGTATTTACGAGGCACCGGTGTTGTTTACGAGGCGCCGGTACGGGGCGGACGGTGCGCGGCCGGGAATCTCCGGCCGCCACATGTTCGGCCCGGCCCCGCGCCACGGTGGCGAGCCACGTCCCCGTGCCGTCCCTCACCCGCCCCTCACCCGCCCTTCCTCCATCCCTCACCCGTGCCGCGCCGCCACCACCGCCGGCGCCGTCGAGTACGGCAGCAGATCCACCGGGCGCGGCGGCAGGCGCAGTTCCACGTCCACCCCGTCGGCGAAGCGGTACGGGCGGTGCGCCAGCACACTCGCGAGGTGGCGCCGCAGCCGCGACAGCTCGGCCCGTACCGTCACCGTACGGCCGCGGTCCCCGAACAGGTCCTGCGCCAGGTCGGCGGCGCTGCGCCCCTGCGGCCGGTGCGCCAGCACGAACAGCACCTCGGCGTGGCGCGGGCTCAGCTCGTGTGACCAGCTGCCCGCCGGGCCGGTGACCGTGACCGCCGGCCGGGCGTGGCCGCTGAGGTCCAGCAGCACCCGGCTGGGCCGGGGCTCGTCGCCCTGCGGCGCGCCCACGCGGATCAGCCAGCCGCCGGGCAGCGGCTCCAGCGTGCACATGCCGTAGCGCGGCAGCCACAGCGGCCCGGCCTCGGGGGACTTGGGAAGCGCGACCCGGTCCGGCGGGGCCAGCCCGGTCACCGCGGCCGTCCAGCCGTCCTTGTCCACAGCCAGCGCCTGCCCGCCGAGCCGGGCCAGTACGGGCGCGGCGCTCGCCCGCAGCCGGTCCAGCCCGCCGTGGTGCCGCTCGCGCAGCTCACCCTCCGCGAGCCGGGCCACCGCGGAGACCAGCGACAGCGTCGTGGGGTGGAAGGTGTGCGCCGGGCCGCTCACGTCCACGATGCCCAGCAGCCGCCCGTCGCGCGGGTCGTGCAGCGGCGCCGCGGCGCACGTCCACTGGTGATGGGTACGGACGAAGTGCTCGGCGGTGTGCACCAGGACGGGGCGGCGGGCCGCCAGCGCGGTCCCGATGGCGTTGGTGCCGACGACCTCCTCGGTCCAGTCCGCGCCCTTCTCGAAGCCGTGCCGGTCGGCCATCCGCCGCACCGCCGCACAGCCCTCCCGCCACAGCACCCGGCCCTCGGCGTCCGCGACGACCATGATCTGCTGGGCGGCGTCGACGGCCGGCAGCAGCCCGCTGTTGAACAGCGGCAGCAGCGACGCGAGCTGCGAGCTGTGCCGCCGGTGCTCCAGCTCCTCCACCGTCAGCGGGCGCTCCCTGCGGTCCCGGTCCGGATCGACGCCGAAGCCGAGCGCCCGGCGCCAGGACTCGCAGATCACCGCACGGGGCGCGGTGGCCCCCCGGTCACCGCAGAGCGCGGCCTCACGGACCGAGGCGAGCCGGCGCGTCGTCGCGCGTATCTCCTGGGCCGACCAGATACCCATGTCGATCGGTCTGTCGCTCACGCTGTCTCTCCGTAGTGCACTGTCCGCGGTTGCCGCCCATGGTGCCGTCACCGGGCCGGTCCGAACGGGGTATTGCGTCAATTGGTTGCAACGGGCTGCAACTGTTGTGGCGTATGACAGGGGGCGAGGAAGGTGACCGGCAGTACGGAGAGGGGGCGGCGCCACGGTGAACAGCACTCCTCGCACCGTCGTGGCCACCGCGGCGCACGGCGTCCGTACGGCCCGCGCCGCGCGTCTCGCACGGCCCCACGGTGTCCCGCACCGCACAGCCGTCCGCGTCCCGGCCGCGGCACCGGCCGCCGGATGCCGTCACCTTCCGGCGGCCGCCGCCGCGGACTTCGCCGCGGCGGCCGAGGCGCCGCGCGCACGGGCGGGAACAGGCCCTGAGGGCCGGCTCTGAGAGCCGGTCCGAGTCCGGGGAGCGGTGCCGGGTCGGCGCGGCACCGCTCCCCGCAAACGCGGTGGCGGGCCTCGGACCCCACCCCCCTCTTCAGGGAACGGGGCCCGCCACCGCACTTTTCAGCCGCCCGCCCCGTCCTCCACCACCGGCCGCGCCCGTGCCACGACGGCGCGCAGGTCGAGCGTGGGCGGCAGGGTGCCGAACGAGGCCCCGTGGTCGGTGCCCAGGCGCGAGGCGCAGAACGCGTCGGCGACCTCGGCCGGTGCGTACCGGACCAGCAGCGAACCTTGCAGCACCAGCGCCATCCGCTCCGCCAGGCGCCGGGCGCGGGCCTCGATACCCTCCAGATCGGCCAGTTCGGTGAGCAGCTCCTTGATCGCGCCGTCCAGCCGGTGGTCGGCGCCCCGTGCCGTACCGATCTCCGTCAGGAACGCGTGCAGCCCCGCCGGTTCGCGGCGCAGCGCCCGCACCACGTCCAGGGCCTGGATGTTGCCGGATCCCTCCCAGACGGAGTTCAGCGGCGACTCGCGCAGCAGCCGCGGCATGCCGGACTCCTCCACGTAGCCGTTGCCGCCCAGGCACTCCAGCGCCTCGGCGGCCACCGGGGTGCAGCGTTTGGTCACCCAGTACTTGGCCGCCGGGACCGCCATCCGCAGGAACGCGCGCTCCTGCTCGGTGTCCGCGTCGTACGCCGCCGCCAGCCGCAGCGCCAGCGCCGTCGCCGCCTCGGACTCCAGCGCCAGGTCCGCCAGGACGTTGCGCATCAGCGGCTGCTCCGCCAGCGGCCTGCCGAACGCCTGCCGGTACGCGGTGTGGTGCAGCGCCTGCGCCACCGCCTGCCGCATCACCGCCGCCGAGCCGGTCACGCAGTCCAGGCGGGTCGCCGCGACCATCTCGATGATCGTCGCGATCCCGCGCCCCTCCTCGCCGACCCGCCGGGCCCAGGTCGTGCCGTCGAACTCGACCTCGGCCGACGCGTTCGAGCGGTTGCCCAGTTTGTCCTTCAGCCGCTGGATGCGGAAGGAGTTGCGGCTGCCGTCCGGCAGCACCCGCGGCAGCAGGAAACAGGTGGGCCTGTCCCCGCCCGTGCCTCCGCCCACGCCCCCCGGCGTCCGCGCCAGCACCAGGAACGCGTCCGACATCGGCGCCGAACAGAACCACTTGTGCCCGGTCAGCACATACTCCCCATCGGCGGACAGCGGCTCGGCAACGGTCGTCGCCGCCCGTACGTCACTCCCGCCCTGCTTCTCCGTCATCGCCATCCCGGCCAGCGCACCCGGCTTCTCCGCCGCCGGCCGCAGCTCCGCCTCGTACACCCGCGAGGTCAGCAGCGGCTCCCACTCGGCGGCCAGCTCGGGCTCGGCCCGCAGCGCCGGCACGGCCGCATGCGTCATCGACAGCGGGCAGCCGTGACCCGCCTCGGCCTGCGTCCACACCAGGAACCCGGCCGTGCGCCGCACATGCCCGGCCGGCCGCGACCAGGCGTCGGTGAGCCCGGACGAGACGGCGTGCCCGAGCAGGCGGTGCCACGCCGGGTGGAAGTCCACCTCGTCCACCCGGTGGCCGTAGCGGTCGTGGGTACGCAGGACGGGTGGATTGCCGTCGGCCAGCGCACCCCAGCGCTGCGCGTGCGCCGAGCCCGCCGCGCGGCCCAGCTCGCTCAGCTCGCCCCGCACCTCCTCCCGGAGAGCGGGCGGGAGATGCCGCTCGACGCCCTCGGCGAGCGCCGTGTCGGCGGTGAAGACGTCGTACCCGACCAGCGGCGGAGGCTGGTTCGTGACCGTATGAGTGGTGGCTGCCATGGCAGCTACGGTAAGGAGGTGCAGCCAGTGAAAGAAGCAGCGCAGCGGCCGTCCGGCCGTCTGCACAGGGCCCGGGTCCTGTATCGGAACGTCTCCAAACGCCGCCTCGCCTGGCTGCTGCTGAAGGACACCGTCAACTCCTGCATGGAGTACCGCGTCACCGGGCTCGCCGCCGAGGCCGCGTTCTTCTGCCTGCTGTCGCTGCCGCCGCTGCTCCTCGGCTTCATCGGCCTGCTCGGCTACATGGAGCCCTGGATCGGCCAGGAGACCATCGACCACATCCGCGAGAACATCCTCAGCGCGTCCGACACGCTGCTCTCCAGCAAGGGCGTCAACGAGATCGCCCGGCCGCTGCTCGACGACATCTTCACCGGCCGCCGCCCGGACGTCATCTCCCTCGGCTTCGCCATCGCGCTGTGGTCCGGCTCCCGCGCCGTCAACGTCTTCGTCGACACCATCACCATCATGTACGGCCTGGACGGGCGCCGCGGCATCGTCCGCACCCGGCTGCTGGCCTTCGTGCTCTACCTGGCCGCACTGGTCGTCGGCGCGGTGGCGCTGCCGCTGATGGTGGTCGGCCCGGACACCGTCGTCAGCTGGATGCCGGCGAGCGGGACCGCCATCCGCATCCTGTACTGGCCCGTCGTCCTCATCCTCTCCGTCGCGTTCCTCACCACCCTCTACCACGTGTCCGTGCCCGTCCGCTCACCCTGGCGCGAGGACATCCCCGGCGCGGTCGTCGCCCTCGCCATGTGGGTACTGGGCAGCCTCCTGCTGCGCGTCTACCTCACCCAGACCGTCGAGGGCCCCACCATCTACGGCTCCCTGGCCGCACCGGTCGCCGTCCTCCTGTGGATCGGCGTCTCCGCCTTCGCGGTCCTGGTGGGCGCCGCCATGAACGCCGCCCTCGACCGGGTCTGGCCCTCGGTCGCCACCGCCGCGGGCCGCGCCGAAAAGGAACGCCGCGCCCGCGAGGTGGCCGCGGCCCAGCGGTCGGCGCTGGCTGCTGTGGGGCTGGGCGGCGCCGCCGCGGACGACGCCCCGGACCCGGACGACGAAGAGGACGAGGACGACGGCACCGAGGACGACGACACCCCACCCCCTGCCGAATACCCCGAACGCTGGGTCGAATTTCTGCCTCCGGTCGACATGAAGACCCGGCTGTATACGTACGCGAAGCGGCGGTGGCGGCACTGAGGAGCGGGGGAGGGGCGGCGCACCGGGTGCCGCCCCGTGCAGGCGGTTACTCGCCCCGGGTCACCCGAGCATGGTCGGACGCCACACGCCGGAAAAGGTCATGGCCGGTCCGGCCGCTGTGGCGCAGGGCCCACTGCTGGGCAGCGTCCTGGTCCTCTTGCGGGCCGGACTCGGCGTCGCATCCAGCGGCGGTGCAGAAGGACTCGTAGGAGAAGCCGCCTTCCGGTGCGTGCCGGATGGTGTGAGTCACGTACCGGTAGACGAAGCGAATGCTCACCGGTGCCCCTCCGGGTGGCGTCGCAGGTAGACGTTGCAGTCGGTCACGGTGGCCAGGTCGCCGCCGGAGCGCGCCCGCTCCCGGACGTTGACGAGTTCGGCGCAGCCTGCGCAGCCGTCGACGGGAGCGGGGTCCGTCTCCAGCGGTAGCGGCAGGACGATCGGAGCGGTGGAGTGCCGCGTCGGATTGCTCATGCCGAAGAGGGTGGAACACCCTTAAGGACGAATCCGTGCCTGCTCAGGGACAGTTGGGCCGTCGAAGCGTTACGTTCGCGAGAAGGCCCAAACGTCTCGGGGAGGGGTCTTGAACACTGCTTTGCGCTCGGCTATGACAAGTGCCGGGCTGAGCCCCCGGCGCCTTGCCGTACGCGTCGGCGTCACCGGCAAGACGGTCGAGAGATGGCTGGCCGACGCGGAACTGACACCCCATGCAAGAAACCGCGAGGACGCCTGTCGGGCGTTGGGAGTGGGTGAAGAGATGATCTGGCCGCAGGCGGTCAAGGAACGCGTCAAGAGTGGGCACGACCGGGAATTGGTGCACAGTTATCCGTACCGTTCCGCTTGTCCTTCCGACGTGTGGGGCGAGCTGATCAGGGGCGCGAGCAGGGAGCTGTTCTTCGCGGGGTACACGAATTACTTCCTGTGGTCGCAGGTGCCGGCGTTCTCCGAAACGCTGCGGCGCAAGGCCGGGGCGGGGTGCCGGGTGCGGTTTCTGATCGGTGATCCGGAGGGGGAAATCACCCAGGGGCGGGAGCGTTCGGAGAATGTGACGCTGACGGTCTCCACGCGGATTCGGACCACGCTGGAGCAGCTGGACCGTATGGGGCCGGTGGAGGGTCTGGAGGTCCGGTTCAGCGCACCAGAAGACGCCGTTTATCACGTGGGACTCTCGGTGTTCCGCTTCGACGACGACGCCTTCGTGACGCCGCACCTCGCCCGCCTGGTGGGGCACGACGCGCCGCTGCTGCATTTGCGCAAGCAGGGGGACGGCGGAATGTTCGACCGGTTCGCCGAACACGCCGAGGAGTTGTGGGGGCGGGGGAGGCACCTCCCCGAGTAGGCGAAGGTGCCGGTCACCAGCCGGCGATGATCTCGCGCCCTTGCGGGACGGCGAGGTCGAGCAGCCCGGGGAAGCGGGCGTCGAGGTCGTCCCGGCGCAGTCGGTTCAGCCGCCGGGTGCCCTCGTCGCGTTGGCGGATCACGCCGGCTTCCCGCAGGGCCTTGAAGTGGCCGCTCTGCGTGGACTTGCTGACCGGCAGCGCGAACGTCGTGCACGCCAGTTCCCCGTCGGGCCCGGCGTCGGCGAGGCGGGCGACGATCGCCAGCCGGACCGGGTCGCCGAGGGCGGCCAGCACGGTGGTGAACCGCAGATGGTCGCGGGCGGGGTGGACGAGTTCGGTCGCGGTGCGGCTGGCCATGGCTGCAGGATACCCAAGCATGTTCGGGGTTCTCGAACATCTGCTATGTTCGGCGACTCCGAACATGATGCTTGGGGAGGAACGGATGTCGCTCGATCGCCGCACCGTGGAAGCTGATGGCCGGCCACCACGCGACGCACGCCGGGCCGCCGGGTATTCCGGCTCGTCGAAAGCGGTTCCGGGCCGGCGCCCCGCGCCTGGAGGGAGATGGCGATTCTGGGGCACCGCGTACGCGCTGCTGACCCTGCTGGTCGGCACGAATCTGCCGACGCCGCTGTACCGGGGCTATGAGGCGCGCTTCGGGTTCTCGCCGCTGGTCGTCACGCTGGTCTTCGCCGCGTACGTGGCCGTGCTGATCCCCTGTCTGCTGCTCGCCGGTCCGGCCTCGGACGCGGTCGGCCATCGCTGGGTGCTGCTGCCGGCGGTGGCCGTGGCCGTACTGGGGTCGCTGGTCTTCGCCCTCGCCGACGGTACGGGCTGGCTGTTCGCCGCCCGAATGCTGCAAGGCCTCGCCGTCGGAGCGGCTTCGGGATCGCTCACCGCGGCGCTCACGGAGCTCGAACCGGACGGCAACCGCCGCAAGGCGGCGCTGGTCTCCACCGTGGCTTCCGTGGGCGGCCTGGGGCTCGGCCCCGTTCTGGCCGGTCTGCTCGCCCAGTACGCCCCGGCGCCGTACGTCCTGCCCTACGCGATCGAGATCGCCTTGCTGATACCCGCGGCGGCGGCCGTCCTCGCGCTGCCCGCGGCTCGCTCCGGCAAGCGGTGGCGTCCCCGTCGGCCGGGGATTCCGCACGCCGTGCGGGCGGTGTTCGCGACCAGCGGGACGGCCTGCTTCCTCGCGTTCGCCGTGATCGGGCTGTTCCTGACCCTCGTCCCCACCTACGTCGCCACTCTCTCGGGGAGCGGCAATCTGCTCCTGGGCGGCGCGGCCGTGGCCCTGATGCTGGCCTGCTCCGCCCTCGCCCAGCTCATCGGCTACGGCAGGCCGGCGCGAACCCTGGAGCTCGCCGGTCTCCCGCTGCTGGCCGCCGGGCTGGTGCTGCTCGCCCTCGCGGGCGGCCTCGCCTCGCTGCCACTGCTGCTCGCCGCGACCGTGCTCGGCGGCATCGGCCAGGGTCTGGTCTTCCTGGGCGGACTGACCGCGGTGAACCAGGCGGCCCCGGCCGAACGCCGGGCCGATGTGCTCTCCAGCTTCTACGTGATCGTGTACCTCGGTGTCGGCCTGCCCGTCATCGGCGTCGGCTTCCTCGCCGCGACGGCCGGCCTTCTCACTGCCGTGCAGTACTTCGCCTGCGTCGTCGCCGCGCTGTGCCTGGCGGTGCTGCTCGTCCTGGCCTTCGCCCGCGCCCGGGCGCGCCGGGTGTGCTGAATACGGGTGATCGGGGCGGTGGCGGGCCGCGAGCGGCGGCGTGCGCCCGGTGGGTTTGCTGCACAGTGCTGGCAGCGATCCGGATATCACCGCCCGTCAGGAGAACGCCGTGTACGCACTTCCCTGCTGTGCGCCGCGGCATCCGCGCCCCGGCGGCCCCGTCGCGCTGCTGATCGCTGCGCTCCTGGTCCTGGTGGGCGGCTCTTTCGGCGGTGCCTACGCTGCCGCGCCGCCCGATGACCGGCCGTCGGCCGCGGTGGCCGCCGTGCCGACCGGCAATGCGATGGTGCCGTACGACGGGACGATTCGGTGCTCCACCCCCGGCGACTGCCTTCCGGAGGCGGTGGTCCTGGCGCCGGGGCCCGATCGTCGTACGGGGGCGGGGCCCGCCTCCCCGCCGGGCGGACGCCCCGCCCTGCCCGCCACCGGCGGCGGCCCGCTGACCTCGCTGGCCGCGCTCGCGGCGGTGCTGATCATCGTGGGGGCGGCGGCCGGTGCGGTGGGGCGGGACCGGTGGAATCGGCGGCGGCGGGGCGCGGGGAGCGCACGCGCGAAGCATTGACAGGGTCCCGGGGCGGGGTGATGATCCGTGGCACTCGTTGCGTGAACCTAAGTTCACCTTGCGAACCACGCGAACAAGCGGGCCGTTCCGGCCTGGTGACCCGAGGACCGATCCCATGCCTGCGACACCGCCCCCTCCGCGCTCCCACACCCTCCGCTCCGTGGCGCCCGTACTGGCCCTGTGCTGGCTCGCCGTCTTCTTCGACGGGATGGACGTCAACGTCTACGGCGCCGTCCTGCCGCACATGCTCGACGACCCCGGGCTCGGCCTGACGCCCGGCGCGGCCGGCCGCATCGGCAGCTGGACCACCTTCGGGATGCTGCTCGGCGCGCTCGGCGCCGGCACGCTGACGGACTGGCTCGGGCGGCGGCCCGTACTGGTCGCCAGCGTGCTGATGTTCTCCGCCGGATCGGCGGTGTGCGCGGTGGCGGGGGAGCCGGCGCTCTTCGGCGGCGGACGGTTCCTGGCCGGGCTCGGGCTCGGCGGGCTGATGCCCATCTGCCTGTCGCTGGTGATGGAGTTCGCCCCGCCGCGCCGGGCCGCGCTGGCCACCGGGCTGCTCATGACCTCGTACCACGCGGGCGGCATGTTCGCGACGGGCCTCGGGCTGACGCTCGCTCCGGCGCTCGGCTGGCGCTGGGTGTTCTGGGCCGGCGTGCTGCCCGCGGTCATCGCCGCGCCCCTGCTGCTGCGACTGCTGCCGGAGTCCCCGGCCGTACTGCTCACGCGCGGCCGGGCCGCGGAGGTACATGCCGTCGCCGACCGTTACGGCATGGCGCGCCCGGTCGCGGCCGACGCACCGTCCGCCGGCGCGAAGGGACGCCTCGGCGCGGTCCTCGGCCTGTTCGGCCCCGGCACACGCCGGGCGACGCCCCTCCTGTGGGCCGCCTCCTTCTGCGGCCTGATGCTCGTCTACGGGATCAGTACGTGGCTGCCGCAGATGATGCGCGCCTCGGGCTACGGCCTCACGTCCTCGGTCAGCTTCCTGATGGTCATCAACGCGGGCGGCATCGTCGGCATGCTGGTGGCCGGCCGCACCGCCGACCGCTTCGGCCCGGTCCGCGTCTCGGCCGTCTGGTTCCTGCTCACCGCCGCCGGAGCGCTGCTGCTGAGCGCGCGGCTGCCGCTCGGGCTGACGTACGCGGTCGTGGCGGTCACCGGCGTCTGGCTGTTCAGCGCGCAGGCCATGGTGTACGCGGCGGCCGACCGTGTGTACCCGCCCGCCGGCCGCGCGACCGGTCTCGGCTGGGTCACCGGCATCGGCCGTACGGGCGCGGTCGCCGGCCCCTGGCTCGGCGGGACACTGGCCGCGAGCGGTGATGACCGCCTCGGATTCGTCGTGTTCGCGCTGGCCGGGCTCGTCGGCGCGGTGAGCGTCGCGCTGGTGCCGGTGGCCCGCCGCGGTGCCGGGCGCGGCGTGGGCCGGGCCCGGGCGGAGGCGGCGGCGACCCAAGGATGATCATGGATCGGGTTCCGTGGGGCAGGAGGTGATCAGCGCAGCCGTATCCGTCCCGCGGAAGTGAAGGAGCACCGCCTGTGGCCGCACCATGGAGAGTTGACGGCGCCTCACCCGGCCCCGGTGCCCGTTCCGGTGCCCGCGCCGGTTCCACCACCGGTTCCCGTACGTACCCGATGCGGCGGACGCTGTTCGTGCTGGCCGTGGTCGGTGTCCTGCTCTGCGGCGGATATCTCGCCGTACGGGAAACGGCCCGATGGGCGGTGGCGCACCCGGGCCCGGCCCTCGGCGTGGGCGCCGTCGTCCTCCCGCTCCTCCTGGCGCTGGCCGTGGTGGCGGTCCGCGGCATGCCGCGGCTGCGCGAGTTGCGGCGGGCGGCGCGGGCGGGGAAGGCCGAGGCGGAGGCGCAGGTGGCGGCGATGGCGGCGGCCGCCCCGGCCCCGGAGGCCGACGAGGTGACCGTGGCCGTGGCGGCCGACGCGGCGCCCTGGCGCGTCGAGGACTTCCTCGCTCTCGACGCGGACGGCTTCGAGCAGGCGATAGCCCGCCTCTGCGAACGGGACGGCTGCCGGGACGTCCAGGTGGTCGGTGGCGCGGGGGACCTCGGCGCGGATGTGCTGGCCACCGCGTCCGACGGCCGGCGGATCATCATCCAGTGCAAGCGGTACGGCGAGACGCACAAGGTCGGCTCCCAGGACGTACAGCGTTTCGGCGGCACCTGCTTCACGGTGCACGAGGCCGAGGTCGCCGCCGTCGTCACCACGAGCACCTTCACCGAACCGGCCGCCGACTACGCCGCCACCTGCGGCATCCGCTGCTTCGACGGCGAGCGGCTGGTGGCATGGTCGAACGGCGCCGGGCCGGCGCCCTGGGGGTGATGGCGCGCATCCGCGGCTTTCGCCGCACCGTGCTCGGCCGCGAGGCCGACGGCACTGCGGAGATCGGGCCGCACTCCGGAGATCAGGAGCTGGAGGCCGAGCTCGCCGAGGCGGAGGAGGCCTCGGAGCCGCCCCCACCGGCCTGCGCAGAATGATCCGTGCTGCGGTCCCGCCTTGACGGTCCGCCTCCCTCGCGGGCGGCGGACCGGTCTCCGGTTACGGGCGTATGGTCAGGCCCTGGGCGCTGCCTTCCACGGCCTCTGCATACGCGCGGGCCACCTCCGAGACGGGAGTGCCGTCGGTCGAGTCCATGCCCAGGCTTTCCAGGGTCTCCTTGATCCACCCCGGGCTGATGAGATTGATACGCAGATTCCGCGGCAACTCACCGGCCGCGTTGCGGACGAAGCCCTCCAGGCCGGCATTGATAAGGGCCCCCAGCGACCCACCGGCCAGCGGAGCGGAGAAGGTGCCTCCGGTCAGCGTGACGGAGCCGCCGTCCCGGAGGTGATGCACGGCTCGTCGGGCCAGGGCAACCTGTCCCAGAAGCTTGCCTTGCACTCCCGCAGAGAACGCGTCATCCGTCACCGACGCCAAGTCCACCAGTGGACCGTTGGCAGCACAGCACACCACCGCGTCAAGGTCCGGCACCTCGTCGAAGAGCGCATCCATAGAGGAAGGATCTTCCAGATCCACCGTCACCGGGCCTCTGCGCGAAGCCTCCACGACCTGATGAGCAGCCTCCAGCGCGCGAACGACAGCACTGCCGACCGTTCCGGTCGCCCCGATCACAAGTACCTTCATGCCATCGATCATGTCAGTGGTGGCACCCCGCGAGCGGCACCATCCAAGCCTCGCGCAGCGGAACTACCTGCGGTATCGGAGGCGCAGCAGCCACTACCGGACCGTCGGCTCTCACCTCGGCCCTCCGGCGCCCTTCGAGAAGGCGTTGACGGGCTCTTCCATGAGCTTCACGAACTTCGTGTGGCCCTTCTCGCCCGCGTGGGCGCGAATCCACGCGTTCGCCTGCATGGGATTGTCCCAACAGGCGGAACGCGCGCCGCACATCGCGCCGTCGTCCTGTTCGGTGATGCACTCGACGGAGTGCTTCCGGATGCCGGTGATCTGGACTTCCATGGAGGTCGGCGCGGGGGCGGGGGCGGGAGTTGCCATGGTCGCACCTTCGGGCCGGGAGAGGTCGCGGGCGGTCTCGTTGCCGCCACTGGTGCGCATGAGGAGCATGCCGTCGTGCCCGCTTGAGCGCATGAGCCGGGTGAGGGTTACCCGGCTGGGGCTGGAACTCGGGATGGGATTCGGGTTGTTCACTTGGGGTCACCGTTCCTGAGGTGTCGGAAGACGCGACGGCAGGCGCGTACTGGGCCGTGTCTTCGGTGGTCTTCGGACGTTTGGCAGAGAGGGTGTACGGCCGGACCAATACGCCGTTCAGCCGCGGCAGTTCCGGCGGACGGGTCACGTGTTGAGCGTCGCGTGCTGGTCAGCGTCATATCGGGGTGGCGGGGGGCGGATGTGAGTGGTCCTGGGGCAGGCCCGCCCCTCTTCGTAGCGGTTGCACTACCGGGCAGCATCAGCGTGGCCCAATGCCGAGCACCCTTCAACCTGTCAATTCGGCATGGAAGGTCGGTGATCGCCCTTGAATCGCAAGGAGTTGGAGCCGGAGAGTAGCCCCCAAGCCGCCTTCGGGGCGCGTCTACGCGGTGCGCGAGAGGCGCGCGGCTGGACACAGGACAGCCTGGCCGAGCGCATGGGGTACTCCAGCGTGCACATTTCGGCGGTCGAAACTGGTCGCAAACCTTCGACCCTGCGCTTTTCGCGCAGTGCGGACAGGGCGTTCGGACTTGAGGGCAAGGCGGACACGTTCGAAAGCGAGTTCCGCGAGGTGCGGCACGGGAGCCTGTTGGAAGGGTTCCCGGAGTACGTCGCGTATGAGGGGCGGGCGGTTGAGGTACGGCTCTACGAGGTGGGTGTCATCCCGGGTTTGCTTCAAACGGCGGAGTACGCAGCAACGCTGGAGGCGGATGCCGTACGGCGAGAAATGACTACGGCCGAACAGGCCCAGGAACGGGTGGCACTTGTGTCTCGCAGGCAAGGCGCGTTGGTCCGCACCCCGTCCCCTCTGCTCCATGCGGTCCTCGACGAGAGCTGCGTCCGTCGGCCGATGGGGGACGCCGCGGTCATGGATGACCAGTTCGCCCGTCTGCTGAAGTTCGCGGAGATGCCGAACACGGTCCTCCAGGTCGCCCCCTTCAGCATGGGTGCACGACGGCCGTTCAGCCTGCCCGTAACCGTGTTGACCATGGCCGACCGCTCGATCATGTCCTATGCCGAGTCGGCGCAGCGGGGGCATCTGGAACGCGATGGCGCGTCAGTCACGCTCATACTGAAGGCATACCATCAGCTGCAGGCCGAAGCGCTCTCCCAGGCTGCGTCCACGGCCATGCTCGAAGAGCTTCGAAAGGGCTTCCAGTGACGACCGAATCCCCCCGATGGGTCAAGTCTTCGTACAGCGGTAACGGCGGCCAGTGCATAGAGGTCGCCACCAACCTCGTCGCCTCTCGCGGCTTGGTCCCCGTTCGTGACAGCAAGGACCCGAACGGCCCGGTCCTGACGCTGCACCCCGCCGCCTTCGCCGGGCTGGTCGAGTTCGCCCGGCGGGCAGCCGTCTGATGCAACCCGTCTGAACGGCCCACAAGCCCCGCCACTCCTGTACCGGAGCGGCGGGGCTCCCTCATGTCCTAGGCGAGCGGCACCCGCTGTAGCAGGTGGCGCCGTACGAGGTGGGGGAGCACCGCACGTTTGACGTGCCCGTCAACATCTTGACGCGGCAGGACCGTTACTTGATCTGCTACGCCGAATCGCAGGTGCAAGGAAACCTGGACCGGGAGAGTACCTCCGTGGTGCCCGTGCTGACGGCATACCATCAGGTGCAGGCCGAAGCGCTCTCCCAGGCTGCGTCCACGGCCATGCTCGAAGAGCTTCGAAAGGGCTTCCAGTGACGACCGAATTCCCCCGTTGGGTCAAGTCTTCATACAGCAACAACGGCGGCGACTGCATAGAGGTCGCCACCAACCTCGTCGCCTCTCGCGGCCTGGTCCCCGTTCGTGACAGCAAGGACCCGAACGGCCCGGTCCTGACGCTGCACCCCACCGCCTTCGCCGGGCTGGTTGAGTTCGCCCGGCGGGCAGCCGTCTGATGCAACCCGTCTGAACGGCCCACAAGCCCCGCCACTCCGGTACCGGAGCGGCGGGGCTCCCTCATGTCCTAGGCAAGGGGCACCCGCAGGTACCGCCCCGCCGTCCGCAGATCCGCCTCAATACGCGCCGCGGCTGCCCGCAGCGGGGGCAGGAAGGCGTCGCGGTCCTCGGTGGGGGAGCGGCGGCCCGCGTGGGTGGAGATGTTGACGGCGGCGACGACGCGGGCGTCGCGGTCGCGGACGGGGACGGCGATCGAGCGCAGGCCCTCCTCCAACTCCTCGTCCACCAGGGCGTAACCG
Source organism: Streptomyces rimosus subsp. rimosus (assembly GCF_000720725.1). Classification (GTDB taxonomy): domain Bacteria; phylum Actinomycetota; class Actinomycetes; order Streptomycetales; family Streptomycetaceae; genus Streptomyces; species Streptomyces rimosus_A. The sequence goes on from NZ_JOCQ01000015.1 coordinate 120,550, forward strand.
TCCTCGCCGGCCTGCTCCAGCAGGGCCGTGAGGCGTTCGGGGGAGGTGACCGTGTGCTGGGTGAGCGGGGTGAGGACGGCGCGGGCGAGGTGTGCCGTGCGTTCGGCCGGTGGCAGGCCCGCGAGCAGGACCCGGCCCATGGAGGTCGGGTAGGCCGGGAAGCGGGTGCCCACGGTGATGTTGACGCTCATGATCCGTACGGTGGGGACCCGCGCCACGTACTGGATGTCCGTACCGGACAGCACCGCCATCGAAGCGGAGTCGTGCACCTGCTCCACCAGTGTCGCCAGGTGGGGCTGGGCGATCTCGGGCAGTGTGAGGCCCGACAGCGGGGCGAAGCCCAGGTCGAGCACCTTCGGCGTGGGGCGGAAGAGGCGCCCGTCCGTGGTGAGGTAGCCGAGGTGTTCCAGGGTGATCAGGGCGCGCCGGGCGGTGGCCCGGGCGAGCCCGGTGGCCTCGGCCACGGCGGTCAGCGGCAGTTCGGCGCGGCCGGTGCCGAACGCGGTGAGCGTGAGCAGGCCGCGGGCCAGTGACTCCACGAACTCCGGGCCCAGCTCCTGTTTGGAGGCGCGCATCCAGGAGGCGTGCCGGGTGGTGGAGGCGGCGGGGGAGGGCAGGGG
>NZ_JOCQ01000016.1 GCF_000720725.1 Streptomyces rimosus subsp. rimosus
CCCACCCCCACCCCCCCCCACGCAAGGAGAGTCACGCACCCATGTCAGGGCCCCGGACCGACGCACCACTGGACGCACCACTGGACCCACCGCTGATCGACGCCGAGGAGGACCTGACCCCGGCCCCGCCGGTCGCCGCGGCCCGCCGCCGGCTGCGCGCGCACCCGGCCCTGGTCCTGCTCGGTATCGTGCTCGCCTCGCTGAACATGCGGGCCGCGCTGGCCGGCGTCTCGCCGCTGGTGAGCGAGATCGGCTCGCACTACCACCTGGCCGCCACCGCGAGCAGCCTGGTGACGACGATCCCGCTCATCTTCATGGGCCTCGGCTCCATCGCCGCGCCGAAACTGGCCCGCCGCTGGGGCACCGAGACGGTGCTGTGCGGCGCGCTGGTGCTGCTGTGCGGCGGCATCCTGCTGCGCATCGCGCCGCCGGTCGTCGCCCTGTTCGTGGGCTGCGCGGTGGTCGGTACGTCCATCGCCCTGCTGAACGTCCTGATGCCCGGCCTGATCAAGCGGGACTTCCCGGAGAAGGCCGCGGGCATGACCGCCCTGTACTCGACGGCGATGATCCTCGGCGCCACCGTCTCGGCCGCCTCCGCCGTGCCGTTGGAGAACGCACTGGGCGGCTGGCAGGGGTCGCTGGCCTCGTGGGCGCTGCTGGCCGCGGTCGCCGCCGTCGTCTGGATCCCGCAGGCGGTGCTCGCCCGGCGCGGTACGCGGCACGGGCAGCCCGCCGCGACGCCCGCGCACGCGGCCGAGGACGGCCCGAAGCTGAGCCGTTCCCCGCTGGCCTGGCAGGTCACGCTCTTCATGGGCTCGCAGTCGCTGATCGCGTACGTGATGATCGCCTGGATGCCGACGATCTTCACCGACCACGGCATGAGCAAGGCCACGGCCGGGCTGGTCTTCGCCTTCAGCACGCTGGTGCAGATGGCCGGTTCGTTCGTGGTGCCGATGCTGGCCGGGCGGATGCGGCGGCAGCGGCTGCTGGCCGTCGCCGTCACCGTCCTGATGGCCTGCGGCATCGTCGGCCTCCTGGTCGCCCCGGTGGCCGGCGCCTGGGTCTGGGCGATTCTCCTGGGCATCGGCCAGGGCGGCGCGCTCGGCCTGGCGCTGACGATGATGGTGCTGCGCTCCGGCGACGCGCACACCGCCGCCCGCCTCTCGGGCATGGCACAGACCTGGGGCTACCTGCTCGCCGCCGCCGGACCGCTGGTCCTCGGCGCGGTACACCAGGCGACGCACGGCTGGACGGTACCGATCGTGCTGCTGCTGGCCGTCTGCGCGGGCCTGGTGCTGCTGGGCATGGGAGCGGGACGGGACCGGAGGATCGGGGCCTGACCCGTCCGTTCCCGAAGGCCCCGTGGACCGCTTGCCGTGCTCGCGTTCCACGGGGCCACTTCCATAGCGGTACGGCTGATACGGACTGGTACGGGCTGATACAGACTGGTACAGGCTTGACCTTCACGCCGACGTGAAGGTCGAGAGTGCGGCCATGAACAGTTCAGACAACCGAGGCAACCGTGCCGACCGAAGCGCCCGAAGCGCCCGTGTGAACCCTTTCAACCACCGCGTCATCGAAGAGTTCCGCTCCAACGGAGGCTGCGTGGGCGGCGAGTTCACAGGGCAGACGCTGCTCCTCCTGACCACCACCGGAGCGCGGTCCGGCCTGCCGCGTACCACTCCCGTTCTCTACCTGCCGGACGGTACGGACCGGCTCGCCGTCTTCGCCTCCAACGGGGGCTCGCCCGCCGCGCCGGCCTGGTACCGCAACCTGACCGCCCACCCCCTGGCGACGGTCGAGGTCGGCACCCGTACGTACCGGGCCCGTGCTGTCGAAGTCACAGGCGAGGACAGAGACCGGCTATGGGCCCTCCAGGTGACGGCCCACCCACAGTTCGCCGCCTTTCAGGAGCGCGCGGGGCGGCGCATCCCGGTCATGGCGCTCTCCCCGTGGGGCGCCCGCGCGTGATCTTCACGTCCGCAGCGCGGATTATGCTCCCTCCCGTAGGCGCGCGTCGGGAGGGAGCACGCACCGTGCGCATCGGGGAGCTGGCCCGCGCCACCGGCACGACGACCCGGGCCCTGCGCTACTACGAGGAGCAGGGCCTGCTGCGTCCCGGCCGGTCCGCGAACGGGTACCGGAGCTACGGCGACGGCGCGGTACGCGCCGTGGCGAACATCCGGCTGCTGCTGGCCTCCGGCCTCACCACCGACGACCTCCGCCTCATCGACGGCTGCCTGCGCGACGAGCTGATCGGGGACCACGCCTGCGCCGACCCCGCCCCCAAGATCGAGGTCTTCGAGCAGCGGCTCGCCCTGCTCCAGCAGCGCATCAACGACCTCAGCGCCGTACGCGACCGGCTCCTCGACCGAGTCAACGAGCTGCGCCGGCCGCCCGGCAGCAACGACCGTGAACGCTGCCCCACCGGCTCCGGACCGGAGCCAGCCATGCGCTGAGCGGCCGACACAGGCGCGGCCTCTGCCGGTCAACCGGTGATTTCGACGGCGCCCGCCGCGTACTGCCGTCTGCGGGGGCGGATGCTGCCTTACCGTGCCCCCATGAGCGATGTGCTGCACACCGGCCACGGCCCCCGCTCGCGGCTCACCCGCAGGGGCAAGCTCCTCCTGGCCGTCGGTCTCTGCGCCGTCCTGGCGCTCCTCGCGGTGCTGCTCACGCGCCTCCTGGGCGGCCCCGGCCACCCGCCCCTCACGATCCCGGAGGGCCGGCGCGCCACCCAGGTGTACGCGGCGGTCGACAAGGCGCTCGCCGTCGCGCCCGGCACCACGGAGAAGGCCGCGAAGACCGCCCGGCTGAAGCTGCCGGAGGCGGCGAAGGGCAATCCGGAGGGGTTTCTCTACCCCGCGACGTATCCGGTGGACGACGACACCACGCCGGCGTCGCTACTCTCGTTCATGACTAACACCGCCGCCGAGAAGCAGGCCGCCGACGGCATCCGTGCGTACGAAACGGTGATCATCGCCTCCGTCGTGCAGGCCGAGGCCGACCGGGCCGCCGACATGGGCAAGGTCGCCCGGGTCATCGAGAACCGGATCGACCGGGGCATGCCCCTCCAGATGGACTCGACCATCAACTACGCCCTCGGCCGCAGCTCCCTCAACACCAGCCACGCGGACACCAGACTGAACAGTCCGTACAACACGTACCGGCACAAGGGCCTTCCGCCGACCCCGATCGACAATCCCGGCCAGGACGCCCTCCGGGCCGCGGCCCGGCCACCCGCGGGCGACTGGCTGTACTTCGTGACGGTCGCCCCCGGCGACACCCGCTTCACCGCCGACTACGCGCAGCACCGCGCGAACGTACGGGAGTTCAACGAGCGGCAGAAGCGGTGACCGACAGCGGTCCTGACGCGGTGCCGGGGCCGTTGTCAGTGCTGCCCGGTATAACTCCTCGCATGGCACTGACGTGGAAGTTGGTCATCGACAGCACGAACGCGTCCGCCCTGGCGGACTTCTGGGCCGCGGCCCTGGAGTACGAGGTGGAGGACCCCACCGCTCTCATCGAACAACTGCTGGCCGCCGGCCATCTCAAGGAGGAAGCGGTCACCGAGCACCACGGCCGCAAGACCTTCCGCGGCTATGCCGCGATACGCCACCCCGAGGACCCGTACGACGAGACCAGCGGCGTCGGCCGCGGACGGCGCCTGCTCTTCCAGGACGTACCGGAGGGCAAGTCGTGCAAGAACCGCCTGCACATCGACGTCCACAGCGGCCCCGGCGGCCTGGAGGCGCTGGTGACCAGGCTGGAGAGCCTGGGAGCGACGCGCGTCCGGGAGGTGAACCAGGGACCTGCCGGGCACTGGTGGCTCATGCAGGACCCGGAGGGAAACGAGTTCTGCGCGGCGTAGGGCGTGCGGCGGTGGCCGCGTCCCGTGGACAGCTCGCTAGTCGGCGCTGTCCACAACGAAGTAACCCCGCCCGCTCACCACGCGCACAAGCCCCTCAGTGCGAAGACTGGCCACGGCACGGGTAGCCGTCGACTGGGACACGTCGAACTCGGCGGCAATCGCCACCGTGCCCGACAAGCGTTCCCCGGCCCGATAGGTACCGTCCTGAATCCGCCGCCGGATCTCGGCTGCGACTTGGGGCCAATGCGGTAGGGCTCTGTCGATCTTCACCTGGTCAGCGTGCGGCAGATTCACCCAACCTGCTATCGAGCTACCCACCTAGTCAGCAGCAGCGCCCGGCGCGCCACCCCACCCAACGAAAACGCTCGGCCGGAAACCCCGGCCGAGCGCCCGCGATCCACGCGCCGTCGCCCCTACTCCTCCCCCGCCACCGTCAACGACCGCAGCTTGCGGCCCGCGTACCAGGTGGCCAGGCCCGTCACGGCCACCAGGAGGACGACCGCCAGTGGCAGCCCCACCTCCGAGGTGATCGCGCCTTCCGCGCCGATCTTCTGGCCGATCGCGAGGGCCCACTGCTGCACGCTCAGGGTGCGCGCGCCCGGCACCAGGTTGCCGAACAGGGTCTCCCACACCAGGGCGTAGACCAGGCCGAAGACGACCGCGTGCCGGCTGACCGTCCCGAAGAACAGGAACAGGGCGCTGTACGCGACGGAGGCCACGGCGGCGGCCACCGCGTACGCCACCGCTATCTGTTGGCTGTTGCCGTTCAGGATGAACCCGGCGATCAGGACCGGTACCGCCGAGAACGCGGCCGTCACGCCGATCGCCACGACCAGTTTGGTGAAGATGACCGAGGACCGGCGCAGCGGTTTGGCCAGCAGGTAGACGACCGAGCCGTCGTCGATCTCGGGGCCGATCGCGCCCGTACCGGCGATGACGCCGATCAGCGGGACCATCGTGGCCAGCGCGAAGGTGCCCAGGACGCCGTTGGCGGTGGAGTCGTCGGCGCCGGCCAGGGCCCGTACGGCGACGGAGATGACGATCAGGAGGGCGGGCAGCGCGAACAGGATGAGCGCGCGGCGCCGGCCGAGCAGGGCCCGGTAGGTGAGCCGGGCGACGGTGGGGTTGAACACCGAGGGCACCGGCGAGGGGCCCGCAGCGGGCGCCGGGGACGGGTCCGGCCGGACCGATGAGGTCGCAGACATCGCTTCGAGGCTCCTTTCAGGCCGCTACGAGGTAGGAGAAGACCGATTCCAGGGACTCGTCGGAGGGCGAGACCGTCAGGAGGCGGATGCCGTGGTCGCGGGCGACCCGCGGCAGCAGGGCGGTGAAGCGCGGGAAATCGACGGCCTGGATGCGCAGCGCGCCCTCCTGGAGGTCGACCTCTATCCCGGCCGTGGACGGGTCGGCGATCAGGGCGGCGGCCAGCGCCCGGTCGTCGGTGGAGCGTACGAGGTAGCGGTGCGGCCGGTCCGTCATCAGGCGGCGGATCTTGCGGAAGTCGCCCGACGCCGCGTGGCGCCCGGCCACCACCACCTCGATGTGCGAGGCCAGCTGCTCGACCTCTTCGAGGATGTGGGAGGAGAACAGGACCGTGCGACCCTCGGCTCCCATCCGCCGCAAGAGGTCCATCAGCTGCATCCGCTGGCGCGGGTCCATGCCGTTGAACGGCTCGTCCAGCAGGAGCACGGACGGGTCGTGGACCAGCGCGGACGCCATCTTCACGCGCTGGCGCATGCCCTTGCTGTACGTGGAGATCCGGCGGTCCTGCGCGTACTCCATCTCGACGGTGGCCAGTGCCCGCCGCGCGGCGTCCTTGCCCAGGCCGTGCAGTTCGGCGTTGGCGACGACGAACTCGCGGCCGGTGAGGAAGTCGTACATGGCCTCACGCTCGGGCACGATGCCGATGTGGCGGTAGATGCTCTCGTTGCGCCAGACGGTGCGGCCGTCGAGGGTGACGGTCCCGCCGGACGGCGCGAGGAAGCCGCCCATCATGTTGATCAGCGTGGACTTGCCCGCGCCGTTGGGGCCGAGCAGGCCGGTGACGCCGGGGCCGATGGTCATGGTGATGTCGTTGACGGCAACGACGTTGCCGAACCAGCGGGAGACGTGGTCGATCTGGATGGTCGTCATGGGCGCGGCCCATTCTTTCGGGGGCTGGTGGCGGGCGTCGGGTGCGCCGTCCGGGGCGCGGGGCGGGCGGTCACAGGCCGGCCTTCCGGTAGCGGCGCATCAGCAGCGCGTACGAGCCGGCGACGGCGCACAGGGTGACCAGGAGCGCCACCAGGCCGGCGGCGGTGGACGGCTGGACCTCGTCGGGGAACGACGCGGTGCCGCCCAGGAAGGTCGCCTGCACGCTGTCGATGAGCGTGATGGGCGAGCACAGCGCGAGCCATCCGACGACGCCCTCCTGGCCCTGTACGGCGGCGATGCCCTGGACGGCGCTCACCGCGGCGTACGGGATGGTCAGCGCGGCGATGACGGCGGCGACGCCGAAGCCGCGGCGCGGGGTCAGCGCGGAGATCACCAGGCCGAGGCCGGCGAACAGCAGCGAGAGCAGCGCCACCGAGACCAGGCCCTGGCCCAGCCCCCTGGTCTGGTCGACGAAGTCCATCTTGGCGAGCAGCGCGCCCACGTACAGGATCAGCAGCGGGGCTGCGGTCAGGATGAACAGCGCGCTCGCCATCGCGGCGAACTTCGCCACCACGTAGTCGACGCGCTCGATGGGGCGCGAGAAGTACAGCGGCACCGTCCTGAAGCGCAGGTCGCGGGAGACGGACTGGGGTGCCTGGGCGGCCAGGTAGAGGCCGATGACCGCCTGGAGGTAGATCGCGTACCTGGTGTACGCCACCGGCAGGTCGTGCATCTTCGTGAAGACCGCGACCGCCACCATGATGCCCGCGGGCAGGCACATCACGGCGAACAGCAGCATCGGCAGGACCTTGGACTTGGCGGAGCGGCCCAGTCCGTAGGCGCCGCGCAGGCTCTGTGAGAACAGCGACCGGCGGGCGTAGGCGCGGCCGAGGCGGGGGCCGTCGAAGTGGCGGTAGCCGATGTCGTGGATGACGTCCGGCGCCGCTCCGGAGGGCGCGGGGGTCCTGGTCTCAGGCGGCATCGGGGGCGCCTCCGTCCTTGGGGGCTCGGTGGGCGGTCGTCGCGGGGGCCTTCGCCGAGGTGGCGGCCGTACGGGCCGGTACGTCCGGGGTGCGCGCGGGCTGAGCGGCCTGCGCACCGGCCGCGTCCTCGCTCTGGAAGACCTCGGATATGCGGTGCCGGCGCTGTTCCATCCGGACCAGGCCGAGCCCCAGGCCGGCGACGGTGTCGCGCAGCAGGTCGTACGTCTCCTCGCCGGTGGCCTCCACGTACAGCAGGTGGGCGGCGGAGGCCACGCCCTGCGAGCCGGGTGTCGCGGTGGTCACCGCGACACCGGCGCGGGTCAGGGCCGCGCGCAGCGCTTCCGTACCGTCCGGGTGCTCGTCGGTGTCCGTGACCTCGACGGCCAGGGAGGCGGTGAGCTGGGTGAAGTCGTCGGTGGCGGAGGAGCGCAGCAGCTTGCCGCCGTCGATGACGACGACGTGATCACAGGTGCGCTCCAGCTCGCCCAAAAGGTGCGAGGTGACCAGGACCGAGATGCCGAACTCCGTGTACACGCGGCGGATCAGGCCGAGCATCTCGTCGCGTCCGACCGGGTCGAGGCCGTTGGTCGGCTCGTCCAGGAACACCAGCTGCGGGTCGTGGACGAGCGCCTGGGCCAGCTTGACCCGCTGCTTCATGCCCGTCGAGTAGCCGCCGATGGGGCGGTAGCGCTCCTCGTAGAGGCCGACGTGCCGCAGCGTGTCGGCGGTGCGCTCACGCGCCGCGGTCGGCGGCAGGCCCGACATGCGCGCCATGTGGACGACGAACTCGGTGGCCGAGACGTCGGGCGGCAGGCAGTCGTGCTCCGGCATGTAGCCGACGCGCTCACGGATGGCGCCGCCTTCCGTGGCCACGTCGAGGCCGAGGACGGCCGCGGACCCCTCGCTGGCCGGGGCGAGCCCCAGCAGCAGCTTGATCAGGGTGGACTTGCCGGCACCGTTGGCACCCACCAGGCCGGTCACTCCGGGGCCGATGTCCACAGTGAGCCGGTCCAGCGCGGTCACCCTCGGGTACCGCTTGCTCAGGCTTTCGGTCACGATCACAGTCACGTCATCGACGGTAGTGGCGGGGACCACACCGGTCGTCAGACCTGGCGGCTGGATCAGCGTCCGACCACAGGTGTAGGGGCCCGTAGGGGAAGTCGTGCTTCGGTTCCCCTCCGTGCGGTGGCGCAACGGCGTACGCAGCCTGTCGCCGTGCGGTGGCGAGGTGGCGCGGGGCCCCGGCGCCGAGAGCCCCGCGGCGGGGTTTTCCGCAGGCTCGGCCGACCCCTTGACGCCGCCGCCGAGCATTGTCACATTCATCAGTGTCAAGTTACGGGTACGTACCGCGATGATCGGCTCACGGACGGAACGGACGGTTGGCGATGACCTCAGCGACAGGGGCCGTGACGGCCCGCGGGGGCGGCGGTGCACGCGGACTCACCGCCGAGCTGCGGGGCTTCAAAGAGGTGCAGCGGCTGGCGTACGCCTGTGCCGAGGCGGTCGCCGCGCAGCTCAGGCCGGGGGTGACGGAGCGGGAGGCGGCGCGGATGCAGCGCCGGTGGCTGCGCGAGCGCGGGGTGCGGGACTGGTTCCACCTCCCGTTCGCCTGGTTCGGCGACCGCACGGCGTTCACGAACTTCCGCATACCGCTCCAGTTCTTCCCCACCGACCGCCGCCTGGAGCCCGGGATGGCCTTCATCCTCGACATGGCACCGGTGCACCAGGGGTTCACGGCCGACATCGGCTATTCCGGCTGCCTGGGGCTCAACCCGGTCCACGACCGGCTGCTGGCCGACCTCGAAGCGCACCGCGAGCTGATCCTGCGCGAGGTCCGCGAGCGCCGCCCGCTGCGGGAGATCTACGAGGACGTCGAGCGGCTCATGGTCCGCCAGGGGTATGTGAACCGCCACCGCGCCTATCCCTTCGGCGTCATCGCCCACAAGGTCGACCGGGTGCGGCCCCGCCGCTGGTCGCCGACGCTCTTCGGGTTCGGCACGCAGTCGCTCAAGGGCCTGGCCTCCGACGCGCTGCACGGCCACCGTGACGGCTGGTCGCCGCTGTGGAGCCCGTACAAGTTCTCCGACCACCCGCCGCGGCCGGGCCTGTGGGCGGTCGAACCGCACCTCGGATTCCGGGGCACGGGCGCGAAGTTCGAGGAGATCCTCGTCGTGACGGACTCCGCGGACCCGGAGGAGAGTGCGTTCTGGCTGGACGACGATCTGCCGCACGTGCGGCGCTGGCAGGAGGAGGGGGCCGCATGAGCGGGCAGCAGGGGCAGACGGGCCTGGAAGGCGCACGGGAGCGCTGGGTGCGCACGGGCGGGGTGGAGCTGTGCGTCGCCGAGCTGGGCGACACCGCGCGCCCCACGGTGGTGCTGCTGCACGGCTACCCGGACAGCAAGGAGGTGTGGTCGCAGGTGGCCCGCGGCCTGGCCGACCGCTTCCACGTGGTGCTGTACGACATACGCGGCTGCGGCCGGTCCAGCGCGCCCAAGCCGCTGCGCGGCGGCTTCACCCTGGAGAAGCTGACCGACGACTTCCTGGCGGTCGTGGACGCGGTCAGCCCGGACCGGCCGGTCCATGTCGTCGGCCACGACTGGGGCTCGGTGCAGGCCTGGGAGTTCGCGACGGTCCGGCGCACGGAAGGCCGCATCGCCTCCTTCACCTCGATGTCCGGCCCGTCGCTGGACCACTTCGGCCACTGGATCAAGAAGCGCGCTTCCCGCCCCACCCCGCGCCGTGCCGCCCAGCTCCTCAACCAGGGCGCCAAGTCGTGGTACGTCTACATGCTGCACACCCCGGTCCTGCCGGAACTGGCCTGGAAGGGGCCGCTCGGCAAGCGCTGGCCCAAGATCCTGGAGCGGGTGGAGAAGGTGCCGCAGGGCGCCTACCCGACACCGTCCCTGCCCACGGACGCCGCACACGGCGCCTGGCTCTACCGCGACAACGTCCGGTCCCGGCTCCGCCGCCCGCGCGCCGACGCCTACGCCCACTGCCCGGTCCAGCTGATCACGCCCACCGGAGACGCCTTCCTGTCCCAGCGGCTCTACGACGACCTCGACCACTGGGCGCCCCGCCTGGTACGGCGCACCCTCCCGGCCAAGCACTGGGTACCGCGCACCCGCCCTGACCAACTGGTCGCCTGGATCAGCGAGTTCGTGACGTCGAAGGAGGAGGGCGACCCGGCCAAGGAGGTCGTCGCCTCCGGTCCGTACGCCGACCGGTTCGGCGGACAGCTGGTGCTGATCACCGGCGCGGCCAGCGGCATCGGCCGGGCCACCGCCTTCGCCTTCGCCGAGGCCGGAGCGCGCGTCATAGCCGTGGACCGGGACGCCGAGGGGGTGGCCCGTACGGCCGACCTGGCACGGCTGGTCGGCGCCCCGCAGGCCTGGGCCGAGACGGTGGACGTGTCGGACGAGGCCGCCATGGAGAAGCTGGCCGACAAGGTCGCCGCCGAGTACGGCACCGTCGACGTACTGATCAACAACGCCGGCATAGCCGTGTCCGGGCCCTTCCTCAGCACCACCACCGAGGACTGGAAGAAGGTCCTGGACGTCAACCTGTGGGGCGTCGTCCACGGCTGCCGCCTCTTCGGGAAACAGATGGCGGAGCGCGGCCAGGGCGGCCACATCGTCAACACGTCCTCGGGCGCGGCCTTCCAGCCGTCCCGCGTCCTGTCCGCCTACGGCGCCTCGAAGGCGGCGGTGCTCATGCTCAGCGAATGCCTGCGCGCCGAACTGGCCGGTCAGGGCATCGGCGTCACGGCCGTCTGCCCCGGCATCGTCAACACGAACATCACCTCGACGGCCCGCTTCACCGGCGTCTCCGCGGACGAGGAGAAGCGCCGCCAGGCCAAGGTGTCCCGGGTGTACGGACTGCGCAACTACCCGCCGGAGAAGGTCGCCGCGGCGATCCTGCGGGCCGTGGCGCGCAACGAGGCGGTGGTGCCCGTCACGCCCGAGTCCCGCGGCGCGTACCTGATGTCCCGCTTCGCGCCGCGCGCCCTGCGTGCCCTCGCCCGCGTCGAGCCGCCCATGTAGAGCCGCCCACGTGGAGCCGTCCGTGCAGAGCCGTCCGTGCAGAGCCCACCCGGCACGGTTCCGGTCGGCCGGGGTGCGCAAGCGGCGCGGCCCCGGCGCCCTCCCTCACGTCACACGTCAGGAGACCAGCGTGCATACGCCCCCCGAAGGCCCGGAGGAACACCGACACCACACGATCGCTCCCCGCCGCGTCTCGTTCGACTGGCGCGACACCCCGCTGCACTGGATACCGGACGAACCCACCGCCACCCACGTCATCAACGTGCTGCACCTGCTGCTGCCCGCGGGCGAGCGGTGGTTCGTCAAGGTCTTCAAGGAAGCCCTGCCGCTGGTCCGCGATCCCGCACTGCTCCAGGACGTCAAAGGCTTCATGGGCCAGGAGGCCACCCACAGCGTCCAGCACGCCTACGTCCTGGACCACCTCGCCCACCAGGGCCTGGGCACCGCTCCGTACACCAAGCACGTCGACTTCCTCTTCGAGTACCTCCTCGGCGAACGCCCCCCGTTCGCGGCCCCCATATCCACCCGGGAGTGGCTGCGCTTCCGGCTCTCCGTCATAGCCGCCATCGAGCAGTTCACGGCCGTCCTCGGCGACTGGGTGCTGCACGCCGACGGCCTGGACCGGGCCCGCCCCGACCCGGTCATGCTCGACCTGCTGCGCTGGCACGGCGCGGAGGAGGTCGAGCACCGCGCGGTGGCCTTTGACATGTACCAGCACACCGGCGGCGAGGGTCTGCCCCGCTACGCCCGCCGCACCCTGGGCATGGCCGTCACCGCTCCGGTGCTCCTGTACCTGTGGGCCTGGGGCGCGGCCTACCTCCTCCGGCACGACCCGCAGCCGGCCGGCCGCCTGCGCTACTCCCTGCGCGAGCACAACAAGGCCGTACGCAAACAGCTCCTGCCGACCTGGCGCGAGCTGGGCGCCGCCGTACCGCGCTACCTGAAGCGGTCGTACCATCCCTCGCAGGAAGGGTCGCTGCGCACGGCCGTCGCATATCTGGCGTCCTCACCGGCAGCCCGCGCCGCGGCGGGCGCGGTGGGCCGCGCGGCCATCTCGTAAGGAGCACCGCATTGACCGACCAGCCGCCGCCGGCCGAGTACCGCATCGAGGACCTGGCCCACATCAGCGGCACCTCGGTCCGCACGATCCGCGCCTACCAGGACCGCGGCCTCCTCCCCAAGCCGGAGCGCCGCGGCCGGGCCAACGTCTACGGTGACGAGCACCTGGAACGGCTGCGCCGCACCGCCGACCTGCTCGACCGCGGCTACACCCTCGCCAGCATCAAGGAACTCCTCGAAGCCTGGGACACCGGCCGCGGCCTCGGCGGCGTACTGGGCCTGGTCGCCGAGATAGACGGTCCCTGGAGCGACGAGGAAGCGGCTCGCATCACGCGCGCCGAGCTGGACGCCGCGTTCGGCGGCACGCCGGACGAAGAGGCCCTGGCGGACGCCGTCGAACTGGGCGTCCTGGAACGCCTCCCCGGCAGCGACGACGCCTTCCGCGTCCCCAGCCCCCAGGAGCTGGCCGTCGCGGCCGAGCTGCACTCCGCGGGCGTCCCGCTCACCGCCATCTCGGGCCACCTGCGCGAACTGCGCGGCCAGGTCGAGCACATCGCCGCCCGCTTCCTCGACTTCACCACCGAGTACGTCTTCCACCCCTACCTGGACCACCAGCCCACCGACGCCGAAGCCACCGAGGCCGCCGACCTGGTACGCCGCCTCCGCCCCCTGGCCCAGCAAACAGTCGACGCAGAACTGGCCCGCGCCATGCGGTCTCTGGCCACCCGGTACATCCATCACCATCTTGGTGATTTGGGTGATCGGGCAGGGCCGGGGTCAGGGGCAGGGTCAGGTTCCGGTACGGCTGCGGCCGGTTCCGGTACGGGTACGGCCGCGACCGGGTCGGGTACGGGTACGGCCGCGACCGGGTCGGGTACGGGTACGGCTGCGACCGGGTCGGGTGTTACGGCCACCGGTGGCGATGCCGCCCTCGGTGCAGGTGTCGATGCCGAGGGAGGTACCGAGAGTCGTGCCGAGCTAGGCGCCGCCGCCCCCGGTCTCCGCACCGGCACGCATATGGACCCCGAGCCCATCATGATCGCGCTTCCCGCCGACACCATCCGAGCCGTACGTCACCTGGTCGGCCGGGAGAACGCGGCGGCCTTCATCGCCGCTGCCGCCCAACGCGAGGTCCACGCCCGGACCATGGACGAGCTAGCCGCCCGCCGTACGCCACCCAGCTGACCGTACGGCCCCGGCCTGCCCCGCGGGGACGAGCCGCCTCAGCGGGGCCAGAGCGAGGAGGAACAGCAAGGCGGCCACCGGCAGCAGGTCGAGTGTGGCGGTCATGGCCACCGTGCCCGCCACGACGACCACGGGCCGCCAGGCGCTGATCACCCGCAGGACGGCCAACTGGCCGAGGAGCAGCAGCAGACCGACGTAGAACAGCACCGGGACCACCCTGTAGACGACAGGCAGCACCCCGGGCACGCTCTGAATCCTGGCGAACAGCTCGCTCATGGTCTCGTGATCCGCCGAGACGTACGCGACGAGCAGGTCGATACCCGCCTGCACCGCCACGGCCGCCACCCCGACCAGCCCCAACGCCGCCAACCCGGTGCCCACCGCCCGCTGCGTCCCGCCCTGCCGCGCCACCACACGCCGCAGCCCCAGCAGCACGGGCACGAAGAGCAGGACGCCCGCCAGCAGGAACAGATGCCCGATCGACCAGGCCGGCCCCGGGCCCCGTTCCGTGTCCATCAGCCGGACCAGCCCGTACGCCGCCATGCACCCCGGCCCGGCGACGAACGCCGACCGCCCCCACGTCGTAGTTGTCATGCACCGAGCTTCGGGGAACGGCGGCCCCCTCAACCTCCGGGAACTCCCGGACACGCCCCTGAGCTACCCCCGATGCTCCCCCGGCCCCTGGCCGACGCTCCCCACAGCCCCCGGCCATCACCCGGCCGGTAGCCATCGCCTGACCGGTGACCATCGCCCAGCCGGTGACCACCGTTCGGCCGGTGACCACCGACTCAGCCGGTGGCTCAGTCGAGCTTCATGTCGCCGAAGATCACCGTGCTGTTCCAGTTCCCCCCTCCCCAGTTGTGCGTGGCGGTGGACGGTGCGGAGATCTTTCGATCGACGCGCTGCCGGACGCCGTGCTGCCGGTCACCGTGCTGCCGGACGCCGTGCTTCCAGTCATCGGGGGCCCCGACCCCCCGGCCGTGCCGCCCGGAAGGGACGAGGTGCCCCACCGCGACCGGGCGGCCAAGATCCACCACATGGCCGGCCTTGCCCACCCTGCCGCCCTGGCTGTCGGCGGTGGCCGTACCGGCGGTGAGCAGGCCTACCGTGGCGGCCATGGCGAGCGCCCCGACTGCGGCACCGGTGCCTCTACGCATACGACTTCTCCCCTCGTCAGGAGCCGTCCGGAGTGGACACCCTCATCCGATACCGGCGCGCCCCCGGCCGCCATTCGGTCGCGTGCACTCGGGGGACCGGGGGCGGGCCGACGCATCCGCTACCGGCCGGGCCCCTGGGTCGGGTCCGGGTCCGGGTCCGGGAGCCAGTTCCCGTGGAAGCCGTGGGGTACCCGACGGGGCAGATGGACCGTGGCCACCGGGTCCTTGGATATGTCCTCCGCGTCGAGGATGACCAGATCGCTGGTGTCCGTGGCGGCGTCGTAGACGTAGGTGAGCAGCCACCCCGGCCCGTCGGGCCGGTCGTCCGCCGGGGCGAAGGACGCCTCGTCCGGTTGGCGGCCGGGACCGAAGTCGTGCCGGGTACTGGTGCCGGCGTGCAGGTCGTAGCGGATCAGCGCGCCCGGCAACGGGCCGGAACCCGGGCCCCCGGACCGCGTGATGTGCCCGAACCGGGCGTCCAGCCCCGCCATCCGGTCGTCGATGCGCGGGAACTCGCCCGACTGGTCGTCCAACTGCTCCTCGGTGACCTTGCCGGAGGCCAGATCAATGGTCCACCGCCAGAGGGTGGGCAGCGATGTGAACTCGAACGTCGGATAGCGGGACACGTGGAGCACGATGCGTCCCTGACTGTCGTCGAACGCGTTGAGCGAGTGGAACACGTAGCAGGGGTCGATGGAGAACCAGCGGACCTGGCCGTACGGGTCGTCGCGCCGCAGGACACCGAGCCGGGCACCGTACTCCGGGTTCCACACGAACGGCATGCCGGGCGACCGGTGGTCGAAGACCATCGGGAGGTCCATGAAGACGACATGCTCCGCCGTCAGGTGGAAGTCGTGCATCATCGTCGGCGCCGGCACCTCGATGGGGCGGCTCACCGCCAAGGACCCGTCGGCATCGGCCCGGTGGTAGGTCAGGTAGGGCGCGGACCTGGTGGCGTAGCCGAAGAAGTGCAGTTCGCCCGTGGTCGGGCAGGTCTTCGGGTGTGCGGTCATGGCGGTGGTCAGCCGGCCGCCGAAGTCGTACGGGCCGACGGTCTCCAGCTCATGCCCCGGGCGGCAGTCGATCTCGTACGGGAAGGACGATTCGACCAGGGCGAAGGTGCGGCCGGCGTGCCGGACCACGTGGGTGTTGGCAACCCCGGCGGCCAGTCCGTGATCTCCTCGGTCGTCACCGACCCGTATGCCGTCGGTGAAGGTCACCGTGCGGACCCAGCGGTTGCGGTACGAGACGGCCTTGCCGCCTTCGAGGCGGACGCCGTGGACCATGCCGTCGCCGAAGAACCAGTGCGCCGACGCGGCGTCCCGAGGGTTGGGGCCGTTGCGCAGGTACCAGCCCGTCAGCTCGGGCGGTACCGCGCCGGTGACGGGCAGCTCGTACGCGGTGAGTTCCTCCATCACCGGGGCGAAGTTGCCCGCGAGGTGTGGGGGCGGAGCGGAAGCGGTGCCGACTGCCCGAGCGGCGGAGCCGGGGGTGTTCGTCGTCATGCGGAACGAGCCTCCTGAGCGTAGGAGCGTTCGCCGGCCTTCTCCAGGAAACGCGCCCGTGCGCGCTTCGGGTAGGTCGCGGTGAATCGCAGTGGGATGACGAAGGCACTTACGTGAACGGCGATCAGGGCGGCTGGGCCCAGCCCGAGGGCCGTGACCAGGACCTGACCCGCCGCGGCGAGCGTGAAGGACGCCGCCCATGCCGCGCTGAGCACATGGTTGATCCGCAGGAAGAGCGGGGACTGCCAGACCTCGGGCGGCGCGTGGTGCCGGGCCATGGCGAGGGTGAAGGGACGGCGGACGGCTATGGAGCCCCAGGTGATCAGCGCCAGCCAGCCCGACGACAGAGCGCCGTCGTAAGCCCGCAGCCCGCTGTCCGGGTGGAGGAACGCGAGCGCGGTGACGCCCGCGAAGAACACGAGAGTGCCGTACTCAAGGACTCGCAGCGAGAGGGACAGGCCCCCGGCGCGGTCCATGTAGAGCAGTACGGCACCGAGCAGCAGGGCGGCCAGCGCGGCCCACTGCCACGACGCCCAGGCCACGGCTCCGTAAGCGATCCACGGGATGAATCCCCGCAAGTAGGTCATGAAACTCGACTCCCCCGACCGTCCAGCGACATTCCAACTTCGACATGTCGAAGGTAGAAGGTCCGGCGTTGACGTGTCAAGAGTGGAAGGTAAAGTGGCGGTTATGAGCCTCCGCCATGCCGTGCTGGGCCTGCTGGCCGAAGCCCCTGCCAGCGGCTACGACTTGATGAAGACGTTCGACGTGTCGCTCGCGCACGTCTGGCCGGCCACCCAGAGCCAGGTCTACGGGGAGCTGAACAAGCTCACCGACGCGCAGCTCATCGAAGTGGTGGCCCACGGCCCGCGCGGCCGCAAGGAGTACGCCATCACCAAGGACGGCCGGGCCGAGCTGCACCGTTGGCTCATCGAGGTGGAACCGACCGGCCCGCAGCGCCACGACGGCCTGCTGCGCGTCTTCTTCCTCGGCGTACTCACGCCTCTGGAGGCCCGTACGTTCCTCTTGCAACAGGCCGAGCGGGCCGCCCGCGCGCACGGCATCTACCAGGAGGTCGCCGACAGCAGCGACTGGGACGAGGAAATGGTCGCGGTGTACGGGCGCATCGCCCTGGAATTCGGCCTGCGACAGACCGCCATGGTCGAAGGCTGGGCCAAGTGGGCCGCCGAAGAGATCAACTCGGACCGGGCACGCCGCGCCCGGGAAGCGGTCCAGGAGCAGGAAGAGAAAACCGAGGAGCGGAAACGGGAGAGGCAGGAGCGGGAGCCGGTCGGGGAGGGCGGCAGGGAGAGAAGCAGGGAGAAGAGCAGGGAGGGGAGTTGAGCGGCGGGCCTTCAGGCGGCCCCCGGCCTGGGCGGGCCTCGACACTGCTCCGGTCCTGGCGGGCCTCGATGTTGCCTGAATCCGGCTCGCTTGAGCCCCGTTCAGCCCTCCGGCTCACGTGAGCCCCGTTCAGCCCTCCGGCTTGCGTAAGCCCTGTTCAGCCCTCCGACACGCGTGAGCCCCGTTCAGTCCTCCGGCTCGCGTGAGTCCCGTTCAGTCCTCCGGCTCGCGTGAGTCCCGTTCAGCCTCCGAACCTCAGTCCCCGCAGCCCCCGTCGAACGCCCCGTACAAGAAGAGCTCCACCAACTCCCGCGCTCCGCCGCCCTCTTCTCCCTCGGGCGGCGCCGTCGCCTGCCCGAGCGCGAGGAAAACCCTGGCCAGCGCCTCCGGTGCCATCCGCAGTCGGCCCCGTTCGGGCTCGAACAGGGCGGTGATCGCGGCCAGTGGAGCCGCCATCGCCTCCTCCCGGCTCCCGGGCGCCGACGTCGGCGACGCGCCCGCACCCGCACCCGCACCCGCACCCGCACCCGCACCCGTACGTGCACCCGTATCCGCGCCCGAGCCCCCGCCCCCCGGCACCTCCCGCCCCCGCAGTCGCCCCGTCGCATGCAGCGCGCCGATCACCGCCCCGATACGCGACAGGTGCCCCCGCATCGCGTCCAGCGCCTCGGTCAGCCGGTCGGCGAGCGGCTGGTCCAGAGAGATGGCTGCCAGTGATGTGAGCAGGGCATCAGGGCGAAGGGCCTCGGCCACACAGGCCGCCAGCAGCGCGTCCTTGTCCGCGAAGACGCGGAAGATCGTCGCCTCGCCGATGCCCGCGGCACGCGCCACCTTCGCGGTGGTCACGGCCGCCCCGTACTCGGCCACCAGGGGCAGCGCGGCCGTGACGATCATCGCCCGGCGCTCGTCGACGCTCATCCCCGGCGCGCGGCGGCGCCGCCCCGGCGCGCCCGTCGCCCCCACTGCCTCAGCCATGCCGCCAAGTTACGCGAGCCGGCCGCCCGCGCCGGAACCGGCCGTCACCGGCCCGTTCACAGCCCCGGCGCGCCCCAGACCGGGAACCACCGGCTCAGATCCGCCTCGATCTGCAGGTCGTCGGCAAGCAGCGCACGCATCTCCAGTTCCAGAGCACTGTCGCGCTTCTCGGTGGACGCGCTTCCTCGACCGGTTTGCGGGGCAAAGGGGTAGAACGTACCGCGCTTGTAGAGGTAGACCAGCGCCAGCGAGCGTTCCCGGTCGTCCCGGAACCCCATCAGGGAACACAGCAGTTGCGGGCCGAAACCCGCGCCCTCCAGGGAGCTGTTGACCGCGTGCAGGTCATTGACCAGGGCCGCGGTGTCGTCGGCGGCGTGCCGCGCGAGCATCCACGTATAGCCGTACTCGTCCTGGCTGAACTCGGCCGGACTGCCCAACAGGCCACGTACCTCCTCCTGGATGCCGCGGAACGCGCCGCCCTCGGCGCTCGCGAAACACACCGAGCCGAGGCCGGTCGGCCGGAACCCGGCCGCGGCCTGGAGGGTGACGGCCGCGGAGGGGAGCGCGAAGAGCCGGTCGAGGTCGGGGCGTACCGGCTTGCTGCGTCCGAGGATGGCGTCCAGGAAACCCATGCGGTGCTCTCTCCTTGATCGGTCGGGTCACGGCCGCCCCAGCTGCGCCGAGATCCGGCCCAGCTGTTCCAGCCGCTGCTCCAGCGTGGGGTGCGAGGACAGCAGCCGCCCGAAGCTCTCCTTCGAGAACGCCGGCACGAAGAAGAACGCGTTGAACGGTTCGGCCTTGCGCAGGTCCCGCGTCGGGATCCGCGCCATCTGCCCGGTCACCTTGGTCAGCGCGGCGGCCAGCGCGGACGGCCGCCCCGTCAGGAGCGCGGCGGCCCGGTCGGCGGACAGCTCGCGGTAGCGCGACAGCAGCCGGGTCAGCAGGAAGCTGACGGCGTAGACGACGGCGCTGACCAGCGTGACGATCAGTACGGCGATCGCCGCGTTGTTGTCGCGGTTGTTGCGGCCGACACCGCTCCACAGGGCCGCCCGCGTGATGATCCCGGCCAGTACGCCCAGGAACGACGCGATCGTCATGACCGCGACATCGCGGTGGGCGACATGTGACAGCTCGTGCGCGAGGACGCCTTCCAGCTCCTCCGGCTCCAGGCGCCGCAGCAGGCCGGTCGTCGCGCACACCATCGCGTTCTTCTGGTTGCGGCCGGTCGCGAAGGCGTTCGGTACGTCCGATTCGGCGACCGCGACGCGCGGCTTGGGCATGTCGGCCAGCGCACACAGCCGGTCGACGGCGCCGTGCAGCTCGGGCGCTTGTTCAGGGGTGACCTCGCGGGCCCCCATGCTGAAGGCCGCGATCCGGTCGCTGAACCAGAACTGCGCGATGAACAGGGCGCCCGAGATGAGCAGCACCACCACCCACGCGCCCTTGAGGAGCACCACCAGCACGCCCACCACGACCACGTACAGCAGGCCGATGAAGAACATCGTCGTGACCATGCGCGAGGTCAGGCCGCGGTCGGGGGCGAATCGGGTTCGTGCCATGCCTCTCAGTCCTCCAAACCGCAGAGTCCGTAGAGCTCACCCGAGGACCACGCGGGTGCCTCTGACCCGATTCTCCCTCTTGCCGGGCCTTTACGGCGTAAAGCGGAGGCCATGGATTGCGGCGGGGTGGCGGACGGGCCGGGCCGGTAGGTCGGGGGCGCCGGAGCCGACGGACGGAGGCCGCTGGGGCGGGGGGCGGCCACCTCTACCGGGCCACCCGGCGCCAGGCAGGGCCTCGCCCGGTGCCACTCGCCCCCGTGGCGCCCCGCAGCACCCCGCCCAGCGCCACTCGCTCCCGCGGCGCCCCGCAGCGCCCCGCCCGACGCCTTTCCAGCTACAGCCCGGCTACCACCCGAGTTGCCCCAGCCCCTCCGTGGCGATCCGCTCGAACACCGTGAGATCGGCCTCGAAGACCGAGTCGGCGATCGGCCAGTGCAGTACGAGCTCGTCGATGCCCGCCTCGGCGTGTGCACCCGCGAAGTCCACGAAGGCGTCCAGCGAAGCGAGCGGACGGTCCGGCGAGAAGCCGGTGAGCATGATCTTCGTCAGCTCCCCGGCGTCCCGACCGGCCTCGGCGCAGGCCTTCTCCAAGCGGCTGACCTGCCCGCGTACCGCCTCCAGCGACTCGGCCGCGCTGCCGGTCGCGGACACCTTCGGATCGCCGGTCGTCACCCACGCCTGTCCGTGGCCGGCCGCCAGTTTCATCCCGCGCGGCCCGGTCGCCGCGATCGCGAACGGCAACCTGGGCCGCTGCACACAGCCGGGGATGTTGCGCACCTCGTGGGCGCGGTAGTGCTCGCCCTCGTAGGAGACCACGTCGTTCGTGAGCAGCCGGTCCAGCAGCGGCACGAACTCGGCGAAGTGGTCTGCACGTTCCCGGGGCGTCCACGGCTCCCGGCCGAACGCCGTGGCGTCGAAGCCGGAGCCGCCGGCGCCGACGCCCAGGGTGATCCGCCCGTCGCTGATGTCGTCCAGCGAGATCAGTTCCTTGGCGAGGGTCACGGGGTGCCGGAAGTTCGGGGAAGTCACCAGCGTGCCCAGGCGCATACGGGACGTAGCGGCGGCAGCCGCGGTCAGCGTCGGCACCGCGCCGAACCACGGGCCGTCGCGAAAGCTCCGCCAGGACAGGTGGTCATAGGTGTACGCGGTGTGGAAGCCCAACTCCTCGGCGCGCTGCCACACCTCCCGCCCACCCTCGGACCAGCGGCGGACGGGAAGGATCACGGTGCTCAGTCGCATACGTACGAGCCTACGGCCGTACGTGAGAGCCCCCGTGAGCCCTGTGGTGCTCCAACGCGCGGGGGGCGCACGCCGTAGTCACGTACACGGCCCTGAACGTACATTCGATCCGGTGCGGCACCCGTTCACCCCGACCGCCGTCGCCGTACGGTGCCACGCCCCCGGCGTCCGGACAGCCCTCCGCCCACGTCCGGACGCCCGACCGCCCGCGCGCGGACACCCCGCCGTCCGCGCCCGGACATCCCACCGTCCACGCCCGAACGGTCCGGCACCCGAGCGCAGACGGCCCCTGCCCCTGGACAGGCCGTTCTTCCCCGTAAAGCTCATGCGCGCAACCCGCCGCACGCCTGTGCGCACATATGCGCGAAGATGGACTCCGTGACTGATGCCTCCGCCGAGCCGCCGCAGGCTCCCCGGTCCGCCGAAAAAACGATCCGGCTGATCGCCACGGATCTCGACGGCACCCTGTTGCGTGACGACAAGACGGTCTCCGGCCGGACGATCGCCGCGCTGGCCGCCGCCGAGCAGGCAGGCATCGAGGTCTTCTTCGTGACCGGGCGCCCGGCCCGCTGGATGGACGTGGTCAGCGATCACGTCCACGGGCACGGGCTGGCCATCTGCGCGAACGGCGCCGCCGTCGTCGACCTCCACCACGGCCGCCGCATCGTGGAGATCAGCCCGCTGGAGCGGCCCGCGGCACTCGCGGTGGTGCACGCGCTGCGTGCCGCCGCTCCCGGTACGTCGTTCGCGGTCGAGCGGACCGGCGGGATCAACTACGAGCCGGAATACCCGCCCTTCCAGCTCGACCCGACCGCCGTCATCGCGCCCGTGGAAAAGCTCCTCGCCGAACTGACCCCGGAGGACGCGCGCTCGCCGCTGAAACCGGAGGGCACCGAGGGGCCGCCGGTCCCCGAGGACATCGGTGCCGACCAGCCCGTACTGAAGCTCCTCGCCCACCACCCCGACCTGGACCCGGACGCCTTCCTGGACCTGGCCCGCGCGCGGGCGGGCGCGCACGCCTCCTTCACCCGGTCCAGTCCGACCGCGCTCCTGGAGATCAGCGGGCTGGGCGTGAGCAAGGCCGGCACCCTGGCGCGCTGCTGCGCCCAGCGCGGCATCGGCCCGGACCAGGTCGTCGCCTTCGGGGACATGCCCAACGACCTGGAAATGCTGGCCTGGGCAGGCACCTCGTACGCCATGGCCAACGCCCACCCCGACGTGCTCGCCGCGACCGGTCTGCACACCCACGGGAACAACGAGGACGGCGTGGCGGCCGTCATCGAACGCATCCTGGAAGGCCGCTGAGGGCCCTCGCGGCAGCGGCCGGCGGCCCGCGGCCCGCCCGGAGCAGCGTGCGCCGTACGGAAGGCCGACAGCATACGGACGACGGCCCCCCGACCGTACGCACGACGGCCCTCCGACCAAGGGACGGCGCCGCTCCGACCGAGGCACGACAGCCCCCAGCCGCACAGACGCCCGCCCCACCCCACTCCCCCCTCCCGTCACACCCGCACCCCACGCCGCCTCAGCCAAGGCACCGGATCGACCCCCGACCCCACCTGCGGCGTACGGCGCACCTCGAAGTGCAGGTGCGGCCCGGTGGAGTTGCCGGTCGAGCCTGAGAGCGCGACCTGCTGGCCCGCCCGTACCCGCTGACCGGCGCGTACCACCACGGCCGACAGGTGCGCGTACTGCGTGAACGTTCCTGCACCGTGCTGTACGACCATGCTGATCCCGAAGTTGTCGCCGCAGGTCAGACTGACGACACGGCCCTGGCCCGCGGACCGTACGGGCGTGCCGACCGGCACCGCGAAGTCCTGCCCCGTATGGCGGTGCGCCCAGCGGCTGCCCGAGCCGCCGAAACCCGCCGACAGCCGGTAGCGCTCCACCGGCCGGATCCATCCCCCACCCGGCGCCGGTGGCGCCTCCGTAGCGGAACGTTTCGCCACCGCGGTCACCGTGCCGGGCAGCCTGCCGCACCGGCCGCTCCGGGCCGACTGCCGGGACACCTTGTGCAGCAGCCCGCGGGCCGCTCCCAGGCGGCGGCCGACGCGTCGGCGCTCCGTGTCGAGCCTGGCCCGGCGGGTGTCGAGCTCCGCGGTGCGGACGTACGCGGCCACGCTGTTCACCGCCAGGGACCGGCTCGCACGCAGCGCGTCCAGCGTGTGCGCGGCCAGCAGGCGCTGGCGGCCCGCGGCCTTGCGGTAGGCGCCCGGCACCGCATCCGGAACGCCGGAGGCCCGGGCGGGCCGCGGGATCGGGAGCCGACGGCCCGTGCGGTACTGCGCGACGGCGATCCGTCCCGCCAGCCGGCGCAGTTCGCCGGCCCTGCGCTGTTCCCGCCGCAGCTCCGTACGCAGCCGGGCGATCCGGGCGTGACCGGTCCGTGCCGCGTGCAGGACCGCCGCGTACGAGCGTCCGGCCCGCCCCGCGTCCCGGCCCAGCCGGATCACCTCCAGGCTCACCGCGGCCAGCCGGTCCGTGTCCCGGTCGTGCGCCGCTGGGAGGCGCAGGGGCGCGGAGAACGGCGCTATGTGCCCGACGGCGCCCGGTTCGGCAGCGGCCGTCACGGCGGCCGGTGCTCCGGCGGAAGCCGCCCCGGTGGCGGCCGGGGCCGTTCCTGCCGTCACCGACAGCGCCACCACCAGCGACAATGTCATCCGCGTAGTGCGCAGCACGGCTCTGTGGCGCCGGTGAGCCGGTCGTGCGGCCCGCTCGCCGGCACGCCGGCCGGGGGCCCGTCGCCCCCGGACCGCTCCGTGCAACCAATCCGGCATACCTGGACACATGCGCAGATGGTTGCCCGTATAACTCGGACCCTCACAGAAACGATTCGCCTGCACCCGTTCGCAGCGCTCCGAACGGAGCAGCACGACACCCGCGAAATGGCCGGAATCAACCGCTCAGGCAATCACGGCACATCACTCGAATACCGGCTGAACCATATGGACGCATCCGGCCGGGCCCCGCCGGGCATCGGACGTGCGGACGCCACCCACTCCACACCGGACCGCCCCACCTCAAAGGGGCGCCTCCCACGTCACCATCGTCCCGGACCCGTCCTCGCCCAGGCCCGGCCCGTACGTGCTGGAGCCGCCCAGTGACTCGGCCCGCTTCGCGAGGTTGCGCAGGCCGCTGCGCCGGCCGCCTTCCGGGATGCCCACGCCGTCGTCGGCGACCGTCAGCCGTACGCCGTCCCGGCCGTCCGGCAGCGCGACCGTCGAGTCGACGACGACCTCGATGCGCGAGGCGTCGGCGTGCCGGAAGGCGTTGGACAGCGCCTCCCGGAGCGCGGCGATCAGGTTCTTGCCGGTCAGCTCGCCGACGCGGGCGTCCACCGGGCCGACGAAGTTCGCGGACGGCTGGAAGCCGAGCGGTACGGCGGCCGTGCCGATCTCGCGCAGGACGCGGGTCCGCAGGCCGGACGGGGCCTCGGCCGGGCCCTGTTGCAGCGCGAAGATCGCGGTACGGATCTCCTGGATGGTGACGTCGAGTTCGTCGACGGCCTTGCCGATGCCCTCCTGCACCTCGGGCACGACCGCTCTGCGCTGCGCGCTCTCCAGCATCATCCCGGTCGCGAACAGCCGTTGGATGACCAGGTCGTGCAGGTCGCGGGCGATCCGGTCGCGGTCCTCGTAGACGGCCAGCCGTTCGCGGTCGCGCTGCGCGTCGGCCAGGACGAGCGCCAGGGCGGCCTGGGCGGCGAACTGGGTGGCCAGCGTCCGTTCGGCGGCACTGAAAGGGCGCGCGCCGCGGGCACGCGGTGTCGCGAGCGTGCCCAGCACCCGTCCGCCGCTCTTGAGCGGGAGCATCATGCTGGGCCCGAAGCGCGGCGCGACGTCCGTGACCATACGGGGATCGGTCGCCGAGTCCTCCACGAACACCGGCTCCCCGGCGAGCAGTTGCGCGGCCACCGGGCTCTCGGGCGGCATCTGGGTGCCGACGAGGCCAGCGGGATCGTCGGCCGACGCCGCGACGATCTCCAGCCCGCCGTCGTCCGTGGGCAGCAGGACGATTCCGGCCGCGGAATCCGCGAGCTTGCGGGCCTGTTCCGCGACGACCGCCAGCGCGTCGTCCACGTCACTGCCGGCCAGGAGCGCGGTGGTCACAGCCACCGAGCCGTCGATCCACCGCTCCCGCTGCCGGGTCGCCGCGTACATCCGCGCGTTGCCGATCGCGATGCCCGCCTCGGTGGCGAGCACCCGCACCATGTGCAGGTCACCCTCGCTGAACTCGCCGCCGCCGCGCTTCTCGGTCAGATAGAGGTTGCCGAAGATCTCTCCCTGGACGCGGATCGGCACCCCGAGGAACGTCCGCATCGGCGGGTGCCCCGGCGGGAAACCCGCGGACCGCACGTCCTGGGTCAGGTCGGCGAGCCGCAGCGCCTTCGGGTCGTGGATGAGCGCGCCGAGCAGGCCCTTGTGGCCGTCCGGCAGCGCGCCGATCCGCGCCCGGTCCGCGGCGCTGACCCCGTACGTCACGAAGTCCGACAGGCCCTCGCGCGACTCGTCGATGATGCCGATCGCGGCGTAGCGGGCGTCGGCCAGCTCGGCCGCGGTCTCCACGATCCGGTCGAGCGTGATGTGCAGGTCGAGGCCCGCGCCGACGGTACGCATCGCCTCCAGCAGCTGCGGTACGCGCGCGGTCAGCTCGGTCGACAGGCCCTGGAGGCTGCGGGTCGCCTCGGTGGCCGCTTCCATGGGGTCGGGGCCGGAGGCGCTCGCACCGCCGGAACCGGTACGCGCCTCGGTACCCATGGGGTCTGAGGGTCCTGCCGTGACTGCCATGGCACGAGCCTAAGGGGCGCTTTTCTGGAGAATGCCTTCAATACGGCAATTCGGACGCCGGACCGGTCCACCCCGGACCGCCCCGGGCTGCCACGTCACCCCGGTCCGGGCGTCCGCCGCAACCGTACGCAGCGGTCGCCCGCACCCGTCGTTCTTCAGCCGTTCATCGGACCGGTCCGCAGCGGCGGGGCGGCCGTTCACCGGACACCCACGCCCGAACGTGCGGGCGCCGGTTCACCGCGCCGCCCCCGCGCCCGCCAAGCGGCTCTCCGCCACGCTCCCCGACCGCGCGTCCACCGCCCGCTCGCGCTCCAGCATGCGCCGGAACGGGCCTTCGGCCTCCGCCAGCTCCGCGTACGTGCCGCGCTGGGCGGGCCGGCCCTCGTCCAGGACCAGTACCTCGTCGACCGCCGCCAGTCCCTCCAGCCGGTGTGTGATCAGCACGGTCGTCCGGCCCTCGGTCGCGGCCAGCAGATCCGCGGTCAGTGCGTCGGCCGTGGCCAGGTCGAGGTGTTCGGCGGGCTCGTCCAGCACCAGGACGGGGAAGTCGGCCAGCAGCGCGCGGGCCAGCGCGAGGCGCTGCCGCTGACCGCCGGAGAGCCGTGCGCCGTGCTCGCCGACCATCGTGTCCAGCCCGTCGGGCAGCGACCGCACCCAGCCGTCCAGCCGGGCCTGCGCGAGCGCGGCCCACAGCTCGGCCTCGTCCGCACCGGTACGGGCGAGCCGCAGATTCTCCCGTACGGAACTGTCGAAGATGTGGGCGTCCTGCGCGCACAGCCCGACCCGGCGCCGGACGGCGTCGCCATCCGCTGCCGCCGCGTCCACACCGTTGAGCGTGTACGTTCCCGACTCCCGGTCCAGGAAGCGCAGCAGCACCTGCGCGAGCGTCGTCTTCCCGGAACCGGACGGGCCGACGACGGCCAGGCGCCGCCCGGCGGTCAGGGTGAACCCGACCCCGTCCAGCGCGGGCTTCCGCTGACCGGGGTAGCGGGCGGTCAGGTCCGTCACGACCAGCGGGAACGGCGTCTGCGGTACGTCCACGGCGGTCGCGCCGGCCGGCTCGCCGACCGGCTCCTGGGCGTCCAGCACCTCGAAGACCCGCTCCGCCGCCCGGCGCGTGCGCTGCCGGTACTGCACGGCGAGCGGCAGCCCCGCGACCGCTTCGAACGCGGCGAGCGGGACGAGGACGACGACCGCCAGGCACACGCCCGGCAGCCGCCCGGAGTGGACGGCCTGGACGCCGACGACGGCCGCCGCGGCCACCGTCAGCCCGCACAGCAGCGCGGACAGCCCGGCCCCGGCCCCGGCCGCGGCCGCCGAGCGGGACGCGATCCGGGTCAGATCGCGGTCGGCCCGCTTGGTCCGGTCGATACGGGAACCGAGCGCGCCCGCCACCGTCAGTTCGGCCGCCCCGGTCAGCAGGTCGACGACGTGTGCGGAGAGCACACCCCGCGCGGGAGAGAGCTGCCGCTCGGCACGGCGGGCCAGTACGGCGGACAGCGCCGGCACTCCCACACCCGCCAGCAGCAGCCCGGCCGCGAGGACGGCACCCGCCTCGGGCAGCAGCCAGGCGGTGAACCCGACGGAACCCAGCCCGACCACCACGGCCGCCCCCACCGGCAGCAGCCACCGCAGGAAGTAGTCCTGCACCGCGTCGACGTCCGCCACCAGTCGCGACAGCAGATCGCCGCGGCTGCGCTCCCGCAGCCCGGCGGGCGCCAGCCGCTCCAGCCGTCGGAAGACGGCCACCCGTACGTCCGCGAGCATCCGGAACACGGCGTCGTGCGCCACCAGCCGCTCCGCGTACCGGAACACCGCCCGGCCGATGCCGAAGGCCCGGGTCGCGGTGACCGCCACCATCAGGTACAGCACCGGCGGGTGCTGCGCGGCGCGGGAGATCAGCCAGCCGGACGTGGCCATGAGGCCCACGGCGCTGCCCAGCGCCAGACTGCCCAGCAACAGCGCCAGCCCGAGCCGGCCCCAGCGGGCCCGCGCCAGGCCCCGGAGCCGCTTCAACGCCGAGCCCCTGACGCCGAGTACGGCGTCAGGCTCCTCGTCGGGCACAGTGCCTGGGCCATTGGTCGGTTCGGCGGCGGCAGCGGCGTTACGTACAGCGCCCAGACCGTCGACCGGTTCGGCGGCGACGTCGTTCCGTACGGCTTCCGCAGCGTCCGCCCGTACCGTCTCCGCGCGGCCGCTCCCGGCTTGCGCGACCGCTTCCGGCACGGCGGTGTCCTCCGCGGCCGCCGGAGGAGCCAGCCGCACCACGCGGTCCGCCACCGCCAGCAGCGCCGGGCGGTGGACGACCAGGAGCACCGTGCGCC
Source organism: Streptomyces rimosus subsp. rimosus (assembly GCF_000720725.1). Classification (GTDB taxonomy): domain Bacteria; phylum Actinomycetota; class Actinomycetes; order Streptomycetales; family Streptomycetaceae; genus Streptomyces; species Streptomyces rimosus_A. The sequence continues at coordinate 28,164 of NZ_JOCQ01000016.1, forward strand.
CGGCCGCCAGGCGGCGTACCGCCTCGACGATGCCGGCCTCCGTCTCGCCGTCCAGGTTCGCGGTCGGCTCGTCGAGCAGCAGGACCGGCCGGTCGGCGAGGAACGCGCGGGCCAGGGCCAGCCGTTGGCGCTGGCCCGCCGACAGGCCGGAGCCGCCCTCACCGAGGACGGTCTCCGTCCCGTCGGGCAGCGCGGAGACGAAGTCCAGGGCCCCGGCGTCGCGGAGCGCGGCATGCACGGCGGCGTCGTCGGCGTCGGGGCGGGCCAGCCGCACATTCTCGGCAATGGTGCCCGCGAAGAGGTACGGGCGCTGGGCCACCCAGGCGATCCGGCGCCGCCAGTCCTCCGGGTCGAGGCCGGCCAAGTCCTTGCCGCCGACCCGTACCCGGCCGGCGGCAGGCTCCGCGAAGCCGAGCAGGACGTTGAGCAAGGTCGTCTTGCCCGCGCCGGAGGGGCCGACGAGGGCCACCGTCTCACCCGGCGCGACCTCGAACGAGGTCCGGGGCAGTGCGGGTTCGCTGCGGCCCGGGTGCCGTACGACAAGGCCCTCGACGGACAGCGCCGTACTGTCGGGCGCCGGCGCGTCCCCCGTCGTACGCAGCGGTGTCTCCAGCACCGCGAAGATCTCCTCAGCCGCCGCCAGGCCCTCCGCCGCGGCGTGGTACTGCGCCCCGACCTGCCGCAGCGGCAGGTACGCCTCGGGCGCCAGGATCAGCACCAGCAGGCCGGTGTAGAGGTCCAGGCTGCCGTGGACGAGCCGCATGCCGATGCCGACGGCGACGAGCGCCACCGAGATCGTGGCGAGCAGTTCCAGGGCGAAGGAGGACAGGAAGGCGATCCGCAGGGTGCGCAGCGTGGCGCGGCGGTACTCGCCGGTGATGGCACGGATGGAGGCCGCCTGGGCCTTGGCCCGGCCGAAGACCTTGAGCGTGGGCAGCCCGGCGACGACATCCAGGAAGTGCCCCGACAGCCGCGCCAGCAGCTGCCACTGGCGTTCCATACGCTTCTGCGTGGCCCAGCCGATGAGCACCATGAACAGCGGGATCAGCGGCAGCGTCACCACGATCGTCGCGGCCGAGATCCAGTCGCCGGTGACGATGCGCGCCAGCACCGCGACGGGTACGACGACCGCCAGGCCCAGCTGCGGCAGATAGCGCGCGAAGTAGTCGTCGAGGGCGTCGATGCCGCGGGTGGCGAGGGTGGTCAGCTCGCCGGAGCGCTGGGTGCTCAGCCACCCCGGGCCGAGGCCGGCGGCCGCTCGCGTCAGCAGCCGCGTCCGCAGTTCGGATTTGACCGCCGCGCTCGCCCGGTGCGCGGCCAGCTCCGTCAGCCAGGACACCAGGCCCCGGCCGACGGAGACCAGTGCGAGCAGCAGCACCGGTGTGCTCAGGTCGCCGAGTCCCCGACCTCGCTGGAAGGCGCCGACGACGATTTCGGCGATGAGCATGGCCTGGCCGATGACCAGGCCTGCGCCGGCCAGGCCGAGCAACACGACCGCGGCGAGGAAGAAACGGGTGGCACGGGCGTGGCGAAGCAGGCGCGGGTCGACCGGTTTCACGTGAAACAACCCTTCCCCGACGGAAGTTGATCAGTGGGGCCCCGGCCGGGGCCCCACCGGGTGGAGCCGACCTAGTGGGCGTCGGCGATGTGCTGCGTACCGATGCGCTTGCGGAAGACCCAGTACGTCCAGCCCTGGTACAGCAGGACGACCGGGGTGGCGATACCGGCGCACCACGTCATGATCTTCAACGTGTAGGCGCTGGACGAGGCGTTGCTGACCGTGAGGTTGTAGCTCTCGTTCAGCGAGGACGGCATCACGTTCGGGAAGAGCGTCAGGAACAGCATCGCGACCGCGGCCACGACGGTGACGCCGGAGAACGCGAACGACCAGCCCTCACGCCCGAGCCGGTTCATCACCAGCGCCGCGGCCAGCGCCAGCACCGCGACGATCATCGCGACCAGGCTGCTGGTGTCGCCCTTGTCGAGCTGTGTCCAGCCCAGGAAGCCGACCGCGAGCACCGCGGTGATCAGGCCGAGCACGGTGGCCGTGCGGCGGGCCCGCTCCCGGATGTCCCCCAGCGTCTTGAGCGAGGCGAACACCGCGCCGTGGAAGGTGAACAGGCTGAGCGTGACCAGACCGCCGAGCAGCGCGTACGGGTTCAGCAGGTCCAGGACGCTGCCCACGTACTCCTTGTGCGCGTCGATCCGCACACCGTGCACGATATTGCCGAAGGCCACGCCCCACAGGAACGCGGGCAGCAGCGAGCACCAGAAGATCGCGTGCTCCCAGTTGCGCTGCCAGCGCTCCTCGTCCCGCTTGACGCGGTATTCGAAGGCGACGCCGCGCACGATCAGGCAGACCAGGATGAGCAGCAGCGGCAGGTAGAAGCCGGAGAAGAGGGTGGCGTACCACTCGGGGAAGGCCGCGAAGGTGGCGCCGCCCGCGCTGAGCAGCCACACCTCGTTGCCGTCCCAGACCGGGCCGATCGTGTTGATCAGGACGCGCCGTTCGCGCCGGTCGCGGGCGAGCAGCTTGGTCAGGACGCCGATGCCGAAGTCGAAGCCTTCGAGGAAGAAGTACCCGGTCCACAGCACGGCGATGAGGATGAACCAGATGTCATGGAGTTCCACGGTCGCCTCCTAGTACGAGAAGGCCATCGGCCGGTCGGCGTCCGTGTGGTCGCCGCCGATCCTGGTGGGCGGGTTGAGGTCGTCGTCCGTCAGCTCCGGCGGCCCGGCCTTGACGTACTTGACCAGCAGGCGGACCTCGATGACCGCGAGGATCGCGTACAGCAGCGTGAAGACGGTCATCGACGTGAGCACCTCGCCCTGCGAGACGCCGGGGGAGACCGCCGAGGACGTCTTCAGGACGCCGTAGACGACCCAGGGCTGGCGGCCCATCTCGGTGAAGATCCAGCCCCAGGAGTTGGCGATGAGCGGGAAGCCGAGGGTGACGAAGGCCAGCGACCAGTACGCCTTGCTCAGCCGTACACCGAGCACCTTGTTCTTGGTCAGCGCCAGGTTGGGTGGCTCCTCGTCCCCCGTCCGCAGGCCCGGCGCAAGCCAGAACTTCTTGCGGGTGAGCCAGAGCCCGGCCAGGCCGATGGCGAACGAGGCCATGCCGAAGCCGATCATCCAGCGGAAGCCCCAGTAGGCGACGGGGATGTTGGGCCGGTAGTCGCCGGGCCCGTACTTCTGCTGCTCGGACTTGTTGACGTCGTTGATGCCGGGGACCGGCGAGGAGAAGTCGTCGTGGGCGAGGAAGGACAGCAGGCCGGGGATCTCGATGGCGACCTTGTTGTGGCCCTTGTCCACGTCCCCGTAGGCGAAGACGGAGAACGGTGCGGGGGCCTCCTTGTCCCACAGCGCCTCGGCGGCGGCCATCTTCATCGGCTGCTGCCGGAACATGACCTTGCCGAGCTGGTCGCCGCTGAGCGCGGTCAGCGCGCCGGCGATGACCAGCGTGATCAGGCCGAGCCGCAGCGAGGTGCGCATCACCTTGACGTGCTTCTTGCGCATCAGGTGGTACGCGGCGATGCCCACCATGAACGCGGCGCCGGTCAGGAACGCGGCGGTCAGCGTGTGGAAGACGACGACGAGCGTGGTGTCCTGGGTCAGCACCTTCCAGAAGTCGGTCAGCTCGGCGCGGCCGGTGGCGGCGTTGTACTTGTAGCCGACCGGGTGCTGCATCCAGGAGTTGGCGGCGAGGATGAAGTACGCCGACAGGATCGTGCCGATCGAGACCATCCACATGCAGAAGCAGTGGATCTTCTTCGGCAGCTTGTCCCAGCCGAAGATCCACAGCCCGATGAAGGTGGATTCGAAGAAGAACGCGATGAGGGCTTCGAACGCGAGCGGCGCGCCGAAGACGTCACCGACGAAGCGCGAGTAGTCGGACCAGTTCATGCCGAACTGGAACTCCTGGACGATGCCGGTGACGACACCCATCGCGATGTTGATCAGGAAGAGCTTGCCCCAGAACTTGGTGGCCTTGAGGTACTTCTCCTTGCCCGTCCGTACCCAGGCGGTCTCCAGTCCGGCCACCAGGGCGGCAAGGGAGATCGTCAGGGGGACGAACAGGAAGTGGTAGACGGTCGTGATGCCGAATTGCCATCGCGCCAGAGTCTCTGGCGCCAACGCCAGGTCCACGTCGAGTCTCTCCTTACGTCGCCGTGTGCTGACTACGGCTGCCGTGTGCTGACCACGGCCGTTTCACCCCGTTTGCCCCCATAGAAGCAGGACATAAAGGGCGCTTGTGAACGCGTTCACATTCACAAGCAATTATCACCCATGGCTGGTTCCTGATCCTGACCGGGGGTGCGTGACTGCGGTCACGCATGCAAGAAGCGTGCGGGATTCCTTCCCGCACGCTTCGAACACGGGCCCACATCGCCCAGCAGGTCGTCGAACCGGACACCGCCGTCTTCAGGAGACGGAGCCCCGCCTGCCCCCCGCAACGTGATCGGCCGCCTCAACGGCGCCCCGCGCCGGACACGGTGCGGGATAGCCGCCCCCTGCGTGTCGAGCGCGTGATCCGGTCGCGCCGGACGGGCGTGATCCGCTCAGCCCGGCCGGCGTACCGGCATCGAACGAATGTGACCGATCAGGTCAGAGCTCCTTGCGGAACTGCTCGGCCGCCTGCAAAAACAGGTCCATCGCCGCCGTCTCGCCGATCGTCACGCGTACGCCTTCGCCCGCAAAGGGCCGTACGACCACGCCCGCCTTCTCACACGCCGCCGCGAAGTCGAGCGTACGGTCGCCCAGCCGCAGCCAGACGAAGTTCGCGTGCGTCTCGGGGACCGTCCAGCCCTGCGCGGTCAGCGCCTCGCAGACCCGGGCCCGCTCCGTGACCAGCGCGTCAACCCGTTCCATCAGCGCGCCCTCGCTGCGCAGCGACGCGATCGCCGCCTCCTGGGCGAGCTGGCTCACGCCGAACGGCACGGCCGTCTTGCGCAGCGCCGCCGCCACCGGCTCATGGGCCACCGCGAAGCCGATCCGCAGGCCGGCGAGCCCGTACGCCTTGGAGAAGGTCCGCAGCACGCACACGTTGGGGCGGTCGCGGTACAGGTCCAGGCCGTTCGGCACGTCCGCGTCGCGGATGAACTCCTGGTACGCCTCGTCCAGGACGATCAGGATGTCGCTCGGCACCCGGTCCAGGAACGCCTCCAGCTCCGCCCGGCGGACGACGGTGCCGGTGGGGTTGTTGGGGTTGCAGACGAAGATCAGCCGGGTGCGGTCGGTTATCGCCGCGTACATGGCGTCCAGGTCGTGCACCTCACCGGAGGTCAGCGGGACCTGGACGGAGGTGGCACCGGCGACCTGGGTGACGATCGGGTACGCCTCGAAGGACCGCCACGCGAAGATCACCTCGTCGCCGGGCCCGGCCGTCGACTGCACCAGCTGCTGGGCCACGCCCACCGAGCCGGTGCCCGTCGCCAGATGCTCGACGGGCACCGAGAAGTGCTCCGACAGCTCCGCCATCAGGCCCGTACAGGCCATGTCCGGGTAACGGTTGAAGACCCCGGCGGCGGTCACCGCGCTCTCCAGGACGCCGGGCAGCGGCGGGTAAGGGTTCTCGTTCGAGGACAGCTTGTACGTGACCGGGCCGCCCGTCGCAGCCGGCTTGCCGGGCTTGTAGGTGGGGATGCCGTCCAGCGCAGCGCGCAGCTTCGGGCTCTTCTCGCTCACCGCAGGTTCCTCCTCGACCGTGCCGTCCGTCGCCAATACTGCACACCTTATGAGGATTGACCCGCCAGGCGTAGGCCCTGTCCGATACGGAGGGGAAGATACCGGGGCGGGGCGGGCGCCGGGCCGGTCAGGGCCGGTGGCGCGGGCGGGGCGCCGGGCCGGTCACGGCCGACGGCAGGACGGGCCGCGGACGGGTGGCCGCCGACGGGTGGCCGCCGACGGGTGGCCGCCGACGGGTGGCCGCCGACGGGTGGCCGCCGACGGGTGGCCGCCGACGGCCGATCATGGTCGAACCGGCCGCCTCCGGCACCCCGTACCGGACCCGCCGGAAGATCGCCCCGCGCCTCCCAGTCCCCCTCCAGGCCCTTGGGGAGCGCTCCTCCCTGCGTTACGCGCCGGTGGCTCGCGCCGTGGCGCGCATCCCTCGTGAAGGTGACTTGAGACCTCTTCGAGACCTGGACCAATCGGCAGGGGACTCCCGACGACGCTCAACCAGGACCTGGCAGAACCGGCCAACCCCCTTCGTTTCCCAGGCCATTCGGGTTACACCGCCGTGCAGAAACGTGCCTTTCCACTCCTGTACGCACCGCCCCGCGAAAGGACCGCCCGAGCCCTACTATCGGCTCGCCATGACAGCAGCAGGGAAGCACCAGGTGAGCCGGTCTACCGGTCGCCGGCTGGGGCGGGCAGGCATCCGGGACGTGGCCGCCGCAGCCGGGGTATCCATCACGACTGTCTCCGACGCGCTCAACGGCAAGGGCCGGCTTCCGGATGCCACCCGTCGCCACGTCCGCGAGGTGGCCGACCGGTTGGGCTACCGCCCTTCCGCCGCCGCCCGCACGCTCCGTACCGGCAAGTCAGGGCTCATCGGCCTGACCGTCACCACGTACGGGGATGAACCTTTCACCTTCACCGAATTCGCGTACTTCGCGGAAATGGCCAGAGCCGCCACCTCGGCGGCGCTCGCCCGCGGCTACGCACTCGTCATCCTGCCCGCGACCTCCCGCCACGACGTCTGGTCGAACGTCGCCCTGGACGGCACCGTCGTCATCGATCCGGCCGACGGCGACCCCGTCGTCACGGAACTCGTCCGGCACGGCATCCCCGTCGTCTCCGACGGCCGCCCCGGCGGCACCCTGCCCGTGATGGGCTGGGTGGACAACGACCACGAGGCGGCCGTCCTGGGCCTCCTCGACCACCTGGCCGACGCCGGCGCCCGCCGTATCGGCCTGCTCACCGGCACCACCACCGACACCTACACCCGGCTCTCCACCACGGCGTACCTGCGCTGGTGCGAGCGGGTCGGGCAGGACCCGGTGTACGAGTCCTACCCCGCCCACGACCCGTGTGCGGGCGCGGTGGCCGCCGATCGGCTGCTGGCCCGCCCGGACCGCCCGGACGCGGTGTACGGCCTCTTCGACCCGAACGGCACCGACCTGCTCGCGGCGGCCAGACGCTACGGGCTGCGCGTCCCCGAGGACCTGCTGCTGGTCTGCTGCAGCGAGTCCACGGTCTACGCCACGACCGAGCCGCCGATCACCACCCTCTCCCTCAAACCGCGCCGGATCGGCACCGCCGTCGTCCAGCTCCTCATCGACGCCATCGAAGGGCTGGACAGCGGGCGGCCGGTCGAGCAGGTGATACCGACGGACCTGATCGTGCGGACCTCCTCCCAGCGCAGGTCCACGCGTACGACCGTCAGCCCGCCACGGGGGCCCGCCGGGGCTTGACCGTCACACGTTCGAGCGGCCGTGCGGATGCGATTGACGCGTCCGCACGGCCGGAGGTTTGTGTCCGGCCATGGCTCGCGGGCGGGGGCATGTCCAACGGAGGGATGCCCAACGGAGGGATGTCCCGTCGACCGGCGGCAGACCGGCCGCAGACCAGCGATCTCCACACCCTGCCGCCCCGCCCTTTCAGCGTCCGGCCCGATTCCCGGTCCGCGCTCCCCGCCCCTTCGACATCCGGCCCGGTTCCCGGTCCGTGCTCGCCGACGCACCGGCGTACCGCCACCTGCCGAACCCCTTCGGCGTACGGAAGCGGAACATCCGACGTACACAAACAATGCGCCCGCGTCGCGCCACCCCACGCGCCCCCACCCCGCCCGGGTGCCGCTCCGGCGCACCGTCCGGCCACTTCGCCATGTCGTATCACCGCCGTGCCGCCGGACGGGCGCTCCCCCGACCGGGATAAAATCGGCACGTACACGGAGAAATCGGCAGCGAACACCGGGTGTCGAGCGATTGACCACCCCCGGGTGCGTCACAAGCCGCGAGCGGCATTCCTATGATGGGCGCACGACACCACGGACCGCCGCCGACCAGGCAAGGTCCGCGAGGTGCACGGCGGCGCGACGGTGGAGGGGTCGATGACTCAGGGGGCCAGTGTGGGACCCATGGTGCGGACCATGCCGGCACAACCTCCGGCTCCGGCACAACCGCCTGCTCCGCCGGTCCCCCCGGCGCCCGCGGTCCCCCCGCCCCCGGGGCTGCCGCCGGCCGCGACGGGCATGCCCGAAGCACCGCACGGCATGCCGCCCGAGTACACGCCCACCGAGCGCTCCCTCCCGGTGACCGGCGCCGGTGCCCGGGCCGCGCACGGCCAGGCGACGGACCGTACGGACCTGCCGCCCGTCACCCGTACGGACACCCTCATCGACCGCCCGACCGTCGACCTGGCGGCCGTCCCCGAGTCGGCCCTGCCGGCCGAACAGCACAAGGAGGGCGGCGGCCCGCTGTACGTCGTCGGCGACGTGCACGGCTACTACGACGAGCTGCGCGAGGCGCTCGCCGCCGAAGGCCTCATCGATGCCGACGGCCAGTGGGCCGCCGGCAACGCCCGCCTGTGGTTCCTGGGCGACTTCACCGACCGCGGCCCGGACGGCATCGGCGTCATCGACCTCGTCATGCAGCTGTCCGCCGAGGCCGCGGCGGCCGGCGGCTACTGCAAGGCCCTGATGGGCAACCACGAGCTGCTGCTGCTCGGCGCCAAGCGGTTCGGCGACACCCCGGTGCAGTCCGGCGCCGGCACCGCGTCCTTCCAGGCCGCCTGGCTCCTCAACGGCGGCCAGAAGAGCGACATGGACCGCCTCCAGGACCACCACCTGCAGTGGATGGCCCGCCTGGACGCCGTGATGGAGGAGGACGGGCACCTGCTCGTGCACTCCGACACGACCGCCTACCTGGAGTACGGCGACTCCATCGAAGACGTCAACGACACCGTCCACGACGTCCTCACGCGCAGCGAGGCCGACGAGGTCTGGGACCTGTTCCGCAAGTTCACCAAGCGGTTCGCCTTCCGGGACGAGGACGCGGGCCCGATGGCCGTACGCGAACTCCTCGACACCTACGGCGGCGAGCGCGTGGTGCACGGCCACAGCCCGATCCCGTACCTCCTCGGCGAGGTCGGCGGCGAGGACGACGAGGGCGAGGGCGTCGCCGTCGAAGGACCGCACGTCTACGCCGACGGGCTGGCCATCGCCATGGACGGCGGGGTCACCATGGCCGGAAAACTACTGGTCGTACAACTTCCCCTGACTGGCTGACCGTTATCCGGGCAGGGGTAGCGGCAGGTAGGGAAGTGGCGCAGCGGGGTCCGAGCCCGGCAGGAGCGGTCCCTATTTCCGCAAACACCCTGTCACCCCGTGCCGGAGGCGCTCTACCATCGGTCTATCCGTAGCAGGCTCTCCTCCGTTTCCGCCCACTGCCCGGCCCACGCCGGCCTGTACGGCCCTACGGAGCATCGGGGGATGCACATGAACAGCGCTCCGCACCTGCTGAGCGAGGACCGCGCGGAATTCGCGCGGCTCCTCGACGAGGCGCTGCGCACCGCGGAATACCGGCCGGAAATGGTCTCCGCGGCGGGTAAGCACCTCAACACCGAGCAGTTGCGCACCATGGCGCTCAGCGCCACGTCCGCCATCGCCGCATGCGCGACGGCCGAATACCGACACTACGTACGGCTCCGCGACGAGCTGCGCGCTCCGGAACCCGCACCGGACGCCGGCGGCGTGGAAGTCCACGAGGAGAAAGGCACACCGACGGGGTCCCCGGCAATGGACCTCGCCACCTCAGTGAGCGAGGCGGCGGAATCCGCCGGTGCCGGGCTGGCCGCGCTGCTCGCGGTCCTCGCCCCGGTCCTGGCGGGCATCGCCGCGCTGCTCTTCCTGATCATCGGGTACGTCCTGCGTACGCTCGGGACCGATCCGGCCGCCGCCCAGCCGATGATCAGCGTCGGCTGGGTCTTCGCGGCGCTCACCGCAGCGGGCGCCCTGATCGCCATGGCGAGCCTGGTCCACGCGGCCTGGCGCAACGGCTCGACCTCCCTTCGCGCACCACGCGGAGACGGCCGGGGCGGCCGCGCCAGGGAAGTCGACCTCGCCCGGGACGCCTGGCGGCAGGCGCTCCTGGAGCGCGGCATACTGCCGTTCCTGCGCGAGGCCCTGACCGACCCGGCGACCGTCAACGGCCGCGACACGGCACGGTACGCACCGCGCCGCGGCACCGACGGCGGCGGCCGTATCCCGACCCTGGGCTACTCACGCCCCGACTTCACCAGCCCGGACGGCGGCCCACCCGCCAGTCCCCGACCCCGGTTCACCAGCCCGGACTTCACCAGCCCCGATTACGGGGGGCCGGATCACCATCCTGAATAGCGCCCGATCGGCACGAGCGCGGGGGCCCGGCCTGGTGCCGGGTCCTCGTGTTATGCGCGCGTCATACGCCCCAATGGAGTGAAATCCGGTTTATCGACCAGGGGTTGGGTGGCGCGGGACTTACGTTCGGCGGTGGAGGTGATGCTCATCATGAGCACGCATGACACACGGCCGGGCGGTCACGTGGCGGGGAACGATGCAATCGACATCGACGATTTCGTGTACGCGGCGACAGGCGCGCGAGTCCGGAAGCTGATGATGCCGGACGGGACGCACTGGTTCCCGGCGGCGGACGTCGCTACCGAGCTGGGTTACGCGAACACGCGTCAGGCACTTCTCTGGCACGTACCGAAGTCGCGCATCGAGCGCCTCGGCGAGCTTGCACGAAGTGTCTATGGAGCGGATGCTTCAAGCAAGATTGCAGGTCATGGGCTCAAGAAGTCGATGAACATGGTGAACCTCCAAGGGCTCATCCTGCTCGTGAACGCCTGCACCAAACCTGAGTCCGAGCCGTTCAAGAACTGGGTGGCCGAGATGATCGTCACCATCCAGCGAGACGGCTCGTATGCGCTGGAAAAGGCGCGAGTACAGCCGGACCCCGGCAGTCCGGTGGCCTACGCCATGCCCTCGCAAGTCGCCGACGCCATCGTCCGCCTAGAAGAACGCAACCTCCGCATGGACGAGGAGTGCGCCGAACTGCGACGTCAGGAGGTGCGGTTGTTCGACCGGATCGCCGACTCGCTGGACCGCATCGCGGACAAGCTCGGTGCGGGTAATCAACCAGCGTTCGAGCGGGTGACTTTGACGGCCGACGAGCTACTGGCCGACTGGAAGGAACGCCAGTTGGTCGTCACCGGCGACATCTGGGCCGTAGCGGCCTATCTGGCCCCCGCGCTCGTCAACTCTTCTGTCGCGAGCTACCCGTTGCGGGTGATCGCTCAGCGGACCGGCCTCACCGAGCACCGCGTACACGACTCGCTTCGGATGCTGCTCAAGCGTGGCTGCATCCGTCAGGTCGGGGTGGGGACCGATGGGGCGCCTAGGTACACATTGCATCGCTGACCGGTCCGGCACGCGTGGAGCGGACCCGAAGTCGCGACCCCAACTCGCGGCTCCAAGCCGGTTCGCCGTCGCACGATAGCCAGACTCCCAGGCTCACGCCAGCCTGTGGACAACCCTGAAAATCAGCATCCGCCGTACCGCGCAGAACCCGGATTTTCCGTCTGCCTACGCACAAGCCCCCAGGTCAGCCCCTGTGGACAACGCACCGAAGAGTCCCCACCGCGTGCGAGACCGCTGCTCCCTCACCCCGCCCCCAAGAACTATCGTCGCAACCATGGTCGAACACAACGCTCCAACCGCCACCCGCGAGGCCTACGACGCCGCTGCCTCCACATACGCGCAGTTGTTCCGCGACTCCCTGCGTGACAGCCCCCTGGACCGCGCGGCCTTGGGCGTCTTCGCCGAGGCCGTCAGTGCGCATGGCGGCGGTCAGGTCGCGGACCTGGGATGCGGGCCCGGTCATATCACCGCTTATCTGAACGAGTTGGGGCTGGCGGCGTTCGGCGTCGACGTATCGCCCGCGATGATCGAGCTGGCTCGGCAGGCCTGCCCGGACCTGCGGTTCGACGTGGGCTCGATGGCCGCGTTGGACATCACCGACGGCGAGCTGGGCGGCGTACTGTCGCGTTGGTCCATCATTCACACGCCTCCGCAGGACGTGCCCGCCGTCCTGGCGGAGTTCCACCGTGTGCTGGCACCCGGCGGCCACCTTCTGATCGGCTTCTCGGCGAGCGAGGGCCCGTCCTGCCCGACGCAGATCTTCGATCACGCGGTCGCGCCGGCCTACCGGTGGTGGCCCGACCACCTCGCCGGGCTGCTGCGCACGGCCGGGCTGGCCGAGGTGGCCCGGATGGTTCGCGAACCCCAGCCCACCGACCGGCGGCAGTTCCGGGAGGTTCACCTGCTCGCCCGCAAGGTCTAGGCGGCGTTCACCAGGGTGCGGGAGGCCCTCCGTACGGGGAAGGCCTCCCGGCGATCACTCAGTCCGCCATCGGCAGGTACACCCTGTTCCCGCTCGCCGCGAACTCCTTCGACTTCTCCAGCATGCCCGCCTCGACCTCCTCCGGGGACGCGCCCTGCTCACCACCGAACTGCTCCGTGATGCTCCGGCTGATCTTCATGGAGCAGAACTTCGGGCCGCACATGGAGCAGAAGTGGGCCGTCTTCGCCGGCTCCGCCGGCAGTGTCTCGTCGTGGAAGGCGCGGGCCGTGTCCGGGTCGAGGGCCAGGTTGAACTGGTCCTCCCAGCGGAACTCGAAGCGCGCGTCGGACAGGGCGTCGTCCCACTCCTGGGCGCCCGGGTGCCCCTTGGCCAGGTCCGCCGCGTGGGCCGCGATCTTGTACGTGATGACGCCGGTCTTCACGTCGTCCCGGTCCGGCAGGCCCAGGTGCTCCTTCGGCGTGACGTAACAGAGCATCGCGGTGCCCCACCACGCGATCATCGCCGCGCCGATGCCCGAGGTGATGTGGTCGTACGCGGGCGCGATGTCGGTGGTCAGCGGGCCGAGCGTGTAGAACGGGGCCTCCTCGCAGATCTCCTGCTGGAGGTCGACGTTCTCCTTGATCTTGTGCATCGGGACGTGTCCCGGGCCCTCGATCATCGTCTGTACGCCGTGCCGCTTGGCGATCGAGTTCAGCTCGCCGAGCGTCCGCAGCTCCGCGAACTGCGCCTCGTCGTTGGCGTCCGCGATGGAGCCGGGGCGCAGGCCGTCGCCGAGGGAGTAGGTGACGTCGTAGGAGGCGAGGATGTCGCAGAGTTCCTCGAAGTGGGTGTAGAGGAACGACTCCTTGTGGTGTGCCAGGCACCACGCCGCCATGATCGAGCCGCCGCGCGAGACGATGCCGGTCTTGCGGCGGGCCGTCAGCGGCACGTAGCGCAGCAGGACGCCCGCGTGGACGGTCATGTAGTCCACGCCCTGCTCGGCCTGCTCGATGACCGTGTCCTTGTAGATCTCCCAGGTCAGCTCCTCGGCCTTGCCGTCCACCTTCTCCAGTGCCTGGTAGAGGGGGACGGTGCCGATGGGGACGGGGGAGTTGCGCAGCACCCACTCGCGGGTGGTGTGGATGTTGCGGCCGGTGGACAGGTCCATGACCGTGTCGGCGCCCCAGCGGGTCGCCCAGGTCATCTTCTCCACCTCCTCCTCGATCGAGGAGGTGACGGCGGAGTTGCCGATGTTCGCGTTCACCTTCACCAGGAAGTTCTTGCCGATGATCATCGGCTCGATCTCCGGGTGGTTGACGTTGGCGGGCAGTACGGCCCGGCCGGCCGCGATCTCGTCCCGTACGAACTCGGGGGCGACGTTCTCGCGGATCGCGACGTACTCCATCTCCGCCGTGATCTCGCCACGCCGCGCGTACGCGAGCTGGGTGACCGCGGCGCCGCCCCGGCCCCGGCGCGGCTGCCGGGGGCGGCCGGGGAAGACCGCGTCGAGGTTCTTCAGGCCGCCGCGCGGCGAGGTGTGCTTGAGGCCGTCGTCCTCGGGGCGGGGCGGCCGCCCCGCGTACTCCTCGGTGTCTCCGCGGCTGATGATCCAGTTCTCCCGCAGCGGCGCCAGGCCGCGGCGGACGTCCGTTTCGATGTGGGGGTCGGTGTACGGTCCCGACGTGTCGTAGAGCGTCACGTCGTGGCCGTTGGTGAGGTGCACACGGCGGACCGGGACCCGCAGGTCGGGCCGCGATCCGGCGAGGTAGCCCTTGTGCCAGCCGATCTCCTTGGCGGAGGCCTGGCCGTTTTCGGGCGTGCGTGCATCCTGCAGAGTCATGAAGACCCACTCCCTACGCCGGCATTACCCGGTAACAGGTTCGGCGGTCGACGCAGCGGTTCCCGTGACGGCGTCCCGGCGTCGGCCGGTCGTCCCGTACGGAGTTCAGCGCCCTCTCAGCCCGGTGCTCCGAGCTCCCGCGATTGCAAAGGTGCCACCACGGTAGCGGCCGGTGTGGCGCGGTGAACAGGGGGCCCTGCCGGTTCTTGCGATGATCGGGCGGTGACCAGCAACGAGCCCTCGCACTCCGCGCACCACCACGCTTCAGGTCAGGCGCACGGGCACGGTACCGATCCGCGGCACGCCGTGCCGGGTGACGGCCGTGGGACCGGCGCCGCCGGGGACGGCGTCCACGGCGCCGGTCCCGCCCGGCCCGGCGACGGCGCCCCCGCCCACCGGCACGCCTCCGGCCATGGGCACAGCCATGGCCACACCCACGCCCACAGCCACAGTCATGGGCACAGCCACAGCCATGGGCACGCCCCCGCTTCCCCCGTCTCCCGCCATCTGCGCAAGGTCATCGCCGCCGTACTGATCCCCTTCGCCGCCGCGGTCCTGGCCGGGCTGGTCGTGCTGTGGCCGGGCGGCGCGCCCGGCCACAAGCCGTCCGGTGTCGGTTTCGACCAGCCGACCGAGAAGGCGAAGGTGGTGAAGGTGGAGGAGGTGAACTGTGCGGACGTACACGCCCAGCAGCAACAGCAACCGTCGCAGCAGCAACCGTCCTCGCCCGCGGGGCCCCAGCGGCCGCAGCATTGCGAGCGGGCGGTCATCGAGGTGACCACCGGCAAGGACACGGGCCGGCGGTTCGAGTCGATCGTGACGCCGGAGGCCACACGCCACTACCGGGCCGGTCAGGGGGTGGTGGTCGCGTACGCGCCCAAGGCGCCCAAAGACCTTCAGTATTCGGTCACGGATGTGGACCGTTCCGTCCCGATGTGGGTACTCGCCGCCATCTTCGCCGCAGCGGTGGTCGTCGTCGGACGGCTGCGCGGCGTGCTCGCACTCGTCGCGCTGGTCGTGAGCTTCGCGGTACTGACGCTGTTCATCCTCCCCGCCGTCCTCCAGGGCTCGAATCCCCTGGTGGTCGCCGTGGTCGGGGGCAGCGCGATCATGCTCGTCGCCCTCTACCTGTGCCACGGCCTGACGGCGCGTACCTCCGTCGCCGTCCTGGGCACACTCGTCTCACTGCTGCTCATCGGTCTGCTCGGCTCGGTCTTCATCGGGTGGGCGCTGCTGACCGGCAACACCGACGACCAGACCGGGCTGGTGCACGGCCTGTACCCGGACATCGAGATTCGCGGCCTGCTGCTGGCGGGCATCATCATCGGTTCGCTGGGCGTGCTGGACGACGTGACCGTCACGCAGACCGCCGCGGTGTGGGAACTGAAGGAGGCCGACCCGTCGGCGGGCTGGCGCAAGCTCTACTCCTCGGCGATGCGGATCGGTCGGGACCACATCGCGTCCGTCGTCAACACCCTGGTGCTCGCCTACGCGGGCGCCGCGCTGCCGCTGCTTTTGCTGTTCTCGATCGCACAGAGCAGTGTCGGTACGGTCGCCACGAGCGAGGTGGTCGCCGAGGAGATCGTACGGACGCTGGTGGGCAGCATCGGGCTGGTCGCGTCCGTACCCCTGACCACGCTGCTGGCCGCGCTGGTCGTCTCGGCGGACCGAGATGCCGAAGGGGCCGCTACGGGGCGTGATGCGCAGGTTCCGGGGGCGGACGGCGGCGAGGTCGGGAGCGTCGCAGCTGCGGGTACGGGGCGGAGCGGCGCGGGCCGGCGGTCCGTACGCGGTGGGCGCGGCAAGCGGCGGCGCGCACGCTGAACCGGCCGGGCGGGTGGGCGGTATCAGCCCACGTACGGATGGGGCCGGGCGGCCGGCAACGGCCCGCGAGCACACGGGGCCGGGCGGCGGCCGGCAACGGCCCGCCGACGTGCGGAGCCGGCCGGCCCACCGGCCGCCGTTCACCCCGCCTTCTGCGCCTCCGAAAGAATGCGGTCCAGAGTCGAGTCGAGCGTGTCGCACACCTCTTCCTCCCCGATCGGCACCAGTCGGTCCGTACGGTCGAGGAAGGCCACCAACGGCGGGGCACCGGCGCGGAACAGGGCGCGTTCATCGCCCACCTGGAGGCCGATGAAGACATCGCTGAGGTGCTCGGAGGAGGAGGGCCCGATGCGCACATCGCCCTCACCGGACGGCTTGCTCAGCCCGTCGAGCAGCAGTTCCCGGCTGAACGCCCAGGTCACGGGCGCATCTCCGGGGAGGTCGAAGGTGAAGCTGACCGCATAGGGGTCCGCGGAATCGAAGAACAGCTCCACCGGAATACGGAAAGCGAGCTCCTCGGACACGAGGAAGCTCATGATCACTTCTGCCTGAACTGTGTCGGTCATCAACCTCTGCCCCGTACTTGGTCGGAGATGGCCAGGAATCGTCCCTCTTGGCCCTATTGACGCCATCGTCGGTCACGTGCAAGCGGATCACAAGGAGTGAGTTTTCGGGTACTGACAGAGAAGGCGAGTGTCGCCAGTGTCGCCTCCGCCATTCTGCGTAGTCGATCGGTAACGCAGTGTAGCCGCTGAGCGTCCCCCGCGGGAAGGGAAATCGCCATGACCGCGGCCGCCGGACCGACCTGGATCGGAATCGCCGAGCTTACTGTGCCGAAGGCATATTTCTCTTGCTCATAGGCGACTTGGGCGCGGCACACACTGTCCAGCCGGTACAGCAGATCGCCTTCGGTCCGCACCGAACAGGGCGTCAACGGCTGTACCGGACAACGCGCCAAATGGTCCTTCCTGGCCTGCTCGACGAGCTGCGCCGGCAGGCACTGGCCCGACCGCGTGGGCGTGAGCCGTCGTACGAAAGTCCGCCCACTCCTCCACCGGCGGACGCCGCTGATCGTGGGTGGCGGCCACCACCTCCACCTCGCCATGGACGAACACACCGTTCTCACGCCATAGATAGCTTTCATGCCTCAGGAGCCGCAGCAAGTGGTACGTCGCGGGAAGCGGTAACCCCGCCTCTCCGAAAACGGATTTGCCCTTCACCATTGCCAACGTCAAGCCCCTGACCGGGTCGCCGGGGCGCGGGTCGGCCCTGACGGCGGGAGCCGCTCCCGCTTCGCCCGCGGTGGGCCGGGGGTGCCGGGTGGGCCGGGACCGGAAAGGGGAACGCCCCGCTCTCAGAAGGGCGGGGCGTACAGCTATGGGGGAATGGGCGGGGACGGAGAAGCGGACGCGCCACCCGGGTGCGGCGACGGAGTCAGGCCCGCGGATGCGGACCCGAGGCCGCCCAGCAGGCCCAGGGCCGGGACCGGGATTAGTACCGGCCCCGGGACCAGGGCCGGGACCGGAACAAAGCCCGGCCCCCGGCGTGCCCCCCGGCCGTCCCGGCCGCCTCCGTCACCACTCGCTCCGCGAGGAGGACGACGAGGAGCCCGTCAGCCTGCGCACCAGGTAGACGACACCGGCGATCAGCGCCACCGCGATGAGGATCTTGAAGAGCAGGCCGATCAGGAAGCCGACCGCACTGGCGATCAGGCTGCCGAACACCACCAGCAGGACGACGGGCACCACGACCCACGTCACCCACCACGGAAGTCCTGCGAACGTCCCCTTGCCGGCCATTGCTCTGCCCTGCTTTCTGCGTAGTCTGCGCGTTTGTCGCTGTGCCTATGTGATGCCTTGATCACGCGGTCCGCGGTCCGTGGACCTGTTCAACGTCCCGCATTCGTAGTGCGTGCCCGATGCCGCGAGCCGGGGGCCCGAAGCGCTGTTCCCCTCTGCACCATCGATGCTAGGACGGGGTACGGCGGAACGGACGCCGCGCGTCCCCGGCCCTCCCCTGAACCGTCCCTTACGGGTCCCCGGGGGCCCACCTCAGCTTTCGGGCGGAGAAAAGACCACCATGACCCGCAGGTCCTCGCTGATGTGGTGGAACTTGTGCGGCACTCCGGCGGGCACGTAGACCACGCTGCCGCGCGCCACCGAGGTCGTCTCCATGCCGACGGTGATCGCCGCCCGCCCGCTGACGACCAGGTACACCTCGTCCTGGCTGTGCGGCTGCTGCGGATCGACACTGCCCGCGTCGAGGGCGTAGAGCCCGACCGACATGTTCCGTTCCCGCAGGAACTGCAGATACGCGCCGTCGTTCGCGGCCCGCTCCGCTTCCAGTTCGTCGAGCCTGAAAGCCTTCATGCTCTTGGCACCCCTCGAAGAGTCCGTCTCGTCTGCGACGATCTCACCATGAAGAATTTCGTGGTCAAGACGATCGCCAATGCCGCGGCGCTTGCCGTGGCCATCTGGCTGTTGAAGGACATCACGCTCACCGGGGAGAACACCGGCCGCAAGGCGCTGACGCTGGTCCTGGTCGCGCTGATCTTCGGTGTGGTGAACTTCGTCGTCAAACCCGTGGTGAAGCTGCTGTCCTTCCCTCTCTTCATCCTCACCCTCGGCCTGATCACGCTCGTGATCAACGCGTTGATGCTGCTGCTCACGTCGTGGCTGGCGGACAAGTTCCACCTCGCCTTTCATGTGGAGGGCTTCTGGACCGCCGTACTGGGCGGCGTGATCATTTCGATCGTCTCCTGGGCGCTGCACGTGGTGCTGCCCGACGACCGGGACTGAGAGCTCCGTACCGCGACGCTCCGTACCGTGACGGCGAGCAACTAAACGACAGGGACCGATACGTGCACTCCGCCATTGCCACCGCCGCGACTTCCGCGACCTCCGCAGCCACCTCGGCCACCGCCCCGTACCGCGTCTGCTTCGTCTGCACCGGCAACATCTGCCGCTCCCCGATGGCCGAGTCCGTCTTCCGCGCCCGGATCGAGGAGGACGGTCTCGACGGGCTGGTCGAGGTGGACAGCGCCGGCACCGGCGGCTGGCACGAGGGAGACGGCGCCGACCCGCGCACCGTCGCCGTCCTCCGCGCCGCCGGTTACGAGGAGGACCACAGCGCCCGGCAGTTCCGGGCCGACTGGTTCGGCTCGCTCGACCTCGTGATCGCGCTGGACGACGGGCATCTGCGTGCACTGCGCCGGCTGGCGCCCACCGCCCAGGACGCCGCCAAGGTGCGGCTGCTGCGCTCGTACGACCCGGCCATGAGCTGCGACAGCCCGGGCCCGCGCCCCGCCTCACACTCCCCCGAAGCCGCGCGCTCCCCCGAAGCCGCACACTCCCACGATCTGGACGTCCCCGACCCGTATTACGGCGGTATGGCAGGGTTCGAGGAATGTCTGGAGATGGTCGAGGCCGCGAGCGAAGGACTGCTGGTGGCGGTACGGGACGCGCTCGCCGCGCGGGGGCACGTTGCCGGGGAGGCGGCGCGGGACACGGCGGTGGCCGTCCCGTAGACGGTTTGATCGCCTCCGCAGGCGTCGCGGTCACCGCCGCAGGCGTCACGGTCACGATTGCCGCCGCAGGCATCGCGATTGCCGCCACGAGCGTCCCGGTCGCCGCAGAGAACGCGCCGTAAGCCGGAAGCCGTAAACCGGAAGCCGGATCCCGGCCCCGACAGACCCGTAATTCGGCATTCCCGTATTCCCGTATTCCCGTATCCACGAGGAGGCAAGCGCATGACAGGCGACAGCACACGGGCCGTACGGGCCGGGCTCCCGGCGGCCGAGGCGTACGAACCGTCCCTCCCCGGCCCGGTCTTCGCCGCGCACTATCACCTGCCCGGCGACGCCACCGGCCCGTACACCTACGGCCGCGAGTCCAACCCCACCTGGACCCGGCTGGAGTCGGCCATCGGCGAGCTGGAGTCCCCGGACACGGCCGCGCACACCGTGTCCTTCGCCTCCGGGATGGCCGCCATCTCCGCCGTCCTCTTCTCCTGCCTGCGCAGCGGCGATGCCGTCGTGCTCCCGAACGACGGCTACCAGCTGCTGCCCGCGGTACGCGAGCGCCTGGAGGGCTACGGCATCGAGGTCCGTACGGCTCCCACCGCGGACGACGCGCAGCTCGGCGTGCTCGACGGCGCGCGGCTGCTGTGGATCGAGACGCCCTCCAACCCCGGCCTGGACGTCTGCGACATCCGGCGGCTGGCCGATGCCGCGCACGCGCGCGGCGCCCTGGTCGCCGTCGACAACACCCTGGCCACCCCGCTCGGCCAGCGCCCCCTGGACCTCGGCGCCGACTTCTCGGTGGCCAGCGGCACCAAGGCGCTGACCGGCCACGGCGACGTACTTCTCGGGTACGTCACCACCCGCGACCCGGCGCTCGCCGACTCCGTACGGATGTGGCGCAAGACCGTCGGCGCGATCCCCGGCCCGATGGAGGCCTGGCTGGCCCACCGTTCGCTCGCGACACTCGCCCTACGGGTGCGCCAGCAGTCCGCCGGGGCGCTCGCGCTCGCGGCGGCGCTGCGCGAACGCCCCGAGATCACGGGCCTGCGGCACCCCGGGCTGCCGTCCGACCCCGCGCACGAGCAGGCCGTACGGCAGATGCGCGCGGGCCGCTTCGGCTCCGTGGTCTCCTTCACGCTGCCCGACCGCGCCCACGCGGAACGCTTCCTGGCGGCGCTGACCCTCGTGGACGACGCGACCAGCTTCGGCGGCGTACGGTCCACCGCGGAGCGGCGCGGGCGGTGGGGCGGCGACGCGGTGCCGGAAGGATTCATCCGCTTCTCGGTCGGCGTGGAGGAGCCGGCGGACCTGATCGCGGACGTGATGGGAGCGCTGGACACGGCCATGAGTACGGGGTGAGTTGCGGGCCGGCCCACGAGCCGGGATGCGAATCGCGACCCGGCCCGGTATGCGCATCGAGACCCGGCCCGGTGGCTGCGCGCCAGGGGGCTACGGACCAGGCTCCGGGGAGCAGCTGACGCGGTCCGCCGGCATCCCGGGCCGTACGGCCGGTCCTCGCCCTTCCCGGTCCGTACCGACGCCGCTACGTAAAGCAGGCTGGCAGGGTATCCCCCCTCGGCACCCTGCCAGCCCCGGTTCTCAGCACTACGAACCGCGCAGACAAGGCTAGTTGACTCAGCGTCAGTGTCCAATCACGCTGACGACACAGTCCTATCGACAAATTTATAGTTGGGCGGGTGCAGCGGCGCCGGAGCGGAAGGAGGTACGGATGGACCTTGCTTTATTACGCACATTCGTCACGGTGCACCGAGCGGGCTCCTTCACCCGCGCCGCCGCCCTACTGGGCCTCTCCCAGCCCGCCGTGACCAGCCAGATACGCAGCCTGGAGCGGCAGTTGGGGCGCCCGCTCTTCCTCCGAAAGGCCCGCGGCGTCACGCCCACCACCGTCGGCGACGAACTCGCCCACAAGGTGGCGCCCCACCTGGACGCACTCACCGAGATCACCGAAGCCGGGCTCGACGAGGAGTCCGCCATCCGTACGCTGCACCTCGCCGGACCGCCGGAATTCACCTCCCAGCGCGCGTTACCGGCCCTCACCCCGCTCATAGACCAGGGCCTTTGCGTACGCACCGCCTTCGGCTCAGCGGACGAGCTGCTGTCCGGCCTCGCCGACGGCCACCACGACCTCGCGATCACCACCACGCGGCCCCGCGGCGCCCTGCTCACCGCGACACCGCTGTGCGACGAGGAGCACGTCCTGATAGCCGCCCCCCGCTGGGCGACGCGGCTCGGCGGCCCGGCAGTCGTCCGGGCCAAGGGCGTGCGCGCGCTCGATCCCGCACCTCTCGTCGAGGTCCACGAGAGCCTGCCGCTGGTCTCCCGGTACTGGTCCGCCGTCTTCGACACCCCGCCCGCGGCCTCCGCCACCGTGATCGCCTCGGACTTACGGGCGGTCCTGGCGTGCGTCACGGCGGGCGCCGGCCTGGCCGTACTGCCCCGCTACCTGTGCGCCGACGCGCTGGACGCCGGCGAAGTCGTCGCCCTCCTGGAACCCCCCGTCCCGCCCCTGCGCACGTACTTCCTGGCCACCCGGGCAGGCACGCTGGCACTGCCGCACATCGCGCGCCCGCACGAGTGGCTGCTGCGGGCGGCGGCGGATTGGTGAGGGGGCTTTGGGCGGTCGGGGCGGGGAGTCTTGGGTGGTCGGGGCGGGGAGCCGAAGCGGGGCCCGAGGGGGCGTCGAAGCAGGGACCCGAGGCGGGGCGTCGAAGCGGGGCGTCGGGATCAGTGCGGGTACCCGGGCCCGGAGCGGGTACCCGGGTGGGAGCGGGTACGGCTACGGATGTCACAGGTTCGGGAGTCATGGGTACAGGCGTCACGGATACAGCCACACGGGCCGGCGTTGCACGGCGGGCCGGAAGCAACCGTTCCGGACGCCCGGCCGCTTTCGGGCGCACGACCCGGCCGCGCCTCCAACGCGCCACGCCCGCGTCTCGGCGGACTGGTGGGGCGGTGGTTTCACCGCGCCCCTGCTGCGGCATCTGTCCCGTATGACCGTACGGCCAGTCGTCAAACGCACCGCCCGCGCGATCCTGCTCGACGGTGCGGACATCGTCCTGATCAAGCGCACCAAGCCGGGCCGGGCCCCGTACTGGATCACTCCAGGCGGCGGCGTGGAGCCGGAGGACGCGACGGTCGTGGACGCCCTGCACCGCGAGCTCCACGAGGAACTGGGCGCCAAGGTCACCGATGTCATTCCGGTCTTCGTGGACACGGTCGAGCACGTCAGTGACGGCGGGGTGGACGGGGTCAAGGTCCAGCACTTCTTCGTCTGCCGGCTGGAGTCCATGGACCCCTCCCTGCGGCACGGCCCCGAGGTGGAGGAACCTTGCGGCGAGTACGAGATCGTGCGCGTGCCGTTCACACGGGTGGGCATCGCCACGGCGGAGGTCGTACCGCTGTCACTGCGCCACTACCTCGACGGCAACATCGAGGGCGTACGGGCGATGCATGCGCCCGATCTGGGGTGACGGGGCGGTTCGGTGGTTCGGTGATACGGGGCGCCGGGATGATCCGGAGATACG
Organism: Streptomyces rimosus subsp. rimosus; assembly: GCF_000720725.1. Taxonomy (GTDB): domain Bacteria; phylum Actinomycetota; class Actinomycetes; order Streptomycetales; family Streptomycetaceae; genus Streptomyces; species Streptomyces rimosus_A. The sequence goes on from NZ_JOCQ01000016.1 coordinate 51,219, forward strand.
GATACGGCCTTGCCTGGCCAGTCGTGCCGGCCCAGCCGTACGAACGCCCTCCGCGCCCTACCCGAACCAGCCCCGGAACTCCCCGTCCGAGCCGCCCGTCGCCCCACGGTGCTGAGCCCGCGCCAGCACCCGCTCGACCTCGCGTTCCACTTCCTCCCGGACCTCACGGGACCGCGGTCGGGAGGTGAGCGCAGGGCGGCGGGGTGCAGTCTCCCTGCGGTTGCCGGAAGACAGACGGTTGTCGGAAGGCAGACGGTTGCCGGAAGCCTGACGGTTGTCGGGCTCTGAGCGCGTACCTTCGCCGCCCCTCACGGGCTGGCCACGCCGCAATTCGACCTCTCCCCGCCCTTCGGCCGTTCCCCGCCATTCGACCTCACCCCGTCCTTCGGCCTTCCCCCGCGCTCCGGCCTCCCTCCGGGAAGCCGCCTCCGCCGCCGCTCCGAAGAAATCGCCGCCCTTGCGCTTGGCGTCATCCGTCCCCCAGGCCCGGGACCCGCTCGTCTGCCGGGGCACCTTCTGCAGGTGCGGGATGTGCTTGGCGCAGTGAATATACGTTTCCTCAACCGCGACCTCGACCCACAGCTGGGCACGTCGGCCCGGTACCGGATCGACCGGCAGGTACGGGTGCCGCTCCCGCATCTCGTCGTCCATGACCACCCGCGCCCGGCCGTTGACGTGCAGACCGATGCGGTCGCGGGTGAAGTCGATCATCAGGATGCCGAGATTCGGGTTCTCCGAGATATTGCCGATCGACGCCATGACGCCGTTGCCGCGGTACTCCGGGTACGCGAGCGTGCGCTCGTCCAGGACCTGGACGAACCCGGGCGGCCCGGCCCGGAACGTGGAGTCGCACTCGCCGTTCCGGTCGGCCGTCGCCAGGAAGAACATCTCCTGCCGGCCCACGAACTCCCGCATCCGCGGGTTGAGATGGTCCAGCACCTGGTCGTCGTAGAAGCGGTCCGCGCGTTCGGTCGTGCCCATCCGCTGCTGCACCAGGTGCTCACCATCGCTCCCCGGACGCGCCTCCCGTGCCCCGGGGCCAGAGGCCGCATCCGGCTGCGAGTCAGGCTTCGTGTCGGGCTTCGCACCAGGCATCGTGCCGGGCTTCATGCCGGGCTCCGTGCCGACACCCGGCCCGGCCAGCCCGTACGCATCCGATGCCTCAAACGCACCACCGGCCGTACCAGCCCCTCCGGCCGTACCAGCCCCTCCGGACGCCCCGGACGCCCCGGCGGTACTGACGGCATCAGCCGCACCAAGGCCCCCATTCCTCCCCCCGGCCTCGGCCGTCACCCCCGAAATCCTGGCTGCCCGAAGCTGTCCGTAGGACGTCAAGCCGTCTCCACCCTGTGCCGCCAAGCCGTACTCACCATGTGTCGTCAATGCTCAATCTCCCGCCGCGACCAGCTCTTCCACGGAGTCGTGCCGTATGCGGTCGGAGGGAATACCGACCCCCACCAATGCGTCCACGCCGTTTCGGATCATTCCGGGCGGCCCGGACAAGTAGGCGTCATATTCCCACCAAGGCCCGTACTGACGCACTGCGTCCGGGAGTTGACCACTGAGGCTGTTGCGCGGCCCGCCGGGTCGGCCGGTGGCGACGACCGTGCGTACGGACAGCCACGGGTGGCGGTGTTCCAGCCGCAGCATCGTGTCCAGGTCGTAGAGGTCGTGGCCGCTGCGGGCGCCGTAGAAGACCTCCATCGGGCGCCGGTGCCCCCGCTCGGCCACGTCCTCGATCAGGGCCTTGATCGGCGCGATGCCCGTACCGCCGCCGAGGCACAGCAGGCCGTTGTCAGTGGTGTGGTCTACGGTCATGGAACCGGATGGGGGGCCGAGCCGGATGACATCGCCGGGGCGGGCGCGATGGACCATGGCGTTGGAAACCCACCCGGCCGGTACGGCTTTCACATGGAAGGAGAGCAGGCCGTCGGAGCGGGGCGCCGCGGCAAAGGAGTAGTGCCGCCACACACGCGGCCACCAGGGGGTTTCAACGCTCGTGTACTGACCGGCGAGGAAGGGGTACGGCTGGTCCGGGCGTACGGTCACGACCGCGATGTCCGGCGTACGCAGCTCGTGCGAGACGACCTCGGCCTGCCACCAGGCGGGAGCGATCAACTCGTCCGAGGCAGCCGCGTCAATCATGATCTGCGAAATCTTGGTGTACGCCCGCACCCAGGCACCTTCGGCGTCCGGGCCCCAAGTGGTGGGGGCGTAGCGGGCGAGTGCGGTGAGCAGGCATTCGCCGACTGCCGGGTAGTGCTCGGGCAGGGTGCCGTACTTCCGGTGCCCGCGACCGAGGTGCGAGAGGTACTCGGTTAGGTAGGCCGTGTCGTCGACGTTCTTGACGGAGGTGAGCAACGCCTTGAACAGCCGGTCGCGTTGGGTGTCCATCGCGGCGGGAAAGAGCGCCCGCAGGTCGGGATGGTGCACGAACAGCAGCGCGTAGAAGTACGAGGTGACCTTGTCCGCCACGGACTCGATCTCGTCCAAAGTCAGCCGGATGATCACCGCATCGGCCGAGTCACCGGCACTCGGCCCAGCACTGCGTGCCGCCGGGGCCGGCCCGGCGGACGAGGGAGCGCCGCCGGAAGACGGCGAAGCTGCGCCTGCCTGAGCGGAACCCGAGCCGAAGGCAGCAACGGAAGCAGCGGCGGAGGTGGAGGCAGCAGCGGAGGTGTAGACAGCAGCGGAGGTGGAGGCGGAGGTGGGCGGGTGGGCAGGGGGAAGGGGGGAAGGGCCCCCAGCCCCAGCCGTCACTCCAGCCGTCACCCCCGCCGCACCCTCACCCCGCACCCCCTCGCCAACACGCCCATCCAGGCCCTCACCCGCACGCCCAGCCATGCCCTCGCCCCCGCGCACAGGCATGCCCTCGTCCCCGCGCCCCGATATGTGATCGTGCGCGCCCTCTGGTGCCCCTGGCGCGCGATCACCCGCGTGCTCCGGCCCCCGTTCGCGTTCCGCCGCCGTGCCCACGGGCCTTATGGGGCTGACCGGCCGACTGGGCGTCCGTGACCTGTCGGCGTACTCGTCGCCCGCTCCGCCGCGTACGGCGCTGCCACGTACGGCATGACTACCCGGCGCACCGTCGCCGCCCCGCTGTCCGTGCGCGTCGCGTGTATTCCACGCATGGTGGCCGCCGGATTCGTTACCGGCGTACGGCCCGGCACGCCCTTCGGATGCGTCACGGCCATCAGCGACGCCGTCACCATGGCGGCCATTTCCGTCGTACCGCTCGTCACGGCCTCCGTGGCCGCTCTCTTCACCGTCCCGTCTGCTCGCGCCGTCCCGGTCACCCATGGGATCATGTTGATCTTCGGGGGACTTCTTCGACGGAGTGAACCATCCCCAATCGCCACTGCTGCCGCCCGAATCGCCGTTATCGGCCGACGTGGTGGTCGGAGCGTCCATGGTCTGCCTCGCCTCGAACGTCTAACGATCGCCTGCACACTTCCGCAGTTCGGAATGTGCCCGGAATTCCCGCGCCCCGTCGGAATTCTTCATCGTCCGGAGCTCTCCCGGCAACACCCTCCAATGCGGACACATCTCGGTTCGTCCGGCACCGCCCGCGGTCCCGTGTCCGCAGCGTGCCACCCGGCCACGGCTCATCGGCGAACAGCCGGAAAGCCGGGCGCGCGCCGCGTGTTGCCACTAAGCTGGCGGGCTTTGCGACCCGCTGAAGCCGTACGGCCCACGGCTCGTCGACGTACTCCCGAAGTACGCGAGGCCCTTCTCCCGTACGACCGGACTAGACCATACCCGCAGTACTTGAATACACAACCCCTGAACCGGAAACACTTCCTCCGGCCCGGCGGTTTACGGGGCCCTGCCCGCAGAACGCAATTCATCGGGCATGGCGTACGAATCGACCGCGGGCAGGCGGAAATTACCCGGCCGCCCGCACCAGCGCGTACGCCTCGCGTAGATCACGCCCCTCGTACGCATAGGAGGCCAGGCCGCTGACATGGTGGTCCGCATTCACCGCGACGGACGCGGGAACGGCCGCAAACAGATCGGTGTCCGACATGGAATCGCCGTACGCCACGCAGTCGGCCCGTTCCAGTCCGAACTCGGCGCACAGTTCATCCGCAATCCTCACCTTTACAGATGCGGAAAGTATCCCGTCCGGTTCCACCGCATCCCGAAAAGGCAGCGCGGGCCAGCGCGAGCCGTGCGCGGCGTCCGCTCCCCAGCCCGTCAGCCGCTCCACGAAGAACCCCGGCGACAAGGAGATCACCGCGCACCGTTCGCCCCGCGCCCGGATGTCGGCCCACACCTCCCGGATGCCGTCCAGCCACGGAGCGCCGTCGAAGGCCGCCGTGACGACTTCCTCGGTCAGCTCCGACCACAGTTCGCACGCCAGCTCCGCGAAGCGCAACGGCGTCACCTCACGGGCGGCGAAGGCTCGTTCCAGCTCGGCGATCTCCCGGTCCAGGCCGAGTTGCCGGGATATCTCGATGGAGGCGGCGGAACCGTAGAGCAGCGTCCCGTCCATGTCGAAAAGATGAAGCTTCCCCATACCGGGGAGCCTAGGACGCGGAAACCTCCCACGTCCCGTACGTCGCACCACTCACTTCACTCGCACCGTGCGGGCCAGGCACGGACCAGCCACACACCGCACAGCTCGTACGCGCCGTGCCGTGCCGTGCCGCCTCATACGTACCAGCAATCCTCGCGTACTCAAGCCCGAGTACGACCGGATACTCCCGCCGTCAGATGCCACACGGCCCACCGAACGCGACCGTGGATCCCATGAAGCAGCTCAGCCGGCCCGCGCGCCGGGCCCACCTCGTCGTCCATGTCGCGGTCTCCGTCGGGTGGCTCGGGCTCACACTCGGCCTGCTCACGCTCAGCGTCACCGGGTACGCCTCGGAATCACCGGACACCACCGTGGCCGCCTACCGCGCCATGAAGATCTTCAGTGACTGGCTGCTCATACCGGTGGCACTGCTGACGCTGGTCAGCGGGCTCATCCTCTCGTTGGGCACGCCATGGGGCCTGGCCCGCCATCGCTGGATCGTCGTCAAGTTCTGGCTGACGCTGGCGACCGTACTGCTGACGGCCTTTTCCCTGCGCCCGGGGATCGACCAGCTGGCCGCCGATGCCGTGGCCGGCGCACCGGACACCGGGCTGAGCATGGTGGCCGCCCCCTCCGTCGCCACGGCCACGTACTTCTTCGCCACCGCGATCTCCGTACTCAAGCCATGGGGCCCCACCAAACGCGGCGGCCGACTGCGCGCCGTGCAGTCGGCCCAGGTCCGCGAGCGGGCACGTAAGCGCCCGAGTGGCGCCGTCAGTTGAGACCGGCCGCCTCGATGGCGGTACGGGCGATGCGGTCGTCCTGCTCGGGGGCGCCGCCGCCGACGCCGATGGCCCCGATCAGCCGCCCGTCCCGGTGGACCGGTACGCCACCCGCGATGAACAGCAGCGGGCGGTCGAGCGCGGTGGGCAGGGTGTGGAAGAGGCCGTCGGGCCGTACGGCGTCGACGAGGTCGGCGGTCGGCGCGTCCAGTTGCAGGGCGGTGTACGCCTTGCGGGTGCTGGTCTCGCCCGAGATCAGCACAGCGGTGTCGTCGCGCCGGAAGCCGAGCAGGTGACCGCCCGCGTCCAGAACGGTGACGCTGCCGTGCACACCGAGGTCGGCGGCGGCGCGGCGGGCGGCGTCGATGAGGACGTCCGCGTCGTGGGTGGTGAGCGGGCGGACAGAGGGGATGGTGCTCATGAGCGGTGCTCCTAGTGAACGAATGGTGCTTGTTCGTGGTTCCGAGCGGCGGCCAGGGGCGTAGCTCGGGAGTCTCAGTGGGTGCAGAGGGGCGGGTGGGCTGGTCGGCCGGGAAATCGGGGGCGGCCTCGTGTGCGGCTTCCGGGACCGGGCTCAGCCGCGCACCACCGCCGCAGCCGCCTCTGCTGCGCTGCCCGCGCCGCTGCCGACTCCCGAAGCCACGACCCGGCCGCTACGGGCACTCCGGCCGTCCGAACCGCCCCGGCCGCCCCTCCGCTCCAGTGCCCCGGCGACGACCGCGACGCCCAGCGCCAGGACGGTCATTCCCACGCCGACCCAGTTGGGCGCGGTCAGCCCGAGCCCGGCCGCGATGACGATCCCGCCCAGCCAGGCGGCCAGCGCGTTGCCGAAGTTGAAGGCCGCGATGTTGCCGACCGAGGCCAGCGTGGGCGCGGCCGAGGCCTGGTCCATGATCCGCTTTTGCAGCGGCGGTACGGTCGCGAAACCGAAGGCGCCGATGAGGGCGATGGTGACGGTCGCGAGGGCCTTGTGGTGCGCGACAAGGCTAAACGCGGCCAGCGAGAGCGCGAGCCCGACCAGGGACACGTACAGCATCGGCATCATGTAGCGGTCGGTGAACCGCCCCGAGATCAGGTTGCCGGCCACCATGCCCAGGCCGAAGACGGCCGTGAGCCAGATGACGGACGATGCGGCGAAGCCGGTGACCTCGGTCATCATCGAGGCGAGGTAGGTGACGGCCGCGAAGACGCCGCCGAAGCCGAGGACGGTCATCAGCATCGCGAGCCCGACCTGCGGGTTGCGGAAGGCCGCGATCTCCTGGCCCATCGGCGCGGCTGCCCGTACGCGCTGCGCGGGCACCAGCTTGGCGACGCCGAGCAGGCCGAGCACGCCCAGCAGGGCGATGGCGACGAAGGTGGCGCGCCAGTTGATCTGCTGGGCGAGCAGGGTGCCGGTCGGTACGCCGACGACATTGGCGACGGTCAGGCCGGCGAACATCATCGAGATGGCGCCGGCCCGCTTGTGCGGGGCGACGAGGTCTGCGGCCACCAGTGAACCGATGCCGAAGAACGCGCCGTGGGCGAAGGACGAAACGATCCGCCCGGCGAGCATCACCGGGAAGGCCGGCGCCACGGCGGTGAGCAGGTTGCCCACCACGAACAGCCCCATCAGCAGCATCAGCATCTGCTTCCGGGTCATACGGGTGCCGAGGACGGTCATCAGCGGGGCGCCGACGACGACGCCGAGCGCGTAGAGCGTGGTCGCGTACCCGGCCAGCGGGATGGAGACGCCGAAGCCGGCGGCCACGTCGGGCAGCAGCCCCATCACCGCGAACTCGGTCATCCCGATCCCGAAGGCGCCGATGGTGAGCGCCAGGAGGGCGAGAGGCATGACGGATCCCTTCGAACAATTGCAGCCAGCTTTAACAAGCGTCGACAATAATTGCAGACGCTGGTTACTTGCAAGCGCGGGTTATCTCGCTGGTGTCCTATCCTGGGTCGTACGACCTGTAAGGAGGTCCTCGATGACGCAGCAGACCCGGCAGGCGCCGAAGCAGGACCGGCAGCAGAAGCAGCAGGCGGCGCGGCGCGGCGGACAGGACGGCCAGAAGCGGACGACGGCCGAGCACGCGGACGCGGTCACGCCGGCCCGGGGCTGTCCGACCGGCTCCGCTACCGCCCCCACCCTCGCCCAGGGCTGGTGCGCCCTCTCCGCCCTGCACGGCCGTATCGAGTCGCACATCGAGCGCGCGCTGCAGGCCCGGCACGACCTCAGCGTCCGGGAATTCTCCGTACTGAACGTGCTCAACGAGCAGCACGACGGGCCGGGCGGCCACCTGCGCATGCACCAGGTCGCGGACTCCGTCGTCCTCAGCCAGAGCGCCACGACCCGCCTGGTCACCCGGCTGGAAGAGCGCCGCCTGCTCTCCCGCTACCTGTGCCCCGACGACCGGCGCGGCATCTACACCAACGTCACCGACGAGGGCCGACAGCTGCTCGAAGAGGCCCGGCCGACCCACGACGCGGCCCTGCGCGAAGCCCTCCAGGACGCCGCGAAACGTCCCGAACTGGCCCCCCTGGTGACGGCGGTGGAAACCCTCGCTCCGCCCGCCTGAGCGGGAGTCGTAGGGTCCCGCCATGAGCGAAATCGAGATCCGCCGGGCGAGCGAGGACGACCTGCCCGCCATCGTCGCGATGCTGGCCGACGACCCGCTGGGCGCCGCCCGCGAGAGCCCGGACGACCTGGCCCCGTACATCGCGGCGTACGAGCAGCTGGCCGCCGACCCCAACCAGCACCTGGTCGTCGCCGTCCGCGCCGACCGGCCGGTGGGAACACTCCAGCTCACGGTCATTCCGGGGCTGTCCCGGCGCGGCAGCAGCCGTTCGATCATCGAGGCGGTACGCGTCCACTCCGACGAGCGCGGCAACGGGCTCGGCACTCGCCTGATCGAGTGGGCGGTCGACGAGTCGCGCACGCTCGGCTGCCGGCTGGTACAGCTCACCTCCGACGCGACGCGCATCGACGCCCACCGCTTCTACGAGCGCCTCGGCTTCGAGGCCTCTCACCTGGGCTTCAAGCTCCAGCTCTGACCTGGAGCCTTACCCCGCGCGCCCCCTGCCGCCGGTGGGCGGGTGGCGCGCTCAAGGCCCGGCGAGTACGAGTGCCGGGCCCGCACCCGCCGTGCGCTGTCAGCCGCTCTCACCACTTCCGTCACGCGTACGCGCGCGGGCCCTGGCCCGGTGCGCCTTCTGTCGGCACGCACCACCGCAGTACCTGGCAGGTCGTCCCGTACGAGCCGGGGAAACCGGCCCACCGCATCCCTCGCACAGCGTTTCGTTACGCTCCGCCGCCTGTCTGGGCAGTTTCGTCACGCCCTTGTGAGCACGCAACCCATCGCACATCAAGGCCGTCACCCGGCCCTGTGCCCCCGACGCACCACGCCGCCGTTCCATCGACAGACACCCGACCAGTAGCGCCCGGACATCGTCGAGACCGACGTCTTTCCTTACGCCACCGGCCTCTTGGGCACGCACGAGCAAGACCCCCAGCGCTTCACCGAAGTCCCGCTCGGCCTGCGGCGAAGGCTCGTAAGCACCCTCTCCGGCAGCCTCCAACGCGTCACACAGCGCCTTGTTGCTCGACGCGAGCCGTACCACCGACGCGAGGAACCGGAAGAAGACACCCACCGGGTCCTCGACATCCACCAAGTCCCGTGCCGTGTCCGTGAACAACTGCACCCGGTCGGCGACCGTCGCCCTGAACAGCGCGTCTTTTGAAGGGAAATGGCGGTAGACGGTACCTGCGCCCACACCCGCCCGCCGCGCGATCTCCCCGAGCGGCACCCCCAACCCCTGTTCCTCGAACGCCGATCGGGCCGCCTGCAGGACCAGCGCCCTGTTACGCCGCGCGTCCGCCCGCGCAGGCACGGCCTCCTCGCTCGCCGCCACTGAGCCTCCTCGGAACCAGCGATCTCCGGGTCGAGCGTTCCGTACGTTCAACCGGGTTGTTCGTTCCGATTCTAAGGTCGTCTCAATCCATGATCCACAAGGAGCTGGCGTCGTGGCGTACGGAGCATGGGGGCGGGACGAAACTGCGGTCAGCGCGGTGACCGGTTCAGTGGCTGGTGCTGAGGCTGGCGCGTGGCCTGCCATGTGCCGGCGGACGACTGACCGAACCTGCTGCGTCCGCAGACACTCCAAGGCCCTCAGAGAGTGCTCAACGTCCAGACTGCCCCCGGCTCCCCCGGACTGCCATGGGAGTGCGGCCGACTGGTGGATACCCGTTACGGCCGCACCGGCACGGGACGCGGCACAGCCCACCTGCCCGCAACTACTCGTCTGGTGGCTCGCCGCGGCCGCTCAACTTGGCTCAGCCGTACGGCCATTGGGCACTGGGCGGTCCCTGCTGCGCTGTTTCACGTGAAACAGCGCAGGCAAGCACCTACGAAAAAGGGGCGTCGTTTCACGTGAAACGACGCCCCTGAAGCGCTTTCGCGCGCTCAGTCTCCCAGCCGCTCGCCGGGAACCTCAGCCTGAGCCTCAGCCCGCCATGACTTCGTCCCATGCCGCGGCGGCTGCCGCGGCCGCCCCGTCACCGTCCACCGTCACGCCGAGCACGCGCAGGCCTGCCGCCAGCGCCGCGAGGGACGCCAGCACCACACCCCGGTCCGCAGCCCGGCCGTAGTGGTTGACGCGGATCATTTCCTTGGCGAGCGCACCCGCGGCGGCCTGCACGGGGACTGCGACCGGCCCCTCCGCCGCATCGAGCGCAGCGGAGACGATCTCGCGGGCGTCCATGTCGGAAGGTGCACGCAGCGTCGTGGCCGCCGGGGCCGCGTCCTCGTCCCGCAGGACGTACGGGGAGAGCGCACCGAGCGCCCGCACACCGGCCCGTACCGCCGCGGCAGCCGCCCGGTGCCGGGTGATGACCGCATCGAGCCCTTCCGCGTCGACACGGTCCACGGCCTGCTCCAGAGCCAGCATCTCCAGCTGAGCCGGTGCGTGCGGCAGGGCGGTACGGCCCCCGTCGATCCAGCGCTCCTTCCAGTCCAGGAGCGACAGGTAGGAGCGGCGAGGTGCCTGCTCATTGGCGGCGATGCGCTCCCAGGCACGGGCGCTGACGGAAACGGCGGACACGCCGGCCGGGCCCGCCAGCGCCTTCTGCCCGCCGATCACACACAGGTCCACTCCCCACTCATCGGTGAGCAGCGGTTCGGCGCCCACCGAGGCGACCGCGTCCAGCATCAGCAACGCGCCGTGCTCATGTACGACGGCCCCGATCTCGGCGACGGGGTTGGTGTTGCCGGTCGCCGCCTCGGCGTGCACCAGGCTCACGAAGTCGATGGCCGGGTGTTCGCGCAGCGCCTCGGCCACCTGCTCCGGGTGTACAGCACCCGTGAACGGCGCGCTGATCGTGATGACCTCGGCACCGCAGGACCGCAGCCAGCCGCCGAAGGTCTCGCCGTACGGGCCGGTCACGATGTTGAGCGCGGTGCTGCCGGGACCCACGGCGGAGCAGATGCACGCCTCCAGCGGGAGCAGTGCCTCGCCCTGCGTGGCCACCACATCGGCCCGGGTCCGCATGAGTGCCGCGACCTTGTCCTCGATCCGCGCGAAGTGTCCGGCGGTGAGCGGCGGCAGGTCGAGCAGGTTCGGGGCGTCGGAGGTCGTGTTCACGGCGGTCGCGTCAGTCACGGTGGCCTTCCAGCGGTAGCGGGCCGCGGTGCGGCGGCTCCTGATATCTGGCTCGACTGTACGTCCGGAGTGGTCACCCTTGCCGTACGGGCTTGATCCACGCCCGTATGGCCCCACCCCCTCGTACAGACTCGGTTCGCTCCTCACCGGCCCCGCTCCTCAGCGGCCCCGCTCCTCGCTCCCGTCGGGCCCGCCCCGCCGTCACGGCGCTCACCAGGGCCGGGCCCGACGGAGCTGTCAGCGTCCGCGCCAGCCCTCGGCGTCGACCCCGCCCGGTACCGGACCGGCAGGCGCGTACGGGCCCCGGGTGAAGACGAAGGTGCCCAGGTCCAGGTGGCTCACCGAGCCGTCATCCTCGTCCCGGACAACGCGCAGCGTCTCGCCCGCGAAGTAACCGTCCAACCCGGTCCAGGTGCCGTCGGACTCCGCACGGAACCGCGAGGCGCGGCCACCCGGCCCCGACATCAGTGAGATCTCCAGGCCCCGGTCGGCCCGCAGCCGCAGCACGTACGGGTGCGCACCCCAGTACCAGGGTCCGGTGAGCGCCAGCAGGCCTTCGTCCAGCGGCCCGGCCAGTGGCCGCCACGCCTCCGGGATCCGCGGCTCCCGGTCCGCGACGATTCCGGCCAGGTCGGCCGCGATGGCGCTGACCGCGGGCCCCGACGTGCAGTTCGTCAGAGCGATACCGGCGACGGCCTCCGCCGCGTCGATCCACAGGGCGGACTGGAAGCCGGGCATGGAGCCGGAGTGGCCGAACAGCAGGCGCCCGTTGCGACGGGCGAGCTGGATGCCGAGCCCGAAGCCGGCATCCCACTCCGCGCCCTCGGGCGGTACGGCCGGCGTCCGCATCTCCGCCAGGGTCGCGGCGCCGAGCACCCGGTCGTCCCCGTGGGTCAGGAATACCGCCCACCGTCCCAGGTCCTCCACCGTGGACCACAGCTGTCCGGCCGGGCCCATCAGCCCGGTGTCCTCGGCGGGCTCCGGCAGCAGCACGTCGGCCCACGGGTGCACCGCCCAGCCATCGGCGTGCGGCGCCTCCGCCAGAAGCGACGTACGGGTCATGCCCAGCGGCTCGAGCACCTCACAGCGCAGAACCTCGTCCCAGGCCTGCCCGCCCCGCTTCTGCTCGACCAGCGAGCCCAGCAGGGCGTAAGCCGGATTGGAGTAGTGGAACCGCCGACCGGCGGGCAGCCGGCGGGGGTTCTCCCCGAAGAGGTCACCGGACGTCTGCCGCAGCGAGCCGGGCGTCCGTTCCCACCACGGCCCTCGGGCTTCCGCTGCCAGCCCGGAGCTGTGCGAGAGCAGTTGGGCGATCGTCACGTCGGGGCCCGGGCTGTCCGACAGGTGATCGCCGAGCCGGTCCTCCAGCGTCAGCAGCCCCTCGTCGCGCAGCCGCATCACCAGCACCGCGACGAACGTCTTGGTGATCGACCCGATCCGGTACTGCACGTCCACACCGCCGATGCCGTCGGAGGCGGAACTGTCGCGAGCCCCCGTCCAGGCCACCTGCCCGCCCCGTACGACCGCTCCCGTCATCGACGGCGCGCGCCCCTCCGCCTGCCCGACGGCCAGGCGCCGGAACAGCGCCCGCCGTGTATCCGGCAACAGCGCCCCGAACTGCTCCGCACCACTCTCTCCGGAACCGCTCACCGCTTCGGACGACGCCAACCCCTGGGCCACGTCGGACAACTCCGCACTCATGGCACTCCTCGACAGCTCAACAACGATCACGGGCAATGGACGAGCCCATCCCATCACCCACTCCTCCAGAACCGCCCCGGAATCCCGAACCCGACGTCGGCCGTCCACGCGCGCCGACACCGAACACGGGCGGGGCCGCTCACCACCCGGCTCCGCACCCGAGCGGGGCCGCTCACCACCTGGACTCAGCAGAGCCCGCTCTCGTGAACAACGCCCCCAAGCACTACCGTCAACGACATGGCGGGCCCGGCCAGCACCGAACCGGGCCGGACGGGGGCACGGAGAATGCGGATCGGAGAACTTGCCGAGCGGGCCGGGACCACCACCCGAACCCTGCGGTACTACGAGGCGCGCGGCCTGTTGCACGCCGAACGTACGACGAACGGGCACCGCACCTACGACGAATCCGACCTGCGGCTTCTCCAGCAGATCCGCATGCTGCAGCGATTCGGCTTCGAGCTGGAGGAGACCCGGCCCTTCGTGGAGTGCCTGCGTGCCGGCCACCCGGCCGGTGATTCCTGTCCCGCTTCACTCCAGGTGTACCGCCGCAAGCTCGCCGAGCTGGACACCTGCATCGACCAGCTGCAGGACGTGCGGGACCAGGTACGCAGCCAGCTGGTCCGCGCCGAACAGGCACTCGACGAGTTGGCCAACGCCTCCGCCCAGCCCGGTGGCCCCCAACCACGGTGCGCGCTGACCTCGCCCGAAGGATGACCCCGCCGTACCGGCTCCGGCCTCGACTCCAAGCAGGCCCGAGACCCGGCGCGCCCCACGCCACTCACCCGTCACCCGTCACCCGTCACACCTCACCCAGCAATCGGATCCTTGCTGCCCTCCGCCAACACCGCTATGGCCGTACCCAGAGCCGCCTGATCCTCCACCGGTAGCCACCGCGCCGCATGCACCATGTGCAGTGCCGAGCGGAGCCGTGCCCGATCCTCCGCGGTCCCCAGGTCGCCCAGATATGCGGGCAGGACCATCCCCAGTGCTTTCAGGTCGTTCCGTGCACACAGCCTGGCCAGCAGGCCGGGCAGCACGTCGGTCGGCGACTCGCTCACCGATTCCGCCTGCTGCCGGCACCCGGGCGTGTCACCGGTCGTCGACGAGGCGGCCGTCTCCCGCAGCCCCTCCGCGATCGCGAACCGGTTCCACATCCCGTAGTCCCCTTCGGAAACGTCCCGCACCCGCTCGGCAGCCCGCACGAAGTACGCATGTGCCGTCGCGGTCTCACCCAGCTCGCGATGCGCGCGCCCCATGTTCGCGTACAGGGAGGCGTAGAAGCCGCGTACGCGCTCGTCACCCACCCGGTCGGCCCGGTCCAAGCACTCCTGGTTCCATCGCAGCGTGTCCTGGGGCGTGGTCTGGTGCCGGGCCACATAGTGGGCAGCGACGCATGCCTCGTAGTCGTCAGCCGCGTCCTCCCAGGCCTGCATGAACAGCCGTCGCGCTTCCTCGCCCTCACCGCGCGCTTCCGCGCCCATACCCCGCACGCACAGCCGCACCACGTGATTCTCCGGGTCCACGGTTTCTCTCCTCAGTCCTCACTCGGTTTCACGTGAAACAAGCTCCCGCACCGGCATCACCAAGGTGGTGAAGCTGCCTTGATCAGCGGATCGCACGACAACCGGTGCCGTGCCGGAAGCGAGTTCCAGCAGCACATCGGGGCCCACGCCCGCATCCAGTGCGGGTACGAGCACCGCCGGGTCAAAAGCCACCCGCAGCGACGGGCCCGTGCACACGGCGCTCACCGTGACCGGACTGCCACCACCTCCGCTGATGACCGCCTCCTGCGCTCCGGACCGCGCGGTGAGCACGGCGCCCTTCTCCCGCTCGGCAAACGCCTCGCGCAACACCGCCCGGCCCACGATGACCCGATGTCGTACGTCGTCCAGGCCACCCAGCACGAGTCGGTAGTCGGGGTACTCCGCTGTCCGCCCCACGAACGCACGCCGCTCCCCGCCGTCCCCGACCAGGCACCCGCCATCGCCGTACACCTCGACATCGACGTACTGCTGACGCAACGCCCAGGTCGCCAGGCCCGCCAGCTCCGCGATGTCGACGAGCACACGGCACGGGCCTCCGCCCGCCGTCCTGGTCCGCAGTACGCGGACCGCGAGCCGGTACCGATCGGTGGCGACCAGCCGCACTTCCCCGTCACCGAGTTCGATCAACACGCACCCCAGGACGGGGAACTCATTCCGCGTCTCGTCGCCCGCCACCGCGGGCCCCACCTGCCGTACCGCACTGGCCAGCTCCGCGCCTCCGACAACGGCCCGCCCCATGGGCTGCTCCGGCGCTTCCATCGGAAGTTCCCGGAGCAGCCCCTCCACCAGCACCCGCGCGGCATCCGCCGTCCGTCGCGTCCGCTCCAGGTGCGCGCGGAGCACCGTACGGGCTTCCGCTTCACCGCCGTCGAGCACGACCCTGACATCCACCAGCGGCAGTCCCGCCTCACGCAGCCGGCGCAGCAGCACGCCCCGGCCTTTCTGCCCGGCTCCGTAAAACCGGTATCCGCTCGCCGGATCAACCCTGATGGGCCGCAGGACACCGCAGTCGTCGTAGAAACGCAGTGCGCTGGGAGCCATCCCCACCCACCGCGCGAACGCCCCGATGCTCAGCAGCTCCTCGCTCTCGCCCATGCACGCGATTGTCGGGCTTCAAGCAACTCGAAGGTCAAAGCCACCGACGGGACAGCGCGCCTCGATCACCTACCGGGATACCCGCCGAGCCAGCTCCGGACTCGGTCACGCAGCAGCCCGTACTCATCCCAGCGCGGAGCCGGCCGGCCTGTGGGGCGTTGTACGGCCCTGCTTCCGGTCACCACCTGCCCAAGCCGGAACTGCTCCCCGATGCCGTACAGCCCTCGGCCCACCACCTCACGCTCCACCCAGGCGGCGATCTCGTCAGCAGTACGTCCCAAAGGAACAGCCCCGAAGCCCAAGAAGCGCGTCGGCTGAGCAGCCAGTGCCGCATCCAGCTCCCGCCACGCCTTGGCGTACCCATCGTCCCCACCCGCCCCGGACCCGTCGGTGGAGCTTCCGGCCAACGCCCGGCCCAGAACGCTCATTTCATGGCGGAGGGACACCAGGTCCGTCGCCCGTTCGGGATGTGGCCGGGTGGGGAAGAGGACCGTACGGTCCACCCCCGCGTCGTCCAACGCGGACAGGTGGATGTCGAGCGGGTCGTAGACGTGGCTGTGGCCGTCGATGATCACGCAAGTGCCTTCCGGTGGTACGAGCCGCCCACGGAATGCGGGCAGGCGGGGCCAGTGTTGATCCCTGACACGGTTGGAAGGTCAAGCGAGGGGGACGGGGCGTGCTGATCGGAGAGCTGGCCGAGCGGTCCGGAACCAGCGAACGGCTCCTGCGCTACTACGAGCGAACGGGGCTGCTGCACCCCGAGCGGCTGCCCAACGGCTACCGGACCTACGCCGAACCCGACGTCATCGCCGTACGACGCATCCGAGCCCTCCTCGACGCCGGGCTCACCACCCGCATCATCCGCCAGGTGCTGCCCTGCACGACCGGCACCGCCGCCGTTCACCCCTGCCCAGGCGTGCTCGACTCCCTCCACAACCAACTACGCGTTCTCGACCAGCAAGTCATCGACCTCGCTGCCGCGCGACAGGCTCTGCGCGAGACCATCGACAAGGCAACGGCGCAACAGGAACCGGTGCCTGCGAACGGCGAACCGTCAGCGCCACTCAGGAAGGGCGGGAGCGCGACTTCCTAGTCCCGCACAGTCTCAGCAGCCACCCGTGCCGCCCATTCGCCCTGGGTCACGGCCCGTTCCATGCGGCGGGCGATGCCCGTCTTGGACGCCGCGTCCAACGTCTCCGGCAGTTTGTCGAAGGTGCCGGGCAGGATGTCGAGCAGAGAAAAGATTTCTTCCCCGGTCCTGACGGCCAGCAGCAGTTCACACCTCCACTGCGGCGATACCTCGGGGCGGTGACTGAGGTCGTGCACGAGTACAGGCCACAGGTAGTGCGTCCCTTCCGGGGCGATGTGCTCCTGGAGCCAGGTAACGGGAAGCCGCTGGCTGAAGTCACATACGGCGGCTTCCTGTTCCAGCTCGATGAGTTGGTCGGTGCCGACGGCTCGAATGGTGCGCGGAAGAGTCCGGGTCATGCCGTGATGATGCCAGGGCGCGGTTGAAGGGCCGGTGGCGAGCCCCGACTTCTCACTCCGGTTCCCCTTCACCCGCCGCATCCGAAAGCAACGGGAAGAGCCGGGTGATGAGCGCTACCGGCCGGGCACCGTCAGGCCGGGCCAGAGGACGCTGCTCGCGGTCCTGATACGGGGCGAGCGTCCGCCGCACGGCATCGGCGACCCGGCTCATCTCCTCGGGCGTCAGGTAGGCGACAGCGCTGAAGGCTTCGTCGTGACGCCATTCAGCCGGAGCTCGGTCACGTTGAGCGACCCATCGCTGCCAGCTCTCGTCCTCCAGGCCGCGCGCCAAGTTCCCGAACTGCTCCTCTTCGGGCGTACCCGGGGTGGAGTCATGCCGCGTCAGGCGCCAGGGGCGTGCGCGGCCCCCGCGGTGCGGAGCTTCCTCGATGAGGCCGTGACGTGCGAGTTGCCGAAGGTGAAACGAGCAGAGCCCGGAACTGTAGCCCAGCCGTGCGGCGGCGTCCGTCGCCGTTACCGTGCCGACTTCCGCCAGCAGGTCGAGCAGGGCCCTACGGACCTCGTGCTCGGGCAACGCGGCGCCGACGTCCCGCGCCCTGACAGGGCGGGCAGTGAGGTCATCGTCAGTCACTTTGCAAAGTCTGCTACTTTGCAAAGCTCCTCGCAAGTGCTCCTTGCTCGGGAACCTCGGCCGCGGTGTCGTCCGCGGTACCTATGACGTGCGCAAAAGGGGAGACAACGATGCCTGTTCGTCATGATCGGTCCCAAGCCGCAGACCGGCGAACCCGTGTACAGGGTCGGCCCGTCGACGCCTATCCCGCTCTTTCTCCGGAGGCGGAGCGGGGCACGGTGCGTCGGATCACGGAGATCGGTGAGGAAGTCCTCAGCCGTCCGTGCCAGGAAGTGACCGACTTCGGCACCGCCGGGTTGTCCACGCTCATCGACGACATGTTCCTGACGATGCATGTGGCCGACGGCGCCGGCTTGGCTGCCAATCAGGTCGGCGTCGACCTAAGGCTGTTCGTGTACGACTGCCCGGACGACGACGGAATACGGCACGTCGGCCACCTCATCAACCCGGTCCTCGACCTGCCCGGCCCCGGCAGCCGCCAACTCATCGACGCCTTCGAAGGCTGCCTGTCCGTACCCGGTGCCACCATGACGGTCCCCCGTACGGACCGTGCCGTCGTCCGCGGCCTCGACAAGGACGGCAACCCCCTCACCGTCGAAGGCACGGGTTACTTCGCGCGATGCCTGCAGCACGAGACCGATCATCTTCTCGGCCACACGTACCTCGACCGACTGTCCAAGCGGGACCGCAAGGAAGCGCTGCGGCAGATGGCAGACCGTCGCGAGGAAGTCTGCACGCGCCGCGTGCGGAAGGCCGCCCGACTGGGCCGGTGAGGCTTTGACGGAGGCAGGCTGTAGGTTCCGCTTCCCGGTGCTCCTCCGTACGCGGAAGTCGCGTCACCGCAGATGCTGGTCGACCAAGCGCTCGAAGGCGCGGGCCGCCGCGCTCAAGGTGCGGTGACCGGCTGACTTTCCCGCACTCCAGGCTGCTCGGCCTCGGCACCACCCCCAGGGCCCTGCCCGAACTGGTCGAAGGTGACCACGTGGGGCGGTCCTGGTCGAGCTGGCAGGTCCCGCTCCTCGGAAGCGTCGGCCTGCCGGACAGAGAGTCTCAACTCCGCGTCGGATCCGAGTCCGCTCCGACGTCGCACCTGAGAATCGGACACGAGATCCGAGGACCTACGAGGCGTCCCTCAGGTCTGCGCCATATCCACAAACCGCGAGTAGTGACCCTGGAACGCCACGGTGATGGTCGCCGTCGGGCCGTTACGGTGCTTGGCCACGATCAGGTCGGCCTCGCCGGCGCGGGGGGACTCCTTCTCGTAGGCATCCTCGCGGTGGAGGAGGATGACCATGTCCGCGTCCTGCTCGATGGAACCGGACTCACGCAGGTCCGAAACCATCGGCTTCTTGTCCGTACGCTGTTCGGGGCCACGGTTGAGCTGCGAGAGCGCGATGACCGGGAGTTCCAGTTCCTTGGCCAGCAGCTTGAGGTTACGGGACATGTCCGAAACCTCCTGCTGGCGGCTCTCGGCACGCTTGGAGCCGCCGGACTGCATCAGCTGGAGGTAGTCGATGACCACCAGCTTGAGTTCGTTGCGCTGCTTGAGTCGGCGGCACTTGGCGCGGATCTCCATCATCGACAGGTTCGGCGAGTCGTCGATGTAGAGCGGCGCGGCCGACACGTCCGGCATCCGGCGGGCCAGCCGGGTCCAGTCCTCGTCCGTCATGGAGCCGGACCGCATATGGTGCAGGGCCACCCGTGCCTCGGCGGACAGCAGACGCATCGCGATCTCGTTGCGTCCCATTTCGAGCGAGAAGATCACACTCGGCAGATTGCTTTTGATCGAACACGCTCGGGCGAAGTCGAGCGCCAGGGTGGACTTACCCATCGCGGGTCGCGCCGCGATGACGATCATCTGGCCGGGGTGCAGACCGTTGGTCAGGGAATCCAGGTCGGTGAATCCGGTCGGCACGCCGGTCATCTGGCCCTGGCGGGAGCCGATCGCCTCGATCTCGTCGAGCGCGCCCTCCATGATGTCGCCGAGCGGCAGGTAGTCCTCGCTGGTGCGCTGCTCGGTGACGGCGTAGATCTCCGCCTGGGCGCTGTTGACGATCTCGTCCACATCGCCGTCGGCCGCGTATCCCATCTGCGTGATCCGCGTGCCGGCCTCGACGAGCCGCCGCAGGACCGCCCGTTCGTGGACGATCTCGGCGTAGTACTCGGCGTTCGCCGCCGTCGGTACGGACTGGACGAGGGTGTGCAGGTACGACGCGCCGCCGACCCGCCCGATCTCGCCGCGCTTGGTCAGCTCGGCCGCGATCGTGATGGGGTCGGCCGGTTCACCCTTCGCATACAGGTCGAGGATCGCCTGGTAGATCACCTCGTGGGCCGGACGGTAGAAGTCGTGCCCCTTGAGGACCTCGACGACGTCGGCGATGGCGTCCTTCGACAGCAGCATGCCGCCGAGCACGGACTGCTCGGCATCCAGGTCCTGCGGCGGTACGCGCTCGAAGCCGCCGGGGGCCCAGCCGCCCTCCTCATCGCCGCGCTCGCGCCGGTCGTCCCGGCCACGCCCCTTGCCCTCGCCTCGGCGGGAGCGCGCGGCGGGCAGCCGGTCGCTGGGGCCGGCATCCGCCCAGGGGTCCTCCACGGGCTCGGGCATGCTCACCCCGGCACCTCCTCCCGTCCGCAGCGCGGACCTTGCTGTGCTCTTCTTTCTTACGGCACAGCTCTGACAAAGCGAGAGGCCCGGCTCCGGTTACGGCGCGTCGAGTACGGGTGGGTTCTCGGACCGGAACAGGGGCCAGGCGCCGGACTACGGTAGGCCCGACGACACCGTCCGCCAATCTGGTTATCCACAGGCCATGTGGACGATGGACCCGATCCTGTGGAGAAGTGCGCCGATCCTGTGCACGGCACGGGGGACACCGCTGTGGACAAACACACAATCAGCTGGCCACAGGCGCGCTGACCTGCACTTTCGTCATCCATAGGCTGTGGGGGAGAAAAACTTGGGGAACCTGTTCATGATCGACCCAAACGCCACGGAGCAGAACGCTCCGCCCGGCGCGGAGTAAGGATCGCTAAGCAGTTGTGTCACTTACCTGTGGAAGATTAGATTGGCAGCATGACACAGGCCCCCGCGACGCCGCGGCGCACCGACCGCCGCCACGACCGCGAGATCATCTCGCTCGCTCTGCCCGCCTTCGGCGCGCTCGTCGCGGAGCCCCTCTTCGTCATGGTCGACAGCGCCGTCATCGGCCACCTCGGCACCCGGCAGCTCGCCGGGCTCGGCGTCGCCGCCCCGCTGCTGACCACCGCGGTCTCCGTCTTCGTCTTCCTCGCGTACGCCACCACCGCCGCCGTCGCCCGGCGGGTCGGCGCCGGTGACCGCTCCGCCGCCATCCGGCAGGGCGTGGACGGCATCTGGCTCGCGCTCCTGCTGGGCGCGGCCGTTCTGGCGGCCGTCCTGCCCACCGCGCCCTGGCTCGTCGACGTCTTCGGCGCCTCCGCCACCGCCGCTCCGTACGCCATCACCTACCTGCGCATCAGCGCCCTCGGCATCCCGGCGATGCTCATGGTGCTGGCGTCCACCGGTGTCCTGCGCGGCCTCCAGGACACCAGGACCCCGCTGTACGTCGCCGTCGGCGGCTTTTCCGTCAACGCCGCCCTGAACATCGCGCTCGTCTACGGCGCCGGGCTCGGCATCGCCGGCTCCGCCTGGGGCACCGTCATCGCCCAGTGCGGTATGGCCGCCGTCTATCTGTTCGTCGTGGTACGAGGTGCGCGACGGCACGGTGCCTCGCTCCGGCCGGACGCCGCCGGGATCCGCGCCAGTGCCCAGGCCGGAGTGCCGCTGCTGGTACGTACGCTCTCGCTGCGCGCCGTCCTGATGATCGCGACCGCCGTCGCCGCACGTCTCGGCGACGCCGAGGTGGCCGCCCACCAGATCGTCATCACCCTCTGGCAGCTGCTGGCCTTCGCCCTGGACGCCATCGCCATCGCCGGCCAGGCCATCATCGGCCGCTATCTGGGAGCCGACGACGTGGCAGGGGCCAAGGCGGCCTGCCGTCGCATGGTGCAGTGGGGCATCGCCTCCGGCGTGGTGCTCGGCCTGCTCGTGGTGCTCGCCCGGCCCCTGTTCATGCCGCTGTTCACCACCGACCCCACCGTGAAGGACGTGCTGCTGCCCACGCTCCTGGTCGTCGCCGTCACCCAGCCGGTCTCCGGGATCGTCTTCGTTCTCGACGGGGTTCTCATGGGCGCGGGCGACGGCCCGTACCTCGCCTGGGCGATGCTGGTGACGCTGGCCCTCTTCGCCCCGGCCGCACTGCTGGTGCCGGTCGCCGGTGGCGGCCTGACCGCCCTGTGGTGGGCCATGGCCCTGATGATGACCGTGCGGATGCTGACATTGTGGACACGCACCCGGTCGGGCCGATGGATTGTGACCGGAGCCTCGCGTTGAAGACACCCCAAGTCAACCGGCCATGTCGATAATGACCGTGTGCGCCCGCTTGCCAGGAAGATCGTTCTGCCCCTGACGCTGACCGTCATCGGGGCCGGCGTCATAGTGGGCTACGCCTCGCACGAAGCCGACACCAGCAGCCGCGGCGGCGGCACCATCAGGAGCGGATTCGGCAAATCGGGGGAGGCGGACAAGGACCCCCAGGACCAGGACCCGTCCGCCACGGCACCCGCCGACGACGGCAGCGCGTACACCCCGCGCAGCACCGAGCAGAACGCCCGGGTGGGTGCCATCTTCGAGAAGGACGACTCCGGCGATCACTTCTGCACCGCCAGTGTCGTGCAGAGCCCCGGCCGGAACATGCTCATCACCGCGGCGCACTGTGCCTTCGACGCCGAGACCGGCCGACCCGTGGCGGACCTGGTCTTCGCACCCGACTACCGCGACGGCAAAGAACCGACCGGTCTGTGGAAGGTCAGGAAGGTCGTCGTCGACGACCGCTGGGCCAAGTCCCAGGACGAGGACATGGACGTCGCCTTCCTCGTGCTCGACAGCAAGGACGGCAAGCAGATCCAGGACGTGCTGGGTGGCAACACCCTCGGCATCGATCCCGGCTTCGACAACGATGTGAAGATCACCGGCTATCCCACCAGCAGCGAGACACCGATCTCCTGCCACAACCGCACGACGAAGTTCAGCGACACACAGATGCGCGTCCAGTGCACCGACTTCGCGGGCGGTACCAGCGGCAGCCCCTGGCTCGCCGACTACGACCCCAAGAGCCATACGGGCACGGTGATCGGCGTTCTGGGCGGCCACGAAGGTGGCGGCGACGAGGACGACGTGTCCTACGCCGCGTACTTCGGTGACGAGGTCGCCGACCTCTACAAGCGGGCGCAGGACGAGGCCGAGGGCTGACGAGCACGCTGACGAGCACACGAAAGGGCCGCACCCCGTTTCCGGAGTGCGGCCCTTTCGGTGTGGTGCTACGACCGCTGCGATCAGGCGGCGACGACCTCGACGCCCAGCTTCGCGACGACGTCGGTGTGCAGACGCACGGACACCTGGTGCGAGCCCAGGGTCTTGATCGGCGAGCCGAGCTCGACGCGGCGCTTGTCCACGTCGGGGCCACCGGCAGCCTTGATCGCCGAGGCGACGTCGGCCGGCGTGACCGAGCCGAACAGACGGCCGGCGTCGCCGGCGCGCACGGCCAGCTTCACCTTGACGTCCTCGAGCTGGCCCTTGATCTCGTTGGCCTGCTCGATCGTGGCGATCTCGCGGATCTTACGACCGCGGCGGATCTGCGCGACGTCCTTCTCGCCACCCTTGGTCCAGCGGATCGCGAAACCACGCGGGACCAGGTAGTTACGGGCGTACCCGTCACGGACGTCGACGACGTCACCGGCGGTGCCGAGGCCGGAGACCTCGTGGGTGAGGATGATCTTCATGAGTCGGTCACCCTTCCCTTATCGCGCGGTGGAGGTGTAGGGCAGCAGCGCCATCTCACGGCTGTTCTTCACGGCCGTGGCGACGTCACGCTGGTGCTGGGTGCAGTTGCCGGTCACCCGGCGGGCACGGATCTTGCCGCGGTCGGAGATGAACTTCCGCAGCAGGTTCGTGTCCTTGTAGTCGACGTAGGAGATCTTCTCCTTGCAGAACACGCAAACCTTCTTCTTAGGCTTGCGAGCAGGCGGCTTCGCCATTGTCTCTCTCCAGTGAGTTCAAGAAGTTTGTGCTGTCGCCCTCAGGCCCCCGGCCGTTTCACGCTGTTTCACGTGAAACAGCGTGCGTACGGACCGGTCGTCGGACCTAGAAGGGCGGCTCGTCCGAGTAGCCGCCGCCGGAGCCACCGCCCCAGCCGCCGCCGCCACCCTGCTGGCCGCCGCCTGCAGGGGCACCGGTCGCCCACGGGTCGTCGGCGGGAGCACCGCCGCCCTGGCCGCCGCCGGGGCCGCCGCCCCAGCCGCCGCCACCCTGGCCACCGCCCTGCGGGCCGCCGCCGAAGCCGCCGCCCTGGCCACCGCGGCCCGAGGTCTTGGTGACCTTGGCCGTGGCATTGCGCAAGCTGGCGCCGACCTCGTCGACGTCGAGCTCGTAGACCGTGCGCTTGACGCCCTCGCGGTCCTCGTACGACCGCTGCTTCAGGCGGCCCTGCACGATCACGCGGGTACCCCGCGTGAGGGACTCGGCGACGTTCTCCGCCGCCTGACGCCACACCGAGCAGGTCAGGAACAGGCTCTCGCCGTCCTTCCACTCGTTGGTCTGGCGGTCGAAGGTGCGGGGGGTGGATGCGACGCGGAACTTCGCAACCGCCGCACCGGACGGGGTGAAGCGCAGCTCGGGGTCGTCGACAAGATTGCCGACGACCGTGATGACGGTCTCGCCTGCCATTAGGGGAACCTCTCGGCGGGTGTGCTGCTGGCTGCTGGTGTGGCTACTCGAACCCGGTCACCGCTGACGCTGATGCGTTCAGTGGGTCTCGGGACGGAGGACCTTGGTCCGGAGGACCGACTCGTTCAGGTTCATCTGACGGTCGAGTTCCTTGACGACCGCAGGCTCGGCCTGCAGGTCGATGACCGAGTAGATGCCCTCGGGCTTCTTGTTGATCTCGTACGAGAGACGACGACGGCCCCAGGTGTCGACCTTCTCGACCTTTCCGTTGCCCTCGCGGACGACGGAGAGGAAGTTCTCGATCAGCGGGGAGACAGCGCGCTCCTCGAGATCGGGGTCGAGGATGACCATCACCTCGTAGTGACGCATGTTGAACCCACCTCCTTTGGACTCAGCGGCCACGGTCGTTCCGTGGCAGGAGGGTCATGATGCGTTCCGCACCCGGCCGGGCCAGGAGACCTGGGCAGACATGGGCGCAGACTGTACAGAGTACCCGCCGCCGGGCCTCCGGTTGAAATCCGGAGGCTGATCCCCCCAATCTGGAACACAACGGGTGTGAGCGGCGTTACAGTTCGCCGCCCTGTCATCGGAGGTGTCGCATGGCACAGGCAGTCCGGCCGCAGCATGGCCTCCTCTCTCTTCTGAACAGCGACGGCAAGACCCATCCGGTCGAGAACACCTTGGTCGCCGTGACGCTGGTCTTCGGCTTGGTCGCCTTCTTCACCGCCCACTTTCACCACCTTCACCTGCTGAGTTCCTGGACGGGGCTCATCGGCATCGGCACCGGGGCGTGGGGTCAGTTCATCTCCGCGACGACCGGCGAGCGCTTCCTGCTGATCATCGGGCTCGGTGCCGCGGCGGTCGGCTTCTTCCTCGGTATGGCTCACGGCGGCCTCTTCGGCGGGCTTCTCGGCTAGCCGGGCCCGGGTGGGCGCCGGGGCTCCACCCCCCTTCGCCCAAACGGGGCGCTCCCCTGTCGCAGTAGGCTTCGGCGCGAGAGCCGGAGCCCCGACCCTGGGGACAAACCTGCCGAGGAGCGCCCCGCATGAGCCTGACCCTGAGGACCATCAGCCGAGAGCAGCATCTGGCGTACATCCAGAGCCTGCCTTCGGCCAGCCACATGCAGGTCCCGGCATGGGCCGATGTGAAGTCCGAATGGCGCTCGGAGAACCTGGGCTGGTTCGACAAGACCGGTCAGCTGGTCGGCGCGGGCCTGGTCCTCTACCGTCAGCTGCCCAAGATCAAGCGGTACCTCGCGTATCTGCCCGAGGGCCCGGTGATCAACTGGTTCTCCCCGAATCTGGAGGACTGGCTGAAGCCGATGCTGGCGCATCTGAAGCAGCAGGGCGCCTTCTCGGTGAAGATGGGCCCGCCGGTGATCATTCGGCGCTGGGATGCCGCCGCGATCAAGTCCGGGATCCAGGACCCGGACGTCAAGCGGCTGCGCGACATCGAGGCCACCCACATCGAGCCGCGCGCCTTCGAGGTGTCCGACAAGCTGCGCCGGATGGGCTGGCAGCAGGGCGAGGACGGCGGGGCCGGCTTCGGTGACGTACAGCCCCGTTACGTCTTCCAGGTGCCGCTGGCGAACCGCTCGCTGGAGGACGTCCACAAGGCCTTCAACCAGCTGTGGCGCCGCAACATCAAGAAGGCCGAGAAGGCCGGCGTCGAGGTCGTCCAGGGGCGCTACGAGGACCTGCCCGAGTGGCAGCGGCTGTACGAGATCACCGCGGAGCGCGACCGCTTCCGCCCGCGGCCGCTCGGCTACTTCCAGCGCATGTGGTCGGCCCTCAACACCGAGGACCCCAACCGCATGCGGCTGTACTTCGCACGGCACAACGGTGTGAACCTCTCCGCCGCGACGATGCTGGTCGTCGGCGGCCACGTCTGGTACTCCTACGGTGCCTCGGACAACATCGGCCGTGAGGTCCGCCCCTCGAACGCCATGCAGTGGCGGATGCTGCGCGACGCCTACGCGCTGGGCGCCACCGTCTACGACCTGCGCGGCATCAGCGACTCGCTCGACGAGAACGACCACCTCTTCGGCCTCATCCAGTTCAAGGTGGGCACGGGCGGGCAGGCAGCCGAGTACCTCGGCGAGTGGGACTTCCCGCTCAACAAGCTCCTGCACAAGGCGCTCGACATCTACATGTCCCGCCGCTGACCTCTCCACCTCTCTGTTTCGACCGCAACGCAGCTACGAGAAAGGTTCCGGGCCCGGCCATGGCGCTCACCCTCTACGTCGACACCGCGCGCTGGCGGGCACACCAGCAGAACGTCCAGCAGCAGTTCCCAGGGCTCGTCCCGGTCTGCAAAGGCAACGGCTACGGCTTCGGGCACGAACGTCTCGCCGAGGAGGCGGCCCTCCTCGGCACCGACATCCTCGCCGTCGGGACGACCTACGAGGCGGCCCGCATGAAGGACTTCTTCAGCGGCGACCTGCTCGTGCTGACACCGTTCCGGCACGGTGAGGAGCCGGTTCCGCTGCCGGACCGTGCCATCCGGTCGGTCTCCTCGGTCGAGGGCGTGGGCGGCCTGGTGGGCGCCCGGGTCGTCATCGAGGTCATGAGCAGCATGAAGCGCCACGGCGTCCTGCCGGAGGACCTGCCGAAGCTGGCCGCAGCCATAGAGGACGTACGGCTGGAGGGCTTCGCCATCCACCTGCCGCTGGACCGTACCGACGGCTCCGACGCGGTGGAGGAGGTCATCGGGTGGATGGACCGGCTGCGGGCCAACCGCCTGCCGCTGCACACCATGTTCGTCAGCCACCTCAAGGCCGATGAGCTGACCCGTCTCCAGCAGCAGTTCCCGCAGACACGGTTCCGCGCGCGGATCGGCACGCGCCTGTGGCTCGGTGACCACGAGGCGACCGAGTACCGCGGCTCGGTCCTGGACGTCACCCGGGTCGGCAAGGGCGACCGCTTCGGCTACCGCCAGCAGAAGGCCGCCTCGGACGGCTACCTGGTCGTGGTGGCAGGCGGTACGTCGCAGGGTGTGGGCCTGGAGTCGCCCAAGGCGCTGCACGGTGTGATGCCCCGCGCCAAGGGCGTGGCCCGCGCGGGCCTGGCGACCGTCAACCGCAACCTCTCGCCGTACGTGTGGGCGGGCAAGCAGCGGTGGTTCGCCGAGCCCCCGCACATGCAGGTCTCCATCCTCTTCGTGCCGGGGGACGCCCCCGAGCCGCAGGTGGGCGAGGAGCTGGTGGCGCATCTGCGGCACACCACGACGCAGTACGACCGCCTCGTGGACCGCTGAGCCGCCCTCCACGAAGACATCGGGCCCGGTATCGCAGACCTGCTCTGCGGCACCGGGCCCGTTCGGTTCGTGTGGCTACCGGTGGACGGAGTCGCCGGCCACACCCCAGCGCACCTGCGCTGCCCCCTCGAACTGCACCGCGTGCCGTGACAGCTGATGCGCGCGGCCCAGCACGAAGACATCGGGTGCGTGATCCAGCACCCCGCCCGACGGGTCGTCCTCGCCGTCCCTGCGTACCACGTCCCGCTCGGGCAGCAGCACATCACGCACCACCACCGCGCACAGATACAGCGTCCCCAACAGGTGGAGCACCAGCGCCAGTTGGTAGCCCTCCAGCGGAAGCCCCTGGTGTTTGTCGCCGTTGCCGGTGTAGGCGAGGTACATCCAGATGCCGAGGAAGTACATGACCTCGCACGTCTGCCAGATCAGGAAGTCGCGCCAGCGTGGCCGCGCCAGTGCGGCGAGCGGGATCAGCCACAGCACGTACTGCGGCGAGTAGACCTTGTTGGTGAGGATGAAGAGCGCGACGACCAGGAAGGCAAGCTGAGCGAACCGCGGCCGGCGCGGTGCGTAGAAGGTCAGCAGGGCCAGAGCGCCGCAGCCGAGGATCATGAGCAAGGTGGCGTAGGTGTTCGCGTCCTCCAGCGGATCACCGGTGCGCTGGGAGATGAGCAGCCAGATGGAGCCGAAGTCGATGGGCCGCTCCTGGCTGAAGCTGTAGAACTTCGCCCAGCCCTCTCTGATGTGGAAGCCGGACGCGTCATGCGTGATCATCACCGGCACGTTGACCACCAGCCACGCGGCAGCGGCTCCGGTCACAGTCTTGCCGTAGGGGCGCCACTGTCCGGCCCGCCAGCACAGGATGAGCAGCGGCCCGAGCAGCAGCACCGGATACAGCTTCGCGGCAGTCGCCAGTCCGATGAACACGCCCGCCGCGAAGGTCCGGCTGCGCGACCACATGAGCATCCCGACAGCGGTCAGG
This sequence comes from Streptomyces rimosus subsp. rimosus, assembly GCF_000720725.1. Lineage (GTDB taxonomy): Bacteria > Actinomycetota > Actinomycetes > Streptomycetales > Streptomycetaceae > Streptomyces > Streptomyces rimosus_A. Next base: position 79,649 of record NZ_JOCQ01000016.1, read on the forward strand.
GCGACGGCCAGCAGGTCCCAGTTGATGGTCGCGGTGAGCGCGAGGGCAGGTGCGAGGGCGACCAGGAGGCCGTCCCACGGTCGGCGACGGTGGGTCCGGGCCACGCAGACGGCGAGAGTCGCCGCGCACGCCATCAGCATCCCCGCGTTGACCAGCCAGTAGATCTGCTCACGTTGCTGGATCGAGCCCCCGGACGGAGTCATCCAGGAGGCGACCTCCATGAACACGCCGGTCAACACCGGGTATTCGAGGTATTCCATGTCGCCGGGCAGTTTGTCGAAGTACGGGATCAACCCGTCGGCGAAGCCACGCCCCGCGTACAGGTGCGGGATGTCGGAGTAGCAAGCGTGGGTGTACTGGCTGGTGGCGCCGAAGAACCAGCCGCTGCCGTAGCAGGGCAGTTTCTGCACCATGCCGAGCGCGAACATCCCGATGGCGACCAGCGCGACGATGCGTACCGGGTGCCACCAGCCCGTGCGGAAGAAGGCGCGCCGTCCGGCAGGACCGCCGATCAGCTCGCTGCCGGCAGCCGCCACCTCGTCCCGCCGCGTCGGCCGTACGGGGTCGTCCTGTCCCACGCTCGTCATGCGCCCATCCTGCCGTACGGTCCTGGGCCGAACGCGGAGAAGCCCCCGGCCCGGATTCACCGGGTCGGGGGCTTCGCCTGTCGTGTTTCACGTGAAACAGTCAGCGGTCACTCGCGTCGTCCGCCCGACGTGCCGCCGGCCGGGCGTCCGAAGATGCCACCGTCGTCACCGCCTCCGGGCCCTCCTGTGCTCGGATCGGGCGACGTGGTCGTGCCACCGGTGTCCCCGCCACCCGGCCGGCCGCCGGTCTGGCCGCCGTCGGTCGTACCGCCGTTGTGTCGGCATGCGATGTCCCAGTCCGCGCAGGTCTGGGTCGGAGTGGGGCTAGCGGGCTCGCTGGGCTTCACCGTCTTGGAGGGGGTGGGCGTCGGGGAGCTCGGCGGGGGAGCGGACGGAGTGGGCTTCGGGGACGGGCTCATACCGTCTCCGTAGACCGTCTGGCCGATCGGTGCCGGGTCCGGGAAGCGTTCGAGCTTCTGGCCCTTCATGGCCTGCGCCATGAAGTCCGCCCAGATGCGGGCCGGGAACGACGCACCGTGGACCTTCTTCTCGCCACCGACGCCGTACATCTTCAAGAACTCCTGCTGCTTGGCCTGGTCGTCCACCCGCCACATGCCGATCGTGGTGGCCAGCTGCTTCGTGTAACCGGCGAACCACGCCGACTTGTTGTCGTCGGTGGTACCGGTCTTGCCGGCCGCCTCGCGGCCGTCGGGCAGCTTCGCGGCCGTACCGGTGCCCTTCTCCACCACGGTCTTCAGGACGTCCGTGACGTTGTCCGCAACCGCCGCGCTGAAGCCCGTCTTGGGCTTATCGGTGTGCTCGTACTCGGTCTTGCCGTCCTTCTCGATGCTTTCGACCGAATACGGGTCGCTCTGCTGGCCACTGGCGGCGAAGGTGGCATACGCGCCGGCCAGCCGGATCGCGCTCGGCGCCGAGGTGCCCAGTGAGAAGGTCGGGGTGGTCTTCGCCATGCTCTGGTCGTCGCGCAGCCCCGCGTCGATGGCCGCTTCCTTCACCTTGTCACGGCCCACGTCCATGCCGAGCTGGATGAACGGTGTGTTCACCGAGAACTGCATGGCGGTGCGCAGCGTGATCTTTCCGCGGTCCTCGTTGCCGTCGTTCGCCTGGTGCCACTCCTTGCCGTCCTTGTCGTGCCAGACGGTCCCGTCGTAGTTGAGCAGCTTCAGCTTGTTGTCACCGTTGTAGATGCTGTTCGGTGAGACCCGCGTGCGCCGTTCGGGATTGTGCGGGTCCCGTACGCCGTCGGTCATCGCCGCTGCCAGGACGAACGGCTTGAAGGTCGAACCGACCTGCACACCGGTGTAGTCGGCGTTGTTCGTATAGTGCTGGGTCGCGTCCTTGCCGCCGTAGATGGCGACGATCTTTCCGGTCTTCGGTTCAACCGATGCGCCGCCGAACTGGATGTACTTGTCCACCTCGCGCTGGTCCGGCTTGATGTGTTCCTTGGTGACCTTGTCCACGGATTCAGCGAGCTCGTTGACCTTCTTCTCGTCGAAGGTCGTGTGGATCTCGTAGCCGCCCAGCTTCAGCTGGGCGTCCGTGATCTTGGTGTTCGCCGTGATGTAGTTGTTCGCGAGGTCGACGAGGTAGCCCTTCTGTCCACGGAGGTCCATGGCCTTCTTGGGCTTCCTGGGCATCGGGAATTCCTTGATCTGGTCCCGCTCCTCCTTGGTCATCCGCTTGACCTCGACCTCACGGTCCAGCGTCCACTTCCAGCGGAACTCGGCGCGCTTGAGGTTCGCGCCCTTGGTCTCCGTCGTGATGTACGGGTCGTAGAGGTTGGGACCGTTGAGCAGCGCGGCCATGAAGGCGCTCTCGCTCGGCGTGAGCTTGTCGCAGTCCTTGCCGTAATACGCCCGGGACGCGGCCTGGATGCCGTACGCACCGCGCCCGTAATACGCGGTGTTGAGGTAGCCGGCCAGGATGTCGGTCTTCTTCTCCTGGATGCCCACCTTCACCGAGATGAACAGCTCGGTGAGCTTGCGCTTGAGGGTCTGCGACTGGTCGAGGTACGTGTTCTTCACGTACTGCTGGGTGATGGTCGAGCCACTCTGGGTCTCGCCGCCTCTGGCCATGTTGAAGACCGCGCGTGCGATGCCCATCGGGTCGACGCCCGAATCCTCGTAGAACGAGGCATTCTCGGCAGAGATCACCGCGTTCTGCATGGTCTTGGGGATCGACTCAATCGGTACGATCTGGCGGTTGAGATCGCCACCGCCGGCGACGACCATCGGCTTGCCGTTGGACCAGTAGTAGACGTTCTTCTGCAGCTGCGACGCCTTCTGCACGTCCGGGATGTCCACGTAGGCGAGAGCGAGGCCGGCCGCGCCGACGAGCAGCGCCAAGAATCCGATGCAGGAGGTGAGGACCTGCTTCCACGAGGGCACAAAACGGCGCCAGCCGATCTTGCCGGACCGCGGGTAGTCGATGAACCGCTTCTTGCCGGGCTTGCCTGCTCCCCGGCCACGCCCGCTACCGCCTTCACCGCCACCGCCGCCGGTGCGCCGACCGCCACCACGTCCGCCATGGCCACTGCCTGAGGCCATCGCAGCCGTATCGGAAGCGCGCCGGCGACCGCCGCGTTGCGCGGCCCGCCGCGCCTCGGCTCTGCCACCGGCCGGCCGTTCCTGCCCGTACGCTCCGGAGTCGGGAGCCGGGCCGGGGGCGGGTGCGGAGCCACGGAAGGGCGCGGCACGGCGCCCCGATTGTTGTGCGGCTCGTCGGGCCGCTGCACGTCCGCCGCCCTGTGGCTGGGGCGGTTTGCGACGGTGCTCGCTCATGGAACGAATACTCCTCGGGCAGGCGCGCGATCTATCTCGTCGCCTGAAGGCGGCAGTTGGCTTCAGGTCCCCCCGACGTACGGCACCCATATGGCTCATGGGGTCGCACTACACCGAGGACGGGGACGTCCCCTGTCGTCCCTCGGTTCCCGGCAGTCTGCATGCCGCACAGACTACGCACGGCCAAAACCTGCTCACTGTTGAAATTCACTCCAAAACCGTCAGCTTGGGTGGAACGAAACGGTGATGTGACGCCGCTCACCGTCCCCCCTCTTGTCCCTTCCGTGGGCTCGACCTATCGTCTGGATGTATCGAATCGATACATCAGCTCGGCATAAAGAACGCACGAGGACAAGGAGGCGGGCATGAGCAGGCGGTCCGGCATCCTTGAGTTCGCCGTCCTCGGGCTGCTCCGCGAGTCCCCCATGCACGGCTATGAGCTGCGCAAACGGCTCAACACGTCGCTGGGGGTCTTCCGTGCGTTCAGCTACGGCACCCTCTACCCCTGTCTGAAGGCGCTGGTCGCGAACGGCTGGCTGACCGAGGAGACGGGCAGTGAACCGGAGACCGCGCCCGCGTCCCTCACGGGCCGCCGGGCGAAGATCGTCTACCGGCTGACGCCGGAGGGGAAGAGCCACTTCGAGGAGCTGCTCGCCCACTCGGGCCCGGACGCGTGGGAGGACGAACACTTCGGCGTCCGCTTCGCCTTCTTCGGGCAGACCTCGCGCGACGTACGGATGCGGGTGCTGGAAGGCCGCCGCAGCCGCCTGGAGGAGCGCCTGGAGAAAATGCGCACCTCCCTGGCACGTTCGCGCGAGCGGCTGGACGACTACACCCTCGAACTGCAGCGGCACGGCATGGAGTCCGTGGAGCGCGAGGTCCGGTGGCTCAACGAGCTGATCGAGAGCGAACGCGCCGGGCGCGATCAACGCGCCGCGGACCCCGCTGAGCGGAACCAGAAGGACACGTCAGGAGATACGGGCGGCCTGCCCCGGCGTCGGGGTGGTTCCCGGCCGGATCCGTCCGATGACACCACCACCTGAGGCTCCGCAGTCCGCGGGGCCTTGTCGAGAACACAGGGAGCAACCGGAATGGGTTCGGTTCGCGTAGCCATCGCCGGCGTGGGCAACTGCGCCGCCTCGCTGGTACAAGGCGTCGAGTACTACAAGGACGCAGACCCGGACAGCCGCGTGCCCGGCCTGATGCACGTGCAGTTCGGCGACTACCACGTGCGTGACATCGAGTTCGTGGCCGCTTTCGACGTCGACGCCAAGAAGGTCGGCCTCGACCTGGCGGACGCCATCGGTGCCAGCGAGAACAACACCATCAAGATCTGCGACGTGCCGAACTCCGGCGTGACCGTCCAGCGCGGCCACACCCTCGACGGTCTGGGCAAGTACTACCGCCAGACCATCGAGGAGTCCGACGAGGCGCCGGTCGACATCGTCCAGGTCCTCAAGGACAAGCAGGTCGACGTCCTGGTGTGCTACCTGCCCGTCGGCTCCGAGGACGCCGCGAAGTTCTACGCCCAGTGCGCCATCGACGCCAAGGTCGCGTTCGTCAACGCCCTGCCGGTCTTCATCGCGGGCACCAAGGAGTGGGCGGACAAGTTCACCGAGGCCGGCGTGCCGATCGTCGGCGACGACATCAAGTCGCAGGTGGGCGCCACGATCACGCACCGCGTGATGGCCAAGCTCTTCGAGGACCGGGGTGTCGTCCTGGACCGCACGATGCAGCTGAACGTCGGCGGCAACATGGACTTCAAGAACATGCTGGAGCGCGACCGCCTGGAGTCCAAGAAGATCTCCAAGACCCAGGCCGTCACCTCGCAGATCCGCGACCGCGAGCTGGGCGAGGACAACGTCCACATCGGCCCGTCGGACTACGTCGCCTGGCTGGACGACCGCAAGTGGGCCTACGTGCGCCTGGAGGGCCGTGCCTTCGGTGACGTCCCGCTGAACCTGGAGTACAAGCTGGAGGTCTGGGACTCCCCGAACTCCGCGGGTGTCATCATCGACGCCCTGCGCGCCGCGAAGATCGCCAAGGACCGCGGCATCGGTGGCCCGGTGCTCTCCGCGTCCTCGTACTTCATGAAGTCGCCACCGGTGCAGTACTTCGACGACGAGGCGCACGTGAACGTCGAGAAGTTCATCAAGGGCGAGGTCGAGCGCTGATCATCGCGCCGTCCGCCTAGCACGCAGGCCCCCGGAAATTCCGACCGGGGGCCTGCGTGCTGTGTGAGGCTGGGCCTCATGCCCGTTGTGCGTGACCTCCGCGTACTGCTCCAGCTGCGTGACTTCCGTTCCCTGCTGGCCGTACGGCTCCTCTCTCAGGCCGCCGACGGCGTCTACCAGGTCGCGCTCGCCACGTACGTCATCTTCTCGCCCGAGAGGCAGGCGACTCCCGCGGCCATCGCCTCCGCCATGGCGGTCCTGCTGCTCCCGTACTCGCTGCTCGGCCCCTTCGCTGGTGTCCTCCTCGACCGGTGGCGCCGCCGGCAGGTCCTGCTGTACGGCAATCTGCTGCGCACCGTGCTCGCTCTCGGCACCGCCGCCCTGATCACCGTGCGAGCTTCCGACTGGCTCTTCTACGCCTCCGCACTGTCCGTCATGGCCGTCAACCGTTTCGTGCTGGCCGGGCTGTCGGCAGCCCTGCCGCGCGTGGTGATCGGCACGGAGCGGTTGGTCGTGGCCAACTCCCTCTCCCCGACCGCCGGCACGCTCGCGACGACCGCGGGCGGTGGGCTCGCCTTCGCCGTCCGGCTGGCGGGAAGCCAGTCGAACACGGTCGTCGTGCTGCTGGCCGCAGTCCTCTACCTCTGCGCTTCCGGTGTCTCGCTGCGCATGGGCCCGGGGCTGCTGGGGCCAGACCCTTCCCAGCTCCAGTCGCGTGTCGGCGCAGCCTTGTTGAGCACCGCGCGCGGCTTGGTGGACGGGCTGCGTCACCTCCTGGAGCGACGTACCGCAGCGGCAGCACTCACAGCGATGACCGCTCTGCGCTTCTGCTACGGAGCCCTGACGGTGACGGTGCTGATGCTGTGCCGGTACGCGTGGGCCGACAGCGAGTCGGACGGGCTGGCGCTCCTCGGGATCGCCGTCGGCGTGTCAGGGGCGGGCTTCTTCGCCGCCGCCGTCATCACGCCGTCGGCCGTGGAACGGTTCACGCCCCTGGTCTGGATGGCGAGCTGCGCGGGACTGTCGGCGGTGCTGACTCCGGCTTTGGGGCTGTTCTTCGCGTACGTGCCGCTGCTGATCGCGGCTTTCGTCCTCGGCCTCAGCACCCAGGCATCCAAGATCTCCACGGACACGGTGGTGCAGTCGTCAGTGGACGATGCCTTCCGTGGCCGTGTCTTCGCGGTTTACGACATGCTCTTCAACGTCGCCTACGTCGGCGCCGCGGCCGTGGCGGCGCTGATGCTGCCGCTGGACGGCAGGTCCGGTGTTCTCGTCGTCGCCGTGGCTCTGCTCTACGCGGCAACCGCCGTGTCGCTGATCCGTTTCGTACGGCGGTAACCGCCCGGAGCCCAGGCCCGGGGCCCCCGCCCGCGCCAGGGTCACCTCGCGACCGGATACGTTACGTGCTTTCAGCTCACACGATGACGCACAGCTTTCAGGGGGACCTCCATGACCATGCCGCCGCCTCCGGGCCAGAACCCGTACGGCCAGAATCCCTACGGCCAGGCCCCGTACCCGCAGGCGCCGAACGCTCCGTACGGGCAGCCGCCGCAGGGGCCCACCCCGTACGGCCAGCCGCAGCCCCCGCAGGCTCCCAACGCTCCGTACGGCCAGCCGCAGGGCGGCTATGCTCCCCCGTCGCAGATGCCTGCGCAGCAGGGTGCTCCCTGGCCGCAGGCAGCGCCCCCGCAGCAGCCCTACGGCATGCCCCCACAAGGTTCGGCACCCCTGCCGCCCGGGCCCCAGCGTTCGGACAGCGTGGGCCGGAAGGTCTTCCGCGTGATCCTGAGTCTTGTCGTGCTGGGCCTGGTGCTCGGCGGCCTCGCGGGCTTCAACTCCCTCTTCGGCTCGGACGCCAAAAAGGCAGCCGTCGGCGACTGCATGAAGAACAACGGCACGACCATCCGGCCGGACCTGGAGAAGGTGGACTGCGCCGCCTCTGACGCGGCCTACAAGGTCGCCGAGGTGCATGACGACACCACCGACGAGAAGCTGTGCGACCTGACGAAGTACAACGCCTATTCGGAAGCCACCGGCCGTCGGCACCGCAGCAAGGTCGTGCTCTGCCTCGAAGACATCAAGAAGTAGAGCCGACCCTCGTTTCACGTGAAACACGGCGGTGCCCACCGCGGTGTTTCACGTGAAACGACGCGCTCACTGCTGCGCGGCCCACCACTCGCGCAGAGCGGCGACGGCCTCTTCCCGCTCCATCGGCCCGTTCTCCAGCCGGAGTTCGAGCAGGTGCTTGTACGCCTTACCGACCTCCGGGCCAGGGGCGATGCCGAGAATCTCCATGATGTCGTTGCCGTCCAGGTCCGGCCGGATCGAGTCCAGCTCCTCCTGCTCCTGCAACCACGCGATGCGCTCCTCCAGCCCGTCATAGGCACGGGAGAGGGCGTTGGCCTTGCGCTTGTTGCGGGTGGTGCAGTCCGAACGCGTCAGCTTGTGCAGTCGCTTCAGCTGCGGGCCGGCGTCTCGCACGTACCGACGGACCGCGGAGTCGGTCCACTCGCCCGTCCCGTAACCGTGGAAGCGCAGATGCAGCTCCACCAGCCGCGAGACGTCCTTGACCATGTCGTTGGAGTACTTCAGCGCGGTCATCCGCTTCTTGGTCATCTTCGCCCCCACCACCTCGTGGTGGTGGAAGGAGACCCGGCCGTCACTCTCGAAACGACGCGTCCTGGGCTTGCCGATGTCGTGCAGCAGTGCCGCCAGCCGCAGCACCAGGTCGGGGCCGTCCTCTTCGAGGTCGATGGCCTGTTCCAGCACCGTCAGCGAGTGCTCGTAGACATCCTTGTGACGGTGATGTTCGTCACGTTCGAGACGCAGTGCGGGCAGCTCCGGCAGCACCCGGTCGGCGATGCCCGTGTCGACCAGCAGCTTGAGGCCCTTGCGCGGGTGGGAGCCCAGGAGCAGCTTGTTCAGCTCGTCCCGTACCCGCTCCGCGGAGACGATGTCGATGCGCTCGGCCATGGCTTTCATCGCGGAGACGACGTCGTCGGCCACCTCGAAGTCCAGCTGGGCGGCGAACCGGGCAGCTCGCATCATCCGCAGCGGATCGTCGGAGAAGGACTCCTCCGGCGTCCCCGGTGTCCGCAGGACACGTGCCGCCAGGTCCTCCAGACCGTCGTGTGGGTCGATGAACTCCTTCTGCGGTAGCGCCACCGCCATGGCGTTCACCGTGAAGTCCCGGCGCACCAGGTCCTGCTCGATGGAGTCGCCGTAGGACACCTCGGGCTTGCGCGAGGTCCGGTCGTACGCCTCCGAGCGGTACGTGGTGACCTCGATGTCGAACGAGTCCTTCTTGCAGCCGACGGTGCCGAAGGCGATGCCGACCTCCCACACCGCGTCCGCCCACGGCCGGACGATCTTCAGTACGTCCTCGGGGCGGGCATCGGTGGTGAAGTCGAGGTCGTTGCCGAGCCGGCCGAGCAGGGCATCCCGTACCGAGCCGCCGACCAGGGCAAGCGTGAACCCGGCCTCCTGGAAACGGCGGGCCAGATCGTCCGCGACGGGAGACACCCGCAACAGTTCTCCGACGGCACGGCGCTGCACCTGGTTCAGCGCGTCCGTCGACTGCGGGGTCCGCTCGGGCTGCGGGGCGGGGAAGTCATTGTTGGCGTTCGGCACAACAGAACAGGGTACGTGGCCACGTCGCGCGAGGCGTCCCGTCGGCGATGGCGCCGGGCAGCGCAGGAAAAAGGGGACAAGCGTCTCTCCGGGCCGGCTGCCGAGCGATCTTGTGGAGCAGTCCCCAGCACTTCACCCCAGCGGGTCTCGTTACCATGCGTGGACGCACATTCCGACGACCACTGACGACGACGAGGGACGGGCGAACGCGTGGCCGAGGCGGCAGGGTTCCAGGGGAGTGAACGGCCGCGCCGTCGGTGGTTGCGCCGGGCCGCGGCACTGATCGCCGGTGTGCCGCTGCTGGCGGGAATGGTGCAGATCCCGGCCGCCCCCGAAGCCCGTGCCGCCGGCCCGCGCACCGTCGACGTCTCCATCGACGCGCTGACCCCCAACGCGCCGAAGAAGGACGACACCCTCACCGTCTCCGGGACGCTCACCAACGGCAGCAATGTCCCGATCACCGACGCGCACGTGGGCCTGCGGCGTGGTCCCGCTCTCAACAGCCGCAGCGCCATCGACACGGCCGCCAAGCGCACGGGCTTCTCCCAGGGAGCCGACGGCCAGGAGATCGGGAACCTCACCCAGAAGATCGACAAGCTGGAACCGGGCGTCAGCCGCACCTTCACCCTCCACGTCCCGGTCAAGGACCTCGATCTCGGTGACGACGGCGTCTACCAGCTCGGCGTCTCCCTGTCCGGCCGGTCCGATGGCGCCTCGTACGAGCAGGTACTCGGCATCGAGCGGACGTTCCTGCCCTGGCAGAACTCCGACGTGGAAAAGAAGACTCAGCTCACGTACCTGTGGCCGCTGATCTCCTCGACACACCTGACCGCGGAGACCGACGCGGACGCAGAGCAGACACCGGTCTTCCGCAACGACAACCTGGCATCGGAGATCGCCCCCGGCGGGCGGCTCCAGCAGCTCGTGGCGCTCGGCAAGGACCTCCCCGTCACCTTCGTCATCGACCCCGACCTGCTCGCCTCCGTCGACGCGATGACCAGGACGTACAAGGTCGAAGGACCCGACGGACCCACCGCGGGCAAGAACCAGGCGGTCGCCAAGCAATGGTTGAAGCAGGTGGAGGAGGCGGTGAAGACCCATGAGGTCATCGCGCTGCCCTTCGCCGACCCCGACCTGGCCTCGCTCGCGCACCGCGGTAAAGAGGTCCCCAGCGCCCTCGGGCACCTCGGCCCCGCCACGACGAAGGCGGCCAAAACCGTGGAGACGGTTCTGGGTGTCAAGCCCCGCACCGACTTCGCCTGGCCCGCCGAAGGCGCCGTCGACTCCTCCATCATCGATGTCGCCACTTCCGGCGGTGCCCACAACATCATCGCCCGCAGCGACAGCCTGCAGGAGGACAGCCTCGCCTACAGCCCGACGGCAGCCCGCCCGATCGGCGGCGGCAACACCGCCATCGTCGCCGACGCCGGATTGTCCACGGCCTTCGAGGGCGACCTGTCCAAAGCCGAGAACTCCACGCTGGCCATCCAGCAGTTCCTCGCCCAGAGCCTGATGATCAACGGCCAGGAGCCCGGGCGGCAGCGCAACATCGTCGTCGCGCCGCAGCGCACGCCTTCGGTCAGCCAGGCGCAGGCGATGGCCGCGGGCGTCAAGAATCTGGTGCCGGGCCGCTGGGCCGAACCGCTGAACCTGACAGGCGCCGCCAAGGCCGCGCCCGACCCCGGGGCCAATCGCCAGGTGCCGGGGGCCGGCGAGTACCCGGCTTCGCTGCGCAAGCAGGAACTCCCGACGGAAGCCTTCGAGGAGATCCAGAACACCCAGACCACGCTCGACGACTTCGCGCCCGTGCTGGCCCAGCCCCCGCGCGTGGTGACGCCGTTCGGCAACGCCATCATGCGGGAGATGTCGACCGAGTGGCGGCTGGACGAAGCGGGCGCCGCGGCCTTCCGCAGCTCTGTGCACACCTATCTCGACGGTCTGACGAAGAACGTGCAGCTGATCCAGAAGTCTCCTGCGACGCTCTCCGGGCGCAGCGCGACGATCCCGGTGACGGTGCAGAACAACCTGGTCCAGGGCGTCAAGGGACTGACGCTGGAGCTCTCGTCCTCGCAGCCCAACCGGCTCGACACGGGCGAGCCGCAGGAGATCACGGTCGACGGCGGCCACAGCCAGTCGTTCAAGTTCGACACGACGGCGAACGCCAACGGTCCCGTGCAGGTGACGGCGCAGCTCTACACCGCGGACGGCAAGCGGTACGGCCGGCCGATGACCTTCCAGGTCAACGTCACCGAGATCACCTCGACGATCATGCTGGTCATCGCGGGCGGAGTCCTGCTGCTCGTCCTCGCCGGTGTCCGCATCTACCTCCAGCGCAAGCGCGCCGCGGCGGGGCGCGACGGGAACGGGACCGACGGTGACGGTGGGCCCGAGGACGGCAACGGGGGTGACGGTACGGACGGTGACGAGCCGGTGCAGCCGGGTGACCACGAGCCGGACACCGGTTCGGAAAGCACGGACGCGTCCGGCTCAGGTGAGAAAGTGGACCGTTGATAGATGGCGGGGCCGGATGGCCGGCGACGGATGAGGTGGGGCAGCGATGAATGCGCCGTACGACGGTGACCGCGGCAGGGGTGCGCACGACACCCCCGCGGGTCAGGGACCGCCGACGCCCCAGGGGCAGCAGCCCCATGATCCGTATGTGCACGACGCGTACGCCAACGATCCGTACCGGTCCCAGGACCCCACGGCCCAGGACCCGGTCAACGACGTCTTCTACGACCGGTCCGCGCACCCCCCACCGCCTCCCGGGCAGGCCCCACACCCGCTCTACCAGCAGCCGCCCGCCCCGCAGCACACCCCTGACCCGCAGGTGTGGGCACCGACCCCGCCGCCCGAGCCGCAGGGCCCGACGCGCCACCTGCCGTACGGTGACGACGCCGCCACGACGCAGTTCGTGGGCGTGGACGACCTGATCTCGCAGGCCGCCGACGATCGCCGGGAACCGGACGCCTTCGCGCACCTGTACCGGGACCAGCGGCAGCCGTACGAGCCGCAGCGTCCGATGACGCCGCAGCAGGAGCCGGTTCCGCAGGCCGCCTCCGTACCGGAGCAGCCGCCGACGCCCGCGCCGGAGCCCGCGGCTCCCGCCAAGCGTTCCGGCGGACGCGCGTCGTCGCTGCTGAAGTCCAGCGCGGTCATGGCCGCGGGCACGCTGGTCTCGCGCATCCTGGGATTCGTACGCAACCTCGTCATCGCCGCGGCGATCGGCGTCGGCACCCTCAACGACTCGTACCAGGTCGCCAACACCCTCCCGACGATGATCTACATCCTGGTCGGCGGCGGCGCCCTGAACGCGGTGTTCATCCCGCAGCTCGTGCGGGCCATGAAGAACGACGAGGACGGCGGCGAGGCGTACGCCAACCGCCTGCTGACGCTGGTCACGGTGTTGATGGCGGGCATCACCACGGTCTGTGTGCTGGCGGCGCCGGTCTTCATCAGCATGATGTCGCCGAAGATCGCCTCCGATCCCGAGCAGATGGATGTCGCGGTCGCCTTCGCCCGCTACTGCCTGCCGACCATGTTCTTCATGGGCGTGCACGTGGTGTTGGGGCAGATCCTCAACGCCCGCGGGCGGTTCGGCGCGATGATGTGGACCCCGGTCCTCAACAACGTCATCGTGATCGCCACGTTCGGCGCCTTCATCTGGGTCTTCGGCAGCTTCTCGCAGAGCGGTGTGAGCGCGGGCAACGTCTCCGCCGACGCGGTCCGGCTGCTCGGCATCGGCACACTGCTCGGTCTGACCGTGCAGGCGCTCGCCATGTTCCCTTACCTCCGGGACGCCGGTTTCCGGCTCCGCCCGCGCTTCGACTGGCGCGGCCACGGGCTGGGGAAGGCCGCACGGCTGGCCAAGTGGACCTTCTTCTTCGTGCTCGCCAACCAGCTCGGCCTGGTCGTGGTGACTCAGATCGCCACCTGGGCCGGCTCGGTCGCCGAGGGCCAGGGCCACTCGGGTACCGGTATCACCGCTTACAACTACGCGCTGCAGCTCTGGCAGATGCCGCAGGCGATCATCACCGTCTCGGTCATGACCGCTGTTCTGCCGCGTATTTCCCGAGCAGCCCACGACGGGGACGTCACCGCCGTACGCGACGACATCTCCTACGGACTGCGCACCTCGGCGGTGGCCATCGTGCCGTGCGCCTTCGCGTTCCTGGCGCTCGGTGTCCCCATGGCGACGCTGATGTTCTCCAGCGCGGGGGCCGGTGCCACCAACATCGGTTACGTGATCATGGCGTTCGGTCTGGGCCTCATCCCGTACTCCGCGCAGTACGTCATCCTGCGCGGTTTCTACGCCTACGAGGACACCCGCACACCGTTCTTCAACACCGTGATCGTCGCCGCCGTCAACGCCGCGGTCTCCGGTCTGTGCTTCCTGGTCCTGCCGGCCCGCTGGGTCGTGGTGGGCCTCGCAGCGGCCTATGGACTGGCCTACGCCGTCGGCGTCGGCGTGGCCTGGCGGCGGCTGCGCAAACGGCTGGGCGGCGACCTGGACGGGCCGCACGTCATTCGTACGTACGCCCGCCTCGCCGGGGCCTGTGTGCCGGCCGCCCTGGTCGGCGGCGCGGCCTCATACGGAATCACCCTGGCACTCGGCAGCGGTGTCACCGGCTCCCTGGCCGCCTTGGTCGGTGGCGGTGTCACACTGATCGCCGTCTTCTTCCTCGCCGCGAAGCGGATGCGGGTCGAAGAGATGAACGCCATGGTCGGCATGGTGCGCGCGAAGCTGGGGCGCTGAGCGGGCACAACCATCGGCCGCAACCGTGTGTCGTGCATAGTGGCGGACTGTGGGCACAATTGTCTTGGCTCGGAGAGCCTGCAACGGATGGGGAGGCAGGAACGACGGTGGCGGAACGGAGCACGGCTGCCGTCGACGTGGCCGACACGAGCGGTGAGCAACCGCTGACCGCCCAGGCGGGACAGGCCACGAACGACGGTGCGGAGGCCGAGAGCGTAACCGGCACGGACAAGGACACCGCACGCACCGGCGATCAGCGTGCCGCGGTGACCGACACCAAGCCGCCCGAACTGCACAGCGGGCACAAGCTCGCCAGACGCTACCGCCTTGAGGAGTGCGTCACCCGTCTGGACGGATTCAGCAGCTGGCGTGCGGTCGACGAGAAACTGCGCCGTGCCGTCGGCGTACACATCCTGCCCGCGGACCACCCGCGGGCCCGCCCCGTACTGTCCGCCGCCCGCTCCGCCGCGCTGCTCGGTGACCCCCGCTTCGTGCAGGTCCTGGACGCCGTCGAGGAGAACGACCTCGTCTACGTCGTGCACGAATGGCTGCCGGACGCCACCGAGCTGTCCGCCGTGCTCGCGAACGGGCCGCTCGAACCGCACGACGCCTACCAGCTCGTCAGCCAGGTCTCCCAGGCCATGGCCGCCGCCCACCGGGAGGGCCTGTCCCATCTCAGGCTCAACCCGAGTTCGGTGCTGCGGACCGAGTCCGGGCAGTACCGCATCCGCGGTCTGGCGGTGATGGCCGCGCTGCGCGGCATCACCAGCGAGCACCCGCAGCGCACGGACACCGAGGCGATCGGCGCGCTCCTGTACGCCGCCCTGACCCAGCGCTGGCCGTACGAGAGCGACGCGTACGGCCTGTCGGGGCTGCCCAAGGACATCGGCATGATCCCCCCGGACCAGGTACGGGCCGGGGTGCACCGCGGCCTGTCCGAGCTGGCCATGCGCGCGCTGGTCAACGACGGTGCCACCGCGTCCCGCCAGGAGCCGGCCTGCACCACTCCGGAGGAGCTGGCGAAGGCCGTCACGGCCATACCGCGCATCCGTCCGCCGGAGACGTCCTTCACCTCGCCGCCGCCCTACCAGCGCACCGGCTACCAGCAGGGCACGTACGGCCAGCCGCCGTCGCGCACCGGCGGGGCGCCGGCGCGTTCCGCGGCGGTGCCCGCCCCGCCGCCACCGCTGCAGAGCCGTACCGGCCGAGCGCTCAAGTGGTGCGTTTCCGGCCTGCTCATCGCCGCGCTGGGGCTCGGGAGCTGGCAGTTGGCGGACACCCTGTTGCAGACCGAGGGCCAGGACAACCAGGAGAACTCGCAGCCGGAGAGCGGGAAGCAGCAGAAGAAGCCCGCTCCGAAGCCGATCGCGATCGACGACGTCACCGAGTTCTCGCCGCTCACCGGCAAGCTGGTCGCCGGTTCGCAGGATCCGGCGTCGAACGCCGTGGACGGGAACCCCGGCACAGCTTGGGTCACCGGCGAGTTCAAGGGCTGGGCGAACTTCGGCAATCTCCCGACTCGCAAGGACGGCAGTGGCCTCGTCGTCGACCTGGGGAGCGTGAAGGAGGTCTCCAGCGTCGAGGTCAGCATGTACCGGCCGGGCCACACGGCCGAAGTGCTCGCCGCCGACGCGTCCGCGTCCGCTCCGTCCACCCTCAGCGCGTTCCCGCAGCGCCTGTCGAAGCTGGAGAAGTCGGGCAACACCTTGTCCGTGAAGCTCGACAAGCCCATAAAGACGCGTTACGTCCTGATCCACATCACGGAGCTGCCCAGTGAGGATTCGGGGGGCGGTTACCGGGGCGGCATCTCGGAGGTCAAAGTCAGCGGTTGATCCCATCAACCGCTTCCGCGAAATCCGGGAGAAAAGAAATGCACGGGACGGGCAAGACCGGTCCCGTGCATTTTCCGTGACCACCGGGACAACTGGACAGCAGAGGGGCCCGGGCCGGTTTACCGGCCAGGGCTCGGTCAGCGAAACTGGCGCAGCCTAGTTCCAGCGGGTGCAGTAGACCTTGTTGTTGCCGTAGTACCCGCAGGCCCTCACCGAGTATCCGGGGCCGTCGTACTGAAGCTTGTTGTTCGCAATCGCGGCAGTGTCACCAGGGTCGAGGCTGAATCGACGCTTCTGGACCAATCCCTTCCAGGTCTTCCCGCCGTTACGGGATACATCCATCCAAAGCGCCCCCTCGCTGTCGCCTCCGTTCGACGTCATGCCGGCCATCGTCCAGTCATGGCCATCGCCGCACCGGTAAACGAGCAGCTTCACCGTGGCATGCCCGCCGTAGGTCTTCGTGCTCAGCGTCTTGCGGTAGCTGCAAGCGCCCTTCGAATAAGCGGAAGCCGAGCCCGGCATCGCACCGAGAGCAATTACCGAAGCCACCGCAATCAACAGCAGGCGCTTGAGGTTCCTCATGAAAAGCTACTCCTGAAACTCTCTCTGGTAGCGAGTTATCCGGCGATATAGGAGTCCGACTGGATTGCATTCAACGTCTCCAGCGGAAACACCGGCGCTCAAGATCGTTTCAGTTTGTTCACGCCTCGGCAAATCATCCGATCCGCGCCCTTTCACGGCTTCGAAGTGATGACGCACCGCAACGGTTGAACCGCAGCCTGCGAAGGCTGGCCGATAACCCGGCTCGGCACCTCGTCGACGTTTACTTTCGTAGCGCGGCGGGCTTCAATGGAGCCACATATCCGCTACCCGCGCGAGCAGGGGGACCTGTGGGGCCTGAGACAGGCGGCTCTGACGTGGCAAGCGATGGAGACCTCCTCGCCCGCCACGTGGCCGGCGACCCCGACGCTTTCGGCGAGCTGGTCCGGCGGCACCGTGACCGGCTCTGGGCAGTGGCCCTTCGCACTCTCGGCGACCGGGAGGAAGCAGCGGACGCCGTCCAGGACGCCCTCGTTTCCGCCTACCGGGCCGCCCACACCTTTCGCGGCCAGTCGGCCGTCACGACCTGGCTGCACCGCATCACGGTCAACGCTTGTCTGGACCGTGCCCGCAAGGCAGCCTCCCGCCGCACGTCACCGGTAGCCGATACCGAGCGGCTGGAGCAGTTGCTGGAGCCGCACGAGTCCGCAGCCGTACCGGCCGAGCGGCAGGACCTGCACCGGGAGCTGCTCCGCGCGCTCCGCACGCTGCCCGAGGAACAACGTGCTGCCCTGGTCCTCGTTGACATGCAGGGATACCCGGTGGCCGAGGCGGCGGAGATCCTCGACGTGCCCACCGGGACGGTGAAGAGCCGCTGCGCACGGGGCCGGGCGCGGCTGCTGCCGATGCTCACCCATCTGCGTTCGGGAGAAGGGGATAGCAGACCCGTCAGCGGGGGAAGGAACCGGGCGCAGGGGACATCCGTCCCACAGGCGGCAGGACCGAAGGACACAGATGCCGTGAAGGGCGGAGGTGGGCGCTCGTGACTTCGACGACCGACACGGACGAGCACCCGGAGGTCTCCGAGATCTCCGCGCTCACGGACGGTCTGCTGTCACCGTCCCGCACCGCTGATCTACGCGATCACCTGGCGTGCTGTGAGCTGTGTGAAGACGTGCACGCTTCCCTGGAGGAGATCCGGGGGCTTCTCGGCACGCTCCCCGGGCCGACTCGTATGCCGGCCGATGTGGCGGAGCGCATCGATGCCGCACTGGCGGCCGAGGCATTGCTCGACTCGACCGCACCGGACCATGTCCCCGACGTTTCACGTGAAACATCGCAGGTCGCCGCCGCTGTTTCACGTGAAACAGAACCGGCGCCGACCGCGTCGCCGTCCGGGCCTGTCACCCGGCCGTCCGGACACCCCAGGGCCGCTACCGGTCCAGGCCGCCGGACGACCGGAGCCCGTTCCCGAAGCCGTCGCTGGCCGAGGGCACTGCTCGGCGCCGCGGCTGCCGCAGCGGTCCTCAGCGTCGGCGGGGTCATCATCCAGAACATCAGCTCCGGCAGCGGGCAGAGCGATGGGCAGAAGCAGCACAGCGAATCGACCAAGCACAGCGCCGGGGCCTCCTCCGCACTGACGTCCGCCACGCTGGAAGCCCGCGTCCACAGCCTCCTCACCGCCTCAGGCAGCAAGAAGACTCCGGACGTCGGCACGCAGAGTTCTCCGGACACACCGCTGCGCGGCGCGACGGACGCCGTCCCGTCCTGTGTCCAGCGGGGCACCGGACGGACCGAGGCTCCGCTAGCGTCGGCTCGCAGCTCTTACGAGGGCCAGGACGCGTACCTCGTCGTTCTGCCGCACCCCACCGACCCCAGCCGCGTCTCGGCCTACGTCATCGCGTCCTCCTGCGTCTCGGCGTCACCGCCGGCTCCCGGCAAGGTGCTGTTGACCCACTCGTACCGGCGAGACTGAGCCGACGGCGAGGGCGCCGGGGCACCGCGGGAATGCCTGCCCCGTAGGATCCGTTGGGTGGGGTGAGAGTTCACCGAGAGCCCCAGCAAGCAGTCGGCAGAGACAAGGAAGACACCCGTGAGCGACGTCCGCAACGTGATCATCATCGGCTCCGGGCCCGCGGGCTACACCGCCGCGCTCTACACCGCCCGTGCCTCCCTGAAGCCGCTGGTTTTCGAGGGCGCCGTCACCGCCGGTGGCGCGCTGATGAACACCACCGAGGTGGAGAACTTCCCCGGGTTCCGCGACGGCATCATGGGCCCCGACCTGATGGACAACATGCGCGCCCAGGCCGAGCGCTTCGGCGCCGAGCTGGTGCCGGACGACGTGGTCGCGGTCGACCTGACCGGGGAGATCAAGACCGTCACCGACACCGCCGGCACCGTGCACCGCGCCAAGGCCGTGATCGTCACGACCGGCTCGCAGCACCGCAAGCTGGGCCTGCCCCGCGAGGACGAGCTGTCCGGCCGCGGTGTGTCCTGGTGCGCCACCTGCGACGGGTTCTTCTTCAAGGACCAGGACATCGCCGTGGTCGGCGGCGGTGACACGGCGATGGAGGAGGCCACCTTCCTCTCCCGCTTCGCCAAGTCGGTCACGATCATCCACCGCCGTGACACGCTGCGCGCGAGCAAGGCGATGCAGGAGCGTGCCTTCGCCGACCCGAAGATCAGCTTCGTCTGGGACAGCGAGGTCGCCGAGATCCACGGCGAGAACAAGCTCTCCAGCCTGACGCTGCGCAACCTGAAGTCCGGCGAGACCTCGGAACTGCCGGTGACCGGTCTGTTCATCGCGATCGGCCACGACCCGCGCACGGAGCTGTTCAAGGGACAGCTGGAGCTGGACGGCGAGGGGTACCTCCAGGTGGAGTCCCCCAGCACCCGTACGAACCTCACGGGCGTCTTCGCCGCCGGCGACGTCGTGGACCACACCTACCGCCAGGCGATCACCGCGGCCGGCACCGGGTGCTCCGCGGCCCTGGACGCCGAGCGGCACCTCGCCGCCCTCTCGGACAGCGAGGACGTGCCCGAGCCGGAGAAGACCGCTTCCGCCTGACCCCGCCCCGACGCCCCCAACCCCACCCAGTAAGGAGATTGCCATGGCCGGTGCCACGGTGACCGTGACGGACGCCAACTTCGAAGAGGTCGTCCTCAAGAGCGACAAGCCCGTACTCGTCGACTTCTGGGCCACCTGGTGCGGCCCGTGCCGCCAGATCGCCCCGTCGCTGGAGGCCATCGCCGCCGAGCACGAGGAGATCGTCATCGCCAAGCTGAACACCGACGAGAACCCGACCACCACCGCCAAGTACGGCGTCATGTCGATCCCGACGATGAACGTCTACCAGGGCGGCGAGGTCGTGAAGACCATCGTCGGCGCCAAGCCGAAGGCCATGCTGGAGCGCGAGCTGGGCGACTTCCTCGCCTGATCGCACCTCGTGTGCCACGCGAACGGGCCCACCCTTTCGGGGGTCGGGCCCGTTCGCGTTGTACGGGCGGCCCTCACAGCGGGCGCAGGGCAGGCTCCTTCTGCACCGCGCCCAGGAGACGGTCGAGGGCCAGTTCCACGTCTTCCTTCCAGGAGATCGTGGTGCGCAACTCCAGTCTCAGGCGCGGGAAGCGCGGATGCGGGCGCACCGTCTTGAAGCCGACGGCCAGCAGATGGTCGGCGGGGAGCACGCACGCCGGCTCCTCCCACCGGGCGTCCCCGAACGCCTCAAGCGCCTTGAAGCCACGGCGGATGAGGTCTTTCGCCACCGTCTGCACCATCACCCGGCCCAGGCCCTGTCCCTGGTAGCCCGGTGTCAGCCAGCCCGTCAGGAGCTGCACGGCGTCCGGGGAGGCCGGGCTCGTGGGAAAGGCCGTGGAGCGCGGCACGTACGCGGGAGGGGCGTACAGCACAAAGCCGACCGGGACATCGTCGACATAGACGACGCGGCCGCAGGAGCCCCATTCGAGGAGGACGGCCGAAATCCAGGCTTCCTTCTCCAGCTCGGGACGGCCCGCTCTTACCGCGGCTTCCCCGCTGACGGGGTCGAGTTCCCAGAAGACGCATGAGCGGCAGCGTTTGGGGAGATCCGGAAGGTTGTCCAGCGTGAGCGGTACGAGCCGACGGCCCATGAAGACAGGTCCTCACTTCCCTCGCCCGCCGCACCGCGCGATGCCGTCCGCAGCTCCCGCTCCGTGAGCAGGCCACCGACGAAACCGCCGACTGCTCCGAGGCCGAAGCCCGCTGCCACCAGTCCGGTGCGGCTCACCGTTCGCATGGCTTACTCCTCGTTGTGGGGGTTTCCCCGTGGATGTGCGCCATACCCGATCGCATCGTATCCACGGTCCGCGTACGCGGGTACCGCCACACAGCAAAGGGCGGGCCGTGTTCCGCAATCCGCGCGGAACACGGCCCGCCCTCGGGGCCGGACGGGTCGGGTCAGCCCTCCTCGCCGTTCTCCTCGTCGAGGCTCTTGTCGAGCACCCGCCCCTCACCGGGGGCGAGGGTGCCGAGGATGCGCTCCAGGTCGTCTATCGAGGCGAACTCGACGACGATCTTGCCCTTCTTCTGACCCAGGTCGACCTTCACCCGGGTCTCGAAGCGGTCGGAGAGCCGGGACGCGAGGTCCGTCAGGGCGGGAGCCACCCGGGTGCCGGCCCGCGGCTTCTTCGCCTTGGAGCTGCCGGCGGGCTTGGCGCCCATGAGCGTCACGATCTCTTCGACCGCACGCACCGAAAGCCCCTCGGCCACGATGCGGTGTGCCAGCCGGTCCTGCTCCTGCGCCTCGTCCACGGAGAGCAGGGCGCGCGCGTGCCCCGCGGAGAGCACCCCGGCGGCGACGCGGCGCTGGACGGACGGCGAGAGCTTCAGCAGCCGCAGGGTGTTGGAGACCTGCGGGCGCGAACGGCCGATGCGGTCGGCCAGCTCGTCATGGGTGCACTTGAAGTCGCGCAGCAGCTGGTCGTACGCAGCGGCCTCTTCGAGCGGGTTGAGCTGTGCCCGGTGAAGGTTCTCCAGCAGCGCGTCCAGCAGCAGCTTCTCGTCGTCGGTCGCACGGACGATGGCCGGGATCTTCTCCAGACCGGCCTCGCGGCAGGCCCGCCAGCGGCGCTCGCCCATGATGAGCTCGTACCGCTGGGGCCCGGTCTGCCGGACGACCACCGGCTGGAGGAGGCCGACCTCCTGGATGGAGGTGACCAGTTCGGCGAGGGCGTCCTCGTCGAAGACTTCGCGCGGCTGCCGCGGATTGGGTGTGATCGCGTCGAGAGGCAGTTCGGCGAAGTGCGCGCCGGCGACCTCCTGCACCCCGTCCGCGATTGCTTCCGCTTCCTGCGTCTCATCCGTTTCACGTGAAACGGCCTTCGCGGCGATCGAGGTGACCTTCGCCGCCGCCACGCCCCGTTCCGGTGCCAGGACCGGCACCGCGGACGGCGATGTCGTGCCCCGGCTCACCGCGGGAGCGGCGTTGTCCGCGGCCTGTGGTGCTGCGGGGATCAGCGCACCGAGCCCACGGCCGAGTCCCCTGTTCCGTCGTTGGCTCACTGTTTCCCCTCCGGCATGCTGTGCTGTGGTTCGTAGTTCACGGTGAGGCCCTGGGTCCCGGCACCGGCCCGGGCCGCTCCGCGCAGGGCGATCTCCCGGGCCGCCTCCAGGTAGGAGAGCGAGCCGCTGGAGCCCGGGTCGTAGGTGAGGACCGTCTGCCCGTAGCTGGGCGCCTCGGAGATGCGTACCGAGCGGGGGATGCTGGTGCGCAGCACCTCGTTGCCGAAGTGATTGCGTACCTCGTCCGCGACCTGGGAGGCCAGCCGGGTCCGGCCGTCGTACATGGTCAGCAGGATCGTCGACACATGGAGCTTGGGGTTGAGGTGCCCGCGCACCAGGTCGACATTGCGCAGCAGCTGGCCGAGCCCTTCCAGCGCGTAGTACTCGCACTGGATGGGGATCAGCACCTCGGCACCTGCCACCAGGGCGTTGACGGTCAGCAGACCGAGCGAGGGAGGGCAGTCGATGAGGATGTAGTCCAGCGGCTGTTCGTACGCCTTGATGGCCCGGTCCAGCCGGCTTTCACGGGCCACCAGTGAGACGAGTTCGATCTCGGCGCCGGCCAGGTCGATCGTGGCGGGCGCACAGAAGAGCCCCTCCACGTCGGGTACGGGCACCACGACGTCGGACAGCGGCTTGCTCTCCACCAACACGTCGTAGATCGAGGGAACTTCGGCGTGATGGTCGATACCGAGAGCCGTGGAGGCGTTGCCCTGCGGGTCGAGGTCGATGACCAGGACACGGGCGCCGTGCAGGGCCAGGGAGGCGGCGAGGTTGACCGTGGTGGTGGTCTTGCCCACCCCGCCCTTCTGGTTGGCGACCACCATGACCCGGGTTTGCTCGGGTCGGGGCAGTGGTTCTCCCGTGCGGCCAAGCGTCTGAACCGCCAGCTGAGCTGCACGACCGATCGGGGTGTCGTCCATCGGGGACGGCGTTTCACGTGAAACGTCATCCCCGAGCGACTCGCTACGGGGACCGGGGACCGGGTCGGTCATCGGTCCCGCGATGTTGGCGTCGGACCGCAAGGATTCACTCTCCTCGACATCAGGCTCGCAGTGCTCAGAGCCTGCCATGCTTTCGGTGTCGTGAACCAGTGAGGTCCGCTCTCCTGTGGATGAACCCACTTCTGTGGATACATCCGTGCCCTGTGTGGGTCTGCGGTGACGCGGCTCGGCAGCTGCGCGACCACGGCTGATGATTCCATGCAGCAGAGAACGACGTTTCACGTGAAACACGATGACAGCGTTACGTCCGTTTTGGACGCGACACTCCGTTTTATGGCGTTTTGTTAGTTTCCCCGGGCTATCCGTCGTGACCCGGAGGCTCGCTCAGCGCCGCCGTCCCCTCGATGCCCTGCTGGGCCTGGCCGCCTTGGCCCGCTTGGCCGCGAAGCGCACACCGCCGGGGCTTTCGCCGACCTCCACACGCACCACGGTCGACATCGGGTCCACGATCCCCGCACCGACCTGGACGACCGAGGTCTCCACGACACCGAGCTTCCCCAGCGCGGCGCGGGCGCCCTTCAGCTCCTCCTCGGCGGTGTCGCCCTTGAGCGCCAGCATCTCGCCGTACGGACGCAGCAGCGGGACACCCCACCCCGCCAGCCGGTCGAGCGGCGCCACGGCTCGCGCGGTGACCACATGGACCTGCGGGAGCTTGCCCATGACCTCCTCGGCGCGGCCGCGCACCACCGTCACGTGGTCCAGCCCCAACAGCTCGACGACCTCCTGGAGGAAGTTCGTCCGGCGCAGCAGCGGCTCCAGCAGCATGATCTTCAGGTCCGGGCGCACCAGGGCCAGCGGAATGCCGGGAAGGCCCGCGCCCGAGCCCACGTCGCAGACGGTGACACCCTCGGGCACCACCTCGGAGAGCACCGCGCAGTTCAGCAGGTGCCGCTCCCACAGCCGCGGCACTTCACGCGGTCCGATCAGTCCTCTGCGTACGCCCGCGTCCGCGAGCAGCTCCCCGTAGCGCACGGCCTCCGGGAAACGCTCACCGAACACCTCGTGCGCCACATCCGGCGCCGGTGGGAGCTCCGCTGCTGCGTCCGTCACGGGAACCGCCTTCCTCTGGACTGTTATCAGGCTGACAAGACGTGGCCCCGCCTGCGAGTACAGACGGGGCCGGATAGATCAAAGGCTGTTCGGGGCTCGGGCCGTCAGGCCGGAAGAACCACCACACAGCGCTGGGGCTCCTCGCCCTCGGACTCGCTGCGCAGCCCGGCCGCCGCGACGGCGTCGTGCACGACCTTGCGCTCGAAGGGGGTCATCGGCTTCAGCTTGACCGGCTCACCGCTGCCCTTGGCCTCCTCCGCCGCCTTCGCGCCCAGCTCCGCGAGCTCCTCGCGCTTGCGGGCCCGGAAGCCGGCGATGTCCAGCATCAGGCGGCTGCGGTCACCGGTCTCGCGGTGCACCGCGAGGCGGGTCAGCTCCTGCAGCGCCTCCAGCACCTCGCCGTCCCGGCCGACCAGCTTCTGCAGGTCGCGGCTGGTCGATTCGCTGATGATCGACACGGCGGCGCGGTCGGCCTCGACGTCCATGTCGATGTCGCCGTCGAGATCGGCGATGTCCAGCAGGCCCTCGAGGTAGTCGGCCGCGATCTCACCCTCCTGCTCCAGGCGGGTCAGGGTGTCGGTGCCCTCGGCGGCCGGGGTCGTGTCCGTCACGGAAGGACTCCTTCTTACTTCTTGGACGGGTGCTTGGGCCGCTGCTGGCCCTTGCGCTGTCCGGACTTGGCGTTACGGGAGCCGGAGGCGGAGGAACCGCCCTTCGGCTTGCTGTCCTGCGGTGCCTTCTTCTCCAGGGACTGCTTCTTCGAAGCGTCCGCCTCGGAGTCACCGGAAGCGCTGGAGCCGGCCCCCGCACGGGTACGCCGCGGCTGCTGGCCGCCACCGGCCGGCTTGCCGCCGGTGGGCTGGGTCTGGCGCTGGGACTTGCTCTGCCGCTTGGGCTGCTGCCGGTTCTGGCGCGCCTCCTCGG
This sequence comes from Streptomyces rimosus subsp. rimosus, assembly GCF_000720725.1. GTDB lineage: Bacteria > Actinomycetota > Actinomycetes > Streptomycetales > Streptomycetaceae > Streptomyces > Streptomyces rimosus_A. Next base: position 104,486 of record NZ_JOCQ01000016.1, read on the forward strand.
CGATCTTCCTGGCCTCGACCTCGGCCGGGTCCTCCTTGAGCTTGCCCTTGGCCCGCAGCCGGTCCTGACGCTCCTGGAAGGCCTTGCTGCCCGGAGTGGGGTTACGGCGGATGACGAACATCTGCTGACCCATGGTCCACACGTTGGTGGTCAGCCAGTACAGGAGGACACCGACGGGGAAGCCGGGGAAGCCGATACCGAACACGGCGAACATGATCGGGAAGACGTACATCAGCATCTTCTGCTGCTGCATGAACGGCGTCTTCACCGTCAGGTCGACGTTCTTCGTCATCAGCTGGCGCTGCGTGTAGAACTGCGAGGCCGACATCAGCACGATCATGATGACGGTGACCACGCGGACGTTGGTGACCGAAGCCCCCAGGGCCTCGAGCTTCTCCGGGGTGTCCAGGAACTTCGCGGCCAGCGGGGCACCGAAGATGTGCGCCTTCTGCGCGCTCTCCAGCAGCGACTGGTTGATGACGCCGACGGTCTGGTTGTTCGCGATGTGGCTGAGGACCTGGTACAGCGAGATGAAGAAGGGCGACTGCGCCAGGATCGGCAGGCAGCTGGAGAGCGGGTTGGTGCCCGTCTCCTTGTACAGCTTCATCATCTCTTCGGACTGACGCTGCTTGTCGCTCTTGTAGCGCTCCTGGATCGCCTTCATCTTCGGCTGGAGCGCCTGCATGTTCCGCGTCGACTTGATCTGCTTCACGAAGAGCGGGATCAGGCAGATACGGATCAGTACCACCAGCGAGACGATGGACAGACCCCACGCCGCGCCACTGTTCTCGTCGAAGATGAGGCTGTAGAACGAGTGGAACTGGACGATGATCCAGGAAACTGCGTAATAGAGAGGACTGAGGATCGTGTCCACGAATCAGGCTCCTTGGGCGGTGGGCTGAGTCTCAGGCTGTGCGGCAGGCTCAGGGACGGTGGATCCGCCCAGGCGGCTCCTCAGCCGCCGATGCCAGACCGGACGCTTCCGGGGTGGTACGTGGTCGACGCCACCTGGCGACCACGGATTGCAACGCAGGATGCGCCAAGCCGTCAGCGCGGTCCCTTTCACGGCGCCGTGCCGGTCGATGGCCGTATAGCCATAGTGGGAGCACGACGGGTAGTACCGGCAGACCGGACCCAGCAAAGGGCTGATGGTCCACTGATACAGCTTGATCAGCAGCAGCAGCGGGTACTTCATCGCGGCACCCTCCCCTGACCTTCGGTTGGGGAATCTCCACCCAGCAGCCGCTGCAGCGCGGTGTCCAGGTCACGGGCCAGCTGGCCGTGACCCGCATCACCCGCGCCGGGCAGCGCCCGTACGACAACCAGGCTACCGGCGGGCAGCCGGTCGAGCCGGTCGCGCACCAGGTGGCGCAGCCGTCGCTTGACCAGGTTGCGCACGACGGCACCGCCGACGGCCTTGCTCACGACGAAACCCGCACGCGCCGGGGGAGGGCTCTCCCCCGCTGCGTGCGGGTCCGTTGCACCGCTGCGTAGATGGACGACGAGGAGCGGGCGCCCGGCCCTGCGTCCCCGGCGTACCGCGGTCGCAAAGTCCTCGCGCCGCCTCAGCCGATGCTCGGTAGGCAGCACGTCATGGACCTAGCTCAGGGCTCAGGCCGACAGGCGGGCGCGACCCTTGCCACGGCGGGACGCGAGAATCGCGCGGCCGGCACGGGTGCGCATACGCAGGCGGAAGCCGTGGGTCTTCGCGCGGCGGCGGTTGTTCGGCTGAAAGGTGCGCTTGCTCACTCGGGGGCTCCAGAGATGCTTGGTGTCTCCGGGGAGACAGGTGTGGGGCGTCGACTGGCTGTCACCGTGCGCCCACGAGTAGCTCGCAACGCCCGAGTGCACCGCTACTTCGATCACTTGAGCGCGATCTTTGCCCATCGGAGGCAGGCGGCAGCAGCCATCGACAACTCGACCTGGTTACGGTACGCGCGGCGGCGTCATCCGGTCAAACCGGCCCTCGGTCGGGACACACTGTGCACAGCCTGTGGACAACAACTTGAATCACCACGGTCGCCCTGACTACCGTGGGTCAACTCCGATTCCTTCCCGCCCGTCCTGAGAATCACACATTCGTGGGACCTGTGAGAGAGCGTGCTCTGTGGCTGACGTACCTGCCGATCTTGCCGCAGTGTGGCCACGTGTACTTGATCACCTCCTGCGAGCGGAGAGCGACAGCCTCAAGCCGAAGGACCAGGACTGGCTGAAGCGGACGCAGCCGCTGGCGCTGGTGGCCGACACGGCCCTGCTGGCCGTGCCCAACGAGTTCGCCAAGGGCGTGCTGGAGGGCCGGCTCGCGCCGCTCATCGGCGAGGCGCTGAGCCATCAGTGCGGCCGCCCGATCCGCATCGCGATCACCGTCGACGACTCCGCCGAGGAGCCGCAGCCCCAGCAGCCGCTGCCCTCGGCCCCGCCGTCGTCCCCCGTACAGCAGCAGCGCCACCAGCCCCAGCAGCAGCCGGGGCAGCAGCACGACGCGTACGGCGGCTACGACGGCCGGCAGAGCGACGGCTACGACAACCGGCAGGGTTACGGGCACCAGGACGACGACGGACCGCACGTGCGCCCCGCGTATCCGGAGTACCAGCAGCAGCACCAGCAGCCCCGGCACGAGCCCGGCGCCTGGCCGCAGCAGCACTCCGGGATGGGCAGCCAGGGCGGCCCCGGCCCCCGCGAGGACTACGGGTGGCAGCAGCAGCGCCTCGGCGGCTTCCCCGAGCGTGACCCTTACGCCACGCCGCCCCCCTCTCACCTGCAGCAGCCGCACTCCCAGCGGTCACAGGGTGACTACCGATCGTCGGCCCCCGAGCACACCGGGCCACCGCAGCACCAGCGCCCCGAGGGCCACTCCCCGTACGAACAGCAGCCGCCGCAGCGCCGTGACCTGGCCGAACACCAGCCGCCCGCGCATATCCAGAACCCTGGCCCGGGCGGGCTGCCCGCGCCCAGCGGCGCCCCCGGCCCGCTTGCCGCGCAGCCCGCGCCCGCGACCGGCCCCGGCGAACCGACCGCGCGCCTGAACCCGAAGTACCTCTTCGACACCTTCGTCATCGGCGCTTCGAACCGCTTCGCGCACGCCGCCGCGGTGGCCGTGGCCGAGGCGCCGGCCAAGGCGTACAACCCGCTGTTCATCTACGGCGAGTCCGGCCTCGGCAAGACGCACCTGCTGCACGCCATCGGGCACTACGCGCGCAGCCTCTACCCGGGCACCCGGGTGCGGTACGTCAGCTCGGAGGAGTTCACCAACGAGTTCATCAACTCCATCCGCGACGGCAAGGCGGACGCGTTCCGCAAGCGCTACCGCGACATGGACATCCTGCTCGTCGACGACATCCAGTTCCTGGCCAGCAAGGAGTCGACGCAGGAGGAGTTCTTCCACACCTTCAACACGCTGCACAACGCCAACAAGCAGATCGTGCTGTCCTCGGACCGGCCGCCCAAGCAGCTGGTGACCCTGGAGGACCGGCTGCGCAACCGCTTCGAGTGGGGCCTGATCACCGACGTCCAGCCGCCCGAGCTGGAGACCCGGATCGCGATCCTGCGCAAGAAGGCCGTGCAGGAGCAGCTCAACGCGCCGCCGGAGGTACTGGAGTTCATCGCCTCCCGGATCTCGCGCAACATCCGCGAGCTGGAGGGGGCGCTGATCCGCGTCACCGCCTTCGCGTCCCTCAACCGCCAGCCGGTGGACCTGGGCCTGACGGAGATCGTCCTCAAGGACCTGATCCCCGGCGGCGAGGACGCGGCGCCGGAAATCACCGCGACCGCCATCATGGCCGCGACCGCCGACTACTTCGGGCTGACCGTGGACGATCTGTGCGGATCCTCGCGCAGCCGCGTCCTGGTGACGGCGCGGCAGATCGCGATGTACCTGTGCCGTGAGCTGACGGATCTGTCGCTGCCGAAGATCGGCGCGCAGTTCGGCGGCCGCGACCATACGACGGTGATGCACGCCGACCGCAAGATCCGGGCGCTGATGGCCGAGCGGCGCTCCATCTACAACCAGGTGACGGAGCTGACGAACCGCATCAAGAACGGCTGACGCGGCCTCGGCGAGGGGCCGGCCAGAGCTTCCAGGGCGCCCCGGGACGTACGCACTCCCGGGGCGCCCTTCGCCGTTCGTACGGGCCTTCCGCCCGTGAAGGCGGGGAGCCCCCGCAGTACAGGGGCTCTCGCCGTACGAGGAGGCGCCAACCGGGCGCCGAGGTGCCCAGGGATCGCCGTACGACCACCCCGAATCCCTCTCCGGACCGCCCGATACAGCGCCCAAAACGGCACCCCGACCGCGTCCCGCCCCCACCCGCCACCGTCCCGACCCTGTGGAAGGCCCCGCCTCTGTTCGATTTCGCGTCAGGTCACGGCTGTGCTCCACAGATTGGCCAAGAATCTTCCGTCCACACGCTGGGGACTGGGAAGTTATCCCTGCGGCTTCCACAGGAGGGCCGGCCGTAGCAAGATCTGCCCAGGTCAGCGCGGTGTGGATTTGTGGCTAACGGCCATCCACAGGGTGTGGATGAAGGATCGGTCCACAGCGGGCGGGTCGCGTTGTCCACGGGCCGCCCACAGGAGCCCCGCCCTTGTCCCCAAGTTCTCCACACCCCTGTCCACTGTTCGGCAAGGTGACACCCGGGCTCACTGGGGCGAGTGAAAGGCATCACACCAAGGTGCCGGATTGGGCTGTGGGGAACCTGGGTAAAGCTGGGGACAGGACTGGGGAGAAGTAGGGGTCCCCTGTGCATCGGGTGTGCATGAAGGACGCCGGTCCACAGATGAGGCCGGTTGTCCACGGCTGCCGCCCACAGGCCCGGTGGACAAAAAAACCGTGTTGACCTGCGCAGACTCAGTTGTCCACGGTTTCCACAAGCCCTACTACTACGACCACGGATATCTACCGGGGAACTCGTTTCGAATCGGGTGCTGTGCACAACTTGGGGATCGGTCGTCCGACGCCTCTCGACCCGACTTGACCCCGAGCAGCAACGGCTGTCGGTGACGTACGTCAGACTGGTCTCCGGCGACCCAGCCGACGAAGAAGGCCAGCAGGGCGTAAGCCAGCAACAGCAGGAGGCGGTTTCCGGTGAAGATCCGGGTGGAGCGCGATGTACTCGCGGAGGCAGTGGCCTGGGCGGCCAAGAGCCTCCCGGCCCGTCCGCCGGTGCCCGTCCTCGCGGGCCTGCTGCTGAAGGCGGAGGAGGGCAGCCTGAGCCTCTCCGGCTTCGACTACGAGGTCTCCGCGCGCGTGTCCGTGGAAGCGGAGGTGGAGGAGGAGGGGACCGTCCTGGTCTCCGGCCGCCTGCTGGCCGACATCTGCCGCGCCCTTCCCAACCGCCCGGTGGAGATTTCCACCGATGGTGTACGGGTCACCGTCGTCTGCGGCTCCTCCCGCTTCACCCTCCACACCCTTCCTGTGGAGGAGTACCCGGCCCTGCCGCAGATGCCGACCGCCACCGGCACCGTGCCCGGTGAGGTCTTCGCCGCGGCCGCCGCCCAGGTCGCCATCGCCGCCGGCCGTGACGACACCCTCCCGGTGCTCACCGGCGTACGGATCGAGATCGAGGGCGACACCGTCACCCTGGCCTCCACCGACCGCTACCGCTTCGCCGTGCGCGAGTTCCTGTGGAAGCCGGAGAGCCCGGACGCCTCCGCGGTGGCGCTGGTGCCCGCCAAGACACTGCTGGACACCGCCAAGTCCCTCAGCAGCGGCGACAGCGTCACCCTGGCGCTGTCCGGCTCGGGCGCCGGTGAGGGCCTGATCGGCTTCGAGGGCGCGGGCCGCCGTACGACTACCCGGCTGCTGGAGGGTGACCTCCCGAAGTACCGCACGCTCTTCCCCACCGAGTTCAACTCGGTCGCGGTGATCGAGACCGCCCCGTTCGTCGAGGCCGTCAAGCGTGTGGCGCTGGTGGCCGAGCGGAACACCCCGGTGCGCCTGAGCTTCGAGCAGGGCGTGCTGGTCCTGGAGGCCGGCTCCAGCGACGACGCACAGGCTGTGGAGCGGGTGGACGCGGACCTGGAGGGCGACGACATCTCCATCGCCTTCAACCCGGGCTTCCTCCTGGAGGGCCTGTCGGCGATCGACTCCCCGGTGGCCCAGCTGTCCTTCACGACCTCCACGAAGCCGGCGCTCCTCAGCGGCCGCCCGGCCAAGGACGCCGAGGCGGACGAGGCGTACAAGTACCTGATCATGCCGGTGCGGCTGTCCGGCTGATCCCCACAGGCTGTGGACGGCTGCCTCCGGTCGGCAGCCGCTCGAAAGCTTCCCGCCCCTGACGTGCGCCGTCGGCTCGTGTCAGGGGCGGAGCTGTTTGCCGTACGTACCGGGCCGGAGCGTGGGCACCCGTACGGGCGAGCAAGCCGGTACGAGTGGTTACGGGGCGCGACGGAGCGGCAGGTGCGTCCACCGGACCCTGGCGGCGGTTTCGGCGCCGGGACGGCGGGCCCGGGGCTATTTCGCCGCGATCGGTTGCGGCCCGGCCACTGCCTTCCGCGTGGCCCCGTACACAGGGAAGAGCGCGCTGAACAACGAAAACCGCACGTCCCGGGCCCGGCGTCGTGCACGCGCCGCAAGTTATCCACAGCTGTGGGGGCCGCGCCGCCGCGTCCTGGCTTCGCGCGTAAACTCGACGCGTAGGTCGGGGATGTGCCGTAACGCAACGTAAGGGGTACTGATGGAGCTCGGTCTCGTCGGTCTCGGCAAGATGGGCGGCAACATGCGCGAGCGCATCCGCCGCGCAGGCCACACCGTCATCGGATACGACCGCAATCCGGACCTGGCTGACGTCCACAGCCTCAAGGAGCTGGTGGACGGTCTCAAGGGGCCGCGTGTGGTGTGGGTCATGGTGCCCGCCGGCGCCGCCACCCAGTCCACCATCGACGAGCTGGGCGAGCTGCTGTCCCCCGGCGACGTGGTGGTCGACGGCGGCAACTCCCGCTGGACCGACGACGAGAAGCACGCCGAGGAGCTGCGCGCCAAGGGCATCGGCTTCGTCGACTGCGGCGTCTCGGGCGGCGTCTGGGGCCTGGAGAACGGCTACGCGCTGATGTACGGCGGCTCCTCGGAGGATGTCGCCAAGGTCCAGCCGGTCTTCGACGCGCTCAAGCCGGAGGGCGAGTACGGCTCGGTGCACGCCGGCAAGGTCGGCGCGGGCCACTTCGCCAAGATGGTCCACAACGGCATCGAGTACGCCATGATGCAGGCCTACGCCGAGGGCTGGGAGCTGCTGGAGGCGGTCGACTCGGTCACCGACGTGCGCGAGGTCTTCCGCTCCTGGCAGCAGGGCACGGTCATCCGTTCCTGGCTGCTGGACCTGGCGGTCAACGCGCTGGACGACGACGAGCACCTGGAGAAGCTGCGGGGCTTCGCCGCCGACTCCGGCGAGGGCCGCTGGACCGTCGAGGCCGCGATCGACAACGCCGTACCGCTGCCCGCGATCACGGCGTCGCTCTTCGCGCGCTTCGCCTCGCGCCAGGACGACTCGCCGCAGATGAAGATGATCGCGGCGCTGCGGAACCAGTTCGGCGGCCACGCCGTCGAGAACGCGAAGAAGTAAGCAGCACGAAGAAGCAAGCAAGCAGTAAGCAGTCCGGTAGAGAAGTCCGGTAGCCGGGGGAGGTCGGCGCGCCACATGCACGTATCGCATCTCTCGCTGGCCGACTTCCGCTCGTACGCCCGGGTCGAGGTCCCGCTCGACCCGGGCGTCACCGCGTTCGTGGGCCCCAACGGGCAGGGCAAGACCAACCTCGTCGAGGCGGTGGGCTATCTGGCCACCCTCGGCAGCCACCGGGTCTCCTCGGACGCCCCGCTGGTGCGGATGGGCGCCGAGCGGGCCATCGTGCGGGCCGCGGTCGTGCAGGGCGAGCGGCAGCAGCTGGTGGAGCTGGAGCTGAACCCCGGCAAGGCCAACCGGGCCCGTATCAACAGATCGTCGCAGGTCAGACCCCGTGACGTACTGGGGATCGTACGGACGGTGCTGTTCGCGCCGGAGGACCTGGCGCTGGTCAAGGGCGACCCGGGGGAGCGCCGCCGCTTCCTGGACGAGCTGATCACCGCCCGCTCGCCGCGGATGGCGGGCGTGCGCTCGGACTACGACCGGGTGCTCAAGCAGCGCAACACGCTCCTGAAGAGCGCGGCGCTGGCCCGGCGGCACGGTGGCCGGCAGATGGACCTGTCCACACTGGACGTGTGGGACCAGCACCTGGCGCGGGCCGGGGCCGAGCTGCTGGCGCAGCGGCTCGACCTGATCGCCACGCTCCAGCCGCTGGCCGACAAGGCGTACGAGCAGCTGGCGCCGGGTGGCGGCCCGCTGTCGATGGAGTACCGCGGCTCGGCGGGCGAGGGGCTGGGCGGTGCCTCGACGCGCGAGGAGCTGTACGGGCTGCTGACCGAGGCGCTCGGCGCGGCCCGTAAGAACGAGATCGAGCGCGGTGTGACACTGGTCGGTCCGCACCGCGACGACCTGGTGCTCAAGCTGGGCCAGCTGCCCGCCAAGGGGTACGCGAGCCACGGCGAGTCCTGGTCGTACGCGCTCGCGCTGCGCCTGGCCTCGTACGACCTGCTGCGTGGTGAGGGCAACGAGCCGGTGCTGGTGCTCGACGACGTCTTCGCGGAGCTGGACAGCCGGCGGCGGGAGCGGCTGGCGGAGCTGGTGGCGCCCGGCGAGCAGGTGCTGGTGACCGCGGCGGTGGACGACGACGTGCCGGGTGTGCTGTCCGGGGCCCGGTTCGCGGTCTCCGAGGGCGCGGCGGAGAAGGTCACGCCGTGAGCGGGCGACGGAGCCGGTGATGAACGGCGAGCGGCCGGACCGTCCCTCCGAGGAGCCCTCGGAGCGGCCGCCCGGCGCCGATCAGCCCAAGCCCCCGGAGCTGTCCGGGATCGATCTGGCCCGGCAGGCGCTGGTCGCCGCCAAGGAGCAGGCGCGGGCGCGGGGCGCCGCCGCGCAGCAGAAGAAGCAGGCGCGCCGCGGCGGCCTGCGGTCCGGCGCGCGCGCCGACGGGCGCGATCCGCTGCCGCTGAGCGCGGCGATCAACCGGCTCATCACGGAGCGCGGCTGGGAGGCCCCGGCCGCGGTCGGCGGCGTCATGGGGCGCTGGCCGCAACTGGTCGGCCCGGAGGTGGCGCAGCACTGCGAGCCGCAGCGGTACGACGAGGAAGCGCGCGTGCTGACGGTGCAGTGCGACTCGACGGTGTGGGCGACGCAGCTGCGGCTGCTGGCACCGCAGCTGGTGGCCCGGCTGAACCAGGACCTCGGCCAGGGCACGGTGAAGATGATCAAGGTGCTGGGGCCCGGCGGCCCGGCCCGGCGTTACGGGCCGCTGCGGGCGCCCGGGAGCAAGGGGCCCGGGGACACGTACGGCTGAGGTGTACGCGTGGTACGGGTGAGACTCCGCTCACCGTAGCCGGAGGTTGACAGCCCGAAGCGCTGAACGCCCTCTAGAGCGTCCTGGGGCCCCGTCGCGCATATGGGGAGTCGGCCAACGGCACTTCAGGGCGGCACATGACGACTCAGGCGCCCGCAAACCCCCATTAGTGTCGGCGCTACCGGTAGACTGGTAGCAATCCCGCCCACTCGCGGAACATGTCGAACGACGCAGCCGCCCTGCTTCTGATGGAGGCGGCTCGTGCTGTGCCAGAAAGGGCGCTTCGTGGCCGACTCCGGCGACCTCAACGAGAACAACACGGCTTCTACTGAAGAGGGGGTTCCTGCCGGCGCCAGTGGCGACTCTCCGGAAGAGAAGTCGTACGACGCCAGCGCGATCACCGTCCTTGAGGGCCTGGACGCGGTCCGCAAGCGTCCGGGCATGTACATCGGCTCGACCGGTGAGCGTGGTCTGCACCACCTCGTGCAAGAGGTCGTCGACAACTCGGTCGACGAGGCGATGGCCGGGTACGCGGACACCATCGACGTCACGATCCTGCCGGACGGCGGCGTGCGCGTCGTCGACAACGGCCGCGGCATCCCCGTGGACATCGTGCCGTCGGAGAAGAAGCCGGCCGTCGAGGTCGTGCTGACGGTGCTGCACGCGGGCGGCAAGTTCGGCGGCGGCGGTTACGCGGTCTCCGGTGGTCTGCACGGTGTCGGCGTCTCGGTCGTCAACGCGCTGTCGCAGAAGGTGTCCGTCGAGGTCAAGCGGGACGGCTACCGCTGGACGCAGGACTACAAGCTCGGTGTGCCGACGGCGCCGCTGGCCCGCAACGAGGCCACCGACGAGACCGGCACGACGGTGACGTTCTGGGCCGACGGCGACATCTTCGAGACGACGGAGTACAGCTTCGAGACGCTGTCGCGCCGTTTCCAGGAGATGGCGTTCCTCAACAAGGGCCTGACGATCAAGCTCACCGACGAGCGCACGGCCCATGTGGACGAGGAGGGCAAGCCGCTCTCGGTGAAGTACTACTACGAGGGCGGCATCGTCGACTTCGTGACGTACCTCAACCAGCGCAAGGGCGAGGTGGTGCACCCCACCGTCATCGACATCGAGGCCGAGGACAAGGAGCGGCTGCTCTCGGTCGAGGTGGCGATGCAGTGGAACACCCAGTACACCGAGGGTGTCTACTCCTTCGCCAACACGATCCACACGCATGAGGGCGGTACGCACGAGGAGGGCTTCCGCGCGGCGCTGACGGGTCTGATCAACCGTTACGCCCGGGAC
>NZ_JOCQ01000017.1 GCF_000720725.1 Streptomyces rimosus subsp. rimosus
CCCGGCCCCCTCAGCCGCCCCACCACACCCGTCCGGACCGGCAACTGCCACCCCGACACGCCCGCCCGGACCGGCAACTGCCACCCCACCACACCCGCCCGGACCGGCAACTGCCTCCCCGACACGCCCATCCGGACTGGCAACCGCCTCCCCGACACGCCCATCCGGACCGGCAACCGCCGCCCGCAGCACCGCATAAGCCTGCAACCGCTTGCCCTGAGGGGTGTCCCGGGCGATCACCGCGGCCTGCGCCACGGCCGGATGCCGGGCCAGGACGGCCTGGATCTCGCCGAGTTCGATGCGGAAGCCGCGGATCTTGACCTGGTCGTCGGTGCGGCCGAGGAACTCGACCGTGCCGTCCGTCCGGCGCCGCACCAGGTCCCCGGTGCGGTACATCCGGGCGCCCGGCTCGCCGTGCAGCGCACCGTACGGGTCCGCGACGAAGCGTTCGGCGCTCAGGTCCGGCCGCCCGAGGTAGCCGCGGGCCAGGCAGGCGCCCGCCACGTACAGTTCGCCGGTCACGCCGTCCGGCGTGGGCCGCAGGCAGGAGTCGAGGACGTAGACCCGGGAGCCGCGCACCGGCCGTCCCTCGGGGGCCCGCCCGGTGGCACCGCTGCCGGCCAGGTCCCCGTCCCCGGCTCCGTCCCCGGCTCCGTCCCCAGCACCGCCCCCGGCCTCAGGCGCCGTCCAGTAATACGCGTCCACGGTCGTCTCCGTAGGCCCGTAGAGGTTGACCGCGTGCAGCCCCTCGGTCGCGGTCAGCCGCTCCCACAGCGGTACGGGTACGGCCTCCCCGCCGACGACGAGCACGGCCGGGTGGTGCCGGCCGTCGTCCAGCAGGCCCTCGGCCAGCAGGGCTTCCGCGTAGGAGGGCGTGACATCCAGGTAGTCGATGCGGTGCTCGTCCACGTACCGGGCGAGCGCGGCGGGGTCGCGGTACGCCACGTCGTCCAGCAGGTGCAGCTCGTGCCCGTGCACCATCCACAGCACCGGGTCCCAGGACGCGTCGAAGGCGAACGACGCGCTGTGCGCGACCCGGAGCCGTTCCCGGCCGGTGCGGGCGACGGCGGGTGCGACGTGGTCGCCGCCGTGCCCCGCGTACAGGTTGGCGAGCGAGGCGTGGCCGACCACGACGCCCTTGGGGCGCCCGGTCGAGCCGGAGGTGTGGATGACGTAGGCGGCCTGGCCGGGCGCGGGCGGCGAGGCGGGCGCGTCGGCGGGCTGCGCGGCGAGCGAGGCGGCCGTTCCGGGGTCGTCCAGCGTGACGACGGGCAGGCCGTGCGCCGGAAGTCCGGCGAGCGTCGCGGCCGTACCGATGACGCACACGGGCCGGCCGTCTTCCAGTACGGCCAGTGTCCGGGCCGCCGGGTGCCCCAGGTCGAGCGGCTGGCAGACGCCGCCCGCCTTCAGAACGGCGAGCAGCGCCGCCATCATGTCGGTGCCGCGCGGCAGCGCGAGGGCGACGGGCCGCTCCGGTCCGGCGCCGAGTCCGGCCAGCAGATGGGCCAGCCGGTTGGCGGCGGCGTCCAGTTCGGCGAAGGTCAGCGCGCTGTCGCCGGTGCGGACGGCCACCGCTCGCGGGGTGCGGGCGGCCTGCTCGGCGAAGTACTCGGGGAGGGTACGGGTGGCCGGCGCCTCGGTACGCCCGGCCGTGACCCGGCGCACTTCGGCCGGGTCCAGCAGATCGACGGTACCGATGGGGCGGTCCGGGTCGGCCAGCAGGAGGTCGGTGAGACCGTCGAGGTAGCGCAGGAACGTCGCCTGGTGTCCGGCGAGTTCGGCGGGCGCGTACCGGTCCGCGTGGGCGTCGAGGCTGATGCGCAGCCCGCCGTCGGCGGCGGGTACGGCGGTGACGGCCAGGTCCTCCACCGGTCCGGCGGCGAGGTTGTGGACGGTGCCGGGCAGCCCCGCGAAGTCCAGGTCGCCGTCGAACGGCTTGATGTTGACCATGGGTCCGGTCAGCGGCGTACCGGCGGAGGAGAGCGCGAGGTCGCGGCGGATGCCCGCCTGCGGGTAGCGCTGGTGGCGGCGGACCGCGCGGAATTCGAGGACGACGCGGCGCAGTAGTTGGGCGGCGGTGTCCTGGGGGCGTACGGCGATGCGCAACGGCAGCACATTGACGGTCATGGCCGGGGTGCGCAGCGCGGCGGGGCCGCGCCGGTTGGTCAGCGGCAGGCCGAGGACGACGTCCTCGGTGCCGGTGGCGCGGTGCAGGTGGCCCGCGGCCGCGGCGACGATCAGTTCGGCCCAGGTGGCCTTGGCCGCTTCGGCGGCCCGGGTGAGCCGGTCCAGGGTCGCGGCGGGCAGTCCGGTACGGGCGCGCAGCACGTCGCCCGCGGCGATGGCGTCGGCGAGGGAGGCCGCGGCGGCTTCCGGCGTACCGGCGGCGGCACCGGCCGTACGCCCCTCCCTCTCGCTCTCCCCGCCGCCCGGCACCCCGCCCGCGAGCGTCACCGGCTCCGGCCGCCCCGCCATCCGTCCGGCCCAGAACTCCCGGTCGGCCGTGTACTGCTCGCTGTCCAGGTACCGCTGCTCGTCGGCGACCAGGTCGCGCAGCGGTGCAAACCGGGTGGCCGGGGGCTCCTGTCCGGCGGCGAGGGCGGTGTAGACCTCGGCGACCCGCTGTCCGACCAGCTGGAGGGCGTACGCATCGACCGCGATGTGGTGCACGCGCTGGTACCACCAGTACCGGTCGTCGGCGACGCGGAACAGCGCCTGCGTCATCAGCTGTCCGGCCTCGCCCGGGTCGGCGGCGCGGGTGAGGTCGTCGCGCATCCAGTCGCGTGCCGTGGCCTCGGCGGGCCGGTTCCCGCCGCGCAGGTCGGCACGGTGCAGCAGTTGGTCGGCGGCGGGCGGTACGACGTGCTGCGCGGGTACGCCGTCCGTCTCGCGTACGCAGACGCCCAGCGTCTCGGCCTCGGTGACCGTGCGCAGCAGGGCGCGCTCGAACAGCGCCTCGTCCAGCGGCCCCTGGATCTCCACGACGTCCGCGGTGTTCAGCGCGGGGCTCTTGGGGTCGAGTTGACTCGCGTAATGAATGCCGGCCTGCGCGGTGAGGAGGGGGAACTCCTCGGGTCCCGCGGACCCGGGAACGCCCGGCGAAGGGGTGCCGGGGCGCGGCGTCGCCGCGGGGGCTGCCTGGTCGAGCGGACGCTGATGCATGTGTGTGACAACTCCCGGGGAGAAATCCGACCTCCGCGCACCGGCCGGCAGCCCGCGCGCAAACTTAGGGAAGCCTAAGTTATTTTTTACTCTTCTGTGGTGCCGCCGACCGCCGCGGGCACCGGCCACCGAGCCCGAAGAGGAGACGATGACGTCCGCCACCACCCCCACCCCCGGTCCCGCCGCCGCAATGGACGCCGTGAAGGGCGCTGCGAAGGACACCGCGAAGGACTCCGTGAAGGACACCGTGAAGGACGCCGTACGACGGCACATCACGGACCGGCGCGACGCCCTGCTGGACCTCAGCCGCCGCATCCACGGCCATCCGGAGACGGCCTTCGCCGAGCACCGCGCCGCGGCCTGGTGCGCGGAGCTGCTGCGCGAGCACGGTTTCGCCGTGACCGCGCCCGCCCACGGCCTGGACACCGCCTTCGTGGCCACCGCCGGGGCCGGCCCGGTCACGGTGGCGATCGCCTGCGAGTACGACGCGCTGCCGGACCTCGGCCACGCCTGCGGCCACAACCTGATCGCCGCGGCCGGTGTCGGCGCGGCGCTGGGCCTGGCCCCGCTCGCGGCGGAACTGGGCCTGACCGTACGGGTCGTGGGCACGCCGGCCGAGGAGCGCGGCGCCGGCAAGGCGCTGCTCCTGGAGGCCGGGGCGTTCGACGGGGTGGACGCGGCGATGATGGTGCACCCGTGCCCGTTCGAGATGTCCGACTTCCGGTCGTTCGCGCTGGGCACGCTGTCCGTCACGTACACCGGCCGCACCGCCCACCCCAGCCTCAACCCGCACGAGGGCCGTAACGCGGCCGACGCGCTGACCGTCGCCCAGGTCGCCCTGGGCCTGCTGCGGCAGCAGTTGCCGCCGCAGTGGCGGGTGCACGGCATCACGACCTCGGCGGGCTCCGCGCCCAACGCGATACCGGACCGCGCTACGGCCGAGTACGAGATCCGCGCGGAGGCCGCCGAGGACCTGCGCGAGCTGCGGGAGCGGGTGGAGGCCTGCTTCCGGGGCGGCGCGCTGGCGACCGGCTGCGAAGTGACCCTGGAGCGCCCGGAGCCCGACTACCTGGACTTCCGCGGCGATCCCGGGCTGATCGCCCTGTGGGAGGCGAACGCGCGCGCCCTGGGCCGGCCGGAGCCGGTCGTACGCGGGCCCTTCGCCTGTACGGACATGGGCAACGTGTCGCACGTGGTGCCCTCGATCCATCCCGTACTGGACATCAGCGGGGGCGCCTGCGGGCCGCACGAGCCGGAGTTCGCCGCGGCGGCGGTGTCACCGGCGGCCGAACAGGCCCTGCTGGACGGCGCGGTGGGCCTGGCCTGGACGGCCGCGGACTTCGCGTACGGCAGGAACGCGGGCGCGGCCGGGGCGTGACGGAGCGCCGGTGGCACCCGGGGGTGTCACCGGCGTCCGGACGGACGGCCCGACGGCCCGACGGCCCGACGGCCCGACGGCCGGACGGGCCGCCGCCGCTCAGGACTTGGTCAGCGCCTTGCTGATGTCGTTCATGACGACATCGCTGGCCAGCGGGCCGCCGCGGGTGGACCAGACGGAACCGTCGACGGTCGCCACGTGGTTCTTCCCGACCGCGCCCAGCTCCTTGTAGGCGGGCTTGGTCTGCACGTCCTTGAGGGCCTTCTCGCCGTCGGAGGTCAGCGTGGACAGGAACAGCCAGTCGCCGTCGATCTCGTTGATCTTCTCCAGGCTGAGCGACGGGGTGTGCGCGTTGCCGTCCTTGTTCTGGTTGGCGGGCCGCTTCAGGCCCATCTCCAGGGCGACGCCACTGGCGAACTGCTTGCGCTCCATCCAGCTCGGGCCGTCCTGGTTCCAGCGCACGATGGAGACGGCGGCGCCCTTGTTGGCGCCCAGCTTCTCGCCCGCCGCCTTGGCGGCCGCCTCGTGGTCGGCGATGACCTTGTTGGCGTCGTTCAGCTTGTTGACGGCGTTGCCGATGCCGCGGAAAGAGATCTTCCAGTCGTCGGTGGGCGCCATCGTCACCAGGGTGGCGGGGGTGATCTCGCGCAGCTGCTTGAGCACCTGCTCGTCCTGCATGTCACCGGCGAGGATCAGGTCCGGCTTGGCCGCGATGACCTTGTCCATGACGGGCTTGAGCAGGCCGCCGACGACGTCGATGCCCTTGACCTTGTCGGCCAGGTAGGCGGGCGGCTTGTCCAGCCCCTGCCCGTTGGTGATGCCGACCGGCTTGATCTTCAGCGCGAGCACCGCGTCCAGGTCCTCCTGGGTCAGCGTGACGATCCGCTGCGGGTGGGCGGGAACCTGGACGACCTTGCCGGTGGCGTCCTTGACCGTACGGGTCTCGCCGGACGCCGCCGCGTCCTTGCCGTCCTTGTCCTTGGCGTCCGCGCCGGCGTCCGAGCCGCAGCCGGTCAGCAGCAGCGCCGCGGCCCCGAGGCCGGCGACGGCCGCGGCGGCACGGCGTCGGGTGGTCAGAAGTGGGCGGCGGGACACGGTCATCGGGGACTCCGGGTTCAATGGGACACACAGTGCGGACGGCGTACAACGGGCTGCCGGAGGCAGCCCCATCTTGGCCGATTCGCGTTAAGGTTAGCCTTACCTTATGACAAATTGGCAAGAGGTGTGACCTGCCTGTGACCACCCTTGCCCCGGAGAAAGGCCGGCCGCAGTGGAACTCCGCGTCGAGCAGCTCACCGCCGGATACGCCGGACACCCGGTCGTCGACCGGGTGGACCTGACGGTCGGGTCGGGCACGGTGGTGGCGGTGGTCGGCCCCAACGGCTGCGGCAAGTCCACTTTGCTGCGCTGCATGGCCCGCCTCCACGAGCCGGAATCGGGGCGGGTGTTCGCGGGCGACGCGGACGTGTGGCGGCTCCGGCAGCGGGAGGCCGCCCACCGCATCGCCCTGCTCCCCCAGTCCCCGCAGGCTCCCGAGGCGGTCACCGTCGCCGGGCTCGTACGATACGGACGCCACCCGCACCAGGGCCTGTTCCGCCAGTGGTCGCGCGAGGACGAACGGGCCGTGACCCGCGCCCTGGAGCAGACCGGCACCAGCGGCCTGGCCGGCCGGCGCCTCGACCAGCTCTCCGGCGGCCAGCGCCAGCGCTGCTGGCTGGCCATGGCGCTCGCCCAGGAGACCCCCGTCGTCCTGCTGGACGAGCCGACCAGCGCCCTGGACATCGGCCATGCCGTGGAGGTGCTGGACCTGGTGCGCGAGGTCGCGACGGGCGGGCGCACCATCGTCATGGTCGTCCACGACCTCGCGGCGGCGGCCCGCTACGCCGACACGGTCGTCGCGATGCGCTCGGGCCGGGTGGTCGCCGCCGGCCCGCCGCGCGAGATCATCGACGCCGCCCTCGTGAAGGAGCTGTACGGCGTGGACGCGGAGATCCTGGCCGCGCCCTCCGACGGCTCCCCCGTGGTCGTACCGACGGCCCGCGCGGTGGAACCCGTACGGTCCTGACGGAGCGGCCACGGCCACGGTCACACACGGACGGGCCCGCCGTACGGCGGGCCCGTCCGTGTGTGACCGGAAAACGCCTCAGGCCACCAGCTTCTCCAGGTCGGCGACGACCTGCCCGATGTCCGGCAGGGCGAGGCTGGCGAGCTGCGCCCGACGGCAGCGCGCCGCCGTCTCGCGGTCGGCCAGCAGCTCCCGGCACACGGCGGCCACGGCGTCCGGGTCGGTGTCGGTGAGGTGCCGGCCGAGTCCCAGTTCCTGCACGCGTGCGGCGTTGGGCAGTTGGTCGCCGAAGTTCGGCAGCACCGCCATGGGCGTGCCCGTGCGCACCGCTTCGCGGATGCTGTTGTAGCCGCCGTGGGTGACGAACAGGTCGGCGCATTCCAGCAGCAGCGGCTGCGCGAGGCGGTCCGTCAGGTGGACGTGCGGCGCGGGCTCGACGCCGCCGGCCGGCTCGACGCCGCCGGTCGCCACCACGGCCGTGCACTCCAGCCGGGACAGACCCGCGACGATGGTGGCCAGCAGCTCGGCCGGGTCGGTCATGCCCACCGGCAGCGGGGCGCCCGGGGGCAGCACCTCGCGGAACATCGGCAGCGCGGTGCCCAGCGCGGCGAACACCAGCGGCCGGTCGGCGGGGAGTTCGGCGACCCAGCCGGGCAGTCCGGCGGTGCGGTCCACCACGGTGGTCTGGCGGTAGGCCAGCACGGTGGCCGGGAACTGCGCGAAGGAGTACGCGGCGGGCAGGTAGTCGAAGCGGCCGTGCGGGTAGAGCGACCCGGGCTCCTCCTGTACGGGCAGCCCCAGCTCCTCGCGCAGCCGGTTCAGCGCCGGGAGCAGCGCTGCCGGGTCGAGGATGTTGACGGTGCCCGCGGGAATGGGCAGCTGCGGGATGCCGAGCTGTTCGGCGAGCAGGCAGGCGCCGACGTCCATGCCGTCCCGGATGATCGCGTCGGGGCGGAAGTCCCGGGCCAGCTCCGCCAGGACGCGGTGGCATTCCAGGGCCAGGTCGCCGGTGAGGCGGTCGACCAGGATCTGCAGGTGCGCCTCGGGGTCGCCGTCCGGCGTGTCGGCACCCGCCGCCTCGGCGGCCTCGGCCGCCTCGGCCGAGGCCTGCCCCATCGCGCTGAAGTCGATGCGCGGCAGGATGGCCTCGACCGTCACGGCGTCGGCGGCGAAGACCGGCGCCACCTCGGCCGTCGTGACGACCGTGACCTCGTGCCCGGCGGCGGCCAGCGCACGGGCCAGCGGCAGCAGGGCTCGGCCGTGCGAGGGGGATCCGGTGGCGGTGCACAGGACGCGCATGGTGTTCCTCATTTCTGGGCCGGGGGGAGGTTCGATCACCGTAGAAAGCCGCGAAAACGCGTGTCAAAGACGGGTGACGGTATTCGGCGACATTGAGTCATTCCCGGGAGAAAGGGCTTGTGAAAGTGGGGTCGGTGTGAGCAATGGCGTACCGGGGGCGGGGCCGTCCCGCGCTCCGGAACGGCCCCGCCCCATGCCCCGCCCCGGGCTCGGTCCCACGCTCCGCCCCATGCCCCGCCCCGGGCTCGGTCCCGCGCTCCGCCCCATGCCCGGCCCCACGCTCCGCCCCCCGCAAGATGCGATCAGCGGCGGCCCGCCACACGATGGGACCACGCAGGCGCCGCGGCGCACGGCCGGCAAGGAAGGCGGACATCCGACGTGGAGCACATCGAAGAGCGCTCGGCGCCGTCCGGAACCGGCGGAGCGGCCGGGGCCGCGTCCCCGGTCGAGGCCGCCCGCTCGTGCCTGACCCACTCCGCCGTCTGCCTGATGTCCCCGGCCTCGGTACGGGAGCAGCTGGGCGCGGACGAGGAGGCCTGGGCGCGGTTCGCCGCGCACTGGGACGAGCTGGGCGAGGACCGGTACGCGGCCGAACGCGGCACCCGCAGGCTGCGCCGCTACGGCCAGTTCTCCCTCACCCCGGCCACCGGGGAGCTGGAGCGGCTGCCCCACACGCCGTTCGTCCAGCCGAAGGACACCAACCCGCTGTACGAGACGGTGGACCGGAACTTCGAACCGCTGACCGACGCGTTCGCCGCCGACCCGCTGCTGCGCCCGCTGTTCGACCTGCTGGCGCAGGCGGCGGCCGCGCTGGACGGCGCCGGGCGGTGGATCGTCAAGGTGCACCCGTTCCGGGTCGTCGCGACCGCCGACGACCCGGGCGACCCGACCCCGGAGGGGCGGCACAAGGACGGTGTGACGCTGGTGTCCTCACTGCTCGTCAACCGGGAGAACGCGGTCGGCGGCCAGAGCTGCGTCTACACGGACGACGGGCGCGAGTTGCTGTGCACCACCCTGCACCGGCCGGGCAGCCTGCTGCTGTCGGACGACCGGGACTCGCTGCACTGCGTCTCCCCGATCCAGCCGATGGACCGCTCGGAGCCCGCCTACCGCGACGTGCTGGTGACCACGCTCACCGCCGCATAGCCGGCACCTGCTGCCGGCCGGGGTACGTCCTCGTAACCTGTACGTCCTGGTAGCCGGTACCTCCTGCGGCCGGTACGCCCTGGTAAGCCGGTACGTCCTGCCTTCCCGCCCCGCGCTCAGCTGCGGCTTCATTCCGCGCTGCAAGAAAAGGTGTGACGGGGGTACCCGTGGCGGGTGTTCTTCATCAGACCGCCGGGCGTGTACGCGCCGCAGGAAGACACCGGGATGCTGGCCGCGGCACTCCGGCGGGAGACCCTGCGTCCGGGTGCGGAAGTGCTGGACGTGGGGGCGGGCAGCGGGGCCCTGGCGGTCGCCGCGGCCCGGCACGGGGCCGGGCGGGTCACCGCCGTGGACGCCGCGCTCGCCGCCGTACTCACCACCCGGTTGAACGCCTGGTTCGCCGGGCACCGGGACCGGGTGCGCGCGTACCAGGGCGACCTGCTGCGCCCGGTGGCCGGGCGCACCTTCGACCTGATCATGGCGAACCCGCCGTACGTGCCCTGCGCCAGGCCGGACCCGCCGCGCGGCGGCCGGGCGCGGGCGTGGGACGCCGGACCGGACGGCCGGGCCGTACTGGACCGGCTGTGTGCCCAGGCGCCCACGCTGCTCGCCCCGGACGGCGTGCTGCTGCTGGTCCATTCCGGCATCTGCGCTCCCTCCCGGACCGTGGAACTGCTGGCCGGGGCCGGGCTGAAGGCCGCCGTCACCGACCGGCGGTCCGTCCCCTTCGGGCCCGTGCTGCGGCAGCGCGCGCCCTGGCTGGAGGCCCAGGGGCTGACGGCTCCGGGCCAGGACAAGGAAGAGCTGGTGGTGATCCGTGCCCAGCGCCCCTCATGAGGAGCAGGAGCCGGTACGTGAACGCGCGGACGGCGGGCGCCGGGACGCGCGCCGGGTCGTGCAGGACCCCGGGGGCCCGGTGCTCATCGAGGGCCCCGTCGAGGTGGAACTCGACGACGGTACGACGGCCCGTTCGGACCGCCCCTTCGTAGCGCTGTGCAGGTGCCGCCGCAGCCGCTCCTACCCCTGGTGCGACACCAGCCACCGCGGGCGCAAGCGGCCTGCGGGGACACGCGCCCGGACCACCGGAGGCCCGGAAGGCAGCGGTTAGCCCCGCGTCACCACCCCGTCGCCACCCCGCGTCACCGACGATCAGGACACGCTCAGGGCATCACAGCGGGGCGAACAGCGAGGACTCCCCGGCCGCCCACGCGCCGAGCAGGTGCTCGCCCAGCCGCTCCTCCAGCAGGTCGGTGGCGGCGATGCCGAAGGCGACGTCCGGTGCGAGGGCGGGCTCCTCGCGCAGCAGCCCCCGTACGACCTGGTGGCGCACCAGCTGTTCGTGCACGGCGTCGGCCTCGACGTGCTCGGCGTAGAAGTGCACAGCGGCCGGTCCGGCGCCCAGCCGTTCCAGCGCCTGCGCGAGGCGGCGCGAGCCGGGTGACGAGGTGACCTCCACCCAGGCGAAGTGGCCGACCAGGGAGCCCCGGTGCGCGCGGTGCAGCCCGAAGAGCGACATGAGGTTGTTGACGGCGAGCATCTGCCGCGGACAGACGCCCAGGTAGCGGCCGTAGGCGGGGTCCAGGCCGAGATCGGCCAGAAGATCGGCGAAGAGCCGGGAGTGCACCCGCTCCGCGCGGCCCGCCCCGAACTCGTCGTACTCCACCGCCATCATCCCGGCCTTGGCCTGGCCCCACAGGCGCGGCACCACCCACAGGTGGGGGTCGGCCTCCTTGAGGTGGTACAGGGACCGCTGGGCCGCGTACTCGCGCAGGTGCCACAGCTCGCCCTCGTCGCGCAGGAAGTACGAGACGCCGGTACCGTCGGCCGGCTCCACCAGCAGACCGTCGAGCAGCTCGGTCACTTCGCCCGGCCGCGGCAGGTCCGCGCGCAGCGCGCCGAGGAAGCCCTTCTCCAGGGACGCCCGGAAACGCAGCAGCTCCGGGTCCCACTCCCAGGTGTCGGGCACGGCGTCGAAGCCGCGGTAGTGCAGCTCGTAGCAGAGGGCCAGGGCGAGGTGCAGATCGTCGCCGTACGGATCGGCCGCGGCCACCGTACGGGCGTCCGGCAGCCGTACGGTGCCGGGCAGCCGCTCCAGCGCGGAGACGACCGCCGCCGACAGTTCTCCGCGTGCCGGAGGGCGTTGCACGTCGCGGTCCTTCCCTTCACCCGACCGGGGGCACGGTGTGCGCGGTGTGGCCGTGGGCCGTGGGCCTTCAGGTGGCATGCCGTCGGGCCGTGTGCCGGATGCCGTGTGGCTCACGGGTGCCCCGGGCGTTCCGGGGAAAACGCGGGGCCCGCCCGTACGCGCGACGGGTGACCTGCCCGTACGCGCGGCAGGTGCCCCTCGCCCGCCTCGCCTCCCCTCCGCCGCGAAGGTCACCCGGCCCGCCGCTTCTCCTCCTCCAGTTCCCCGGACACGTCCGTCCGGGCGAAGTTGGTCAGCTCGTACAGCAGCTGCTTCATCTCCACGAGCAGTTCGCCGCCGGCCGCGGCGGCCGCGGGGTCGCCCAGCCGCCGGAACTCGTCCGCCAGCTCGTCGTACAGCTCCTGGGAGCGGCGGCGGGCCGCGCGGTAGCGCTTCACCGCTTCCGCCCGCTCGTGGTCGGCGAGCAGGTCCGCCTCGGCCTCGCAGAGCGTCGCCGCCTCGTCCGCGAGGTCGGCGTAGCGCCGCAGGAACACGGCGCCGGGCGTGGTCAGACGGGCCCGTTCCCCGGAGGTGCCCGACAGGGTGCGGGTGATGGCCGCGAGGTGGTCGGTGGCGCGTTCCCACACGGTGTCGGCCTTCTCGGGCGGCGGCGGGGGCGGTCCGGTACGGCGCAGCCGGAAGCCGGGGTTGAAGCGGGAACTCTCGGCGTTCCACTGCCGCGCGCTGGCCAGCGCTTGCAGCACCTGGCCGAGGCGGCGCGCGCGGTCGTGCCAGCCGGCCGCGTCCGTCGCGGTCCACTCCCCGTCGCGCAGGCCCCCGGCCATCGTCCGCAGCAGCGCGGCGGACTCCCGGGGCAGGCGCCGGAGCTGGTCGTGCACGTTGCGCAGGTGCACCGGCGGCAGGACCAGGGCGTTGACGGCGACGCCGATGACCGCGCCGATCATGGTCTCGACGAGCCGGTGGCCGACCTCGGTCAGGGAATAGGCGCCGTAGGTGATGACGAACAGGGCGGTGGTCGCCCCGTAGATGCCCTGGGCGCCCAGTCTGCGGTGGGTGCCGGCCAGCGTCATCACCGGCAGCGCGAGGAGCATGGCGCCCAGCGTGCTGCCGTCCGTCGCGGCCATCGCGGCGGACGCGAGCAGCGCGCCGAGCACGATCATCACGAGCTGCTGGAGGCCGGACCGCAGCGAGCGGTAGACGGTCGCGTCGACCAGCGCCAGCGCCGTCCAGGGGGCCATCAGGGCCAGCGGCGCGTTCAGCCACCAGCCCGTCAGCGCCCAGGCGACGGTCGCCGCGCCGGCTGCCTTCAGCGACTGGACGACGGTGTCCCGCTCCGGCCCGGAGTGCCGTACCGCGGCCCGCACCGTCCGGCCGACCGCCGTCACCTCCCACCACAGCCACTGCCACGCGGCCGCGCCCCGCACCTTCGCCAACTCCGCCTCCCGGGCCACTCCCGCGCTGGTCAGGGCCGGGCGGCGCCCGGCGGTACGGCGCGCTGGGTACCCATGATCGGCGGGAGTAGTCGTGCGGCGGCGCCGCGCGGACGCGCCGCCTTCGAACACGTCCGCCGCCCTCTCGGCCGCCCGGGTGATCCCCCGCCCCCGTAAGGGTGGTCACACGGACCGGAGCGCTTCGCGAGCGCGTCCGTCCGCATTGACTTGGGTGCGCACCCACCGCGCTCCCGTTTGCCCGCCTCCCGCCTCCCGCCTCCCGCCTCCGTCTCCGTCACCCGTCTCCGACCCTCGTGGAAGTCTCGTTCTGATGCGTATTCGTTCCGCCGTCATCACCGCGGTCGCCGCGGCCGGTGCCGCCGCCCTGGTTCCGCAGCCCGCCGTCGCCTCCTCGGCTTCGAGCCCGGCGGTCTCCTCGCTGACCGACTCCAAGGCCGTGCAGCTGCTGCGCATCCCGTTGAGCGAGCGCAACGTCGAGCTGGCCCTGGACAGCGTCGAGACGCTCGCCCGGCCGCTGAACATGGAGAAGGGCGCTTCGTTCACCGGGCGGTGACGTCCGGCGCCCGCAGGGCGCACACACGTACGAGTCGCCGCGCGCGTGTGCGCCCCCGTCTGCGCCTGTCCGCCCCCTCGCCCCGGCGGGACCGTGGTGGACGAGACCGGTTCACCGGCCCGTCGACGAGGAGAGCGAAGTGATCCACATCAGTGAGACGCTCATGCTGCAGACGGTCGAGGAGTTCTTGACCACGGAGGAGATCTCCCGGCTGGTCAAGATCATGGACAGCGAGGCGGCCGGCTGGCGGCCCCGCCACCAGGCCGAGGTGCTCGTGGCCCCGGCGACCGCGCACGAGGTGCTGGCCGAGGCCACCCTGCGGGCGCTGCCCGCGATCCGGCGCAGCATGCCGTCGATCGCCGGGTCCGGGCACTGGGGATACACCGAACTCGCCGTGGGCCAGGGCGTGCCGACCCACCTCGACGGGATCAGCAGCCCGCGGACCCCGCCCCGGCGCATCGGCCGGATCGGTGTGACGATCGCGGACGCGACGGAAGGCGGCCGGTTCTACATCGAGACGACGTCGGACAGCGCGCCCTGGACCGACACGCTGCTGGGCACGGCCGACGGGTACGAGCCGGGCACGCCGCTGAGCCGCAGCCTGCCGCACGGCCCCGCGGCCCACGAGGGGACGCCGCAGTGGCTGAGCGCGCCGCGCAAGAGCCGGTGGCTGACCGACGCCGGGCCGGGGGTGGCCGTCGCGTACGGGGCCCAGGTCATCCACGGCGTGACGCCGGTGCTCCGCGGCCGGGTGCGCAAGTTCGTCACCGATCTGGTGGACACGGCGGCGGCCTGACGGCACACGGTCCGGGTGCGTGCGGGTTCGCGGAGCCCGCACGGGGCCGCTCCAACGACCGGTGCGGGGCCCGCCGTTCGCCGGTTCAGCGGCGTACGACCGATACCCGCGACACCCCGAGCAGGCCGGCCAGCGGCACCTCCGCGGACTTCTGCTCCGGGCTCACCGCCAGCCCCTGCTCGCGCACCATGTCCAGCAGCCGTTCGGCCAGCGGCATGACCATGTGCCGTCCCCAGCACCGCTCGTTGGCGTGCCCGAATGGCAGGTAGCCGGGCTGGTCGTCGGCGTCGAGGGCCGCCCAGCGCTCGGGGCGGAACTCGTCCGGCGCGTCCCACAGGCGCGGATCGCGGTGGCTGAGCAGCGGGAGCAGCAGTACGTCGTCGCTCGCGCCGATCCGGTCGTCGAGGGCCGCGAACTCCGGTGACGCCACGCGCAGCAGGTTCCACGACGGCGGCAGCAGCCGCATGGACTCGTACAAAATGTGGCGGTTCGGTATGTGGTCCTCGAAAGGCGAGCCGAGCCAGAGCGCGTTGGCGACGAGCGTGGAGACGGTGAAGCACACCGGTGCCGCCGCACGCCGGTACAGGCCCATCGCGTACCGGCGGTCCCCGTAACCGGCCGCGGCGGCCGCGAGCCCGGCCAGCCGGGACACCGGCGCGCCGGCCCCCGGGCAGCCCGGCAGCGCCGCGCCCGCGGCGATCACGGTCCAGGTCAGTTTGGGCGTCCATTCCAGCTTGCGGTCCACGAGCACCCGCAGCCGCATGGGATCGGACCCGAAAACCAGGTCCCGCAGATAAAGGTGCGCCGTCCGCGGCCATTCCCCCGACAAGTCGGCGGCTGTGCCGCCTTTCCCGTCGGGCCCGGCCGGCTTTTCCAGTGCCGCGCGCACGTCCAGGGAAACGGCGCGCATGACCGCGGAGGATTCGGGGCGGCTGATGGGCCGGCCCTGGAGGGGTTTGAAGGTGGGCCGCTCGGCGGCGTTGGCCGGTCTGCTGCGCAGCACGGCGTCGATCAGCGCGGGTCCGGCGACGCCGACCGTGTCGGCCTCCAGCCGGAAGACGTCCGCGCCGCGGTGCTCACTGAGGAGCCGGCCGAGCCGCGGTGTGAAGACCGTGACCCGGTCGCTCCGTTCCGTACCGTACGTACGCATCGGCGGCCTCCGAGAGCCTGGATGAGGGAACTACCGGGTCACGTGCCGATCAGTACCAGATGTACCAGGCGTAGGCCTTCAGGCTCTTCTCCGCCTTCATCTTCTTCTTGAGGGAGTTGATGAGCTTCATGACAGCACCTCCGGGACGGGCGAACCGACGGAACCGAACACTGACTCCTGCGGACCGGCATGCGGAAAAACACTGCTCCACCGCTGAATCCGGCTTTCCGCTTTTCGTCAGGGGAAAGTGAAGCCCAGCGGCGAAAGGTACGTCAATGTGGTCAAGGTCACCGTAAATTCGGGGTATTGGGGGTTTCGTCGGCGATCGGTGCGGAAGGGCCGGGGCGTACGGAACGTGCGCCCGCGCGTGGGAATTCGCCGCCGCGACCGCCTCCGGAGGCGGATAGCGCCACTTCACCGGCGATGACTGTCACCTCCGGGCGCCGCCTTCCACGCTGATCCGCGACCGGCCCCGGGCTGTCCGCCCAGGGGCCGGGGTGTCGACAACGGTGGAGGGGATGTCCGATGACCGCTGAGCGTGTGCTCGTGCCGCCCGTGACGGCGTACCGATGGCGGTGGTGGGGGCTCGCCGCCCTGCTGCTCGCCGAGGCGATGAATCTGCTGGACGCGACCATCGTGCAGGTCGTCGCGCCGGCCGTACACGCCGGCCTGGGCGGGCCGGTGTCCGACGTCCAGTGGTTCACGACGGCCTACACCCTGCCGTTCGCGGTGCTGCTGATCACCGGGGGGCGCCTGGGTGACATCGCCGGGCGGCGGCGGGTGTTCGTGCTGGGCGTCACGGGCTTCCTGCTCGCGTCCGTCGCCTGTGCCCTGGCGCCCGGCACCGGTCTGCTGATCGCCTTCCGCGCGGTGCAGGGGGCAGCGGCGGCCGTGGTCGTTCCGCAGACCATCGGCCTGATCAAGGCCATGTTCGCCGGGCCCGAGCTGGCGCGCGCCCTGGGCAGCGTCGGCCCGGTGATGGGGCTGGCCGCCGTCTGCGGGCCGGTGCTCGGCGGATTCCTCATCCACGCCGATCTGTTCGGCTCGTCCTGGCGGGCGGCGTTCCTGGTGAACGTCCCCCTGTCGCTGCTGGTCCTCGCGCTCGCGCCCAAGCTGACGGAGAACCGCGCCCCGCGCCGCCCCGCCCTCGACGTGACCGGCACGCTGCTGGCCATGGCGGGCGTCGGGCTCGTCGTCCATCCGCTGATCGGGGCCGGCCGCGCCGCACTGTCCGCGGGGAACTGGGCCTCCGTCGGTGCCGGGCTGTTGCTGATGGCCGTTTTCGTACGGCACCAGCGCGGCGCCGTCGCCGCCGGGCGCAGCCCGCTGGTGGAGCCGAGTCTCTTCGCGCGCCGTGGCTTCCCGGCCGCACTGGTGGCCTCGGCCTCGTTCTTCGCGGTGACCAACGGCCTGCTGATGGTGATCGTCCTCCAGCTCCAACTCGGGTTGCACATCGACGCGTTGCACGCCGGTCTCACGCTCGCTCCGTGGTCGGCCGGTCTGGCCGTGGCGTCCTGGGCGGCCGGTGCCCGCCTCGTCCGGCGCTTCGGGCACCGGACGATGCCTCTCGGGCTCACCGTGCTCCTGGCCGGTGCGCTGGCCTCCATCGCCGTGTACCGCACCGCGGACCCCGCGGCGTACCCCACCCTGCTGCTTCCGGCGCTCGCGGTGGTCGGCCTGGGGGCCGGCCTCTTCACCCCCGCGTTCTTCACCACCGCACTGCAGCCGTTGCGGCCGCAGGAGACCGGCTCGGCCGCCGGGCTGCTGAACGCGGTCCAGCAGCTGGGCGCGACCCTCGGGGTGGCGGTCCTCGGCAGCGTCTACCTCCACGCCGCCGGGCCCGGTGGCGCCGCGGCCTCGCTGCACGCCGTGCAGATCGCGTTCTGGGCCGCCTTGGCGCCGGCGGTGGTCAGCCTGGTGGCGGCCGGGCTGATGACCGGCGGGCCGGGGGACGGGACGGTGCGCTGATCCGGCCCGTACGGCGGGCGTCGATCCGACCGGTTCGCGTGAACCTCGCGCCGCAGGCGGCTGATCCGCGTACGGAACGGCGTTTCCCGGGACGTATCGGCTCGTTGGGCGTGAACGAGCCTTGTCCGGCGAACCGGCCTCCGCCGGCCGCGGGAGGGCTCTCGCGTCCGGGGCGCTGGGCTCCGGCGCCAGAGAGAGGACGACCTGTGCGAAAGATGAGCTACGCCCTGGCCGCGGCCGTCGCGCTGAGCGGCGTGCTGTTCACGGGAGCGGCCACCGAGGCCGCCGCGACCGCCCGCCCGCAGGCGCAGCCGAGCGGCCCGCCGTTCCCGTACGCCGACTGCGTCAAGGAAGTGAAGAGGCAGTACAAGGGCAAGAAGGACCCGAAGGCCACCTGCGACGCGCTGGTGCGCAAGGGCTACATCAAGCGGCCGGGCACCTGATCCGGCCGCTTCTTCCCGCGCCGGGCCGCGCGCTCCGGGCTCCGTGCCCTGGGCGCGGGGCCCGGCCGGGCGAGAGCTCCGCAACGGGCCCGGTCCGAGCGCCCGCGCGTACGTCTGTCAGACGGTGGCGCGCGCCACCCTACGACGAACGCCGCGCACGCCCCTTGTGCGCCGGTGGCGGCCGGAGCAAGCTTCGTTGATGGTAAAAGCAACCCGGTTCTGAGAAACGGCCGCAGCTCGCGAGGATAAGGGACAGTATCCGGGCGGCCTGTTGCATGACGCTTAGCGGACCGGGAGCGCGGGAACGACTCCTCCTTTCGTCGATTCCCTTGTGGACGCATGGCGTCCTGCCCTGTTGGTACCGGCCGACCGGCCGGCGAGGAAAGCGCGCAGTACGGCGAGACCCGGTACGGGATTGGGGAAGGGGTTCCATGTCGTCTCTACGATCGGTTCCACCGGTTTGTGGCGGCGCGACGTTCAGGGACTACGGAATTTCCACCGCCATGCGCCTTCTGCGCAGTGCGGGCCTGAATGTCGAGCAGGGGGCGAGGGTGCTGCGCAGGATGCTGACACCATGGGGAAACAGGCGAATAGGGACGCGTCCGGACTGGCGTTCCGATGTCTGCGCCGACGGTTCGCCGATAGAGTTCTCCGCCGCCTTTTCGCGGGAGTGCACGCAGATACGGGTGCTCGTGGAAGCCGTACCGGACCGGCCGAGCACCGCGGCCGCACAGGAATCGGCGCTCGGCCTCACCCGTGGGCTGGCCGAGGAGTTCGGCGCCGTAGACGACCGTCCGGCGGCGGTCCAGGACCTGTTCCTGCCGGACGGGAAACCGGCCGGATTCGCGATGATGCACGCCGTCGTCTTCTCGCCGGACGGAGAGCCCGAGTTCAAGGTCTATCTGAACCCGGACGCCGACCGGCGCATGACCGCCGCCGAGCGGACGCGGGCGGCGCTGGACCGTCTGGGATTCGGCAAGGCGTGGGCCGCGGTCCGCGCGTACGCCTCCCGGGGATTCGACCTCGACAGGATCGTCTACCTGGGTCTGGACCTGCTGGACGGCCCCCAGTCGCGCGTGAAGGTGTACTTCCGCCACTACGACATCCCCCCGGCGGAACTCGACGCCCGCATGGGTATATCGCTCCAGCACGAGACCGGATTCCTGGCGGAGTTCTGCCAGGCGCTGACCGGCGACGGCGGTGCGGCACGGCCCCAGCCGCTCGTCAGCAATCTGACCTTCACGGCGGACGGTGAGCACGTACCCGTGTCCGCCACGCTGTACGTCCCGCTGTGGGTGCACGCGGAGAGCGACCGCACCGTACGGGACCGCATCAGCTCCCTCATGGCCCGTATGGGCCTGCCCGCCGGCCGTTACCGGGCACTGCTGGAGCAGGTGGCCCGGCGCCCGCTGTCGGGCGGCCGCGGCATCCACACGTACGCGTCGGCACGGCTGCAGCACGGCCGTCCGCGGATGACCACGTACTGGTCCTCGGAGCTCTACGACCGGTATCCGCCCGCCCGATACCAGCGGGGGTGATCAGCGTGCCGCGGCACGACGCGCTCCGTTCGCTGTTCGACGACGCGCAGGTGCGCCCCGACCTGCTGCGGCGGCGGTCGCCGGTCCGTTGGGGCGCTTTCCCGCCCGACGTCATTCCGCTGACGGCCGCCGAGCCGGATTTCCCCGGGCCCCGGGAGGTCCGGGACGCGGTGATCGAGGCGGTCGCCGACGGCTATTTCCCCTATGCGTCGCCCATGGGCCCGGAAGAACTCCGGGAGGCCTTCTCGGAAGTCGCCGAGGCCCGTTACGGAATCGGCAACCACCCCGACCGCGTGGTGCCGGCCCCCGGCACGGCGGCCGCGTTGTGGGGCGTGGTGCGCCTGCTGTGCGGAGAGGGTGACGAGTGCATTGTGCTGGACCCGGTCGACCTGCTCTTCGGACAGGCCGTCGACGCCGTGGGAGCCCGGCGCGTGCACTGCCCGGTGGACAAGAGCACGGGGCAGCTGGATACGGACCGGCTCGCGTCCTTGGTGACTTCGCGGACCGCGCTGATCTGTCTGTGCAATCCGCACAATCCGCTGGGTACGGTCTTCACCGGGACGACACTCCGGGCCGTGGAGGACATAGCCGCCGCCCACCGTGTCCCGATACTTTCCGACGAGGTGTGGAACGAAATCGTGTATCCGCCCAGGGCGCACATCAGCATGGCGAGCCTGGACACCGGGAACAGCTGGCGCGTCTACACGGTGACCGGCCTTTCCAAGACGTTCGCGCTCCCGGGGCTGCGCATGGGCTTCGTCATCGCCCCGACCCCGCGGGCGGCGGACGCTTTGCGGCTGGCCTTCCAGCGCCTCGGCGCCACGTACAGCATGACGCCCTGCACCCAAGCCGGCGCCCTGGCCGCCCTGCGTCACGGCTGGCCCTGGCGGGACGCATTCCTGGAGCACCTCCGGAAAATGCGGGACTACTGTGTGGACCGGCTGAACGCGATGCCCGGCATTTCCTGCGGCCGCCCGGACGGAACGTACGTCCTGTTCCCCGACGTGTCCGCCCTCGGGCTGACCAGTCAGGCGATGGGCGCATTCCTGCTGGCGAAAGCACGGGTGGCCGTGGTGCCCGGCACGGCCGAGTGGTTCGGCCCGGCCGCCGAGGGCAATGTCCGCATCAGCTACGCCACTTCGCGGGCGGTGCTGGAAGAGGCGCTGGACCGTGTGGCGAGCGCCGTCGAAGAACTCGTACCCGGTGGACCGGCCGCGCTCCGGGCCACCGGGACGCCGTAACAGACGTAACAGGCACAACAGCGTGCCGCCCCGCGGGCATCAGCCGCGCAGCCAGGCCTTCAACGCGGCCCACCAGGACGTACGCCGCTCGGGGACGGAAACCGGCGGGGGCGGGGCAGGCGGGGACGGAACCGGCTGCTCGGCTGCGGGCAGGGAGCCGCCGTCCGGGGGCCACAGGGGGCGCTCCGGGGACGGACCGGCGGACGCGCCGGCGCGCGCGGGCCGGGAGGCGGTGAACGTCACCGGGAGACTGGTCAGATGGCGCGTCATCCAGCCCGAGCTCCAGCGCAGCTCCTCCTCGGGAATGCGCAGCCGTACATCGGGCAGCCGGGCCATCAGCGTGTCGATGCCGGAGTCGGCGATGGCCCGGCCGATGTTCTGGCCGGGGCACTCCTGCGGGCCGCTGCTGAAGGCCAGGTGCGAACGGTTGCCGAGCAGCGGGACCGAGGGGTCCGGCCGGACGGCCGGGTCGTGGTTCCCGGCGGCCAGGCTGAGCAGCAGCATGTCCCCCGCCTCGATCTTCTGGCCGCCGACCTCCGTGTCCACGGCGGCCCAGCGGCCGGGGATGGTCATCAGGGGCGGTTCGCTCCACAGCACCTGCTCGACCACGTCGGGCAGCGTCATCTGCCCGCCGGCCAGCGACGCGTGGCACCGGGGGTCGGTCAGCACCATCCGCAGGGTGCTCTTGAGCAGGTTGACCGTGGTCTCGTTCGCGGCGATGAGGACGACCCGCAGGTGGTTCCACACCTCCTCGTCGGTCAGCCGGGAGGAGTGGTCGATCAGCCAGGACGTGATGTCGTGGCCGCGGGTCGTGTGCTTGCGCCGTACCAGCTCCGTGAGGGTCTCCACGATGAACGCGTTGCTGGCCACCGAGGTCGCGGTGCCCGCCACCATGTCCCGGCTGGCCGCGACCAGCCGGGGCCCGTACTCGTCGGGCATGCCCAGCAGCTGCGTCAGCACCAGCATGGGCAGGTGTTCGCAGAACTCCGCGGCCAGGTCCGCCTCCCCGCGCTCGGCGAAGCCGTCCACCAGCTGGTGGGTGAAGCGGGTGATGTGCCGCCGGATGCCCCGGCGGTTGAAGCGGTCCAGGCTGTCGGTGACCGCCACGCGCAGCCGGTTGCGCTCCTCCCCGTCCAGGAACAGGCAGACCGGCTGCCAGGCGATCATCGGGAGCAGCGGTGAGTCCGGCGGCACCCGCCCTTCCCGGAACCAGCGCCAGTTGCGCGAGTCGCGGCTGAACCGGGCGGGCGTGCCGGCGACCTCCAGGATCTCGCGGTAGCCGAGGACGAGCCAGGCGGGCAGGTCGCCGTCCAGCAGGACGGGCGCGACGGCGCCGTGCCGGGCGCGCAGGCGCTCGTACAGGCCCATGGGGTCCGCGGCCGCCTCGGGGCCGAAGAGCCGCGCCAGTCCGTCCGGGGCGCCGAATCGGGCGTGTGCCGGACACCCCGGAGGCGGTGTGGCGGCCCATGTGGTGCCGTGCTGTTCGGGGGAAGGGAAGGTCACCGTCGCTCCGGAGTCGTGGTGGTGAGGGTGTGCAGATAGCGCATGAGGGTCAGCAGGCCGTCGCGGCTGGAGCCGCGTTCGCGGGCGTCGCAGTCGATCACCGGCACCTCGTCGGGGATGTCCAGGGCCTGCCGGAGCTCGGAGACCGGGTACGAGGGGGCGTCCGGGAAGGCGTTGATGGCGACGATGAAGGGCACGCCGCGTTCCTCCAGGCGGCCCATCACGTCGAAGCTGTCCTCCAGCCGCCGGGTGTCGATGAGGACGACGGCGCCCAGCGCGCCTTCGAAGAGGCCGTTCCACAGGAACCAGAACCGCTGCTGGCCCGGGGTGCCGAAGACGTACAGCACCAGTTCCTCGTTGAGGGTGATGCGGCCGAAGTCCATCGCCACGGTGGTCTCGCTCTTGCGCTCGACCCCGGCGAGATCGTCCACGCCGGCCCCGGCCTGCGTCATGATCTCTTCGGTGGTGAGCGGTCTGATCTCGCTGACCGAGCCGACCAGGGTGGTCTTGCCGACGCCGAAGCCGCCGACGATCACCACCTTCACCGCCGTGGTGACCGAGGCCGGCAGGACGTCCTCGCCCCGCGGGCCGACGACGGGTTCAGAGATTCTGTAGTCCATGCATCACCGCCTCCAAGAGTTCGATGTCGGGCAGCGACTTGGCCGGGACCGAGGCGCGGGCCTCGACGTGGCCGCTCGCCAGGAGCTCCGTGAGCAGTACGGTGACCACGCTGACCGGCAGGTGGAGGTACGCGGACAGCTCGGCGACGGACAGCGGGTAGTCGCAGATGCGGACGATGGCGGCGAGTTCCGGCTGCATGCCCGGGCCGGCCTCGCCGCGGCTGACGATCAGCGTGACCATGTCGAGGGGCGTCTGCCGTTCGGCCTCTTTCCGGCCGGACGTGAGGACGTAGAGCCGTTCGGGACCGCCCTCTTCCCAGGCCCGTCGTT
Organism: Streptomyces rimosus subsp. rimosus; assembly: GCF_000720725.1. Lineage (GTDB taxonomy): Bacteria > Actinomycetota > Actinomycetes > Streptomycetales > Streptomycetaceae > Streptomyces > Streptomyces rimosus_A. Next base: position 22,790 of record NZ_JOCQ01000017.1, read on the forward strand.
TCTCCTGCTCCGGGTCGCTCATGGGATCTGCCGGTCGGCCCGTGGCGGACTGGAGAGGTGCTGGCCGATCCGGGCGACCAGGTCCCGCATCCGCTGCCCCATCAGGCCGGCGTCCACGTCGTCGTCGGCCAGCACGGCCAGATACGCCCCGGCGCCGGCCGCCATCAGGTAGAAGAAGCCGCCGTCGACCTCGACGACGACGAGTTTCATCCGGCCGTCGCGGTGCGGGAACTCGGCGGCGATGGCCGCCGACAGGCTCTGCAGCCCGGCGCAGGCGGCGGCGAGGCGGTCGGCGGTGTCGGTGTCCGTACCGCACTGCGCCATGCACAGGCCGTCCGAGGACAGCACCACGACGTTGCGGGTCTGCGGGACGCTGGACGCCAACTCCTCCAGCATCCAGTCCATGTTGAACCGCTGCTTTGTGGCCACTTGCTCACTCATCCTTATCTGCTGGCTCAGTCACTGCTCGGGCTCCGCGTCGTCCGGGCCCTCGGGGCCGTGCGCCGGGGCCGCGCCGGAGGCGCCGTCGAGGAAGGCGGACATCCACAGCCCGGCCGGAGGGGCCGGGGGCCGGGGTTCGGCGGCGGAGGGGGCCGCCTGCCGGGGGCCCGCGGACGGGAACAGGGGGCGGGTGGTGCGCCGCCTGCGCTGCGGGAGCCCGTTGGTGGTGCGCGGGGCGTCGGCGGGCACCGCCTCCTCGGCGGCTGCCGTGGCCCGGTGCTTCGGTCCGCTGGGGTAGCGGGGCGGCGGCAGGCTGGGCGCCTTGGCGATGGCTCCGCCGGGCGCCGGGGTCACGGTGATCAGTTCGGGCGGTACGACCAGGACGACGCGCACGCCGCCGTACGCGGACACGCGCAGCGACACGGTGAAGTGGTTGGTGTGGGACAGCCGGCCGACCACCGCCAGGCCGAGCCGGGGCGACTCGCCCAGGTCGTCGAGGTCCAGTCCGCTGGTGGCGTGCTGCGCCAGGGACCGTTCGGCGCGGATACGGGCCTCGTCGGTCAGGCCGAGACCGGCGTCCTCGATCTCGACGGCGACCCCGGTCTGGACCTCGGTCGCGGTCAGGTGGACCCGGGTCTGCGGCGGTGAGTAGCGCGTGGCGTTGTCCAGGAGTTCGGCCACGGCGTGGATCAGCGGTTCGGCCGCGCGGCCGAGGATGCCGACGTCGGCCACCGAGTGGAGGTCGACGCGCTGGTAGTCGGTGATCCGGGACATCGCCCCGCGCAACACGTTGAACAGCGGGATGTCCTTCTGCCACTGGCGTCCCGGCCGGGCGCCGCCGAGGACGGCGATGCTGTCCGCGAGCCGGCCGATCAGCGCGGTGCGGTGGTCCAGGTGCAGCAGGTCGTGGAAGACGTCCGGGTCGTTCCCGTGCTTGTCCTCCAGTTCGCGCAGTTCCAGGGCCTGTTGGTGCACGATGGCCTGCACGCGCCGGGCGATGTTGACGAAGGCCCGCCGGGCGGAGTCGCGCAGGTCCTCCTCGGCGTCGACGGTCATCAGGATGTAGCGCACCACCGCGTGGTGCGCGGCCTCGAACCGGGGGCCCACCCGGGACACCGGGCCGGTGGTGCGCATCACGTCCTCGATCGACGTGCCCTGCTGGAGCCGGGCCAGGGCCGCGGGCAGGGTTTCCTTGGCCAGCCGGATCGTCTCGGTCTCCTGCTCGGCCAGTTGGCGTTGCAGGAATGCCTCGCGTTCGGCGTACTGCCTGCGCAGCGCGTCGATCGCGCGGCCCCGGCGGGCCGCCTCCGCGGCCGCGACGGCCACGGCCGCGGTCGCCAGGACGCCGATCCAGGCGGCGTGGGCGCGGGCCGCCGGCGGCAGCAACGACGCGGCCACGGCCGTACATATGGCCAGAAGGGCGGGTGGCAGCAGCCACGGTGCGGTGGCGGCCGGCCCCGGCCTCCCGGGTGGCGAATCAGCACGAGCCATCGGCATCCTCAGAGCACTAATGGAAGGGACAGGGCGTCATACGCGGCGTTCACGGGTGAAGAAAAGCAGCGGGCAGACAAAAGGCGGCGTTCCGCGCGCGGAGCCGGGTCCCAGGACGCCCGTGCTCTCGTGCGGCGGCGGCTTCGCGGCAGCCGTCAGCGGCCTGCCGCAGCCGTCACAACTCGCTGCGCGGCAGAGAGCATAGTGCGGGCGCAATGGCTCTGCGGGGCATGTGCATACGCCACATGAATGTACTCACGTACGAAATTCAGAAGAATCGTTTGGCGCTGGCCGATCGCCGAAAACGCGAAAAGCGGGCACCGTTGACCTGCACCGATGGGAATTCTGCGGTTTGTACGCCGGCAGGCGGAAAAGAGAGGAACACCCGCACGCCGGGGAAAGCGTGCGGGCTCGGGTTCTTCCGGGGCGCGCCGGTGGATCTCACCGCCGGGCGGCCGCGGACCGTCTCATCCGCCGGACCGGTGCCGGTGCTGCCCCCGGCTGCTCTGCGCGTGCCGGGCCGCGGGCTGGGGGGCGTTGGCGAGGTCGAGTTGGCGTACGAACTGGTGGAAGCAGAGCAGCACGGTCAGCGGCGGCAGGCCCGCCACGGCGATGCCGGACGGCGAGGGATGGACGTGGGCGATGCACAGCATCATGGCGACGGCGGCGAAGAAGATGACGACGGCCCAGGAGTGCAGGGTGCGGCGCCGGTGGACGCGGGCGCGCAGGATGGACAGGGTGGCCACCACCCAGGGGCCGTAGATCAGCAGCGGCCACAGCACCGCGACGTCCGCCGGGGCCACGCCGTCCGCGATGGCACGCAGCGGCGGGTAGGAGGCCACCGCGCCCAGCGCGGCGACGGCGACCGCGATGACCGCGGTGAGCAGCACGGACGACGCGCTGAGCAGCCGCCGCCAGGGCCAGGGGGCAGGTCCGGTGTCCGGCGTCGCAAGCGCGTCGGCGGGCGGCGGGCGGCGGGCCGCGGGCTCGGCGGGCCGGTGGGCGGTCTCGGCATACGGATACGCGGCGTCGGCTTGCGGGTGCGCGGCCTCGGCGTGCGCGTACGTGGCCTCGGCGTGCCGATATGCGGCCTCGGCGTGCGGGTACGCGGTGTCGCCGGGGCAGTACAGGGCCTCGACGGGCGGGAACACCGGCTCCGGGCTGTCGGCCACAGCCGGCTGCTCGGCCGTGTCCCACAATTCCGCCATCTCGGGACCGAGTTCCTGCACGACGGCGGCGTCCCACCCGTCGTATGCGATCTCCTGTTCCAGAGGCAGATCGTGCGCGAACGGCACGCCCGCGCCACCGGGGTAGGGGACGGCCTCGTCCCTGCTCTGACGTGGCAGCCGGTGCCGGCCGGTACCGGGAGGCACGGGGACCCGCGGGATGTCGTTCACTACAGCTCTCACTGGAATCGGTGTGGCCGGTGGGGAAGGGGCCGGCCGACGCGCCGCCCTCGAAAGGGGCGGCGGGCGCCGGGAGTGTGCCGTTACCGGTCGTCGTCGCTGCCGTCGAGGGTGGCCAGCAGCTGTTCCAGCAGGTCGCCGGTGTACTCCAGCCGGACGCTCTGTCCGGCGCGCAGCAGGTGGACGTCGGGCCGGACGCCGGGGGTGGCGCGCGGCACGGTCGCGCGCAGCTGCCAGGCGCCGAGCTGACGGGTGGGGGAAATGCTCGTCTCGGTCATACGTCGTCAACGAACAGGTGTCGAGGCGGGTGACTGCGGCATACGGGCGAATCAGAATTAAGATAACTAATTCCTCATAACGGTGCTCCGGGACGAACCGGAAGCAGTCGCACCGCCATGAGTCGACCAGATGCCGGGCCGCACGGCCGCCTCATCGGGCCGCCACCCGCCCCTGCGCCGTTGACCAGCACCAATACCATAAACGGAGAGTTACGGACATAACGCCAGGAACCCCGGCGACTCCGGCGTGTTTCCCGGCCCACCCGCCACTGCGACGCCCACCGCGTACGCACAGATGGACAGCACCACAAGTTTCCTTCACCGCAGTTGAAACGCGCCAACCGCCGGGCTAGGGTTCCTACGCCGCGCCTCAACCGTGCCGAACGTCCAAACCACCGGATCCGACGCAGAGTTGACACCGGCGGTACGAGCCCCCACGCGACCGCCGGGCACCCCGGCCGAGGTCTCCCCCACCGGCGGCCCCTCCGGACGACACGCACCGGCGGGGGCCGCGGACACTGCGCCACCCTTGCACCGGAGCCGATCTGTCAGCAGCGGGCGAAAGGAAGAGCGACGACCATGGAGTTCCGCGCCCTGGGACCGGTCGGACCCCGCGCGCGCCCGGGCATCACGAAGGGGCGCGCCTCATCGGCCCGTTCGGCCGGCCGGTTCCGCCGGGAGGTCCGCGGTGCCACCGGGCGGAGCCGGCGCGTCCGCCTGTGCGCGCAGGACGCGCGCGGTGTGCTCGTCGAGGGGGAAGAACAGCTCGATCGCCAGCTCCGAGAGGGTCACGTCGGCCGGTGCGCCGAAGGTGGCGATGGTGCTGAACAGCGCCAGCTCGCCGTGCGGGGTGCGGAATCGTATCGGCACCACCGCCTCGCTCGGGACGTGCTCCCGCAGCGGGGCCGGCGCCTCGCCCGCGGGCACCTCGTAGGCGCTCACCTCGTCGTAGAGCGCGCGCAGTCGGGGGTCGCCGGTCGTCCGGACCTGTTGCAGCAGCCCGCCGAGGAGGTACGCGCGCACCTCGCCGTAGCCGACCGCGTGCGCCGGAAGCCCCTGGGGGTGCAGAGCCAGCCGCATCACGTTCGGTTCGCCCGCCAGCAGCTCCGGCGGGGCCACGCCGAGCAGCACGTCCATCGCCCGGTTGGCGCGGACCATGTTCCACAGCCGGTCGACGACGACTGCCGGGTACGGTTCGTGGCCCCGCAGCAGCATGTCCACCGCCGAGCGTGCCGCGCCCATCTCTTCGCCCTCCAGGGGCCGTTCGCGGTACACGGGCGCGTAACCGGCCGCCATCAGCAGGCTGTTGCGCTCGCGCAACGGCACGTCCAGATGGCGGGCCAGGCGCAGCACCATCTGCTGGCTGGGGCGGGCCCGCCCGGTCTCCACGCAGGACAGGTGCCGTGTCGAGGTGTCCGCGCGCAGGGCCAGTTCCAGCTGGCTGAGCTTGCGCCGCAGACGCCATTCGCGCAGCAGCGCCCCGGCCCGCGGCAGTTGACCGTCTCCCATGCGGCCGACCCTACCGAGGCCCCCGCAGACCGGCCGTGACCACCCGGGCCGTACGGACCGGCCGATGCGTGCCGCACGGCACCCGGAAATGGGTGACTTCGCCTTGCGCATATTCATCCGACCGCCATCGGAACGCAACATGAACGGCGTCCGGAAGGGGGTGGTTCACGGCATCCCGTTCGGTATTACGGCCGCCGCGTACAGCCGTCGCGACACCCGTACGACCGAAAACGGAAAACCACCGGAGCCGCTTTATTGACACCTTGTCGAACCGCCTTTTCATGATCTTTACGGGTCGCCCGTACGGGTGATTCCTGTGCTACTCTTTCGCATGCTGCCCGGTAATGGCCAGCTCGCTTTCCACGGCATTCCAGAACGCCCGGCCCGACGAAGCAGCTCCACCATGTACATCAAGGGGGATGATTGTGCAGCGGATCGTTTTCACGCCGGAAAGCCTTGCGAAGTTACGGCTGGCGCCCCGCCCCGAGCAGTTCCGGGAGACCCTGTTCGCCCTCGGCATGCTCAGCACCGGCAGCGGCGGCGCCCCGTTCAACGCCTGGCGAAGACGGGTGGGCGCATGGGCCGGAGCCGGCGGGATCGTCGGACTGGCCCGTACGGTACGCACCTTCCCCGACCTCTACCGCGTCGCCGAAAAGGCCTCCGCCGAGGACGCCTCCGCCCGGACCGCCACCGCGACGGTGCCCGCCGCTTTCAAACCGCGGCTGCTGAAGGACCTGGAGGCCTTTCACCGGGTCGCGGTGGCGCCCTACTGGTCGCGGATAGCCGGCCATCTGGAGGCGGACCGCAATGTCCGCGGGCAGATCACGCTGAGCGGCGGCATCGACCAGTTGCTCGGCACCCTGCACCCGGCCATCCGCTGGGAGCCGCCGGTCCTCGAAGTGCCCGGCGAGGGCGAGGACCTCAAGCTGGAGGATTCCGGACTGCTCCTGGCGCCGGCCTTCTTCCTCTTCTCCCGCGCCCCCGTGCTCATCGAGCAGCGCGGCGGCCTGCCGCCCCTGCTGTCGTATCCGGTTCCGGTCAAACAGGACTGGAGCGACGAGCCCCAGGGCGCGAGCGCCGGCAGCGACCAGGCGCTGCGCGCGCTGGTCGGCCGGACCCGTGCGGCGGTGCTCCAGACGCTGACCCTGACCTGCACCACGACGCAGGTCGGCGAGCGGGTCGGGATCTCCACGGCCGCCGCCAGCCAGCACACCGCCGTGCTGCGCGCCGCCGGACTGATCAGCACCCTGCGCACCCTCAACAAGGTCCAGCACACCCTCACCCCCCTCGGCGGGGCGCTCCTGCGGGGCGAAATGACCTGATCCGCGGCTGGCGGAAAAGGGCCCGGAGGCTAGCATTCCGGGCCCATATCGGGGGTGAAGGTTACTGCACCCTCTCCCTGCTGCCAGCATCATGGTGCTTAACGGCCGCCGCATTGTAGTTTTGGTCCGTGGGCCTGGCAGGGCCCCACGCCGACGAAGGCCGGGGGCCGGATTGTGCGGGTGAATCAGTGATGGGGGGATTCGAGGGTTCTCCTACTCCTTTTGAATATCAGGATTACGCGGTCACACTCGACAACGTGTCGAAGAGATACCCGGACGCGGACCCGGGTCGTTGCGCTTTGGAGGATCTTTCGCTGGGGGTGCGGAAGGGGCGGTTCTGCGCCGTGATGGGGCCCCCGAAGTCCGGGAAGACCACCCTGCTGCAATGCATGGCCGGTATCGTCCGCCCGTCCTCCGGAACCGTCCGGTGGGGCGACGCCGAAGCGGATTCGATCGGTGTCGTGCGCACCGACGACCTCCCGCATTCCGGCTCGTCCGTACGTGACTTCGTCTCCGCGCGGCCGGAGGGCCCGCAGCGCAGCGACCGCGACGTGCGCAACGCCTGCCGGGTGGCCCGGCTGTGGCCGCGGCGGCGCGATGTCCGGGAACTGACCGCGGTCCAGCTGAAAAAGGCCACGCTGGCCCGCGCGCTCGCCGACTCCCCCCTTTTACTGCTGGTGGACGAACCGGCTTGCCGGCCGGGGGAAGAGCATTCCCGGGTGCTGGGCGACATCGTGCGCCGGGCCGTACGGACCCTGGAGGTCACGGCGGTGATGGCGACGGACGATCCGCTCGCCGCCTCCCGCGCGGACAGTGTCGTCTTCCTGCGGGACGGCCGCCTGGTGGACGCGATGGCGAAGGCATCGGTCGACGAGATCACCGACTGTCTGCACTTCCTCGACGAGCGCTGAGACGCGGGCGGCGGGGCCCCGTGCGGGCGTACGGGGCCGGTCAGCCGCCGAGCGCGCCCGCCGGGGCCGGGTGTGCCGGCACCGGCTCGCGGTCGGAGCGGATCGGGTAGAAGAGCATCGGGCCGGGGCGCAGCGGGGTCTGCCGGATGAGCACGGTGATCCCGGGTGGGAGGAAGAAGGACGGGGCGATCGTCAGGCCCACCCGGTCCAGGGTCAGGTTGCCGCCCTGGCCCGGGACTTCGAGGCCGGCGGCGGACCAGAAGACCTTCGGGTGCAGGCTGCCCAGCAGGCCGTCGGCGCCGTGCTCGCGCAGGACGGTCATCCGGGCCGCGCGGTCGCGCTCCAGGCTCCGGTCGATCTGGTCCCAGTGGGGCGCCACACAGGCGTGGTGGAAGTGCCGCAGCGCCTCGGTCACCCGGTTCACGCGGGCGCCGGCCGGCGCCGCCCCGCCCCAGTGCTCACGCTGCACCATGCGGTCGATGTCGGGGAACGGGCGGATGACCCCGGCCAGTTCGGTCAGGCGCCGGGCCGGCGGCCGGTGGCCGACCGCCCGGCGCCAGCGCTCGACGTCCGGTCCCCCGCCGCCCGAGGCGAGCAGTTCCAGGGCGAAGAGGGTTTCCCGGATGGGATCGGCCTCGGGCAGGATGCGGGTTCTGCGGAGGCTGTCGGTGGTGAAGTGAAGGTGCGGCACGGGTCCCCCATGAACTCGGTCAGCGTCGGCACCGCGGTCCCGCGGGGGGAGGGTGAGGGGTGTCCGGGGGCCGGGGCCGATGCTGTGTTGCCGGTGCGCCGAGGCCGGGAAGTGGACGACCTCAACAGGAACGACGGTACGCGGCGGTCCGGTGGGCAGCAGTAGAGCCCGTGCCCGTTCGCTGGTGCAGTTCTCTGCACCTTGTCCCCGCGCCATGCGGAACCGCCCCCGGGCGCGCCGCAGGGCCCGGCGGCGCCACCCCCGTCTCACGGTGCGGGGGTGGGCCGGCCGGCCCCGGAGCGTACGGCCGTGCGCGGGTGGCACCTGGCGGGGCCGCCCTCAGATGGTGATGATGACGTTGATGACCACGGCCACGGCGACGATGGCGGCCACCACCCAGGGCCACATCGGGCGCTCCTGGGACGGCTTCCAACCGGTGGACTCCGGCATGACTGCTCCTGACGCTGGTTCGTACGGTGATGAGGGGTCCGGGCCCCTCGGGTGACGGGGGGCACCCAAGGGGCCCGGCGGTGAGGCTCTGGTGGCACAGGCACTCATGGGGGGTGCCGCCGCCGAGCCCGGTTCGGAGGTCTACTTGTAGTCGTCGCGGTCCAGACAGGTTTTCCGGAGGTCTTCGAGCAGGTCGTTCTGATCGGAGATGTATCCGATCACGGTCCGGCTCGAACCCTTCCCCTTGACTTCCGCGGCGCGCATTTTGCGGGCGGTTTCCTTGATGGCCGTACGGAGTTTCTCGTCCGACGCCTGTCCGGCCATGGAGTCCAGTTCGTCGGCGCGCTGCCGGATTTCCTTCTTCGTCTTCTCCACGTCGTCCGGGAACGGATTGGTGAAGGTCTTGCCCACGATCCGCGCGCACAGTTCCACGCGGTTGGCGGTCTTGGTGCTGACGTCCTGGCAGCCGCCGGCACCCATGGTCAGCGCCGCCGCGGTGAGGACCGCGGCCACCGCGGCGCCCGTCCGGGTCCGGCGTCGGCCGCCGCCTCCGGCACTCGGTTCCTTCGGTATCACCTGCCGGCCTCCCTGTCGTGGTCCAGCGCGGATGGCGGACCTTTCTGTGATGTCTCCATGCTGCGCCGCCGGGCGCCGCCGCACAGTGGGACAGACTCCCCAATCGAGGTGCAGAGAACTGCACCAGGGCGGCCGTGCGTACCGCCGGTCCGGGGCCGGTGCCATGGCCCCGGACACTCACGGCCAGGCGTATTTCGCGTCCGCTTAAAGACGTGGTGATCCCGGGTTCCAGGCCGCAGGCTGGGGACCGGCCGCGAATGCGCGGCCTTTGAGGTGACGGAGGAGAGGTTCCATGGGTTCACCGATGACTCTGGCGGCCAAATTGTGGGAAAGCCACGTGGTCAGCTCGCCGCCCGGTGGACCGGACCTCCTGTACATCGATCTGCATCTGACGCATGAGGCGACCTCGCCGCAGGCATTCGACGGCCTGCGGCTGGCCGGACGGTCCGTACGGCGGCCGGAGCTGACGCTGGCCCTGGAGGACCACAACGTACCGACCAGCCCGCTGGCCGTCGCCGACCCGGTCAGCCGTACGCAGCTGGAGACGCTGCGCCGCAACTGCGAGACGTACGGCGTCGAGCTGTACTCCCTCGGGCACCGGCGGCAGGGCATCGTCCACGTCGTCGGGCCCGAACTCGGCCTGGTGCACCCCGGGATGACCGTGGTGTGCGGCGACAGCCACACCTCGACGCACGGCGCCTTCGGGGCGCTGGCCTTCGGCATCGGCACCAGCGACGTGGAGCATGTGCTCGCCACCCAGTGCCTGGAGCTGCCGCGCCCGAAGACGATGGCGGTGGACTTCGACGGCGGGCTGCCCCGCGGGGTGGGCGCCAAGGACCTGGTGCTGGCCCTGATCGCGGAGATCGGCCCCAACGGCGCGCAGGGGCACATGGTCGAGTACCGCGGCGCGGCCGTGCGGGGCCTGTCCATGGAGTCCCGGATGACGCTGTGCAACATGAGCATCGAGGCGGGTGCGCGGGCCGGTCTCGTCGCGCCGGACGCGACGACGCTCGCGTACCTCAAGGGCCGGCCGTACGCGCCGGACGCCGCCCACTGGGACGCGGCCGCCGCGCACTGGGCGACGCTGCGCAGCGACCCCGGAGCGCGCTTCGACCGCTGCGTACGGATCGATGTCTCCGCGCTCACCCCGTGGGTGACGTGGGGCACCAACCCGGCCCAGGCGGCCCCCCTCGCCTCCGAGGTGCCCGCTCCGGACGCCTTCGCCGACCCGCTGGACCGCGCGTCGGCCCAACGCGCCCTGGGCTACATGGACCTGGTCCCGGGCACGCCGCTCCGCGACATCCCCATCGATGTCGTCTTCCTCGGCTCGTGCACCAACGGACGGCTGGAGGACCTGCGGGCAGCGGCCTCCGTGCTCCAGGGCCGCAGCGTCGCCGACGGCACCCGCCTGCTCGTCGTCCCCGGCTCCATGGAGGTCCGCGCGGAGGCCGAGGCGGAGGGACTGCACGAGGTGTTCCTGGCGTCCGGTGCCGAGTGGCGCTCCCCCGGCTGCTCGATGTGCCTGGGCATGAACACCGACCGGCTCGTCGGTACGGTGCGCAGCGCGTCCACGTCCAACCGCAACTACGAGGGCCGGCAGGGCGCCACCGCGCGCACCCACCTCGTCTCGCCGGAGGTGGCCGCCGCGACGGCGGTCACCGGCCGGCTCACCGCCCCCGCCGACCTGGCATGAGAGGTACCGAGCCCGTGGAACCCTTCACCGAGCACACCGGCACCGCGGTGGCCGTGCGCCGCGACGACATCGACACCGACCAGATCCTGCCCGCGGAGTTCTGCAAGCGGGTGGTCAAGTCCGGTTACGCGGACGCACTGTTCAAGCGCTGGCGGGAGCGGGGTGACTGTGTCATCGACCGGCCCGAGCACCGCGGCGCGACGATCCTGCTGGCCGGCAAGGACTTCGGCATCGGCAGCTCCCGCGAGCACGCCGTCTGGGCCCTGCGCGACGGCGGCTTCCTGGCCGTGGTGGCCACCGGCTTCGGCGACATCTTCCGGCGCAACGCGCTGAACAACGGGCTGATCCCGGTCGACCTGCCGGCGCCGGTGGTCGAGGGGCTGATGGACCGGGTGGAGGCCGACCCCGGCTTCCGGCTCACCGTGGACCTGCGGTCCTGCCGGCTGCGCTGGGCGGACCAGGGCGCCGATTTCGTGATCGACGACCGGGCGCGCCGGATGCTGCTGGAGGGCAAGGACGCCATCGAGCAGACGCTGCTGCGGCGGGACGCCATCGCCGCGTACGAGGCGCGCCGCGCGCCCTGGATGCCGGCCGTGCCACGGGGCGCGTTCGACGCCGCGTCCGCGACGGCGGCCCGGTGATGGCCGCCGTCGTCCAGGGCGTGCGCGACGCGCTCGGGGCCGCGCGGGTGCGGCAGTTGCCCGGCGGCGGCCTGGCCGGTCTGCTGCGCGAAGGCGTCCCGGCCGGCACGGTGAACCTCGCGGTGGGCACGCCCGCGTTCCCTGACACGCCCCCGGAGCTGGTGGACGCGGCCTGTGCGGCGCTGCGCGCGGGCGTGCACCAGTACCAGGACCCGGCCGGTGTGCCGGCCCTGCGCGAGCGGATCGCCGCCGGGCTGCCGGCGGCTCCCGACCCGGACGCCGGGATCACCGTGACGGTGGGCGGCAGCGAGGGCCTGTGCGTGGCGCTGCTGGCGGCCGTCGATCCCGGTGACGAGGTGATCGTGCTGGAGCCGTGCTACGAGAACTTCCTCAGCGCGGTGGCGCTGGCCGGCGGCCTGGTGCGTCCCGTACCGCTGCGCGCGCCGGACTGGAGTCTGGACCCGGCGGAGCTGGCCGCCGCCATGGGCCCCCGGACCCGGGCGATCATCCTCAACAGCCCCAGCAACCCCACCGGACAGGTGCTCGGCCGCCAGGACCTTGCGGTGATCGCCGAGTTGTGCGAGCGGTGGGACGTCACGGTCGTCTCCGACGAGGTCTACGCCGACTACGTCTACGACGGGCGGCAGCACTGCTCGGTGGCCGAGGTGCCCGGCCTGGCCGAACGCTCCATCGTCGTGGGCAGCTTCTCCAAGAGCCATGCGATCAGCGGCTGGCGGCTGGGCTTCCTGCGGGCCCCGGCGCGGTGGACGGAGCTGCTGCGCCAGATCCACGTCGCCACGACGGCGGGCGCCCCCGCCGCCTTCCAGCACGCCGCGGCTGCCGTGGATCTGCACGGCCCCGGCCGGGAGCAGCGGTCGGCGGCCATGGCCGCACGGCGCGACAGCGCGGTGGCCCTGCTGCGCGAGGCCGGTTTCCACTGCGCCGAACCCGCCGGCGGCTGTTACGTCCTGGCGGGCATCGACGGCCTGACCGACGAGCCGAGCCCGGACTTCGTGCGCACCCTGCTCCAGGAGTCCGGGGTGCTGCTGGCCCCCGCCACCTCGTTCTTCGCCGACCCGCGGCGCGGTGAGCGGCATGTGCGGGTGGCGTTCAACCGGCCGGCCGAGACCCTCGACACCGCCCGGCGACGCCTGCTCGCCCGTACGCGCGCCGGCCTCCCGCACCGCATTCAGGAAGGTGAACGAACGTGACAAGCACGATGGATCTGGTGACCGCGCCCCGGCACGGCGGCCTGGTGCTCGGCATCGAGGCCGCGTCCCCGGGCAGCGCCCTGACCGAGGTGGGGGCGCGGCACGGCGAGCGCATCCGCGAGGGCGTGATCGAGCACGGTGCGGCCCTGCTCAGCGGGTTCTCCTGGGCCGACTGGCCGGAGCTGGACGCCTTCGTCAACAGCGTCGTCGGCCGGCCGCTGGACTACACCGAGCGCTCGTCCCCGCGGACGGAGCTGCACCCCGGGGTGTTCACCGCCACCGACCACCCGCCGACCGAGGAGATCTTCCTCCACACCGAGCAGTCCTACAACCTCAACGTCCCGCGCCACCTGTTCTTCTTCTGCCGCCGGGGGGCGCCCGAGGGCGGGGCCAACACGCTCGCCGACTGCCGGGCCCTGCACGACGCGCTGCCGCGCCGGATCGCCGACCGCTTCGACGAGGAGGGCTACCTGCTGGTGCGCAACTTCCTCCCGGGGCTCGGCCTGTCCTGGCAGGACGCGTTCGGTACGAAGGACCGCGCGGAGGTGCAGGCGTACTGCGACGCCAACGCCATCGAGGTGGAGTGGGTGGACGAGGACCATCTGCGCACCAGGCAGCGGCGCTGGGCGGTGGCCACGCACCCGGTGACCGGCCGGCGCTCGTGGTTCAACCACCTGACGTTCTTCCACGCGCGCACGCTGCGCCCCGAGGTGGGCGAGTTCCTGCTGGAGGAGTACGGGCCCTGGGGCATGCCGACCAACACCTTCCACGCCGACGGCTCGGAGATCCCCGACGAGGTGGTGGCCGGACTCCAGCAGGCGTACCGGGACCACGCGATCGAGGTGACGGCCCGTACCGGCGAGGTGCTGATCGTGGACAACCTCGGCGTGGCGCACGGCAGGCTGCCGTTCGTGCCGCCCCGTGAGCTGTTCGTGAGCATGTCGGACGCGCTGCCGTGGTCGGCGCTGCGTCCGGTGGAGCAGACCTCCGCCCCCGCGGGCGGGGTCACGGCGCCGGCCGGATGAGCGCCGGCGCGGACGTGGGCTCCGGGAGCGGCGCGGCACCGGCCGTGACCGCCCCCCACGCCGTCCGGCCGCCCCGCCCGCTCTCCCGCAACCGGGAGTACAACCTGCTGTGGAGCGCCAACATGGTCTCCCAGCTGGGCGCCCAGGCCACCTTGATCGCCTACCCGATGCTGGTCCTGGCGCTGGGCGGCTCGGCCTTCCAGGCGTCGCTGGTGGAGTTCGCCATCGGCACCTCACGGGCGCTGGCGGCGGTGCCGGCCGGGGCCCTGGCGGACCGCTGGAACCGCAAGACGGTGCTGCTGGCCGCCGAGCTGGGCCGGGCGGTGGCCCTCGGGCTGCTCGCGCTGACGGTCGCGCTCGGGCCGGGAAGCTTCGGGGCGATCCTGGCCGTGGCGGTGGTCGAGGGGGTGTGCACGGCGCTGTTCACCACCACCGACCAGGCACTGCTGCCCGGTGTCGTCCCGCGCTCCCAGCTGGGCACGGCGGTGGCCCGCAACACCGCCCGCTACCACCTCGCCACGGTGGTCGGCCCGGGCCTCGGCGGCGTCCTGTACGGGGTGCACCGGCTGCTGCCCTTCGTGGGCCAGGCGGTGGCCTCGCTGCTCTCCTTCGTCACGCTGCTGTTCCTGCGGGTGCCGCGACGGCCGTCCGGCGAGCCGGAGGCGCGCGAGGGAATGGCGGGCGCGATGCGCTCGGGGCTGCGGTGGCTGGCCGCCAACCGTCCGGTGCGCACCACGGTGCTGGTCGCCACGGTCTTCAACCTGGCCTTCAGCGGGCTGCTGCTGGTGGTCGTGGTGATGGCGCAGCAGGCCGGGCGCCCGGCCGGTGAGATCGGCGCGATCGGCGCGCTGCTGGGGGCCGGCGGGGTGGCGGGCGCGGTGCTCGCGCCCCGGCTGCGGCACCTGCTCACGCCGTACGCCGCCCTGATGCTCCTCACGTGGAGCGCGGCGGCGCTGGTGCCGCTGCTGGCGGTGGTGCCGCTGGGGTACGCGAGCGGGCTGGTGCTGGCCGGTGTTGCCCTGCTGGCGCCCACCGCGAGCGCGATCGTGACGACGTATCAGATGCTCGTCACGCCCGACCGGATGCGCGGCCGGCTGGCCGGGGTGATCGGCATCTCCATGAGCGCGGCCTCCGCGCTGGGGCCGCTGATCGGCGGTGTGCTGCTGGAGACGGCGGGCGGCACGGCCACCGTCCTGGCGTGCACGGCGGTGTTCGGGGTCCTCGCGCTGGTGGTGTCCTTCGCCCCGGCCGTACGGACCTTCCCGCGGCCGAAGGAGCTGGACGGGGCCGGGTAGGCGTCGCGGCCCGGCCGCCGTTTCCCGGTGGCGAGCGGTCACTGCTACCGCTGGAGGTACTGGGCCTCGCCGTTGCCGAGCGACCAGTCCCCGTTCGCGTTCTCCGTCAGTACGACGAACATGTTGCGCGGCTCGGTACCGGCGTATTCCTCGGCCAGTTCGGATATGCGCCGGTACAGCGCCTGCTTCTGCGCGTCCGGGCGGCCGGCTCGCAGCGTGATGACCACGTACACGATGCCGTCATCGCGCTGCACGCCGAGGTAGGTGCCGTGGCGCAGCACGCCCTGCCGCCCGTCGTGGCCGGTCAGGATCTGGAAGTGGTCCTCGTCGGGGAACCCCATGGTCTCGCCGAGCGCCTCGTGGACGGCCCGCCCCAGGGCCTCCAGCCGCGGTGTGTCGCAGTACATGGCGTCGATACGGACGAGCGGCATCTCGGGTGCCTCCTCAGGTCGGTCTGAACGGTGCTCCCGCCACTGTACATACCAGTAGGTACAACCGCTGCGCCGTGGCGCGCGGCGCTTCGCGCGCCGTCACGCACACAACAAGGGAGTCAGGGGCGATTCCCGTGGACGGCCTACGCCCGCAGGTACGTCAGCACCGCCAGCACCCGCCGGTGGCCGCTGGCGGAGGTGGGCAGGTCGAGCTTGGTGAAGATGCTGCCGATGTGCTTGTTGACCGAACTCTCGGCGATGAAGAGGGACTTGGCGATGACCGGGTTGCTCTGCCCCTCGGCCATCAGCGCCAGCACCTCGCGCTCGCGCTGGGTGAGGGTGCTCAGCGGGTCGTCGCCGGCCCGGCGGATCATCAGCTGGGAGATCACCTCCGGGTCCATGGCGGTGCCGCCGGCCGCGATCCGGTCCAGCGCCTCCAGGAACTCCTCGGTGTTGCCCACCCGGTCCTTGAGCAGGTAGCCGACGCCCGAGGCGCTCTGGGCGAGCAGTTCGCCCGCGTACGCCCGTTCCACGTACTGCGACAGGACCAGGACGGGGAGTTCGGGGATCTGCCGGCGGGCCTCCACCACGGCGCGCAGGCCCTCGTCGCGGAAGGACGGGGGCAGCCGGACATCCACCACGGCGGCGTCGGGGCGGTGTTCGAGCAGGGCGGGCAGCAGGTCGGTGCCGTTGTCGACGGTGGCGCAGATCTCGTGGCCCTCGCCCGCCAGCAACAGGACCAGCCCCTCCCGGAGCAGCGCGTTGTCTTCGGCGATCAGGATCCGCATGGAATCTCCACTCTGAGTACGGTCGGGCCCCCGGGCGGGCTGACCAGTTCTGTCGTGCCGTCGAAGGCCGCGACCCGGCGGCGTACGCCCATGATTCCGCTGCCCGCGTGTTCGGAGGCGCCGCCGCGGCCGTCGTCCTCCACGTGGATGGAGATGCTGCGCGCGCCGATCCGCAGCCGTACCAGCGCGCTGTCCGCGCCGCTGTGCTTGGCGACGTTGGTCAGCGCCTCGGAGACGACGAAGTACGCGGCCGCCTCCACGGCCGCGGGGGCGCGGGGCGCGGCCGCCGCGTCGTCCTCGATGTCGATCGAGGTGGGCACCTCGTTCAGCGCGGTCAGCGCCCGTACGGCGTCGATGAGGCCGCGGTCGATCAGGACCGGCGGGTAGATGCCGCGGACCAGCTGGCGCAGCGACTCCAGGGCCTGCTGGGCGAGTTGCTGGGTGGCGTCGACCATCTCGGGGACCTGATCGGGCCGCGCCTTGAGCGCCCGTTTGATCATGCCCAGGCGCAGGGACACCGCGACGATGCCGGCCTGCGCCCCGTCGTGCAGGTCCCGTTCGATACGGCGCAGCTCCGCGTCGTGCGCGTCCAGCGCCTCGGCGCGGGTGACCGACAGCTCCTGCACCCGCTGCTCCAGCGGCACCCGCGCCCGGGTGACCAGGACTTTGCGGGAGCCCAGCGCGTGTACGCGGGCCAGCGCCACGACGATCCCGGCGGCCACCGCCGCGTAGACCACCCCGACGAACATGGCGCCGATCGCTTTCGGCCAGGAGTCGACGGTGATGATGATGACGGCGTCCCGCTCGCGCGGCGCGAGGCGCCACCACAGCGGCGCGGACAGCCAGTTGACGGCGCCGCCGCAGGCGCTGATGGCGGCGACGCACAGGGTGGTGCCCAGGATGCTGTGGGCGAGCAGCCACACGATGTCCTTGCGCACGGCCGGATCGCCCATCGACAGCCGCGGGCGGCGGGTGTCGCCGTCCACCCCCCGGTAGTGCGTGACGACTTCGGTGCCCAGGATCCGGGAGACCCGGCGGCGGTGGAATTCGGCCACCCGGCGCAGCAGCCGCAGGACGAGCGGCAGCAGCAGGAAGCCGGTGCCCACCAGGCACAGGGCGAGGGTGACGACGAGCAGGTAGAAGAGGCCGAGACCGGCCAGGCCGGTGCCCAGGCAGAGCACGACGTAGCCGATGGCCTGCGGGAAGCGGCCGAACAGCCGACGCGAGAGCTCCCGCGCGGGCATCCGTCGCAGTGTCGTGAACAGCGGTAAGGACATGGCTGAGTGAACCCCCCGACGCAACGGCGCGATCACGGTACCACCGGGGGTGACGCCCGGACCGGGTCTCCGGGACCTGCCGGGAGGGCCGTCCGGGGGTCTTCCGGAGGCCGCGGGGGCACTTATCTGCACCTTTGAATCTCCAGTTCACGTGGTGGTCCCCCGGGTGACCGAAGATCTAGCGTGCTGGAGCAGGAGAACCGAACACGGACTGCGCAGCGAGGGGTCGACGTGGGCAGAAGGGACCGGGCGGCACGGGGCGCGACGGAGGCGGCGCCGCCTCCGCGGGCGGACGAGGCCACGCCCCTGGGCAACGGAGACAGTCGGCGGGCGGGCGACGGCCCGGTGGTCAGCCTCAGCGGCGTCCGCAAGACCTACGGCAGAGGCGCCGGTGCGGTGCACGCGCTGCGCGATCTGTCCCTGAGCTTCACCCGGGGCTCCTTCACCGCGGTGATGGGCCCCTCGGGCGCGGGCAAGAGCACGTTCCTGCACTGCGCGGCGGGCCTGGACCGGCCGGACGCCGGGACCGTGGTGCTGGGCGGCACCGACCTCGCGAGCCTGAACGAGGTCGAGCTGACCATGCTGCGCCGGGAGCGCGTCGGCTTCGTCTTCCAGGCGTACAACCTGATGTCGGCGCTGACCGTGGCGGACAACATCAGCCTGCCGCTGATGCTGGCGGACCGCCGGCCGGACGCTGCCTGGCTGGACCGGGTGGTGGCGCAGGTGGGGTTGAGCGACCGGCTCGGGCACCGCCCGTCGGAGCTCTCCGGCGGCCAGCAGCAGCGGGTGGCCATCGCCCGCGCGCTGGCGCCCCGCCCCGAGGTGGTCTTCGCCGACGAGCCCACGGGCGCGCTGGACACCCGTACCGCCAAACAGGTGCTGCAACTCCTGCGCGACGTGGTCGACTCGACGGGACAGACCGTGGTCATGGTGACCCACGACCCGGTCGCCGCTTCCTACGCGCACCGCGTGGTCTTCCTCGCGGACGGGCGGTACGCGGAGGAGATGACGCGGGCGACGCCGGAGCTGATCGCCGAGCGGATGACCCGGCTAGGAGAGTGGTGATCCCGTGTTCGCCCTCGTGCTGAAGACGGTCAAGGAGCGCAAGAGCGGCTTCGTGGGCGCGTTCGTCGCGCTCCTCGGGGCCTCCATGCTGATCACCGCCTTCGGCATCATCCTCCAGTCGGGCATCGACTCCGGTGTCCCGGCGCAGCGCTACCGGGACGCCGCGGTGGTGGTGGCGGGCAAGCAGGAGTTCTCGGTCACCGAGGGCAAGAGCACCAAGACGAAGGCGCTGGACGACGCCGTCGGGGTACCGCGTTCGCTGGTGGCCAGGGTCGCGGCGGTGCCGGGGGTCCGGCAGGCCGTGGCCGACCTGCGCTTTCCCACCCAGCTGGTGGACAAGGACGGCGGTGTGCTCAAGGGCGAGGACGGCGAAGGGGCGCTGGGCACGTCCTGGCCCGGCTCCGTCCTCGGCCCGTTCCACCTGGTGGGCGGGCGGGGTGCGGAACGGCCCGGTGAGGTCGTGCTGGAGAAGTCCCTCGCCGAGCGGGCCGGGGTCAAGGCCGGTGGCACCGTACGGCTCGCTACGACACAGGCCGCCGCGCGCTACACGGTGGCCGGCGTGGTCGAGTACCGCGGCGGTGACGACGGCGGGGACGGGCTGCGCACCCCGCCGGTGTTCTTCTCCGAGGCGCAGGCACGGCAGTTGTACGGCCGGGACGACCAGGTCTCGGCGATCGGTGTGCTGGCCAAGGAAGGCACCGATCCCGACGAGTTGGCGGAGCGGATCGAGGGCAAGCTCGGCGGCACCCCGGCGGACCTGTACACCGGGGAGGCGCTGAGCAGTGTGGAGAACCCGGACGTGGCCTCCGCGCGGGGCAGTCTGAAGGAGCTGGCGGGTTCGCTGGGCGGCACGGTCATCCTGATCACCCTGATGGTGGTGAGCAGTACGCTCGCGCTCGGCGTCCACCAGCGGCGCCGCGAGCTGGCGCTGCTGCGCGCGGTGGGGGCGACGCCCAAGCAGATCCACAAGATGATCGCCGGTGAGGCGCTGGTGATCTCCCTGCTGGCGTCGGTCGTCGGCTGTCTGCCCGGTGCGCTGGCGGCCGGGGTGCTGCGCGGGGCGCTGTCGGTGATCGGCGTGGTGCCGGACGATTTCACGTTCTCCTACGGGCCGGTGCCGATGGTCGCGGCGGTGGCCATCGGGGTGGCGACCGCGCAGATCGCGGGGTTCGCGGTGGCCCGCAAGGTGGTGGCCATCCGCCCGGTGGAGGCGCTGAGCCAGTCCCGTACGGAGGAGCCCACGCTCGGCAGGGCACGGAAGATCTTCGGCGTCATCCTGCTCGTGCTGGGTCTCGGGGCCTCGTTGCTGCCACTGTTCTTCGGCTCCATCTTCGCGGTCGCGGGGGCGGGCAGCGGCGGTCTCATCATGGTCATCGCGATCCTGATGCTGGCGCCGCCGGTGGTCGGGCGGGCGACCCGGCTGCTGGCCCGGCCCTTCCAGCGGCGGTTCGGCACGCTGGGGTACCTGGCGGTGGCCAACACCCGGGCCAACGCCCGGCGGCTGGCCGCGGGCATCGGTCCGCTGATCCTGGCGATCGGCTTCGCCTCCGTCCAGCTGTTCATCCCCACCACGACCTCCGAGGCGGCCAAGGACCAGGCCGCGGCGGGCGTGGTCGCCGACTACACGCTCGGCAGCGACCTCGGCGGGGTGCCGGTGGCGGCCGCCGGGGACATCGCGCGGCTGCCCGGCGTCTCGGCGGCGGCCGGGGTCGTACGGACCAAGCTGTTCGCGTCCCGGAAGCTGCTGGACTCCCCCGAGGTCTTCCCCTACGAGGCGCAGGGCGTGACACCGGGCAAGCTGGACCAGCTCTTCGACCTGGAGGTGGCCGAGGGCGACCTGAACGGCCTGGGCGCCTCGCCGGACGCGGTCGCCCTGAGCAGCGGCGCGGCGAGCACCCTGGGCGCCGGTGTGGGCGACCGGGTGCGGCTGCACCTGCCGGACGGCGCGCGGCAGGAGTCCAAGGTCGTCGCCGTCTACCAGCGCGGCCTGGGCTTCGGCGATGTGACGCTGCCGCACGACACGGTGATCAAGCACAGTTCCAAACGGCTGGACGACGCGGTCCTGGTACGGCTGGCACCGGACGCGGACCGGGACAAGGTCGCCGACGGGCTCTCCCGGCTGGCCGCGCGCTATCCGGGGCTGAAGACCGCGGACGAGAACGGCGTGGCGCAGGAGAAGACCGCGATGGCGGGGCTGGTCGGCAGCGCGCTGCCCCTGGTGCTGGTCTTCGGCTACATCGCGGTGGCGGTGGCCAACACCCTGGTGATGACGACGCTGGGCCGGATCAGGGAGTTCGCGCTGCTGCGGCTGGTCGGCGCGACACCGGACCAGGTGATGCGCATGATGCGGACGGAGACCCTGATGGTCATCCTGATCGCCGTGGTGGTGGGCACGGTCGTACCGCTGCTGCCGCTGATGACGGTGAGCCTCGGGCTGACCTCCTCCCCCGTGCCCTACATCCCGCCGCTGCTGTACCTGGGCATCGTCGCGGCGACGGCGGCGCTGGCCGCGGCGGCGGTGCTGCTGCCGACCAAGCTCGCGCTGCGCTCGCGCCCCGCCGAAGCCATCGGGATGCGCGAATAGCCCACGCCCGTACGCACGCCGGCCGGCGGCCCCTGGTGGGGCCGCCGGCCGTTCCGCTTCCCGGGTCCCGAACCCCTCCGGTTCGGCAACCTGCGTCATTTGCCTGCTGCTTAACGTCCCTACCTGGCCCAACTCCCCGGTGTTAGCCTGCTTTCACCAACGAGCTTGCACCGACAGGCCTTCACTTTCCCGGGACATTCCGCGCCGCGGGCCGTCTGCCGCGCCTTTCACGAATTCCGGGCCCACTGACCACTGCCTTCTGGGGGATGTGCCGTGGATTCACGACGGCTGGGCGAAATGCTCGGCGAACTGGCGCACCGCCACCGGATTTCCGTGGTGCGGTGCGCATTGCGCGGACCGGGCGGCACCTCCGTGGCGCGGGCCGGTGACGACGACGCGGGGGCGGGCGGTACGGCGGAATCCGTGGCGCTGCCTTTCGCCTCGGTCACCAAGCTGTTCACCGCCACCGTCGCCATGCAGCTGGTGACCGACGGCGACCTGGACCTCGACGAGCCGGTGCGCGCCCGGCTGTCCTCCTGGACCGACGCCGCCTCCGCCGTGACACTGCGGCACCTGCTGAGCCACTGCTCCGGCCTGGTCTGCGACCCGCCGGGCGAGCCCGGCACGGCCGCGCAGGCCGCGGCGGCCACCGCCGCCGCCGGCCTGCTCTTCCCTCCCGGCAGCGCCTTCTCGTACTCCAACGCCGGTTTCACCGTGGTGGGCCGCCTGATCGAGGCGGTCACCGGGATGTCCTGGCGGCAGGCCGTGACCGACTTCCTGCTGGGCCCGCTGGACATCGCGCCCGCGTTCCTCGGCGGGGGCCCGGGCGGCGGCACCGTCCGCGGCGGCCACGTCGTCACGCGGAACGGACCGGTGCGGATTCAGCCGGACGTGCCCCGGGCCGCGGAGCCCGCCGCGGCGCTGGCCGGCCGCGCCGAGGACCTGGCCGCCTTCGGCAGCCTCTTCCTGGACGACCGCGGCGGCGCCTCCCGTGCCCTGCTGGACGACGAGGCCGTGGCCGCCATGCGGCAGCCGCCGTTCGACGCCGCGCCGTTCGGGCTGGCCGACGCCTGGGGCCTGGGCTGGGCCCTGTACGGGGCGGGGCCCGGCCGGTGGCTGGGGCTGGACGCGGCCGGCGCGGGCACCGCCTGCCACCTGCGGGTGCATCCGGCGAGCGGCACCGTGCTCGCCTTCCAGGCGGATTCCGCCGCCGGTGCCGCGGCGTGGGGCGACCTGGTCGCGCTGCTGCGCGCCGAGGGCCTGGCGGTCGGCATGCCGCCGGCCGGGACGCCGGCCGCGGGCACGGCGACCGGCGGCGACCGGGCGCTGCCCGACTGCACCGGCCGGTGGGTCAACGGCGAAACGGTCTACCGGATTTCCCGTACCGCTTCCGGGACCGCGGTGCTGGAGGACGACGACGGAACCGAGTACTACCTCTCCGGTCACGGTGTCCAGGTGTTTTCCGCCCGGCCCGCCGAAAAATCGGACACGGAACACCTGGGGCGATTTCTGACCGACCCGGAATCCGGGCGGGCCACCCTCATGCAATTCGGCGGCCGCTTGCTGCAGCGCGCCGCGTGATCCGTATCCGCGCACCGCGGCCCGGCCGGGCATTTCACCGGCCGGGCGTCCCGCAATCCTTTGGAGAGCAGACGTGACAGCAACAAGTGACGGTTTTCCTCGCGACGTTCCCCGCCCTGGGGTGCGGGAGTCCGCGGGCATCGCGGACGGCACGGCCGGACTCTCCCCCGTACAGCAGCAGCTGTGGTTCCTCAACCGGTTCCAGGAGGGGCGGCCGGGCCAGACCCGCACGCTGTCCGTACGGCTGAGCGGCGCCCTGGACCTGTCCGTACTGCGGGCCGCGCTGGCCGCGGTCGTCCAGCGGCACCGGGTCCTGGGCACGGTGCACCGCGAGGTGGAGGGGCGCTGCCGCCCGGAATTCCGGCCGCCGCAGCGGACCTTCGCCGCGCTGCGCGCCGAGCCGGTGCCGCCGGCCCGGCTCAACCGCGTTCTGGCACAGGCGGCCGGCGAGGGCCTGGACCTCACCGCCGAGTGCCCGCTGCGCGTCCGGCTGCTGGGCGTGGCGCCCGACGACCATGTCCTGGTCGTGGTGGTGCACGAGATCGCGGCGGACGAGCGGTCGCTGACGCTGCTGGCCGAGGAGCTGGCGGGCGCGTACGCGGAGGCCGTACGGACCGGCGGCGCGCCGCGTACCGAGCCCGGACCGCAGTACGCGGAGATCGCCGCCGCGGCACGCGCCGCGCTCGGCGATCCGCAGGAACCGGGCAGCCCTGCCGCTCGGCAACTCGCTTACTGGCGCACCACGTTGGACGGCTCCCCGGAGCAACTGCAACTGCCACTGGACCGGCCCAGGCCGACCGTCACCGACTACCGGAGCACCACGTACCACGCCTTCTTGGACGCCGCCCTGCACCGGAAGCTGGACGGGCTGGCGCGGAGTGCCGGTGTGCCGCTCGACGCGGTGCTGCTGGCCGGTGTCTCGGCGCTGCTGTACCGCTTCGGCGCCGGTACGGACATCCCCCTGGCCGTCTCCCTGCCCGGCCGGCCGGACGCCGGGTCGGCCACGGTCATCGGGCCGCTGGCGAACACCGCCGTCGTACGGACGCGCCCGGCACCCGGCCGCGGCTTCCGCGCCCTGGTACGGGACTGCGCCACGGCCGGTGAGGCGGCGCGGCAGCACGGGACGGTGCCGTTCGAGCAGGTGGTGGACGCGCTGCGGCCCGAACGCGCGCTGAACCGGCACCCACTGGCGCAGGTCGCCGTCGAGGTCCGGGGCGCGGAGGCGGCGCGGCGGCCGTTCGGCCCGCTCACTGCGCGGGTCACTCAACTACCCGCCCAGCACTGCCGGTTCGATTTGCGCTTCGGATTCCGGATGCGGTCCGGAGCCACGGCCCAGGACAGGGCCGGGGCAGCGGACGACGGCACGCACGGCATCGACCTGGTCGTCGACTTCGGCACCGAGCTGTTCACGCCCGCCACCGTGCGGCGGCTGACCGACGGACTGCTGCGGCTGCTGCGGGCCGCCGCCGACGCGCCCGACGACGCATACGCCGCGTACGACGTGCTCGGTCCCGAGGAGCGGCAGCGGCTGCTCACCGACTGGAACGCCACCGCGCGGCCGGTGCCGGGTGCCGGGGTGAGCCGACTGTTCGAGGAGCGGGTACGCCACCACGCCGACCGCACCGCCCTGGTCAGCGGCGCGGCCCGCCTGTCGTACGCGCAGCTCAACGCGCGCGCCAACCAGCTGGCCCGCGCCCTGGTGGACGGCGGCGCACGGCCGGGCACGCTGGTGGCGCTGGCGCTGCCGCGCGGCCCGGAGCTGGTGGTCGCGCTGCTCGCGACGGCCAAGGCGGGGGCCGCCTACATCCCGCTCGACCCGGAGTACCCGGCCGACCGGATCGGCTACATCCTGGAGCACGCCGCCCCGGCCGCGCTGATCACCGACGGCGCCACGGCACAGCGGCTGTCCGGGGCGCCGGACCGGCTGTTCGTCCTGGACGACCCCGCGCTGCGGGACCGGCTGGCCGCGCTGCCCGGCACGGACCTGGCCCCGGACGACCTCCCGGCCACCGCCACCGGCGACGACCCCGCCTACGTCATCTACACCTCGGGCTCCACCGGGCGCCCGAAGGGCGTGGCCGTCGGCCGCCACGCGCTGACCAACTTCCTGGTGTCCATGGGCGACCTGTTCCCGCTGACCGGGGACGACGTGTGGCTGTCCGTCACCACCATCGCCTTCGACATCGCGGCGCTGGAGCTGTATCTGCCGCTGATCAGCGGCGCGGCCGTGGTGCTCGCCGACCGGGAGACGACCACCGACCCCGGTGCGCTGGCCCGGCTGCTGACCTCTTCCGGGGCGAGCATCATGCAGGCCACGCCGAGTCTGTGGCAGGCGCTGTGCGAGGCGGAGCCGCAGGCGCTGCGCGGCCTGCGGATGCTGGTGGGCGGCGAGGCGCTGCCCACCGCGCTGGCGGAGCGGATGCGCGCCCTCGGGTCGGAGGTCACCAACCTCTACGGGCCCACCGAGACCACCATCTGGTCGACCGCCGCCCGGCTCGACGACCGCCCGGGCCCGCCCGCCATCGGCCGCCCCATCGGCAACACCCGCGTCTACGTGCTCGACGCGGACCGGCAGCCCGTCCCGGTGGGCGTCAGCGGCGACCTGTACATCGCGGGCGCCGGGGTGGCGATCGGCTACCTCCACCAGGAGGAACTGACCCGCGAGCGCTTCGTGCCGGACCCGTTCGCGCCCGGCATGGGAGTCCCCCCGGCCGAAGGCCGGGTGGGGGTCCCCCCGGCCGAAGGCCGGGTGGGGGTCCCCCCGGCCGAAGGCTGGGGGAGGATGTACCGCACCGGTGACCTGGCACGCTGGGCCGCGGACGGCAATCTGGAGTTCCTGGGCCGGTCCGACTTCCAGGTCAAGATCCGCGGGTTCCGGATCGAACTCGGCGAGATCGAGGCCGTGCTGGAGCGCCACCCGGGCATCGGCAAGGCGGTCGTGGTGGCCCATGCGTACGGGCCC
Organism: Streptomyces rimosus subsp. rimosus; assembly: GCF_000720725.1. GTDB lineage: Bacteria > Actinomycetota > Actinomycetes > Streptomycetales > Streptomycetaceae > Streptomyces > Streptomyces rimosus_A. Next base: position 48,418 of record NZ_JOCQ01000017.1, read on the forward strand.
GGGGACACCCGGCTGGTGGCGTATGTGGCCCCGGCCGGCGCCGATGCCGCGGAGCTGCGCGCCTTCGCGGGCACCCAACTGCCCGCGTACATGGTCCCGGCGGCCGTGGTGGCGCTCGACGCGATCCCGCTGACGCCGAACGGCAAGACCGACCGCGCCGCGCTCCCGGCTCCCGGTGCCGAGGCGGCCCCGCGCGGGCGCGGTCCGCGGATCGCCCGTGAGGAGCAGCTGTGTGACCTCTTCAGCGAGGTGCTGGGCCTGAGCGCGGTCGGCGTGGACGACAGCTTCTTCGACCTGGGCGGGCACTCGCTGCTGGCCACCCGGTTGATCGGTCGTATCCGTTCCGTGCTGGGCGTGGAGGTGCCCATCCGGGCGTTGTTCGAGACGCCGACGGTGGCGGGGCTGGCCGGGCGGCTGGACGGGGCGCGGGCCCGGGAGACCGGCCTGAAGCCGGTGGGCCGGGACGGCGAACTGCCGCTCTCGTACGGACAGCAGCGGCTGTGGTTCCTCTACGACTACGAGTCGCAGGGCAGCGAGTACAACTCCGCGTTCGGCCTGCGGTTGACCGGGCCGCTCGACGTACCCGCCCTGCGGTCCGCGGTCAGCGCGCTGGCGGCCCGGCACGAGACACTGCGCACCACGTTCGGCTCGCGCGGCGGGCAGGGCGTCCAGATCGTGCACGAGCCGGGCGAGGTGCCGGTCCGGACGGTCGAGCTCACGGAGGCAGCTGAAGAGGACCGCGATGCCGCGCTGGAACGACTGCTGCGGACCGCGCTGAGCGAGCCGTTCGACCTGCGCGCGGGTCCGGTGCTGCGGCCGCTGCTGGTCCGGGTCGCCGAGGAGGACCACGTCCTCGTCCTGGACATGCACCACATCGTCACCGACGGCTGGTCGAAGGATGTGATGGCCCGCGAACTGGGCGTGCTCTACGAGGCCGCGCGCAGTGGGCGGCCTGCGGAGCTGGCGCCGTTGCCCGTCCAGTACCCGGACTTCGCCGTCTGGCAGCGTGCCCCACGCGCGGACGCCTACGCGGCCGACCTCGACTACTGGAAGCGGCAGCTGGACGGCGTCGTACCGCTGGAGATGCCCACCGACCGGCCCCGCCCGGCCACCCGCAGCACCCGGGGCGCGGCACACCGCTACACGCTCTCCCCCGGCCTGGTCGACGAGCTGACCGCGCTGTGCCGGCGGGAGGGCGTCACCCTCTTCGCGACGCTGACCGCCGGTGTGCAGCTGCTGCTGTCGCGCTACGCCCGGCAGCAGGACATCGCGCTCGGCACCATCGTCTCCGGCCGCGACCACAGCGAGCTGGAGAACGTGCTCGGCTTCTTCGTCAACACGCTGGTGCTGCGCGCACAGGTGCGCCCCGAGCTGACGGTCGCGGAGTTCCTGGCGGAGGTCCGCGGCACCGTCCTGGACGCCTTCACGCACCAGAACGTGCCGTACGACCGGCTCATCGAGGAGCTGCGGCCGGACCGCGACCCCAGCCGTACCCCGCTGATCCAGGCGGCGCTGCTCCTCAAGCGCCCGCAGGGCCCGGTGCCGGGGCCCGACGGGCTGCGGATGGCGGAGTTCGGGCTGCCCCGGCTCAACGCGCTGTTCGACCTCGGCTTCGAGTTCGAGGAGCGGGACGGGGCGCTGGCCGGGCTGATCGAGTACAGCACGGCGCTCTTCGACGAGGAGACGGTCGCCCGGCTCGCGCGGCACCTGGTGGTGCTGCTGGAGAACATGGCCGCCGGTCCGCAGCGGCTGCTCGGGCAGCTGCCGATGATGGACGACGCGGAGCGGCACCAGGTCACCACCGGCTGGAACGCCACCGGCGCGGCGGGCCGCGCGGACCGTACGACCGTGCACCAGCTGGTGGCCGAGCAGGCGGCCCGCACCCCGAACGCCACCGCCGTCGTCGCCCCGGACGCCCGGCTGACCTTCGCCGAGCTGGAGGACGCCGCCGAGCGGCTGGCGCACCGGCTGCTGGCGTACGGCGTGCGGCCGGGCGAGGTGGTCGCGGTACGCACCGGCCGCGGCGCCGGGATGGTCACCGCCCAGCTCGCGGTGCTCAAGGCCGGGGCGGCCTATCTGCCGCTGGACCCCGCGCTGCCGGACGACCGCACCACGTACATGCTCCAGGACGCCTCCGTACGGCTGCTGCTGGTACGGGACGGGCCGGCGGATGTGCCGGTGCCGGAGGGCGTGGCGGTGCTGCACGTCGAGGACGGGGCCGACGGGCGGCCCACCGGCCCCGTCCAGGTTGCGGTATCGGCCGGTGACCTCGCCTACGTGATCTACACCTCCGGGTCCACCGGGCGCGCCAAGGGCGTGCTCGTCGAGCACCGCGGGGTGGTCAACCTCTGCGACTGGTACCGGGACTACTACCGGATCGGCCCCGGCGACCGGGCGTCGCAGATCGTCGGCCCCGGCTTCGACCCGACGATCCTCGAAGTGTGGGCGAACCTCGCCTGCGGGGCCTCGGTGCACTTCGCGCCGGAGACCGCGCTGGACGATCCGCACGAGTTCGCGGACTGGCTGGTCGCGGAGGGCATCACCGTGACGCTGGTGCCGGCGCCGCGGCTGGACTCCGTACTGGATCAGCGCGCGCTGTGGCACGGCGCGCTGCGGTACGTGCTGACCGGCGCGGACGTGGTGCGCCGCAGGCTGCCGGCCGACGCCCCGTTCACGCTGGTCAACCAGTACGGGCCGACCGAGATCACGGTGCTGGCCACCGCCGTCTTCCTCAAGCCGGAGGAAGAGGCCGCGGCGGGCCGGCTGCCCTCGATCGGCGCGCCGGTCACCAACACCCGTACGTACGTGCTGGACGAGCACCGCGACCCGGTGCCGGTCGGGGTGCCCGGCGAGCTGTACATCGGCGGCATCGGGGTGGCGCGCGGCTACCTGGGACGCCCGGAGCTGACCAAGGAGCGGTTCGTCCCCGACCACTTGGGTCCGGACCCGGAGGGGCGGCTCTACCGCACCGGCGACCTGGTCCGGTGGCTGCCGGACGGCACGCTGGACTTCCTGGGCCGGATCGACAACCAGGTCAAGATCCGCGGCTACCGCGTGGAGCCGGGCGAGGTGGAGACCGCGCTGCTGCGGGAGGAGAACGTCGCGCAGGCGGCGGTCCTGGCCCGGCAGCAGCGCAGCGGCCACTACGACCTGGTCGGGTATGTGACGGCCCAGGGCGGCGGGGCCGTTGATCCCGAGGCCGTCCGGGCCCGCCTCGCCGCCGGGCTGCCCGACTACATGGTGCCGTCGGTGCTCGTCGTGCTCGACGCGTTCCCGATGACCATCACCGGCAAGATCGACCGGCGTGCGCTGCCGCTGCCCGAGGAGCGGGCCGCTGCCGCCGAGGAGAGCACCGCGCCGCGCAACCCCACCGAGGAGGCGCTCGCCCGGATGTGGGCCGAGGTCCTCGGGGAGCCGGTGGTGGGGGTCGAGGACGACCTGTTCGACCTCGGTGCCAACTCCGTGCTGACCCTGCAGATCACCTCCCGTATCCGGGAGCGGTTCGGCATCCGGGTCTCCGTACGGGAGATCTTCACCGCGCGCACCGTAGCCGCGCTGGCGGAGGACGTCCGCCGCAAAGTACTCGACGACTCGCGCCGCGTGCCGGCCGACACCACGGCGCGCGGCAGCGCGCGGGGGGAGTGAACAATGGGTGAGCAGATGAACGGCGGGCAGCCGCTGGGCCCGGATGAACGGCTGGAACGGCAACTGGCCGGACGTGCGGACGCGGCGGGCGGCGGTGCGGGCGGACTGCGCGCGCTGGGCGATCTCCCCGACGCGCCTCTGTCGTTCGGGCAGGAACGACTGTGGTTCCTGCACGAGTTCCAGCCCGGCAGCGTCGAGTACACCTCGTCCATCGCGCTGCGGATGACCGGCCCGCTGCGCGTGGACGCGCTGCGCGCCGCACTCGGCGGTCTGGTCGCCCGGCACGAGCCGCTGCGTACGACATTCGCGACGACGAACGGGCGGGCGCACCAGGTCGTCCGCCCCGCGGCCGTCCCGGAGATCCAGCGGGCCGACCTCGGCGGGCTGCCCGTCGGGGAGCGCGAGGCGGAGCTGGACCGGCTGCTGCGCGCCGAACTCGGCACCCCCTTCGACCTCGCGGCGGGCCCGGTCCTGCGGGTCCTGCTCGTCGCGCTGGGCTGCGGCCCGGACGGCGCTCCGGAGCATGTGCTGTTCCTGAACATGCACCACATCGCGGCGGACGGCTGGTCGAAGGGCGTGCTGCTGGCGGAGCTGGGCGAGCTGTACGCCGCCGCCCTGGGGGGCCGTGACGCGGACCTCGCCCCGCTGCCGGTGTCCTACCGGGACTACGCGGTCTGGCAGCGCGAGCACTGCACCGAGGCCGAGCTGGACGCCCAGCTGGAGTACTGGAAAACCGAGCTGGACGGCGTCCCGGCGCTGGAGATGCCCACCGACCGGCCACGGCCGATGGTGCGGACGACGGTGGGCGCCCTGCACACGTTCGCGGTGCCCCGGGACGTGGCCGAGGGCCTGGACGCGGTGGGTGCCCGGTGCGGCGGCACCCTGTTCGCGGTGCTGACCGCCGCCACCCAGGTCCTGCTGGCGCGGCACAGCGGCCAGCGGGACGTGGCGCTGGGCACCGTATCGGTGGGCCGGGACCGCACCGAACTGGAGCCGCTGGTCGGCTTCTTCGTCAACACCCTGGTGCTGCGCGGCCGGATCGACCTGGAGCTGCCCTTCGACGAGCTGGTGGAGCGGACCACCGACCGGATCTGGGACGCGCTGGGCAACCAGGACATACCCTTCCACCGGCTGGTGGACGCGCTGGGGACCGAGCGCGACCCGAGCCGTACGCCGCTGGTGCAGGCGGCCCTCGTGCTCCAGAACGCCCCCGGCGGCGCGCCCGCCTTCCCGGGGCTGCGGGTGGCCGACTTCCGGCCGCCGTCGGTCTCCTCGATCTTCGACCTGACCGTGGAGTTCGCGCCGGACGCGGACGGCGGGCTGGCCGGGTCGGTCGAGTACAACACCGACCTGTTCGACGCCTCGACCATCGAGGCGCTGTGCGCCCGCCTGCTGGTGCTGCTCGCCGGGATCGCCGCCGACCCCGGCCGCGCCGTCGGCGACCTGCCGCTGCTGACCGACGCCGAGCACGCGGCGCTGACCACGGGCTGGGCCGAGAACCGCGCCGACTATCCCGCCGGTACGCCCGTCCACACCCTGGTCTCCGCACAGGCCGCCGCCACCCCCGACCGCATCGCGGTGACCGGCGCGGGCGACGGGCTGACCTACCGGGAGCTGGACGAGCGCTCCGGCAGGCTGGCGCGGCTGCTCCTGGACCGGGGCGCCGCGCCCGGCGACCACGTCGCCGTCTGCCTGCCGCGCGGCGCCGAGCTGGTCGTCGCCATGCTGGCCACGCTCAAGGCGGGCTGCGCGTATGTGCCGATCGCGGCGGACTACCCCGCCGACCGCATCGCGTTCGTCCTGGAGGACACCGCCGCGCCGCTGTGCCTGACCGAACGGCCGCTGCGCGACCGGCTCCCGGACGGCGGCACCCGGTACCTGTGCCTGGACGAGGAGACCGCGGCCCTCGCCGCGCTCCCGGCCGACGGCCCGCAGGTCACGGTGGGCGCCGACTCCGCCGCGTATGTCATCTACACCTCCGGCTCCACCGGGCGCCCCAAGGGCGTGGTGGTCGAGCACCGGTCGATCGTGCGGCTGATCAGCGGCCCCGACTACGCGCCGCTGGCCGCGGACGACGTGGTGGCCCAGGCCGCCGACGCCACCTTCGACGCCGCGACGTTCGAGGTGTGGGGGCCGCTGGCGGTGGGCGCGCGGATCGCCGTGATCCCGAAGGACGTACTGCTGGAGCCGCGGTCCTTCGCCCGCGCGCTGCAAGAGCACGGCGTGACCACGCTGTTCTTGACCACCGCGCTGTTCAACCAGGTGGTCGAGGTCGCGCCGGGTGCCTTCCGCGGCCTGCGCCACCTGCTGGTGGGCGGCGAGGCGCAGAGCCCACGGCGGGTCGCCCGGCTGCTCGCCGGGGAGCGGCCGGACCGCTTCGTCAACATCTACGGGCCGACCGAGACGACGACCTTCGCCACCTTCCAGGAGATCCACAGCACGGACGGCGTACGGGCCCTGCCCATCGGCCGCCCCATCCGCAACACCACCACCTACGTGCTGGACGAGCGGCAGCGGCCGGTACCGGCCGGCTCCCCCGGCGAGCTGTACATCGGCGGTCCCGGCGTCGCCCGCGGCTACCTGGGCCGCCCCGAACTGACCGAGGAGCGCTTCCTTCCGGCGCCGTTCTCCTCGGTCCCCGGCGAGCGCGTCTACCGCACCGGCGACCGGGTCCGCTGGCTGCCGGACGGCACGCTGGACTTCCTGGGCCGGGTGGACACCCAGGTCAAGGTGCGCGGTTACCGCATCGAGCCGGGCGAGGTCGAGGCCGTCCTCGAAGCCCACCCGGCGGTCGCCGCCGCGCTGGTCGTCGCCCGTACGGACGGCGAGCACAAGCGCCTGGTGGGCTACGTACGCCCGGAGCCCGGCGCGGCCCTCGACACGGCGGAGCTGCGGACGTTCGCCGAGGCCCGGCTGCCCGGCTACGCCGTGCCCTCCGCGCTGGTCACGCTGGACGAGTTCCCGCTGACCTCCAACGGCAAGGTGGACCAGCGGGCGCTGCCCGCGCCCGAGGAGCGGACCGAGGTGCGCGAGGGCTACCGGGCCCCGGCCGACGCCACCGAGGAAACCCTCGCGCAGGTGTGGTCCGACGTCCTGGGCGTGGACCGGGTGGGCGCCACGGACAACTTCTTCGAGCTGGGCGGGGACTCCATCCTGAGCATCCAAGTGGTGGCCAGGGCCCGGCAGGCCGGGCTGGCCATCAGCTCCCGGGACATCTTCTCCCGCCAGACGCTGGCCGACCTGGCACGCGCGGCCACCCCCGTGGCGGAGACCGGCGCTGAGGAGGCCGACGCCGACAACCAGACGCAGGACAGCGGACCAGCGCCGCTCACCCCCGTACAGCGCTGGTTCTTCGACCACCACACCGTCCGCCCCGCGCACTTCAACCAGTCGGTGCTGCTCACCCTGCCCGCGGAGGTGGACGAGCGGGCGCTGTCGCAGGCGTTCCGGCACGTCGTACGGCGGCACGACGCCCTGCGTACCCGCTTCACGACGGTGGACGGCCGACTGGTCCAGCAGGGCCCCGGCCGGGACGCCCCGGAGCCGGACATCGAGCGGATCACGCTCGGCGAGGCCGCGCCCGAGGAGCGCGACGCGGCCCTGCGCCAGCTGTCCGAGGCGGCACAGGCCGGACTCGACCCCGAGCGGGGCGAGCTGCTGCGCTGCCTGCTGTTCGACCGCGACGCCCGGGACCGGCCGCGGCTCCTGCTGACCGTGCACCACCTCGCGGTGGACGGCGTCTCGTGGCGCATCCTGCTGGACGACCTGGAGACCGCGTACCGGCAGGCGGTGAGCGGTGCAGCGATCGACCTCGGCAGGGCGTCAACGCCGTATCTGACGTGGGCGCGGAGGCTGGCGGAACACGCCGAACAGGGTGGGTTCCAGGGCGAGTTGGAGTACTGGGCCGGGGTTGCGGACGTCACCACGGCCGGTCTTCCCACCGACCACGACGGCCGCAACACCTTCGGGGTCACCCGTGAGGCGCACGCGGGGCTGGACGAGCGGCGTACCCGGCAGCTGCTCCAGGACGTGCCCAAGGTCTACCGCACCCAGGTCAACGACATCCTGCTCACCGCGCTCGGCCGCGCGCTGGCCCGGCACACCGGGCAGGACCGCACCCTCATCACGCTGGAGGGGCACGGCCGCGAGGAGGTCCTGCCGGGCACCGACATCTCGCGTACCGTCGGCTGGTTCACCTCGGTCTTCCCCCTCGTCCTGGAGTCCCCGGCGGACCGGCCGTGGCGCGACCTGGTACTGGGCACCAAGGAGCGGCTGCGGGCCGTACCGCACCGCGGCTTCGGTTACGGGCCGCTCCGCTACCTCGCCGCGGACACCGCGCAGCGCGAGGCGCTGGCCGCCGGACCGCGGCCGCAGGTCAGCTTCAACTACCTCGGCCAGTGGTCGGACGGCACCACCGGAAGCGCGCTCTACCGCGAGCAGCTTTTCGACTACGGGCAGGAGCACAGCCCGGAGGAGGAGCGCCCGCACCTCATCGACATCACCGGCGAAGTACGCGACGGGCGGCTGACGTTCACCGTGTACTACTCCTCCGAGCTGCACGACCGGGCGACCGCCCAGGCGCTGGCCGACGGGCTGGCCGCCGCGCTGGACGAGCTGGTCGAGCACTGCCTGCGCCCCGGCGCGGGCGGCGCGGTGCCCGGTGACTTCCCGCTCGTGGCGCTCGACCAGGCCGCCGTGGACACGCTGGTGCCGCCGGGTTCGGCCGTCGAGGACATCTACCCGCTCACGCCGATGCAGTCCGGCATGCTCTACCACGCCCTCAACCAGCCCACCGGCGGCGCCTATTCCGACCAGGTCAGCTTCCTGCTGGAGGGCGTGGACGACATCCGGGCGCTCGGCGCGGCCTGGCAGTACGTGGTGGACCGCAATCCGGCGCTGCGCACCCGGCTGCGGTGGCAGGGCGTACCGCAGCCCGTGCAGATCGTCGACCGTGAAGCCACCTTGGACGTCCGCTACCTGGACTGGACGGACACCGACGCGGCCGGGCGGAAGCGTCGGCTGGACGAGCTGACCGCCGCCGAGCAGCAGGCCGGCATCGACCTGACCCGGGCGCCGCTGATGCGCGTGGTGCTCGCCCAGGAGCGGGCGGGCGCGGTGCGGGTCGTGTGGAGCTTCCACCATGTCGTCCTCGACGGCTGGAGCACGTCCCACCTGTTCGGCGACGTGTTCGCCCGCTACCGCGCGCTGGCCGACGGCGGCACCACCCCGGCAGCACCCGAGCCGCAACGCCCGCCCTTCCGGGACTACGTGGCCTGGCTCGGCCGACAGGACCCCGCAGCGGCGGAGAAGCACTGGCGGGCGGCGCTGGCGGGCCTGTACGCGCCCACCCCCTTGCCGTACGGGCAGAGCCTGCCGCCCGGCCACCAGTCGGAGTCCTCGGCCCAGGTCCGGGTCGAGCTGACCCGTGCCGAGACCGAGGCGCTGACCACGGCCGTCCGCACCCAGCGGCTGACCCTGAACACCGCCGTGCAGGGCGCCTGGGCGATGCTGCTCGCGCGCCACGCGGGCACCGAGGACGTGTGCTTCGGGTCCACCGTCGCCGGCCGCCCCACCGGCCTGCCGGGCGCGGATGCCGTGGTCGGCAACTTCCTCAACACCCTGCCGGTACGCACCCGCGTCACCGCCTCCGACCGGCTGGCCGACTGGCTGCGCGGCCTCCAGGAGGCACAGGTCGCGGCGCGCGACTTCGAGTACGCCGCGCTCGGGCAGATCCAGGGCTGGAGCGACGTGCCGCGCGCCACCGCGCTGTTCCACACGGTGGTGGTCTTCGAGAACTACCCGGCCAACGACACGGCCGCCGAGCGCAGCGGCCTGTGGCTGCGCGAGCTGTCCGCGGTGGACACCACCAGCTTCCCGCTGGATCTGACCGCCTTCACCGACGACGGCGAACTCGTCCTCCAGCTCTCCTACGACCCCGCGCTCTACGGGCATGCGCAGGCGGAGAGCCTGGCCGACCAGCTGCTGGCGCTGCTGAACGGCCTCGCCGCCGACCCCGGTCAGCAGGTGGGCGACGTACCCATGCTGTCGCCGGCCGAACGGGACCGCGTCGTCCACGAGTGGAACCGCGGCACGGTGCCGTGGCAGGAACTGTGCCTGCACGAGCTGGTCGCCGAGCGGGCCCGGCGCACACCGGACGCCGACGCGGTCGTCTTCGAGGACCAGGTGATCGGTTACGCCGCGCTGGAGGCCCGCGCCAACCAGCTGGCCCACCACCTGATGGACCTCGGCGTCGGCCCGGAGACCGTGGTCGGCGTCTGTGTGGAACGCGGCCCGGACATGGTCACCGCGGCCCTCGGCGTCCTCAAGGCCGGCGGCGCCTTCCTGCCGTTGGACCCCGGGCACCCCGCCGAGCGGCACCGGCAGGTGCTGCGGGACAGTGCCGCCGCCGTGCTGCTCACGCAGGACGCCGTGGCGGACCGGCTGCCGCTGTGCGACGCGACGGTGCTGCGCCTGGACGGCGAGTGGGACGCCATCGGGCAGTGGCCCACCCACGCGCCGGCCGTCGAGGTCACCCCGGACAGCCTCGCGTACGTGATCTACACCTCGGGCTCCACCGGCCGCCCCAAGGGCGTCATGGTCGAACACCGTAGCCTGAGTCAGGCGGTGGCCGCCTGGGGCCGGGTCTACGGCGTCGAGGACCGCCCGGCGCGCCAGCTCAACCTGGCGAGCATGGCCTTCGACGTGTTCGTCTCCGACCTCGGGCACGCGCTCGCCCACGGCGGGGCACTGGTGATCTCCCCGTCGGCGGTCACCACCGACCCGCCCCGGCTGTTCGACCTGATGGAGCGGGCCCGGGTCACCCACCTGGAGACCGTGCCGTCGCTCGCCGGCGCGCTCCTGGAGGAGGCCGAGCGGACCGGCCGCACCTTCCCGCCGCTGCGCTACCTCGTCGTCGGCTCGGACAACTGGCGTACGGAGGACTGCCGCCGGCTGCTGGACCGGGTCTCCCCCGGCACCGTCGTGCTCAACAGCTACGGCGTGACCGAGGCGACCGTCGAGTCGTCGGTCTTCCGTGCGGAGCGGGAGGCGCTGCCCGCCACCGCCTCGGTGCCGATCGGCCGGCCGATCCCCGGCGCCCGGATGTACGTCCTGGACGCCGGTATGCGGCCGGTGCCGGCCGGAGTGGTCGGCGAGCTGTTCATCGGCGGGCCCGGCGTGGCCAGGGGCTACCTGAACCGCCCCGACCTGACCGAGGAGCGCTTCCTGCGCGACCCGTTCGCCGTGGACGCGGAGGGGGCCCGGCTGTACCGGACCGGCGACCGGGCCCGGTTCCTGCCCGGCGGGGACATCGAATTTCTCGGCCGGTCCGACGACCAGGTCAAGATCCGCGGCTTCCGGGTCGAGCTGGCCGAGATCGAGAGCGCCGTCCAGCGGTTCCCGGGCATCGCCGACGCCGCGGCCGCGATCCGCCCGGAGGCCGGTGGCAGCGGGCTGACCTGCTACGTGGTCCCCGCGGCAGATGCCGCACCCGACCTCGCGGCGCTCCGTGAGCGGCTGGGCGGCCTGCTGCCCCGGCACATGGTGCCGCAGGTGTTCGTCCCGCTGGAGCGGCTGCCGCTGAACGCCAACGGCAAGGTGGACCGCCGCGCCCTGCCCGCCCCGCCCGCGCCCGCCGGACGCCCCGCCGCGCGCACCGCGCCCCGTACCCCCGCGGAGGAGACCCTCGCCGCGGTGTGGGCCGAGGTGTTCCGGGTGCCGTCGGTGGGCGTCGAGGACAACTTCTTCGACCTGGGCGGCGATTCGATCCTCAGCATCCAGGTCGTCTCCCGGGCCCGCGAGGCGGGCCTGAAGGTCTCGTCCCAGGACATCTTCAGTCACCAGACCGTCGCCGAACTCGCCTCGGTGGTGGCCGCCCGCGAACCGGAGGAGAAGGCAGACGTGAGTACGGAGCCGGTCGTCGGAAAGGTGCCGCTGACCCCCATTCAGCGCACGTTCTTCCGCCGGCACACCATCGCCCCCCACCACTGCACGATGTCCGTGCTGGCCGAGCTGGCGGAGCCGCCGTCCACGGACGCCCTGCAAGCGGCCCTGGACGCCCTGCTGGACCACCACGACGCCCTGCGCACCCGCTTCACCTCGGTGTACGGCCGCTGGCAGCAGGAGATCCCCGCCCCGGGCGACCGGTGGCCGCTGGAGCGGATCGCGCTGGGCGACGCCGGTGACGCGGCCGTGGAGAAGGCGGCCGCCGCCGCGCAGGGCGGACTCGACCTGAGCGAGGGGCCGTTGGTACGGGCCCTGCTCCTCGACCGGGGTGAGCGCACCCCGCTGCTCTTCCTGACCGCCCACCACCTCGTCGTGGACGCGGTGTCCTGGCAGGTGCTCCTCGCCGACCTGGAGCGCGGCTACCGGCAGGCGGCCGACGGCGGCCCGGTCGACCTCGGACCGAAGAGCGCGTCGTTCCTGCAGTGGTCGCGGCGGCTGTCGGAGCACACCGTCGCGGGCGGCTTCGACGCGGAGCTGGACCACTGGGCAGGTGTGGCGCAGCGGGCCGAGGCCGGGCTCCCGGCCGACGCCTCCGGTACGCCGACCGTCGCCTCGGTGGCGAGCGTACGGGTGCGCCTGGACGCCACGGACACCGAGGCGCTGCTGCGGGAGGTCCCGTCGGTCTACCGCACACAGGTCAACGACGTCCTGCTGTCCGCCCTCGGCCGGGTGCTGGCCGACTGGACCGGACGCGACGCCGTGCTGATCGACCTGGAGGGCCACGGCCGCGAGGAGCTGTTCGGCGACCTGGAGACCGGCGCCACCGTCGGCTGGTTCACCAGCAGCTTCCCAGTGGCCCTGGACACTTCGGCCGGGGACGGCTGGGGCGCGCTGCTGCGGTCCGTCAAGGAGCAGCTGCGGGCGGTGCCGGGGCGCGGCATCGGCTACGGCGCGCTGCGCCACCTCAGCCCCGCCGGTGCCCCGGCCGAGGTGCTGGCCGAGGGCCCGCAGGCCCAGGTCGGCTTCAACTACCTCGGTCAGCTGCCCGGCGCGCCGGGCCGCGACGGCGCCCTGCTGCGCGATGTCCGGCTGGGCTTCGGCACCGAGCTGTCGCCTGCCGAGAAGCTGGAGTACGGGCTGGACATCGTGGCCTGGGTGCGGGACGGGCAGCTGGAGTTCGAGCTGTTCCACTCCACCGAGGTGCACCACGCCTCGACCGTCATGCGGCTGGGTGAGGCGCTGCTGACGGCGCTGCGCGCGCTCGTGGCGCACTGCCGGGACGTGAGCGGCAAGGCGGCCGGTGCCACGCCGTCCGACTTCCCGCTGGCCCGCGTCGACCAGCAACTGCTGAACAAGCTCGCCGACGACGGCGGCCCCCTGGCGGACCTCTACCCGGTCACGCCGATGCAGCACGGCCTGCTGTTCCACAGCCTGACCGAGGAGGGCGACAGCGTCTACGTGGGCCAGCTGTCGTTCGTCCTGGACGGCGGGGTGGACACCGACGCGTTCGCGGCGGCCTGGCAGCGTGCGGCCGAGCGCACACCGATGCTGCGCACCGCGGTGACCTGGGAGGAGACCGCGGAACCGCTCCAGGTCGTACGGGAGCGGGTGCAGGTGCCGGTGGAGCGGCGCGACCACAGCGCGCTGTCCGCCCAGGACGCCGCCCGCGCGCTGGAGGAATTCCTCGCCGAGGACCGCGCCCGGGGCATCGACCTGACGTCCGCGCCGCTGATGCGGCTGACGCTGGTCTCCGAGCCGGACGGCGGGCTGCGGGTGGTGTGGACCTCGCACCACCTGCTGCTGGACGGCTGGAGCACGGCCGAGCTGATCTCCGACGTACTGGACCACTACCTGCTGCTGACCGGGCACGAGCGGCCCGAGCCCGCCACCCGGCCGCCGTTCCGCGATTACGTGGAATGGCTGGGCCGCCAGGACCTGGCGGAGGCCGAGCGGTACTGGAAGCACCTGCTGGACGGCTTCACGGCGCCCACCCCGCTGCCGGTCGACCACCGGTCGCAGGACACCGTACGGGCGGGCACCGAGGCCGCCGCGCGCTTCCAGCTCGACGCGGAGACGACCGCGCGGCTGGACGCGCTGGCCCGGCAGCACCGGCTGACCACCAACACCCTCGCGCAGGGCGCCTGGGCACTGCTGCTGTCCCGGTACGCGGGCGAGCAGCAGGTGTGCTTCGGCTCCGCCGTCTCCGGGCGCCCGGCCGACCTGCCCGGCGCCGAGTCGATGATCGGGCTGTTCATCAGCAACCTGCCGGTACGGGCCACCGTCCCGGACGACCGGCCGCTGCTGGAATGGCTCGCCGAGCTCCAGCGCGGCCAGGTCGCCGCCCGGCAGCACGAGTACGTCTCGCTCGCCCAGATCCGCGGCTGGGCCGACCTGCCCGCCGGGGTGGACCTGTTCGACAGCTATGTGGTCTTCGAGAACTACCCGTACGACGGCGAGATGGGCGCCGAGGGCGGCCTGCGCATCCGCGACGTGCGCTCCCACGAGCCCACCAGCTACGCCATGGTGCTCGCGGTGTTCGCCGGCGACCGGCTGTCCTTCCGGCTCGCCTACGACCCGGCCCTCTTCGAGGAGCGCACCGCCGCCCGGGTCACCGCCGACCTGCGGGCGCTGCTGGAGGACATCGCCCGCGATCCGCACCGTACGCCGCGGGAGTTCGACGCGCTGAGCGACGGGCACCGCGCCGAGCTGCTGACCCGCCACAACGCGACCGGCACCGAGCTGCTGAGCGAGCTGCCGGTGGCCCGGCAGTTCGCCGCGCAGGCGGCCCGCACTCCGGGGGCGACCGCGCTGGTCCACGAGGGGGGTCGGCTGTCCTTCGGCGAGCTGGACCGCCGGGCCAACCGGCTGGCGCACCACCTCCTGTCCCTCGGTGCCGGCCCCGAGGAGACGGTCGCCGTCTGCCTCGACCGCGGCGCCGACCTGATCGTGTCCCTGCTCGCGGTCCTCAAGGCGGGCGCGGTGTACGCGCCGCTGGACCCGGCGGCGCCCGGACGGCGTACCGCGTACCTGCTGGAGGACATCCGGCCGCGGCTGCTGGTGACCAGCGAGCCGGTCGCCTCGGCGCTGCCGCCCGCGCCCGGCGCCACCACGGTGGTGCGCCTGGACGCCGACCGGCAGGCCGTGGCGGCGCGCCCGGACACCGCGCCCGAGGTGACCGTGGCGCCCGGCGACGCCGCGTACATCATCCACACCTCCGGCTCCACCGGGCGTCCCAAGGGCGTGGTGGTGGAGCACCGCGGCCTGGCCAACCTGCTGGACAGCCACCGGCGTACGGTCTTCGGGCCGCTCCAGGAGGCCAACGGCGGCAGGCCCCTGCGCGTCGCCCACCTGGCGCCGGCCTCCTTCGACGCCTCGTGGAACCCGGTGCTGTGGCTGGTCGCCGGGCACGAACTGCACCTGGTGCCGGACGCGGTGCGCCGGGACGCGCACGCCCTGACGGCGTACCGCGCGGCGGAGCGGATCGACTTCCTCCAGACCACCCCGTCGTACTTCCAGCAGCTGGTGGAGACCGGCCTGCTGGCGGACGGGGACCACCCGCTGCGCGGCGTGGCGCTGGGCGGCGAGGCGGTCTCCGAGGGCCTGTGGGAGTCGCTGCGCGCCCGGGAGGACCTGATCAGCTTCAACTTCTACGGTCCCACCGAGGCCACCGTGGACGCGCTGATCACCAGAATCGCGGACAGCCCCGTACCGCTGCTCGGCCGCCCCGTGCAGAACACCCGCGCCTACGTCCTCGACGCGGCGGGGCACCTGGCTCCCGTCGGCGCCCCCGGTGAACTGCACCTGGCCGGTGACGGCCTGGCCCGCGGCTATCTGAACCGGCCCGAACTGACCGACCGGGCCTTCGGCCCCGCACCGTTCGACCCCGCGGAACGGCTCTACCGGACCGGCGACCGGGTGCGGCGGCTGGCCGACGGCCGTATCGCGTTCCTCGGCCGGGCCGACGACCAGGTCAAGCTGCGCGGCTACCGCATCGAGCCGGGCGAGATCTCCGCGACGCTGGACGGGCACCCGGCGGTTGCCGAGTCGGTGGTGGTGGTCCGCGGCGAGGGCGACCGGCGGCAGCTGGTTGCGTACTTCACGCACCGGGGCGCCGGTGACGCCGTACCCGCCGCGCCGGAGCTGGTGGGTTACCTGGCCGAGCGGCTGCCCGCGTATCTGATCCCGGCCGCGTTCGTCGCGCTCGACGCCTTCCCGCTCACCCGGCACGGCAAGGTGGACCGGGACGCGCTGCCCGAGCCGGAGGCCGGGCGGGCGGACGACGCCGGCCGTGTCGCGCCGCGCAACGAGACCGAACGGCTGGTCGCGCAGATCTGGGCGGAGACCCTGGGCGTCGCGGACGTCGGGGCCCACGACAGCTTCTTCGAGCTGGGCGGGCAGTCCCTGACCAGCGTCAAGGCGCTCACCCGTATCCGCAAGACCTTCGGGGTGCGCCTCGCGTTCCGCAGTCTGCTGGACACGCCCACCGTCTCCGGGGTGGCCCGGATGATCGAGGACAGCCTGCTGGAACAGCTGGAGAAAGAGGCCGCCGAGGCCGCGGGCGACGCCGTACCGGCGGCGGAGTAGCGGCGGTGCCGCAGTCACGGAAAGGAGTGTCACCCGATGTCCCCCTCGCATGAGGAACGCATAGCGGCGCTGCCCGAGCACCTGCAGGCGCTGCTGCGCAGCAGGCTCTCCGGCGCCGCCGGGACCGACGAGGCCCCCGAGGCCGACGCGGTCCGCCCGGTGCCGCGCGGCGGCCCGCTGCCCATGTCCTTCGCCCAGCAACGCATGTGGTTCCTCCAGGAGTTCGACCCGCTGGCGGTCGGCTACAACTCCTGCTTCGCGCTCCGGCTGCGCGGCACGCTGGACACCTCCGCGCTGCACCGGGCGGTGAACGCGGTGGTGGCCCGCCACGAGTCGCTGCGCACCACCTTCGACTCCGTCGACGGGACACCCGTGCAGATCCCGCACGCGCTGGTCCCCATCGACCTGCCGGTGACGGAGCTGACCTGCGCCGATCCTCTCGAACGCGAGCAGGATCTGCGTACGGCGGTGGAGCGGGAGAGCGCCCGCCCGTTCGACCTGCGGACCGGTCCGCTGCTGCGGACCCTGCTGGTACGGGCGGGCGAGCAGGACCACGTGCTGGTGCTGAGTCTCCACCACATCATTCACGACGGCTGGTCGCTGGGACTGTTCACCCGGCAGCTCGGTGAGGCGTACGACACCGCGCTCTCCGGCGGCGACCCGCACGTCGCGCCCGCCTCCGTGCAGTACGCGGACTTCGCCGTACGGCAGCGGGAGCGGATGTCGGGCGGCGCCCTGGACGACTCGCTCGCGTACTGGAAGCAGCAGCTGGACGGGGTCGCCCCGCTCCAGCTGCCCACCGACCGGCCGCGGCCCCCGGTGCTGTCGGGGGCGGGCGGCGCGCACCTCTTCGAGGTGCCCGCCGACGTGGTCGCGGGCCTGCGCACGCTGACCGCGCAGACCGGCACCACCCTCTTCATGACGCTGACCGCCGCGGCCCAGCTGCTGCTGGCCCGCTACTCCCGCCAGGAGGACATCGCCGTCGGCACGCCGGTGGCCGGCCGCGGCGGCAGCGGCGAACTGGACGAGCTGATCGGCTGCTTCCTCAACACGCTCGTGCTGCGCGGCCAGGTCGAACTGGACCTGTCCTTCCGGGAGTTCCTGCTGCGCACCCGCGAGACCGTGCTGACCGCCTTCAGTCACGAGGAGGTGCCGTTCGAGCAGATCGTGGACGCGGTGCAGCCGGACCGCGACCCGAGCCGGATGCCGCTGGCCCAGGTCCTGGTCGTCCTCCAGAACATGCCCGAGGCGACACTGGAGCTGTCCGGGCTGACGGTGGAGGTGCTGCAGCTCCCCCAGGCCAGCACCGGCTTCGACCTCGTCTGGGCCTTCGAGGAGCGGCCCGGCGGCACGCTGTGGGCGGCGGCCGAGTACAGCGCGGACCTCTTCGACGCGGAGACGGTGCACCGGATGTCCGGCCACCTGGTGAACCTGCTCCGGTCGGTGGCCGAGGCGCCGGACTCCCGCATGGGGCGGCTCGGCCTGCTGAGCCCGGCCGAGCACGAGCGGCTGACCCGCGGCTGGGCCCGCAACCCGCTGCCGCCCGCCGAGGCCGGGCCGGTGCACGCCATGGTGGCCCGCCGCGCCGCCGAGCGCCCCGACGCGGTCGCGGTGCGCTGCGGGGACCGGCGGCTGACGTACGGGGAGCTGGACGCCGGGGCCAACCGGCTGGCCCGCCGCCTGGGCACCGAGGGCGTCCGGCCCGGGGACGTGGTCGGCGTGTGCTGCGAGCGCGGCCCCGACCAGGTGCTGGCCACGCTCGCCGTGCTGAAGGCCGGTGCCGCGTTCCTGCCGCTGCACCCGGCCTTCCCGGCCGCCCGCCGGGCCCTGATGCTCACCGAGACCGGCGCGTCCCTGGTGCTGACCGGGACCGCGCTGCTCGACGGGTTCGCCGACGGCGGGGTACGGACGCTCGCCGTCGACGCCGAACGGTCCCGGCTCGCCGCGTACGACGCCACCGAGCCGGACACCGCCCGTACGGACCCGGCGGACCTGGCCTACATCATCTACACCTCGGGCTCCACCGGTACGCCCAAGGGCGTGCTGCTGCGGCACGGGGGCCTGGCCAACATGATCGACACGTCCCGGCGGAAGCTGGACGTGGGGCCGGGCATGACGGTGTGCCAGCTGTCCGCGCCGAGCTTCGACGGCGCGGTCTGGGAGACGTTCACCGGCCTCGCCTCGGGCGCCGTGCTGGCGCTGCCGGACGACCCGGCCGAGGCGCTCGGCTCCGCGCAGATCACCCGGCTGGCCGACGGGCGGCCCACGGTGCTCAGCCTGCCCCCGGCCGCGCTGGCCGCGGTGGAACCGCGGGCGCTGCCCGGCGGGTCGGTGATCCTCGCGGTGGGCGACCGCTGCCCCGCCGACCTGGCCCGTACGTGGTCGCGGGCCCACCGCTTCATCAACGGCTACGGGCCGACCGAGAACAGCGTCGGCGCCACCATGTACGAGGGCGACGGGACCGAGCGCGCCGACGCGGCGGACCGCCTGCCGATCGGGCGCCCGCTGCCCAACGTCGAGGTGTACGTCCTGGACGCCTTCGGCAACCCGGTGCCCACCGGGGTGACCGGTGAGATCCACCTCGGCGGCGCCCAGGTCGCCGCCGGCTACCTGGGGCGCCCCGACCTCACCGCGCGGCGCTTCGTCGCGCACCCCTTCGATGACGCCCCCGAGGCCCGGCTCTACCGGACCGGGGACCTGGCCGCCTGGCTGCCCGACGGGAAGCTGGACTTCCGCGGGCGGGTGGACGACCAGGTCAAGATCCGCGGCTTCCGGATCGAGCCGGGCGAGATCGAGGCCGCGATGGCGCGCCACCCGCAGGTGTCCCAGGCGGCGGTCGTGGTGCGCTCGGGCCCGCGCGGCAAGCGGCTGGCGGGCTACGTCGTACCGGCGTCCGGCGAGGGCACGTCGCTGGCGGCGGAGGTGCACGAGCTGCTGTCCGGCGAACTGCCTGCCTTCATGGTGCCGAGCACCCTGACCGTACTGCCGGAGCTGCCGCTGACCACCAACGGCAAGGTGGACCGGGCCGCCCTCCCGGAGGAGCAGCCGGGCGACGGGCGACCGGTGACGCGGCCCAGCGGCCCGGTGGAGACCGCGCTGGCCGAGGTCTTCGCGTCCGTGCTGGGCGTCGGGGAGGTGGGCGCGGACGACGACTTCTTCGCACTGGGCGGTGACTCGATCCTGTCCACCCAGGTCGTCACGCGCGCCCGGCAGGTCGGGCTGCGGATCACCACCAAGGAGCTGTTCCGGTTCAAGACCGTCGCCGGGCTCGCCCGGGTGGCGCGTGCCGAGGACGCCGCGGACGGCACCGACGACGATGCCCACCGGACCGGGCCGGTGCCACTGACCCCGGTACAGCACTGGTTCTTCGCCCACCACACCGTCAACCCGCACCACTTCAACCAGTCGGTGCTGCTGGAGCTGGTCCCCGGGGCCGACGTCGAGGCGCTGCGCCGCGCGCTGGGGCTGCTCATGGAACGCCACGACGCTCTGCGGACCCGCTTCCTGTACGAGAACGGGGGCTGGCGGCAGGAGATCGGTGCCGAGGCGGACGGACGCTGGCACTTCCGGCAGGTGGACCTGGCCGGCCTGGACGAGGCGGGCGCGGACGCGCGGACCGAGGAGGAGACCGTCGCCGCGCAGCGCGGGCTGCACCTGACCGACGGACCGCTGGTACGGGCCGTCCTCTTCGACCGCGGCCCCGGACGCTCCCTCCAACTGTTCTTGACCGTGCACCACTTGGTCGTGGACGGGGTGTCCTGGCGCGTGCTGCTGGACGACCTGCGCCGGGCGTACACCCGGCTCGCCGCCGGACAGGACGCCGACCTGGGTCCGCGCAGCACCTCCTTCGGGCAGTGGGCGCACCGGCTGCGCGAGCACACCGCCACCGGCGGGTTCGACGACGAACTGGCCTACTGGCAGGGCCTTCCCGTGGCCGACGGTCCACCGGAGGACACCGGCACCTTCGCCGGGCGCCGCACCGTGCACGACGGTCTCGACGCGGCCGACACCGAGGTGCTGCTGCGGCGGGTGCCGGGCGTGCTGCGGGCCAAGGTGGACGAAGTGCTGCTGGCCGTGCTCGGCCAGGCGCTCAGCGGCTGGGACGGCACCGGGCCGACGCTCGTGGACCTGGAGGGGCACGGCCGGGAGGACATCCTGGACGGTGTGGACCTCAGCGCCACCGTCGGCTGGTTCACCACCATCTACCCCGTCGCGCTCGACGTGCCCAAGGACGCGGCGCCCAAGGACGCCGTACGCGCCGTCAAGCGCCGGCTGCGCACGCTGCCCCGGCACGGGATCGGGTACGGCGCGCTGCGCCACCTGACGTCCGGTACGGGTCCAGGCGGACCGGCCCTGCCGCCCGCCCACGCGCGGATCGCCTTCAACTACCTCGGGCAGTGGGACGGCCAGCTCCCCGACGGCGACGCCCTGGTGGCGCGCCACCTCGACCACGGCGGTCACGACCACGAACCGGCCGAACGGCGGCTGTACGAGCTGGAGATCGCCGCCGCGGTCGAGAACGGCCGGCTCGACCTGAGCTGCGCCTACTCCCCCGCCCGGCACGACGCGGCGGTGGTCGCCGGTCTGCTGCGGACGGTCGCCGACGGCCTCAGGGAGCTGGTGCGCTCGTGCGTCTGACCCGCTCCGGCCCCTTGACACGACAGTTCACACGACAGGAAGACGCCTCATGACGACTCCCCACCCGTGGCTGGTGACCCCCGCCAAGCGTCCCGCCGCGGGAACCCGGCTGGTCTGCCTGCCGCACGCCGGCGGCAGCGCCAGCTTCTACCGGCGCTGGGCCCAGCACCTGGACTGCGGCGTCGAGTTGCAGATCGTCCAGTACCCCGGCCGGGAGGAACGGGTCGGCGAACCATTCCTCACCGACCCGGAGGCGCTGGTCGGGGCCGTCGCCGGGGCCGTGCTGGAGACGGCGCGGCCGGAGGTCGAGACGGTGCTGTTCGGCCACAGCATGGGAGCGCTGATCGGGTACGAGACGGTCCGCGCCCTGGCGGCGGACGGTCTGCGCGTGGACCGGCTGTTCGTCTCCGGCCAGGCGGCCCCGGACGAGCGGATCGGCCGGGAGCCCGCCACGGCGCTGTCCGACGACGCCATCCTGCGCGAGGTCGAGACGCACGGCGGCACGCAGATGAGCGTCTTCGACGACCCGGAGATCCGGGAGATGGTGCTGCCGATCCTGCGCAACGACTATTTCCTGATCGACTCCTACAGCCCGCGCGAGACGCCCCCGGTCGACGCCTCGGTCATCGCGCTCGCCGGCGAGCGGGACACCAGCGTCAGCGTGGCGCGGGTGCGGCGGTGGGAGGGCGTGGCCGGCAAGGAGTTCCATCTGCACACCTTCCCCGGCGGGCACTTCTTCCTGGCCGAGCAGCGCGCGCAGGTCATCACGGTGCTGCACCGGTACCTGCGCACCGGGGCCTGAGAACAGGGCGCACAGCACAGTCGGCACCCGAATGCCGGCACATTGAGCGAGAACTGAATGACGCACTCCGGGCGGCGCCGCACCGAGCGAATTGCGGCGCCGTCCGGAGTGCTGCCGTTTTCCGCAATCCGCCGCCGCGCACCGCCCTTTCGGGCACCTGGA
Organism: Streptomyces rimosus subsp. rimosus; assembly: GCF_000720725.1. Classification (GTDB taxonomy): domain Bacteria; phylum Actinomycetota; class Actinomycetes; order Streptomycetales; family Streptomycetaceae; genus Streptomyces; species Streptomyces rimosus_A. The sequence goes on from NZ_JOCQ01000017.1 coordinate 70,193, forward strand.
GTGCAGGTTTCCACCGAGCCTTAAAAGCTTGTCCTGATCTCGCGGTCTGCTGAAGGATTCCGACGGTGCCGGCGACCGATTCCTTCGCCGGGTACTCGACTTCACACGGGAGGGCCTCAGTGCTCACAAACGTCGTCATCGTCGGTGGAGGCACCTCCGGCTGGATGAGCGCATCGTATTTGAAGGCTGCGTTCGGCGACCGCATTTCGGTCACGGTGCTGGAATCCAAGCGGATCAAGACGATCGGGGTCGGCGAGGCGACCTTCAGCACGGTGCGCCACTTCTTCGATTACCTGGGGCTGCCGGAGCACGTGTGGATGCCGAAGTGCAACGCCACGTACAAGCTCGGCATCCGCTTCGAGAACTGGCACCGCAAGGGCAGCTACTTCTACCACCCCTTCGAGCGGCTGCGGGTCGTCGACGGGTTCCCGCTCACCGACTGGTGGCTGCACCGCAAGCCGGAGGGCAGCGAGCGGTTCGACCAGGACGTGTTCCTGATGTCGGCGATCTGCGATGCCGAGCGGTCCCCCCGCTACCTGGACGGGACCCTCTTCGAGCAGGACTTCAAGGAGCAGGGCGACGCGAAGGGCCGGAAGCCGGAGCGCAGCACCCTCTCCGAGCAGGACACCCAGTTCCCGTACGCCTACCAGTTCGACGCCAGCCTGCTGGCCGACTATCTCTGCGCGTACTCCGCCGAGCGCGGGGTGCGGCACATCGAGGACGACGTCGTGGAGGTCGCCCGGGACGACCGCGGCTGGATCAGCCACCTGCGGACCCGTGAGCACGGGGACGTCACCGCCGACCTGTTCATCGACTGCACCGGCTTCAAGGGCCTGCTGCTGAACGAGGCGCTGGAGGAGCCCGTCACCTCCTTCCAGGACACGCTGCCCAACGACCGGGCGGTGGCCCTGCGGGTGCCGGTCGACATGGAGAAGCGCGGGCTGCGCCCGTGCACCACGGCCACCGCGCAGGACGCCGGGTGGATCTGGACCATTCCGCTCTTCGGGCGGATCGGCACCGGCTATGTGTACGCGAGCGACTACACCACCCCGGAGGAGGCCGAGCGCACCCTGCGCGAGTTCGTCGGTCCGGACGCCAAGGACGTGGAGGCCAACCACATCCGTATGCGGATCGGCCGCAGCCGCAACGCCTGGGTCAACAACTGCGTGGCCGTCGGGCTCGCCAGCGGATTCGTGGAGCCGCTGGAGTCGACCGGCATCTTCTTCATCCAGCAGGGCATCGAGCAGCTCGTCAAGCATTTCCCGGGCGCCGACTGGAACCCGCAGCTCCGCGATTCCTACAACCGTGCCATCGGAAACACGATCGACGGTGTACGGGAATTCCTGGTGATGCACTACCGGGGCGCCGGCCGCAACGACAACCAGTACTGGAAGGACGCCAAGACCCGCGCCCTTCCGGACGGTCTGGCCGAGCGCCTGGAAACGTGGCGGTCCAAGCTCCCCACCACCGAATCGATCTTCCCGAATTACCACGGCTTCGAGCCGTATTCGTACCACTCGATGCTGCTCGGTCTCGGCGGTGTCGACCTCAAGGCCCCGCCCGCGCTGGCCCTGATGGACGACTCGGCGGCGCAGGCGGAGTTCAAGCTGCTGCGCGCCCAGTCGCAGGAGCTCGCGAAGCGCCTGCCGAGCCAGTACGAGTACCTGGCCCAGATGCATTGACCACGAGCCGAACCATTGCTGCCGCGTCGAAGGAGGAGCCGTGGAGGCGCTGACGTACGTCCCGGCCGTGGTGCTGGTGGCGTCCGTGGCACCGGCCGGGTGGCTCGGCAGGCGGGCCGCCCGCCTGCTGGGCCAGCCCGCCGTCGTCGGAGAGATCATGGCCTGCCTGCTCCTCGGGGCCCTGCTGGCCGGTCGGCTCGGCTGGGGCGACGGGACCACCGCGGGCTGGCCGGTGCTGGAGAAGACGGGCCACCTGTCGCTCGCGCTCTTCGTCGTCGGCGCCGTGCAGGAGATCCGCGGCGGCGCCGGCAGACCGGCCGGCCGCGCGGTGGCCTGGACGGCGGCCGGGTCCGCGCTCCTGCCGATGGCCTGCGGCACGCTGCTGGCCGTCTGGATCCTCGTCGGGGGTGATCCCGCGCTGCGCGGTACGGCGCCGGCCACCGCGTTCGTGCTGATGCTGGCGGGCGCGCTGTCGGTGACCGCGGTCCCGGTGCTCGCCGGGGTCCTCCAGGACCGCGGGATGCTGCACACCCGCACCGGACGGCTGGCGATGGCCGCCGCGGTGGCCATGGACGCGGTCAACTGGGCCCTGCTGGCGGTGGCCGTCGGCCTGGCCACCGGCGGCGGACAGGCCACCCCGGCGCTGGTGTTCACCATCGGGCTGCTGCTGGCCTGGGGCCTGCGCCGGCTCGGCGGGCTGCCCGCCGCCCGCGCCCTGGCCCGCCGGGCGCGGGCGGCGGTACCCACCGCGCTGGTGGCGCTGACGACGGTGGCGGCGTCGCTGCTCACCGCCGGCCTGGGCCTGACCGATGTACTGGGCGCCGTCCTGGTCGCGCTGGCCCTGCCCGCGGACGGCGGCACCGGCCCCTGGACGCGGGCCGCCCGTACCGTCGGGCAGTGGGGCAGGACCGCGCTGCCGCTGCTGTTCGTCCTGACCGGCGCGGGTCTCGGCGGCGGCCCCGCCGGGCTCTTCTCCTGGCAGGCGACGGCCCTGGCCATCGCCCTGGCCATGGCCGGCAAGCTGACCGGCTCCTACCTCGGCGCCCGGGCCGGCGGCCAGGACACCCGTACCAGCCTGCGGCTCGCGGCGCTGCTCAACACCCGTGGCCTGACGGAGATCACCTTCCTCCAGATCGGCTACCAGGCGGGCATCCTGACGCCCGCCCTCTACCTCGCACTCGTCGTCATGGCACTCGTCACGACGGCGCTGGCCGGCCCGCTGCTGTGGGCCGCCGGCCGCGGCGGTCCGGAGCGCATCCCGGAGGCCGCGGGCCACTCCCTCCACCCAGTCGAGCGGTGAGTCACGTGGAACTCGTCACCCCCATCAGCCAGGTCAGCACTCCCACCGGATTCCGCGACTTCATGGCGGGCTTCCCCAGCGGGGTCGCCGTCGTCACGGCCATCGACGCCCAGGGCAGGCCCTGGGGCATGACCTGCTCCTCCCTGTGCAGCGTCACCCTGGACCCGCCCACGCTGCTGGTCGGCATGCGCCTGGAGAGCCCCACCCTGCGCGCGGTCATGCTCAGCGGGTCCTTCGCCGTGAACCTGCTGCACCACAAGGGGCAGGCGACCGCCGAGCTGTTCGCCTCCGGCGCGCCGGACCGCTTCGAGAGCACGCCGTGGCACACCCCCGAGGACGCCGCGGGACCGCACCTGTCCCGGGACGCCCACGCGGTGGCCGACTGCCGGGTCCGCCAGTCCGTCCGCGTCGGCGGGCAGCGGATGGTCTTCGGCGAGGTCCGGCGGATCTCCGGGCCGACCGACGAGCCCCCGCTGCTGTACGGGAACCGCCGGTTCGGCGTCTGGCCGGCCGGCTGACCCCCTCCGCGCCATCCCCGCGCACCCCCGTACAGCCCCCTCCGCGCGCACCCCCGCGCGCCCCTCCAGCAACAGGAGACACCTCAGTCATGAGCGCAACCACGCGCACCCGCACCCCCAGGCCACGTCGCTATCTGATGTGCCGCCCCAGCCACTTCGACGTCACCTACGCCATCAACCCGTGGATGGACCCGGCCAAGCCGGTGGACACCGGGCTGGCGGTGGCCCAGTGGGAGAGCCTGCGCGACCTCTACCTCTCCCTCGGGCACACCGTGGAGTGCATCGAGCCGGTGGCCGGCCTGCCCGACATGGTCTATGCCGCCAACGGCGCGACCGTGATCGACGGCAAGGTCCTCGGCGCCCGCTTCCGCAACGCCGAGCGCGCCGCGGAAGGCCCCGCGTACCTGGACTGGTTCCGGGAGCAGGGCTTCACCGAGGTGCACGACCCGGCGCACATCAACGAGGGCGAGGGCGACTTCCTCGTCACCGGCCGGTACGTCCTGGCCGGCCACGGCTACCGCAGCTCCCGCGACGGGCACGCCGAGGCCCAGGAGTTCTTCGGCCGCCCGGTCATCGGCCTGGAGCTGACCGACCCCGCCTACTACCACCTGGACACCGCGCTCGCCGTCCTGGACGACGACGAGGTCATGTACAACCCGGCCGCGTTCGCCCCGGGCAGCCGCGCGGTGCTGGAGCGGCTCTTCCCCGACGCCGTGCTCGCCACGCCGCGCGACGCCGCCGTGTTCGGCCTCAACGCGGTCAGCGACGGCTACCACGTGGTGCTGCCCGAGGCGGCCACCGGGCTGGCCGGGCAGCTGCGCGCCCGGGGCTTCCAGCCGATCGGGGCGGGCCTGACCGAACTGCTCAAGGGCGGCGGCAGCGTCAAGTGCTGCACGCTCGAACTGCGCGGTCCGCGCTGACCCTCCGTCCCCGCACGCACCCCGTCCCGAGCACCGCAGTGGAGGAGAGATGACGACGATCCTGACCGGCGCGGACCGAGCCCCGGGCGCCGCCGACCGCGGAATCCAGCGCCCCGGCGGGATGCCGGTGGACAAGTACCGGCCGTACGAGCCGGTCGGGCTGCCCGACCGGACCTGGCCGGGGCGCCGCGCCGAGCGGGCGCCGCTGTGGTGCAGCGTGGACCTGCGCGACGGCAACCAGGCGCTGACCGACCCGATGGACCCCGAGCGCAAGATGCGGATGTTCGAGCTGCTGGTGGCGATGGGGTTCAAGGAGATCGAGGTGGGCTACCCCACCGCGTCCCGTGACGACCACGACTTCCTGCGCCGGCTCATCGAGACCGACGCCATCCCCGAGGACGTGGTCGTCCAGGTGATGACGCCGATCCGCGGCGACTTCATCGAGCGGACCGTCAAGGCGCTGGAGGGGGCCCGGCGCGCGGTGCTCCAGGTCTTCAACCCCACCTCGGCGGTCCAGCGCCGGGTGGTGTTCCGCATGGACCGCAGACAGACCCTCGCCCTGGCCCTGGACGGCGCCGAACAGGCCCTCAAGCTCCAGGAGTCGATACCGGGCACGGACATCTTCCTCCAGTACGCGCCGGAGTCCTGGACCCACACCGAGCCGGACTTCGCGCTGGAGATCCTCAACTCCGTCCTGGACTTCTGGGCGCCGCGGGCGCGGCACACCCTGCGCGTCAACCTGCCCGCCACGGTGGAGTGCTTCCCTCCACAGGAGTTCGCGGACCGGATCGAGTACACCCACCGCAACCTGGCGCACCGCGAGCGCACCATCCTCGGCGTGCACCCGCACAACGACCGGGGCAGCGGGGTGGCCGCGGCGGAGCTGGCGGTGCTGGCCGGTGCCGACCGGGTCGAGGGCACCCTGTTCGGCAACGGCGAGCGCTCCGGCAACGTCTGCCTGGTCACGCTGGCCATGAACCTCTTCTCGCAGGGCATCGACCCGATGCTGGACCTTTCCGGCATCGACGGCATCCGCCGGGCGGCCGAGTACTGCACCCAGCTGCCGGTCGGCGCCCGCCACCCGTGGGCCGGGGACTTCGTCTACACCTCCTTCGCCGGTACGCACCAGGACGCCATCGCCAAGGGCCTGCGCGCCCGCGAGGAGTCGGGCGAGCGGGTCTGGGACGTGCCGTACCTGCCCATCGACCCGCGGGACATCGGCCGCGACTACCAGGCGCTGATCCGGATCAACACCCAGTCGGGCAAGGGCGGGATCGCCCACCTGCTGCGGGCCGGGTACGGCATCGAGCTGCCGCGGCGCCTCCAGATCGACTTCGCCGCGGTGATGCAGCGGGTGTGCGAGGACGCCGGCGGCGAGGTCACCGGGGACGAGCTGTGGCGCCACTTCGAGGAGCGCTACGTACGCCCCGGCCAGGAGACCGGACCCGGCCCGGCCGTCGCGGACACCGGCGACTGGGCGGCGGTGGGGCAGCGGGCGCTGGAGGCGGCCGGGCTCGACGGCTACGTGCACGGTCTCGATGTGACGCGCGCCGGTGCGCCGCTGGCCGCGCTGACGGCGTTCTGCGAGCTGGTGGTCGACTCGCGCTCGTACTGGGGCGTGGGCATCGCGGACACCGGGGAAGCAGCGGCCGCCCGGGCCGCCGGTGCGGCCGTGCGCCGCGCGCGGGCCGGGGACGACGAGGACGGCGTCCGGTGAGGACGCCCCGACGGCCGGGGGCCGGTGCGCCGCTCCCGGCCCCCACCCGGCGGCGCCCGCCGCGTACCGGAAGGAAGAACAGCGGATGAGCGTGCTCGACGAAATCGTGGCCGGGGCCCGCGCCGACATGCGGCGGCGGGAGCGGGAGACCGGCCTGGAGGTGCTGATCCACCGGGTGCGGTCGATGCCGCCCACCCGCGATGCCGTGACAGCCCTGCTGCGGCCGGGCGTTCAGGTCATCGCCGAGGTCAAGCGCCGCAGTCCCTCGAAGGGCGCGCTGGCGGACGTGCCGGACCCGGCCGACCTCGCCGCGGCGTACGAGAGCGGCGGGGCCGCGGCCGTCAGCGTGCTCACCGAAGGGCGGCGCTTCGGCGGTACGCAGGCGGACCTGCGGGCCGTACGGGCCCGGGTCGGCGTGCCGGTGCTGTGCAAGGACTTCCTCGTCACGCCGTACCAGCTGTGGGAGGCGCGGGCGTGCGGCGCCGACCTGGCGCTGCTGATCGTGGCGGCGCTGTCCCGCGGCGAGCTGGTGGACCTGATCGACCTGGCCGGGCGCATCGGGCTGACCCCGCTGGTCGAGGTGCACGACCGGCGCGAACTGGACCTGGCGCTGTCCGCCGGGGCCCGCGTCGTCGGCGTCAACGCCCGTGACCTGCGCACCCTGCGCATCGACCGGGCGGTCTTCGAACGGCTCGCGCCGCACATCCCGGACGATGTGGTCAAGGTCGCCGAGTCGGGCGTCCGGGGCCCCGACGACGTGCTCGGTTACGCGGCGCACGGCGCGGACGCGGTACTGGTCGGCGAGCACCTGGTCACCCACGGCAGCCCCGCCGACGCGGTGGCCTCGCTGCTCGCCACCCGCGCCGCGCCGCTCAGCGTTCCGCAGCGAGTTTCGCGGTGAGTTCCGTCCAGCGCTGGAGCACTCCCCGGGCCGCGCCCGAGTCCAGGGCGTGTGCGGCTCGCCGTACCCCGGCGGCGAGCCGCGCGGTGACCGGTTCGCCGGTGGGTGCCAGGGCGGCGAGGCCGGCCGCCGCCGAGAGCAGTACGGCATCGCGCACCGGCCCTCGCGCCCCGGCGAACAGGTCCCTGGCGACCTGCGCGTTGTACGCCGCGTCGCCGCCGCGCAGCGCCTCCCGCGGCGAGAGTTCCATGCCGATGTCGCGCGGGTCGAAGGTCTCGGCGCGTGCGGCACCGTCGGCGACCGACCACACCGACGAGGTGGCGGAGACGGTCAGTTCGTCCATGCCGTCGTCGCCCCGGAACACCAGCGCCGAGCCGCCGCGCCGCGCCAGCACCTCGGCGAGCAGCGGGGCCATCCGGCGGTCGGCCACCCCGACCGCCTGGGCGGTGGGCCGGGCCGGATTGGTCAGCGGGCCGAGGCAGTTGAACACCGTCGGCACGCCCAGCTCCCGCCGGGTGGGTCCCGCGTGGCGGGCGGCGGGGTGGAACGCGGGCGCGAAGCAGAAGGTGATGCCCGCCTCCACGGCGGTCTGCGCGACGTGTTCCGGGGCCAGTTCGAGGACCACGCCCAGCTCCTCCAGCACATCGGCGGAGCCGCAGGCGGAGGACGCCGAGCGGTTGCCGTGCTTGACGACCCGGGCCCCGGCCGCCGCCGCCACGACGGCCGACATGGTGGAGACGTTGACGCTGTCGCTGCCGTCCCCGCCGGTGCCGACGATGTCGAGCGTGGGGCCGGGCACGTCGAGCGGCACCGCGTGCGCGTACATGGCGCGCACCAGGCCGGTGATCTCGCCAGCGGTCTCGCCCTTGGCCCGCAACGCGACCAGGAACCCGGCCAGTTGGGCGCCCGTTGCCTGTCCGGTCATGACCTGGTCCAGGGCCCAGGCCGTGCTGTCGGCCGGCAGGTCGCGGCGCGCCAGCAGCGTGCCGAGAACGCCGGGCCAGGTGGGGGCCGTCTGCGGCTGCGTCACGGAATGCTCCTCGGGACGAGTGGAAAGACGAGCTGAAATGGGCGCGGCGTGCCAGGCAATTCCGGGCGAGCGCCGTTCGAAGCCGGTTGCCCGCCGTCAATTTCCGGAATACGCGGGCCATCCGCCGGCCGCTTCTCATTGTGAGCGCGCCGGAAATCCGTAACCAGACCAGTTGAGGTGCCCGTCGGCGGACCATTTCCGCGGAGCGCGCCCAGAGCGAAGGGGAACCGGAAAGGTGACCTGGAATACGCTGATCGATGTGTCCCGGGATTCCGGACTTCCGCTGACCGCCCAGATCCAGGGAAGCCTCCGGCAGGAGATCACCGGCGGCGCGCTGCACCCCGGCACCCGCCTGCCCTCCAGCCGGCAGCTCGCCGAGGACCTGGGCGTGTCGCGGAGCGTGGTGGTGGAGGCGTACGGGCAGCTGATCGCGGAGGGCTATCTGGAGGCGCTCCAGGGCTCCGGCACGCGCGTCGCGGCGGGCCTGGCGGCCGCGGCGACCGAGGGCCCCACCCTGCTGGACGGCGCGGGCCGCGCCCCGTCGGTGCGCTGGGACCTGCGCGCCGGATCGGTCTCGGGCGGCTTCCCGCAGCGGGAGTGGCTGGCCGCGTACCAGCGGGTCGTCCAGCGCACGGACCGGCACGACGTGGGCTATCCGCCGGTCTCCGGGGCCCCGGCGCTCCGCGGTGAACTGGCCCGCTACCTGGGCCGGGTGCGCGGGGTGCACACCACGGCGGAGGCGGTCATGGTGGTCTCCGGCTTCGCCCAGGCGCTCGGCCTGGTGTGTGCGGCGCTGCCGCAGCTGGGTCTCGGTGAGCTGGGTGTGGAGGAGCCGTGCCACCCGCAGCAGCGGCAGTTCGTCGCGGAGGCCGGCATCGTGCCCCGGCCGGTGCCGGTGGACGCGCAGGGCATCGATGTGGACGCGCTGTCCCGTACCGGCGTACGGGCCGTCCTGGTCACCCCTGCCCACCAGTTCCCGACCGGCGTCACGCTGAGCCCGCAGCGCAGGGAGGCGCTGGTGCGCTGGGCGCAGGACGTGGACGGGTGGATCGTCGAGGACGACTACGACGGCGACCTGTGGCTGGCGCACGGCGCCCGCCCGGCGGCGCTCCAGCGGCAGGCGCCCGACCGGGTGCTGTACGCGGGCACCGCCAGCAAGTCGCTGGCGCCCGGCCTGCGGCTGGGCTGGCTCGCGCTGCCCGCTCCGCTGCGCGGACTGCTGGTCCGGGTCCGCTCGCAACGGGACCTGGGTTGCGATGTGTTCACCCAGCTCGCTTACGCGGAGCTGCTGAGCACCGGCGTGTTCGACCGCCATCTGCGGCGCCAGCGGGCCCGGCTCCGGGCCCGCCGGGAGACCCTGGAGCGGGGTCTGCGTGCCTTCCTCCCGGACGCCCGGATCGCCGGTTCGGCCGCTGGGCTGCACGCCTACGCCCTGCTCCCCCACCGCACCGACGAGGCGGCGCTGACCGCCCTGGTGTCGCGGCGGTCGGTGCTGGTGCGCGGTGGCCGCTACTGCCACGACCGGCCGTGGCGGGCCCGGCCCGCGCTGGTGCTGGGGTACGCGGCGGTGCCGCGCTCGGGGCTGACCGAGGCGCTCGGCGAGATCGGGGCCGCGTACACGGAGCTGACCGGCGGGGCCCGCCGCCCCTCCCGCTGCGCGTGACAGCGGCCTCACCCCACGGCGGCGGCCAGGAAGTTCTCGAAGAACCGCAGACCGCTGTCGGTCATGATGCTCTCCGGGTGGAACTGCACGCCCTCGACGGGCAGCGTGCGGTGCCGCAGGCCCATCACGTACCCGTCGTCGGTGGCGGCCGCGGTCTCCCGGAGCTCGTCCGGCAGCGGCCGGGAGACGACCAGCGAGTGGTAGCGGGTGGCCACCGTACGGTCCGGCAGGCCACGGAAGACCCCCTCCCCGTCGTGCTCGACGGTGCTGGTCCGGCCGTGCATCAGGTGGTCGGCCACCTCGATGCGGCCGCCGTAGGCCAGGGCGATGGCCTGGTGGCCGAGGCACACACCGAGCAGCGGCGTGTGCCCGGCGAAGCGCCGCACCAGTTCGACGTGGCCCGAGTCGAGGGGGTGCCCGGGGCCCGGGCCGAGCACCACGGCGTCCGGCGCGGTGGCGGCCAGCTGGTCCGCGGTGCGGGTACCGGCCCGTACGACCTCGGTGCGGGCGCCGAGGGTGCGCAGGTACTGGTCGATGATGTGGACGAAGCTGTCGTAGGCGTCCACCAGCAGGATCTTCACAGCAGTTCGCTCCCGGTCAGCGCCCAGTGGGCGGCGGCCATCTTGGCCAGCGTCTCGTTCCACTCGGCCTCCGGCGCCGACTCGGCGACGATCCCGGCCGAGCTCTGCGTGGAGTAGACCTCGCCGTCGTGGACGACCGTGCGGATGCACAGCGCGAACTCGGCCCAGCCCGCCACGTCGACCAGGCCGACGGCCCCGGCGTAGATGCCGCGGGGCTCCTCCTCGATCCCGTCGATGATCTCCATGGCGCGCAGTTTGGGCGCGCCGGTCATGGTCCCGGCGGGGAAGGTGGCGGCCATCGCGTCCCACACCCCGGCGCCGGGCGCCAGCCGGCCGCTGACCGTCGAGACCAGGTGGAAGACGTGCGAGAAGGTCTCCACCGTCATCAGTCCGGTCTCGTCGAGCGATCCGGCGCGGGCCACCCGGCCGATGTCGTTGCGGCACAGGTCCACCAGCATCACGTGCTCGGCCTGCTCCTTGGAGCTGGTGACCATCTCCTCGATACGGCGCTCGTTCTCCTCGGGGTCCGCGGTGCGGCGGGTGGTGCCGGCGATCGGGCGCATCACGATCCGCGCGCCGTTCGCCGCACCCGGCCCGGGCCCGTCCGGTCCCCCGGCCTCCGGCTCGATGCGGAAGTGCAGTTCGGGGCTGGCGCCGATGAGGGTGTCGGTGCCGCGCGGGCACAGGTACATGTACGGCGAGGGGTTGCGGGCGCGCAGCCGCTGGTAGACCTGGTCGGGGCGCAGGGTGCTGCGGACGTCGATGCGGTGGCCGATCTGGATCTGGTAGATGTCGCCGATCCGGATGTGTTCCAGGCACTGCCCGGCCCACCGCAGGAAGTCCGCGCGCGTCACGCTGTCGCGTACGGACAGCGGCGCGGGCGCCTCGGGGCAGGCGGCGGCGTCCGAGGTGGCGCCCGGGGTGGTGTCGGCGGCGCGGCGGGCCAGGGCGGCCACGTCCACGGCCCCGGCGGGCGGGAAGTCCGCGCACTCGGCGGTCAGCAGCCGGGCGGTGCCCGCCTCGTGGTCGTACCAGACGGTCTCCCGGAAGAGCGTGGCCGTGACGTCCGGGCCGCCCCGCGAGGCGGTCCGCGCGGGCAGCGGTTCCATGTGCCAGGCGGCCTCGTACCCGAGGGTGGCGAGGAAGCCGAAGGCGTAGCCGCCCGGGGCGTCGCGCTCGACCCGGAACATCTCCTGGGCCGCCCGCAGCAGCTGCCAGGCCTGGTCGGAGCGGGCGAGGCGGTAGCGGTCGTAGGGACCGTGGCCGGGGGCCTCCGGCGTGAGCCCGGCCTGCTCGGCGGCGGCGCCCAGCGCGCGGCGCAGCGGTCCGGCGCCGTCGATCTCGACGTGCCCGGCGAACAGCCGGATCTCGGCGAGGCGCCCGTGCCCGACCACGGCGGGCCGGCGGTCGGCCCGCGGTCCGGCGAGGCTCTCCGTCAGGAACGTCTCGCCGTGGCCGGCGGCCGCGGTCAGCGCGCGGTACAGGGCGAGCGGGTCGTGACCGGGCAGCGGCACCGTCGCGACGCGTACGGAGAATCGGGGGTCCGCACGCGGCGGACAGGCTTTCGGTGTGTATTCCGGCGCCTTTTCGGCGGGCGCCACCGGTGTCGTGCCGGGCATATGATTCCTCGGTTTCTCAGGGGTTCACCAGAGGGGTTCCAGGATTTCCCCGGATGCGGGGTGAAGGGGCACGGTAAGGAAAGCAGCCGCCCCGCAACGCGTTCCAGACCAATTGGCGGGCGCCGGTACGGGCCACTCGCCCCTTTCTTGACCCGGCTCCCGCCTGCCGGTTGTATCCGGGTTCACCAGGCGCCGTAACCTGCCGAATTCGATCCCGTTCTGGGGGCCGTGATGGACGTATCCGCACCGAAGAGCCGTACCGCGCCGGCGGTCCCGCCGGCGCCGGAGCAGCAGCCGCAGTGGCCGGACGAGGCGGCCCGGGACGCGGTGGTCGCCGAACTGCGCGCCGCCGCGCCGCTGGTGTTCGCCGAGGAGTGCGACCGGCTGAAGGACCGGCTGGCGGCGGTGGCCCGCGGCGAGGCGTTCCTGCTCCAGGGCGGGGACTGCGCGGAGACCTTCCGGCAGACCTCCGCCGGGTCGGTCGGCGCGACGTTGCGCACCCTGCTCCAGATGGCCGTGGTGCTCACGTACGCGGCGTCCGTGCCGGTGGTCAAGGTCGGCCGGATGGCCGGGCAGTACGCCAAGCCGCGCTCGGCGCCGACCGAGACCCGCGACGGCGTCACGCTGCCCGTCTACCGGGGCGACGCGGTCAACGGCCTGGAGTTCAGCGCACCGGCCCGGCGGCCCGACCCGCGCCGGATGCGGCAGGTCTACGACGCCTCCACGACCACGCTCAACCTCGTACGGGCGCTGACCCAGGGCGGTTTCGCGGACCTGCACCAGGTGCACGCCTGGAACCGGGGCTTCGTCAGCGACTCCCCCTCGGGCCGGCGCTACGAGGAGCTGGCCGACGAGATCGAGCGGTCGCTGCTGTTCATGCACGCGTGCGGGGTGGCGCCCAACGAGGTGCACGCCGCCGAGTTCTTCGTCAGCCACGAGGGGCTGCTGCTGGACTACGAGAACGCGCTGGTCCGCACCGACGACCGGACCGGGACGCGCTACGCCGCCAGCGGGCACCTGATCTGGGTGGGCGAGCGCACCCGCCACCCGGACGGCGCGCACCTGGACTTCCTCAGCCGCATCCGCAACCCGGTCGCGGTGAAGATCGGCCCGGACGCGCACCCCGACGACCTGCTGCGCTACGTGGACCGGCTGGACCCGGACCGGGAGCCGGGCCGGCTGACGTTCGTGGTGCGCATGGGCGCGGAGCGGGTGCGCGACCGGCTGCCGCGGCTGGTGGAGAAGGCGGTGGCGGACGGCGCCCGGGTGGCGTGGGTGTGCGATCCGATGCACGGCAACACCTATGTGACCCCCAGCGGCCACAAGACCCGGCGTTTCGACGTGATCCTGGACGAGGTGCAGGGATTCTTCGAGGTGCACCGGGCGCTGGGCACCCACGCCGGCGGCCTGCACGTGGAGCTGACCGGCAGCGATGTGACCGAGTGCGTGGGCGGCGGCAGCACGGTGGGTGTGGAGGACCTGCCGCTGCGGTACGAGAGCGCCTGCGATCCCCGGCTCAACCACGGCCAGTCCATCGATCTCGCCTTCCGGGCCGCGGAGATGCTGCGCGGCTGAGCACGGCAGACCGCTTCCGGGGCGCGGATACGGACCAATCCGTAGATCATTGACCCGGCCGGGCGCGCTGATCAATACTCCTTCCGGGCGAAACCGCCCCGGAGCATTCGCTCACGAGGCGAGGCGTCACGGTGCGGACGAACGCCACGAGCGTCTTCTCCGCGCCGTGCCGAGGGGGGTTCCGGGTGATGAAGGCAGGTGACCGTGCCACGCGTTCCTGAAGGCCCGGCTCCGCTGGCCGTACGGGCCGCGGGCTGGCAGTTCCCGGAGACCGTCCGGGACACCGCCCGGTTACCGGAGTTGGCGGACCTGACACCGGCCGAACGCGGCGTCTGCGCCGGACTGGGCATCGACCGCATCCGGGCGGACGACGTACCGGACGCGGCCGCCCTGGCCGCCGGCGCCGCACGGCGCGCGCTGGCCGCCGCCGGACTGACCGCGGCGGAAGTCCGCGCCCTGGTCGTCGTCGAGTCCCGCGCCCCGCAGACTTTGCTCAGCTCGGAGGCGACCCGGTTACAGGAACTGCTCGGCGCCCGGGACGCGGTCACCTTCTCGGTGGGCGGGCTGGGCTGCGTCTCCATCGCCCCGGCCCTGCTCACCGCCCGCGGCCTGCTCGCCGCCGACCCGGACCTCGGCCACGTGCTGGTCGCGCACGGCAGCACCCCCGCGACCCCGGGCCGCTACCGCCACCCGGTGACCGTCAACGGGGACGGCGGCGGCGCGCTGCTGCTCTCCCGGACCGGCCCGGTGCGGGTACTGGATTCCGTCCAGGAGACCGACGGCCGCTACTGGAATCTCTTCGAGGTCGACTTCCGCGACGTGCCCAGCGCGCAGTGGCGGGAACGCTGCCAGGACCCGGCCGTCTATTCCTTCCAGTTGGCGGTGCAGACCCGCAACCGGCTGACGGCGCTGCTGGACAAACTCCTCGCCCGGCACGGGATGACCCGTACGGATGTCGCCGGATACGTCACGCAGAACCTCTCCGTCGGCAGTTTCGGGTTCACCGAGGAATCCCTCGGCATCGGCGTGCTGCCGGCCTGCCGCGACAACCTCCGCGAATTCGGGCACCTGGGCCCGAACGACGTGTTCTTCAACCTCTACACGGCGCTCGAACGAGGGGAACTGGGTGAAGGGGACCGCGCGGTGCTGATCAACGTGAGTCCGGTGGCCGCGTGGAGCGTGCTGCTGGTGGACATAGGCGCGGAGCCGGTGCGGTGACGCCGGCCACGGGGGAATCCGGACGGACGGGTGCGCGTGCCCACCGTACGGAAGGGGAGGCGCGCGCCGTGGTGGACGTGCTGGAGCTGTTCGAGCACCAGGTGCGTACGGCTCCGGAGCGCACCGCGCTGGCCGTCGGCGCACACAGCCTCACGTACGGGCAACTGCACTTATCGGCAGCACGGTTGGCGCAGCGGATTGCCGACGGCGGTGGCGTCCGGCCGGGCTCCGGCCAGGTCGTGGCGCTGCACCTGCGGCAGAGCGCCCACACGGTCGTCGGCATGCTGGCGGCCCTGCGCCTGGGCGTGGCCTGGTACGTGATCGAGCCGGACCCGCACGCCCCCGGTCCGGCTGCCGAACGGGTCCGCACGGCCCTCGCCGACACCGACTGCGCGGCCGTCGTCTTCGACGGCACCGACCCCGCGACCGCCCCGGAAGCGGTGGCCGCGGTGGCACCCCGTACGCCCCGGCTCGATCTGTCCGGGCCGGACGGAACAGCAGCTTCCGGGGCGGCGGCGTCCGGGACCGCGCCACGGGCCCGGGTGCCGGGCAGCGCCCCGGCGTACGTCATCGGCACCGCCGGTTCGACCGGCGCGGCCAAGGCCGTCGTGGTCGGCCGCGGCGCTCTCGCCCAGCTGATGGCCGTACGCGGCGAGGAGCCGGGCGTGACCACCTTCTCGCCGTGCCGGCTGGCCTGGGACGGGTCCCTGCTGCTGCTCTTCCACGCGCTGTGCACCGGCGGTACGGCCGTGCTGCCGGACGCGCGGGAGCTGCCCGACGCGGCGCGGAGCGCGGCACTCATCGCCACCTGGCAGGCCCGGCAGATCGCCGCGCCGCCGTCCTTCTACCGGCTGATGCTGCCGCACCTGGCCGGGGCCGACCGCCACCTGCGCAGGGTGATCCTCGGCGGTGAAGCGGTCCCCGCCACGCTGATCGACGCGCACCGCAGGACGCTGCCGGGTACGCGGCTGCGGAACGAGTACGGTCCGACGGAAGCCACGGTCGGCGTCGTCGCGTACGACGTACCGGACGCCCCCGAAGCCACCATCGCGGACACCGCCGCACCGATCGGCCGTCCCATCGGACCGGCCACCCGGATCCACGTCCTCGGCCGCGACCTGCGGCCCGTTCCCGCCGGGGCGCTGGGCGAGCTGTACATCGGCGGCCCGCAGGTCGCCCTGGGGTACGCGAACCGCCCGGCCGAGACCGCGGGCCGGTTCGTGGCGGACCCGTACGCCGGTGCCCCCGGCGCCCGGATGTACCGCACCGGCGACCTGGCGCGGGCCGACGCGGCGGGTGTGATCACCTTCGCTGGGCGTGCGGACGGACAGGTGAAGGTGCGCGGGGCGCGGATCGAACGGCACGCCGTGGAGGCCGTGGTGGAGAGCCACCCCGGGGTCGAGCGGGCGTACGTCCTGGCGGTGCCCGACGAGCGCATGGACACCACGCTCGTGGCGTTCTGGTCCGGGCCACGGGCCAAGGGGCCGACGGTCCGCGAGCTGCTGGCGCACTGCGCGTCCCGGCTGGCCGCGCACGCCGTTCCCGAACGCTTCGTCCAGGTCGCGGACGTTCCGTTGACGCCCCAGGGCAAGACCGACGAGAACGCCCTGCGCGCGCTGCTCGCGGAGGCCGGGCCCGCCGCTTCGGACGGCGGCGCCGCGCAGCGCTTCGGCACCGAGCTGGAACAGCAGGTCGCCGCGCTGTGGGCCGACGTGCTGCGGCACGACGGCTTCGGACCCGACGACGGCTTCTTCGCGGCGGGCGGCAACTCGCGCCGGGTCGTGGAGCTGCACATGGGGCTGGAGCGGCGGTGGCCGGGCGCGGTCCGGGTGGGGCAGCTCTTCGACCTGGTCACCGTACGGGACCAGGCGGAGGCCGTCGGCCGGGCGCTCGCCGGGAGCGACGGGCCGGCCGGTGCGCCGGCGGCGTTCGAAGTGTGAGCGCCCCGGCCCCGCGGGCCTGACCACTTGGGCACGGCCGCGTTCGAGCACCTCGGAAAGAGCGTGTACGACCACCTCGGCACAGCCGGGTATCCGCAAGCAGCACAGGGGGATTGCACATGACGAGCCGCCCGGCTCAAGACGACGACATCGCCGTGGTCGGCATCGGTCTGCGCCTGCCCGACGCGGACGGCCTGGCGCAGTTCCGCGCCAACCTCCGCGCGGGACGGGACTCCGTGGGACCGCTGCCCCCCGCCCGCGCGGCGGCGACCGGCCTGGACCCCGCTGCCGGCTACCTGCCCATGGGCCACCTCGCCGATATCACCGGCTTCGACCACGCCTTCTTCGGTATCTCGCGCCGTGAGGCGTCCCTGATGGACCCGCAGCAGCGCCTCGCCCTGGTGCTCGCGCAGGAGGCACTGGAGGACGCCGGATACGCGACGGCGGGCCTGCGGGATCACGCGGTGGCGGTCGTCCTCGGCTCCGCCGTCTCCAGTTACGGCGCGCCCGCCGCCGAACCCGGGGCGCTCAGCTCGCTGGGCAACGTCTCCTTCGGGCTGCCCGCGCGCATCGCCCACGTCCTGGGCCTGTCCGGTCCCTGCTACGCGATCGACACCGGCTGCAACAGCTCGCTGATCGCCGTCCACCACGCGAGCCGTGAACTGGCCGCCGGGGACGCCGAGTACGCCGTCGCGGGCGGCGTCAGCGTCCGCTGCGGCGCGCTGCCCGCGCGGGAAGCCGCGGGGCTGGACGAGCTGGTGTCCCCCACCGGGCGCTGCCGGGCCTTCGACGCCGACGCGGACGGCACGGTGTCCGGCGAAGGCGGAGCGGTGCTGCTGCTGACCACGCTGGGACGGGCCCGCGCGGACGGTGCCCCCGTGCACGCGGTGCTCCGGGGCAGTGCCGTACTGCACAACGGGCGGGCCGCCGCCACCCTCAGCACGCCGAGCGCGGCGGCCCAGGCGCGGGTGATCGCGCGGGCCTGGCGCTCGGCCGGTGCCGACCCCGCCGACGCCGGTTACCTGGAGGCGCACGGCTCGGGGACCCGGCTCGGCGACGCGGTGGAACTGGAGGGGCTGGCCGCCGCGTTCGCCTCCCGGGGCGCGGGCGGGGGTGACGGCGCCACCGCACGGCTCCCGCGCCTCCCGATCGGCTCGGTGAAGACGAACATCGGTCACCTCGACCACGCCGCCGGTATCGCGGGCCTGGTCAAGGCGGTGCTCAGCGTCCGGTACGGCGAGCTGTACCCGTCGCTGCACTTCACCCGCGCCACCGGCGGCGTCGACCTGGAAGCCGCCGACCTGGAGGTCGTCACCGGGACGCGCCCGTGGCCGGACCAGGGACGGGACCGGCTCGCCGGGGTCAGCTCGTTCAGCCTCGTCGGCGTCAACGCCCACTGTGTGGTGCAGCAGCCGCCGGAGGGGGACGAGCGGGAGCCGGTGCCGGACGGTCGTGGCGCGCCCACGCTGGTCGCGGTGTCCGCCCGGAGCCGGGACGCGCTGGCCACGCTGTGCGAACGTACGGCTGGGGCTCTGCACGACGGCCGTCCGCGGCTGGCCGATGTGGCCCTCACCCTCAACAGCGGACGCAACCATTACGAGCACCGCATCGCCGTACCGGCCCGCACCTCCGAGGAGCTGGCCCGGCGGCTCGCCGAACGGGCGGAGCGGCAGGCGGCGACGCCGTACGCCGGGAATCGGGCCGCAGGCGTCGCCGGCCCCGCGGCGCCCAAGGTCGTACTGCTGCTGTCGCCCGGGGCCCGGCCCGCGGGAGTGGAGCCCGTACCACTGCCCGCCGCGCTGGAGCCTCTGGCGACCGACCACGGCTACCTCGCAGGTCAGTTGGCGATGCACCGTGCGCTGATCCGCTGCGGG
This sequence comes from Streptomyces rimosus subsp. rimosus, assembly GCF_000720725.1. Lineage (GTDB taxonomy): Bacteria > Actinomycetota > Actinomycetes > Streptomycetales > Streptomycetaceae > Streptomyces > Streptomyces rimosus_A. Next base: position 88,731 of record NZ_JOCQ01000017.1, read on the forward strand.
GTACGGATCGACGCCGTCCTCAGTGGCGGCGCGTCGCACTACCTGGCACGGCAGTTGCGCGGCGAGCTGACCGGGCCGGAGCAACTGCCGCCGGACGCCGGTACTGCCGTACCGGCGGTCGATGCCGGAAAGCTGCGCGCGGTGGCGGACCGGCTGTCGGCGGACGGCGCGGTGGTCTTCGTGGAGCCCGCCCCCGACGGCGAACTCGGCGCCCTGCTCACCCCGCACCTGTCCGGGCGGGAAGGCGCCGAGGTGCTGACGGCCGACGCGGACAGCGGTCTTCCCGGCATCCTCGGCGGACTGTACGAACGCGGGCTGGGCCTCGACTGGTCCGCGGTGAACGCGCTCTCCGCGCAGGCGGACGGGGCGGCCGGACGGGCCCCGCGCCGCCTGCGGCTGCCGGGGCACCCGATGACCCCGACCCGGTGCTGGGTGGGCCCGCCGCCGGCCCCGGAGGCGCCCCTCGCGGCTCCTCCGGCACCATGCGCCCCGGAGCACGCCGAACCCGCCGCCCCGCCCGGCGACGCGTCGGCCTGGCTCCGTACCGTGTTCGCCGAACTGCTCGGCACCGAAGGCGAAATCACCGACGGCGCCGACTACTTCGCGCTCGGCGGCAATTCGATCATCGCGCTCCAGCTCGTCGAACGGGTCGAGGCGCGCTACGGGTTCCGGCCGAAGCTGCTGGACGTGTACGAGCACCCCACGGTCGCCGGATTCGCCGGCCTGCTCACCGGTACGGCCGCCGGAACAGCGCAGCCGCCCGCCGCCCCGCTGCCCCCGGTGGTGCCCCAGCCCGACCTGGTGATGTCCTTCGGCCAGGAACGGATGTGGTTCCACCACCAGCTCGACAAGGACACCACGCTCTACAACCTGCCGATGGTCAGCCACGTCCGCGGCCCGGTCGACGTGGCCGCGGTGCGCGGCATGTGGGAGGGCCTGGCCGCCCGCCACGAAGTGCTGCGGTCCAACTTCGCGGAGGTGGACGGGGAACCCGCGCTCCGGATACGCCCGGAGCTCGGGAACTTCTTCCGGTACGCCGACGTGCAGACGGCGCCCGACCCGGCCGCGGCGGCCCGTGAGCTGGTGCGCGAGGCGGCGGAGCACCGCTTCGACCTGGCCGCGGACCCGCTGGTGCGGGTGCTGGTCGTCCGGCTGGCCCCGGAGGAGCACGTCATCCAGGTGACCATGCACCACGCCGTCAACGACGGCGGCTCTCCGGCGGTCTTCGCGCGTGAGCTGCCGGAGCTGTACGCGGCATACCGGGAGGGCCGGGCACATCGCCTCGCGCCGCTGCCCGTCCAGTACCGCGACTACGCCCGCTGGCAGCGCGACCTGCTGCGGTCGGCCGCGCTCGACGGCGAACTGGACTACTGGAAGCGGGCGTTGGACGACGCGCCGCTCCTGGAGCTGCCGACCGATCATCCGCGCCCGGCACGCAAGGACTTCGCGGGCGCGCTGCACACGTTCTCCGTACCCGCCGCGGACATGAGGGCGTTGCGGGATCTGGCGGCCCGCGAGTCGGTCACCCTGTTCGTGGTGCTGCTGACCGCCCTGTACCTGCTGCTGGCCCACCGCAGCGGACAGCGCGACCTGATCGTCGGTACCCCGACCACGGGGCGCAACCGCGGCGAACTCCGGGACCTGATCGGCTTCTTCAACAGCACGGTCGCCCTGCGCGCCGACCTGTCGGGCGACCCGGAGCTGCGCGAGGTGCTGCACGGGGTACGGACCGTCGTCGCGGAGGCCATGGAGCACCAGGAGATCCCGTTCGACCGGGTGGTGCACGCGCTGGGCGGGGAGCGCGACCTCGGCCGCGCCCCGCTGTTCGACGTGTTCTACGTGCACCAGGACCTCCCGCCGATCCAGCAGATGGACGGCGCCTCGGTCGGGTACTTCGACGTGGACAGCTCCCCCGTCAACCGCTTCGGCGGGATGCCGGAGGGCACCGCGAAGTTCGATCTGACGCTGGTCACCTCGGACCGCGCGGGCGACGCGGCGATGGACGCCTGCCTGGAGTTCAGCACCCAGCTGTTCACCGCCGGGACGGCGGCCGGGCTGGTCGAGGAGTACATGGCGCTGCTGCGCCGGCTGGCGGCGCCGGGGGCGGGCGGGTGCCGCCTGTCCACGCTGCTGGGGGCGGCGGGGGCGGCCCTGGAGGCCGTACCGGCGCCTGCCGGCGAACTGCTGGTGCCCACGGACCGGCCGCGCCGGCCGGACGGCCCGCCGTCCGTGCCGAGCGCCACGGTCGAGGAACCACTTGGCCTGGAGCTGACGGACCGGCTGGCCGCGTTCGCGTCGCGCTGCGGGCTCGACGGCGCGCCTCCGCACGACGACCCCCTGCACCTCACGCTGATCACCGGCTGGACCGTCCTGCTGGCCTGGGTGTGCGGACAAGACGAGGTGTCGGTGGGGACGCCCGCCGGCCCGCTGACGGTCGACCTCGGCGATGAGCCGGACTTCCCCTCACTGATGGCCAGGGTCGGAGAGGCGTTGTCGGCGGCACCCGGTGGCGGTCCGGGGCTACGGGTGCGCTGCGACGGCCTCCAACCGCCCGGCGGCAACACCCGTTCCGAGGACGACGCGGCCGAACTGGCGCTCTCTTGGCGCACCGACGACAGCAGCACCGGCACCAGCACCAACACCGGCGCCGTCCTGACGCTGGCCTTCGCGCCCGAGCTGTTCGACGCCGCCACCGCCGCGGGGCTGGCCGCCGGCCTCCGACGGCTGCTCACCGGCCTGCTGGCCGCGCCGGACCTGCCGGTCCACGACGTGGCGCCCGACTGTCTGGACGAGGACCCGGCCACCGGTACCGCACCATCCGACATCCCGGCCAGCCCGGCCACCGGAGCGAGGACCCGATGACCACTTCTGTTCCGCTGCCGCTGAGCGCGGCCCAGCACGCCGTCCTGCTGGACGGCCGGGACCGGGCGGCCGACTGCCTGGCGCAGTACCTCGATGTCGCGGAGACAGTACGGCCGGAGGTACTGCGCGAAGCCCTGCGCCGCGCCGTGGACGAGTGCGCGGCCCTGCGGGTGGTGTTCCGGCGGGGGACGGACGGGACGGTGCAGTCCTTTCCGACGACCCCGGGCCCGGACCCGGACCCGGATGTGGCACCCGGCGTCGTGGAGGTCGATGTCCGTACCGGCCCGGATGCCGGGGGCTCCGCGGTCGCGGCATGGACCGACACCGAACTCGCCCGCCCGCTCGACCCGTTCACCGGCCCGGCCTACCGGGTGGCCCTCTTCCTGCTGCCCGGCGGCCGGCTCGGCTGGTTCCAGCGCTTCCACCGGCTGGTTCTCGATGAGGCGGGCATGGCCGCATTCGCCGCGCGGGTGGGCCAGCACTGCGCCGCGACAGCCGCCGGAGAGGCGCTGCCGCTTCCCCTGGCCGGGCCTGCCGACCGGCTCGCCGAGGAAGACGCGTACCGGCGTTCGCCCGGCCGCGCGGCCGACCACCGGTACTGGCGCGAGCTGCTGACGGACGTGCCCGGCCCGGTACCTGCGCTGCTACCCGCCCCGCACGGCGCACCGGCCCCGGTCGCGGCCAGCGCCGGTCACTTCGTACCGCTCGGCGCCGCCCCCGCCGTCCTCGCGCGGGCCGCGCGGCGCAGCGGCGGCGGCCCGGCGGCCGTGCTGCTGGCCGCGCTGGCGGTCCACGCCCACCGCCGTACGGGCTCCCGCGACCTGGTGCTCGGCCACTGGACGACGCCCGCGGGCCCCGGCGGCGCGACCCTGGTCCCGGTACGGATCGCCGTCACCCCGGACCTGACCTTCGCGCAGGTCGCCAAGCGGGCCGGTGCCGCCCTGCGCCGCGCCCGGCGGCACCGGTTCCTCGCCGACGCCGACCTGTCGTGGAGCGCACCGGCCGGTTACGGCGCGGTCGCCGCCTTCGAACCGGCCGGCGGGAGCTCGGGCACCGTCGTCCGCACCTGGGGCGCGCCCGGCGAAGGTCTGTCGGTACGGGCCCGGGAGACGCCCGACGGGGACTGGCACCTGGAGGTACGGGAGGGCGCGGCGCCGGACGACCGCGGGGCCGGGGACCGGCTGCCCCGGCTGCTGGCGGAGCTGGTGGCCGCGCCGGATGTCCCGGTGGGCCGTTTCGACCTCGCCACACCGAACGAACTTCGCCGTGTGCAGGTGGAGTTCAACGACTCCGCGCAAGCTGTACCGGAATCGACGGTGACCGCGGATTTCGCGGCGGTCGTCCGCCGTACTCCCGACGCGGTGGCGGTCCGCGGCCGGGACGGCACGCTCACCTACGCCGAGCTGAACGAGCGCGCCACCCGGCTCGCCGTCCGGCTCCGGCAGCAGGGCATCGGACCCGAGGACCTGGTGGCCGTCCTGCTGCCCCGTACGCCGGACATGGTCACCGCCGTGCTGGGCGTGCTGCTGGCCGGTGCGGCGTACCTGCCCGTCGACCCCGCGTACCCGGCGGGCCGGATCGCCTTCCTGCTCGACGACGCACGGCCCCGGGCCGTCCTGACCAGCACGGAGCAGGCGCCACACCTGCCCGACGGCGCCCCGCCCGCCGTACTCCTCGACGCCCCCGGCCCCGGTGGTCCGCTGCCGGCCTTCTCCGTACGGCCCGGCAACGCCGCCTACGTCATCTACACGTCCGGCTCGACCGGACAGCCCAAGGGCGTGGTCGTCACCCACCGCGCCGTGCACAACTTCGCCCGCTGGTCGACCGGCGCGCTGGGGGCCGAGGCCTTCACGCGGGTGCTCGGCGCGACCTCGCTCAGCTTCGACATGTCGGTCTTCGAGATCCTCGTCCCGCTGATGACCGGCGGCAGCGTGGAGCTGGTCGGCAACCTGCTGTCCCTGCTCACCGTCCCGGACTGGTCCGGCAGCCTGATCAACACCGTGCCGTCGGTCTACCGGAAGGTGATCGCCGCGGAGTGGGTGCGCGAACGCGCCGACCACTACGTCTTCTGCGGCGAGCCGCTCCCCGCCGAGCTGGTCCGCGAGGTGCTGCGGCGCTCCCCCGGGGCGACGGTCCACAACATCTACGGGCCGACCGAGGTCACCGTCTACGCCACGTCCTGGCGCTGCCCGCCCCAGCGGCCGGACGACCCCACGCCGCCGCCCATCGGCACGCCCGTCACCAATGTCCGCTGCCATGTGCTGGACGCGGCGCTGCGGCCGGTGCCGGTGGGGCACACCGGCGAGCTCTACCTGGCCGGCGACTACCTGGCGCGCGGCTACGCGGGACGGCCGGGGCTGACCGCCGAGCGGTTCCTCGCGGACCCCTTCGGGCCGCCGGGCGGCCGGATGTACCGTACGGGCGACCTGGCCCGGTGGAACGCCGACGGACAGCTGGAATTCATCGGCCGCGCCGACCACCAGGTCAAGGTGCACGGCCACCGCGTCGAACCGGGCGAGATCGAGGCCCTGCTGACGGCGCTGCCCGAGGTGGCCGCCGCCGCGGTGGTGGCGACCGACGACGGCGAGGGCGACCGGCGGCTGACCGCGTTCGCGGTCGCGGCCGAGGGGCACCGGCCCGGCCCGGCGGCGGTCCGCGAACGGCTGGCCGCCGGCCTGCCCGCGCCGCTGGTCCCGGCCGCGATCGTCTTCGTCGACGCGCTGCCGCTCAACCCGAACGGCAAGACCGACCGGCCGGCCCTCCAGGCACGGGCTGCCGCGCTGCCCGCCACCGCCGGCGCCGACGGCCCCGAGACCGCGGCCTCCGCCGAGGACGCCCTGCGGCAGGTCTTCGCCCAGGTGCTGGACCGCGCCGAAGTCGGCGCGCACGACAGCTTCTTCGCGGTCGGCGGCGACAGCATCCGGTCGATCAAACTCGTCCGGCGGGCGCGCGAGGCGGGGTGGGTGATCCAGCCCGAGGACGTCTTCGAGCACAAGACCCCGGCGGGGCTGGCCGGAGTCGCGGTTCCGTACGCGCCCGAGGCGCGGCACACCTCCGTATCCGTAGCGGCACCCGAAGCGCGGGTCCCGAGCCCGCCGCCGCGCGAGCCGCTGCTCCCTCTCGACGCGGGCGAGCGCGACTGGCTGGCGCGGCACCACCCCACCCTCTCCGAAGTCCTGCCGCTCACCCCGCTCCAGGAAGGGCTGCTCTTCCACGGCCGGTACGACCGGGACGGCGAGGACGCCTATGTCATGCAGATGACGCTGGACATGACCGGTGCCCTCGATGTCCCCGCCCTGCGCCGGGCCTGCGACCTGCTGTGCCACCGTCACCCCAACCTGCGGTCCGGCTTCGTGCAGCTGCCGTCCGGCCGCGCCGTCCAGGTCGTCCCCGAGCGTGGCGCGGACTTCACGGAGGTGGACCTCTCCGGGCTGGACGGGGAGCGGCAGCGGGCCGAGGCCGACCGGATCGCCGGGACCGGGCGGCGCACCCGCTTCGACCCGGCCGACCCGCCGCTGATCCGCTTCGCCCTGCTGCGGCTGGGCACGGACCGCTACCGGCTGCTCGTGACCGCCCACCACATCCTGCTCGACGGCTGGTCCAACCAGCTGTTCCTGCCGGAGCTGTTCGCCCTCTACCGCGCGCCGGAAGACGTCCCCGCCCCCACCCCCTACCGCGACTACCTGGACTGGCTGCACCGCCAGGACCGGCAGGCCTCGCTGCGTACGTGGTGCGAGGCGCTGGGCGCCGGCGACGGGGTGCCGCGGCCGACGCTGCTGGCCCCGTCGGGGCTGCACCGTACGTCGATGTGGCCCACCCGCCTCGCGCACACCCTGACGCGGGAGCGGACCGATACGGTGACGGAGTTCGCCGGCCGGCACGGCGTCACCGTCAACACGCTGCTCCAGTGCTGCTGGGGCCTGCTGCTCGCGGAGTGGACCGGGCGCCCGGACGTGCTCTTCGGGACGATCGTCTCCGGGCGGTCGCCCGACGTGCCCGGCGTCGAGTCGATGGTCGGCTTCCTCATCAACGCCCTGCCGGTACGCGTGCGGACGGTGCCGGGCGAGACGCTGGGCGCCCTGCTGAGGCGCGTCCAGCAGGAGCAGTCGCGGCTGCTGGCCCACCACCACGTGGGCCTCACCGACATCCAGCGCGCGGTCGGCGCCGACGAGCTGTTCGACACCGCCCTCGTGTACGAGAACTTCCCGGTCGCCGGTGATCAGCGCGCGGCCCTGCCCGGAATCGAGATCACCGGGGCCACGAGCGAGACCGCCGGGCACTACCCGCTGTCGCTGATGGCGATCCCGCGGGACGGCCGCCTGGAGTTCCACTTCCTCTACCGGCCGGACGTCTTCACCCGCGAGGCCGTCGACCGCATGCTGGCCCGGCTGCTGCGGCTGCTCACCACCGTCGTCACGGCCCCGGACACCCCGCTCGCCGCCCTCGATCTGCTCGACGCGGACGAGCACGCCACGGTGGCCGCCCACCGGGGCGCGGCTTCCACCGCGCCCCGGACGACCGTCACCGCGCTGCTGGACGCGCAGGCCGCCCGTACGCCGGACGCTCCGGCCGTACGGTGGGCAGGCGGGACGGGCGGTCCCGGCACCGAGTTGAGCTACGCCGACCTGCACGCCCGCGCGAACCGCACCGCACGGGAGCTGGCCGCCCGCGGCGCCGGTCCCGAGAGCTACGTCGGACTGCTGCTGCCGCGGTCGCCCGAACTGGCCGTGGCCCTGCTGGCGGTGCTCAAGGCGGGCGCCGCCGTCGTACCCCTCGATCCGGACCACCCCGACGAGCGGCTGCGCCTGATACTGGACGGCGCGCGCCCAACCCTTGTGATCACCGGCCGGGAGCACGCCGCGGCGGCCCCGCTCGACGGCGTCGGGACGCTGGTCCTCGACGACGACGGGACGGCGGCGGCGATCGCCGCCCGGCCCGCCGGACCGCTGGACGACGGCGCCCGGACCGCCCCGCTGCTCCCGGACCACCCCGCCTACCTGATCCACACCTCGGGAACCAGCGGCCGCCCCAAGGGCGTCGTGGTGCCGCACGGCGGGCTGCCCGGGGTGCTGGGCAGTACGGTCCCGGCACGCGGCGCCGGCCCGGGAAGCCGCATCCTCCAGTTCGGCTCGCCAGGGTTCGACGGGGGCCTGATCGACTACTTCGAGACGCTGACCAGCGGCGCAACCCTGGTACTGGCCCCCGAGGACCGGCTGCGGCCGGGCCGTGCGCTGACGGAACTGGCCCACCGGGAACGGATCACCGGTGTCTGCGTGCCGCCCTCCGTCCTCGCCGTCCTGACCCCCGGCGAGAGCCTGCCCCCCGGCACGCTGATCCGCTGCGGCGGCGAGGTGCTGCCCGCCGAGCTGGCCGCGCGGTGGGCGGCACACCACCCCCTGGTCAACGCCTACGGCCCGACCGAGGCCACGGTCGCGGCGACGACCACCGGAATCCTGCCGCCCGGCGCCGGGGCACCCGTCGGCCGCCCGGTCGACGGAACGGTGGTCCACCTGCTCGACACCGCGCTGCGTCCCGTCGGCCCCGGCCGCCCGGGCGAGGTGTACCTCGGCGGGTCCGCGCTGGCCCGGGGCTACCTCGGGCAGGCGGCGCTGACCGCCGAGCGCTTCGTGGCCGACCCGTTCGCGTCCGGTGGCGGCCGGATGTACCGCACCGGGGACACGGCCCGGTGGAACGCCGACGGGCAGCTGGAGTTCCTGGGCCGCACCGACCGGCAGATCAAGATCCGCGGATTCCGCGTCGAGCCGGGCGAGACCGAGGCGGCGCTGGCGGGCCACCCCGCCGTGGCGAGTGCGGCGGTACGGCCGTGGAGCGCGGCGCCGGACGACATCCGGCTCGTGGCGTACGTCGTACCGGAGCGGCGGTGCGTGGCGGCCGAGGTCACCGGGCCCGCTGCCGAGGCGGACACAGAGGCGGGCACCGAGGGGGACATCCAGGCGGACATCGAGGCGGAACTGATACGGGAGTGGGAATCCGTCTACGCGGACCTGCGCTCCGAGGGCACCCCGCCCGAGCGGCGCGAGCCCTTCGCGGCGGACTTCTCGGGCTGGGACAGCACGTACGACGGCTCGCCCATCCCCGCCGGGGAGATGCTGGAGTGGCGGGCGGCGACCGTGGAGCGCATCCGCGAACTGCGGCCGTCCCGGGTACTGGAGATCGGCGCCGGCAACGGCCTGATCCTGTCCGGGGTCGCACCGCACTGCGACCGCTATGTGGCCACCGACTTCTCGCTCCCCGCCGTCGAGGGGCTGCGGGCCGACCTCGCCCGCAGCCCGGACCTGGCGGCCCGGACGGAGGTGCGCCACCAGGCGGCACACGATGTCTCCGGCCTGGAACCCGGCGCGTTCGACGTGGTCGTGCTCAACTCGGTGATCCAGTACTTCCCCTCGCGGGCCTACCTGCTGCGCGTCATCGAGGGCGCGCGGGAGCTGCTGGCGCCGGGCGGCGCGCTCTTCCTCGGTGACGTCCGCGACGCCCGGCTGCGCGACCGGCTGTTCACCGCCGCGGAGTGCGCCGCGGCGGCCCCGACCGCCCCGGTGTCCGCCGTACTGCTCGCCGCCGGACGGCGCACGCTCCTCGACGAGGAGCTGGCCGTGGCACCGGAGTTCTTCGGCACGCTGGACGGGTGGGCCGGGGCGGACATCCGCCTCAAGCGCGGCCGTCACGACAACGAACTCACCCGGTACCGCTACGACGTGGTGCTCCACAAGGACGCCGGTACGCCGGTGGTGCCGGTCGGCGATGCAGTCCCTCTGCGGTGGGGCTCCGACGTGCGCACGCCGGAGGAACTGGCGGCGCTCCTGCGCGCGGCGGCGGCCCCGATGCCCGTACGGGTATCCGGCATCCCGGACGCCCGGCTCGCCGCCGACACGGCGTTGCGCGACGCCCTGCTGTCCGCGCCGCCCGGCAGCCGGGTCGGTGCGCTCGGCAGCCCCCCGGCCGGGGCGGGCGTCCACCCGGAGGACCTGGCCGACCTGGGCCCGGAGCTCGGCTACCGGGTGCTGGCGACGCCGTCCGCCGTCGAGGGCGAGTTCGATGTGGTGCTGGTGCCCGGGGACGATGCCGACCGGTTCCGGGATGTGCATCTCGCGCTCGCGGGTACGGCCACGGATCAGGACGCCGTGCACGACCCGGCCGTCGCGGCCGGACTCGCCCGGCTGCCCGGCATCCTGCTGGACGCCCTGCGCGGCACACTGCCGGAGTACGCCGTGCCCGCCACCGTCGTCGTACTGCCCGCGCTGCCCCGTACCCCCAACGGCAAGACCGACCACGCCGCGCTGCCCGACCCGGAACGCTCCGCCGGGACCACCGGACGCCGGCCCCGCACCGCGCAGGAGCGCCGCCTGTGCGCGGTGTTCGCCGAGGTCCTCGGCCTGCCGTCGGTCGGCGTCGACGACAACTTCTTCGACCTGGGCGGGCACTCGCTGCTCGCCACCCGGCTCGCCCGGCGGCTGGAGACGGCGGGTGCCGGGCGGGTGGACACCTCGGTGGTGTACGCCGCGCCGACCGTCGCCGCGCTCGCCGAACATCTCGGCACGGACGAGCCGCGGCCACTGGCCTTCGACGTCCTGCTCCCCCTCCGCCCGGTCCGCACCCCGCACGGCACGGGCCGCGGCGACCGCGCCGGCGACGACCCGCCGCCGCTGTTCTGCGTACACCCGGCGGGCGGGATCGGCTGGATGTACGCCGCCCTGATGCGGCACCTGGGCAGCGAGCGCCCGCTCTACGCGTTGCAGTGCCGCGGCCTGGACGGCGAGGGTCAACTCCCGCGTTCGGTCGAGGAGATGGCCGCCGACTACCTTGCCGAGATCCGTTCGGTGGCTCCCACCGGACCGTACGACCTGCTCGGCTGGTCGTACGGCGGAATGGTCGCGCACGCCATGGCGACGGCCCTCCAGGAACAGGGCGAGACGGTCCGCCTGCTGGCGCTGCTCGACGCGTACGTCATGGCCGATGTCCCCGGGCTGCCGCCGGCCGACGCGTTCGGCAGCGAGCGCGCGCTGTACGGCGCGCTCCTGGACTACGCCGGGCTGCCCGCCGGTACGGAGGGCCCCGGCGCCTGGTCGACGCCCGACGACCTCACCCCTGAACGGTTCCTGGAGATCGTCGGGACCGCCGACAACCCGCTGTCCGGCATCAGCGCCGAGCAGCTGCTCGCGATGGGGCGGGTCTACCGCAACAACGTCGCCCTCGCCGCGGACTTCCGCCCCGCGAAGTTCGCCGGCGACCTGCTGTTCGTCGCCGCCCGCCGGGACGTGCCCGACCCGGTCCCCGCGCTCACCCCCGACCTGTGGGCCCCGTACGTCACCGAGGGCCGCGTCACGGTGCACCACAGCGACTTCGCCCACCCCGACCTGGGCAGCCCCGCGGCGCTCGCCGAGATCGGCCGCCTCCTGACCACCGAACTGCGCACGCGCGACACGCACGCCACGCACGAGAGGAACCGGACGCCATGACGGAGGGGACGGACCGTGCGGCCGAGCGCGGGAAGGGCGCGGCGGACCGGCGATGGCCGCTGACCGCGGCGCAGTCCGGCATCTGGTTCGGCCACGAACTCGACGGCACGGGGCGGCGCTACAACGTCGGGCAGTATGTGCGGCTGCACGGCGCCCTGGACGAGCAGTGCTTCGAGCAGGCGTTGCGCTCGGTGCTGGCCGGCAGTGAATCGCTGCTGGTGCGCTTCGCGCGGACGCCGGAGGGCATCGTCCAGATCCTCGACCCGGACGCCGCCGGCCGCCCGCCGCACCGGACGGACCTCAGCGGCCGCCCCGACCCGGACGCCGCCGCTCAGGAGTACATCGCTGCGCTCTACGACGTCCCGTACGACCTCACCGCCGCACCGCCCTTCGACCACCACCTGATCAGGACCGGTGCGGCGGAGTACCTGTGGTGCATCAAGATGCACCACCTGGTGGTGGACGGCCTGTCCATGGCGGTCCTCATCCGCCGCGTCGCCGCCGCGTACACGGCGCTGTGCGCGGGCGAGCCGCTGCCCGGGGACCGGTTCGACTCACTGGACACCCTGGTCGCCGAGGACCGTGCGTACCGCCGGTCGGACCGCTTCCGCAGCGACGCCGCGTTCTGGGCGGAGCGGCTGACCGGCGCCGGGGAGGCGCCGCACTTCTCCGCCGGTCCGGTCTCCCCGGACGCGCCGGAGCATCTGCGGTACAGCGCACGGCTGGAGCGCGGACGCTGGGCGCGGGTCCGGGAACGGGCCGAGGAGTGGGGCGAGCGCTGGCCGTCCGTCTTCTCGGCGGCGGCCGCCCTGGCGCTGCACGCCGACACCGGGCACCGCGACATCGTGCTCGGCCTGGCGGTACCGGCACGCAACGCCCGCCTCCGGAGGGAGACGCTGGGCACGGTCTCCAACGTGCTGCCGCTGCGGGTGCACGTCGACCCGGCGGCGTCCGTCGAGAGCCTGGTGCGGGCCGTGGCCGCGGAAACCCGCGACATCCTGCGCCACCAGCGCTACCGCCTGGAGGACATGCTCCGCGACGCCTCCGCCCTCCTCGACGAACAGCGGATCGTCGGCCCGCGGCTCAACATGATGTCGATGGACCGCGACCTGGACTTCGGCGGCATCCCGGCCACCGTCCACGAGATCTCCCCCGGCCTGACCGACGGCTTCACCATCGGCGTCTACCACAACGGCGAACCGGACCTGCGCGTCGACGTGGACGCGGGCGGAAGCCGCTACGGGCCGGTCGACGCGAAGGGGCAGCTGGGGCGGTTGCTGGAGCTGGCGGGGGCGGTCGGGGAATGCCCGGCCGGGACCCGGGTCGGGGCGCTGCGGACCGGCTCCCCGGCGTCGCCGGAGGCGTTCGCGCGCCCCGGTGGCACGCGGACCCCGCCTCACCCGGTGGACGCGTCCGACACCCTCGTCGGCCTCGTCGCGCGGCAGGTCGCCGCCCGGCCCGGCGCGACGGCGGTGGTCTGCGGGGAGGACCGGCTGTCCTACGCCTCGCTCGACGCCCGCGCGGAGCGACTGGCCGGCGCCCTGCGGGCCGGGGGCGCGGGGCCCGGCCGGCTGGTGGCGGTGGCGCTGCCCCGTTCGACGGACCTGGTGGTGGCCCTCCTCGCCGTACTGCGGACCGGTGCCGCCTACCTCCCGCTCGACCCCGCGTCCCCGCCGGACCGGCTGACCGCGATACTCACCGACGCGGCACCGGCGCTGGTGATCGCGGACCGGTCTTCGGGTGCGCCGGGCGCATACGGCGTGCCGGTGGTACGGCCGGACGCCGAAGCCCCGGCGGGCAGCGCGGACGGCCTCCGCCATGTGCCCCGCCCCGCCGACCCCGCCTATGTCATCTACACCTCCGGCTCGACCGGCCGCCCCAAGGGCGTGGTGGTCACCCACCACAACGTGGCCCGCCTGCTCACCCACAGCACCGATCGCTTCGGCTTCGACCACACGGACACCTGGACGCTCTTCCACTCCTACGCCTTCGACTTCTCGGTCTGGGAGATCTGGGGCGCCCTCGCGCACGGCGCCCGCCTGGTGGTGGTGCCCGAGGACATCACCCGCTCCCCCGTCGAGTTCCTGGACCTGCTGGTGGCCGAGCGGGTGACCGTACTCAACCAGACGCCGTCGGCGTTCACCCAGCTCGCCGAGGCCGACGCGACACGCCCCGAGGTGGGCGCCCGGCTGCGGCTGCGCCATGTCGTCTTCGGCGGCGAGGCGCTGGAGCCGTGGCGGCTGGCCGGCTGGTACACCCGGCACGCGGACGACGCGCCCCGCCTGGTCAACATGTACGGCATCACCGAGACCACCGTGCACGTCACCGACGGGCCGCTGGAGTCCGCGGCGGCCACCGGCACCGTCACCGGCATCGGCAGACCGCTGCCCGACCTGCGGGTGCACCTGCTGGACGCCGCGCTGCGCCCGGTGCCGCCGGGCGTCCCGGCGGAGATCTGCGTCGCCGGGCCCGGCGTCGCCCTCGGCTATCTGAACCGCCCCGGGCTGACCGCCCAGCGGTTCGTCGCCGACCCGTACGGCCCGCCCGGCAGCCGGATGTACCGCAGCGGCGACCTGGCGCGACGGCGGGCCGACGGGACCCTGGAGTACCTCGGGCGCGGCGACCGGCAGGTGAAGATCCGCGGGTTCCGCATCGAGCCCGGCGAGATCGAGGCCCGGCTGGCGGAGCTGCCCGGCGTCGCGGACGCCGCCGTCCTCGCCACGGCGTACGGCCCGGGCGACCGCCGCCTCGTCGCCTACCTGGTGCCGGACGGCGCCCCGCCGGACCCGGACGACGTGGCGCGGCGGGCGGCACGGGTCCTGCCCCGCCACATGGTGCCGTCCGCGTTCGCCGTGGTGGACGCGTTCCCGCTGTCCGTGAACGGCAAGCTGGACGAGCGGGCGCTGCGCCGCCTCGCCACCGAAGGGCCTGCTACGGAGCCGGCTTCCGGGCGGGCGCCGTCGGGTGAGCTGGAGACAGCCGTACACCGGCTGTTCGGCGAGGTACTGGGGGCGGTGACCGGCGCACCGGAGGAGTCCGCGCCCCGGTCCTTCGGCGCGGACGCGAACTTCTTCGCCCTGGGCGGCGACTCGTTGCTGGCCAACCGGCTCGTCATGCGGCTGTGCGCGGAGATCCCCGCGACGCTCTCGGTGCGCGACCTCTTCCGGCATCCCACGGTCGCCGGGATCGCGGCACTGATCGACGGTGCGGGAACCGGCCCGCGTGCGGCCGTTCCGCTCCGCCCGGCCGCCGGTCCGCGCCCGGCGCGCATCCCCGCCTCGTACGCCCAGCGCAGCCTGTGGTTCCTGCACCGGCTCGGCGGCCAGGAGTCGACGTACCACATCCCGCTCGCCGCCCGGCTCTCCGGGCCGCTGGACGTCGAGGCGCTGCGGGCCGCGGTCGCCGACGTGCAGAACCGCCACGAGAGCCTGCGTACCGTCTTCCCGGACACCGGCGGCGAGCCCTGCCAGCACATCCTGGAAGCCCCCGACGCGCCTTTCACCGTCCTGCCGACGGACGAGGACGGCCTGCCCGCCGCGCTGTCCGGCCACGCCCGAGCCCCCTTCGACCTGCTGGCCGAAGTCCCCTGGCGGGTCACGCTGTTCGCCCTGTCCCCCGACACCCACGTCCTGCTGCTCGTCGTCCACCACATCGCCGCCGACGAGCACGCGCTGCGCCCCCTGCTCCGCGATCTGGCCGCCGCCTACGAGGCACGGTCGTCCGGCCGGGCCCCGGCGCTGCCGCGCCTGCCCTTGCAGTACGCCGACTTCACACTGTGGCAGCGCGGCACGCTGGGCAGCGAGGACGATCCGGACAGCCCCCTTTCGGCCGAACTCGCCCACTGGCGCGAGACGCTGCTCGGCTCACCGGCGGAGCTTCCCCTCCCGGCGGACCACCGTCCGCCCACGGTGCCCGCCCACCCCGGCAGCACGGTGACCTTCACCCTGGACGCCGCACTCGGCACCCGCCTCGCCCGACTCGCCGCCGCACGCGGGGCGACGCCCTTCATGGCGCTGCACGCCGCCGTGGCGTGCCTGCTCAGCAGGCTGGGCGCGGGGACGGACATCGCGGTGGGCACGGTCACGGCGGGCCGCGCCGACCCGTCGCTCGACGACCTGGTCGGCTTCTTCGCCCAGACCCTCGTCCTGCGTACCGACCTGTCGGGCGACCCCGGCTTCGCCGCCGTCCTCGACCGCGTCCGGGAGACGGACATCCGGGCGTTCGCGCACGAGGCGCCGTTCGACCGGGTGGTGGAAGCGGTCAACCCGCCCCGCGCCCTGGGGCGCCACCCGCTCTTCCAGACCATGACCACCATGCATGGGCGGCAGCGGACCGCACTGCGGCTGCCCGGCCTCGACTGCACCCCGCTCCCCCTGGACCGGGCCATGGCCAAGTTCGCGCTGCTCTTCGAATTCACGGAGTGCGCCGACGGCCGTATCGAGGGCATCCTCGAATACGCCGCCGACGCCTTCCGGCAGGAGACGGCCGAGCTGATGGTGCGCGCGCTGGAACGGCTGGTGCGAGGCGTGCTGGACGATCCGGAGCGGCCGTACGGGACGGTCGCGGTGGCGGGGCCGGGAGAGGAACCGGCGATACGCGTACCGGTCCCCGCACCAGCCCCGGACCCGGCACCCGCACCGGAACCGGCTCCGGCCTCAGCCGCCGAGGACCTGCTCGCGCACCTCTTCCGCTCTCTCCTGGGCAGGGCCGGGATCGACCCCGACGTCAGCTTCTTCCAGCTGGGCGGCGACAGCATCCTCGCCGTCCAGCTGGTCGCCCGGGCCCGCGCCGGCGGCGTGCTGATCAGCCCCAGGGACGTCTTCACCCACCAGAGCGTGCGCGCCCTCGCCACGGCGGCCGGCCGGGCCGTCCCCGCCGCCGTACCGGAGGATGCCGGGCACCAGGCCCTCGGCGCGTTTCCCGCCACCCCGATCATGGACTGGCTCGCCTCGCTCGGCGGCCCGGTGGACGGCTTCGCGCAGTCCGTGGTGTGCCGGGTGCCCGGTACGGCCACGATCAGCACGCTGCGAGCGGCACTGCAACAACTGCTCGACCACCACGACGCGTTGCGGATGCAGTGGCACGGACCGACGGAGACGCCGTGGCGCTTCACGGTCCGGCCGCCGGGTGCTGTACGCGCGGACGCCGTGCTGCACCGCGTCTCCCTCGCCCGCGAGGGCATCACCGACCGGTCCGGGCTGGACCGGCTGATCGGCGAGCAGCGCCGCGAGGCGCGCAGGCGGCTGGACCCGGCGTCCGGCGTGCCACTCCAGGCCGTCTGGCTCAACGCGGACGGGCCGGGCGAGGGCCGGCTGCTGCTGGTCGTACACCACTTCGCGGTGGACGGCGTTTCCTGGCGCATTCTGCTGCCCGACCTGGCGGCGGCGCACTCCGCGGCCGTACGCGGAGAGCGCGCCGAACTGCCGCCGGTGCAGGTGCCATTGCGGTCCTGGGCCCTGGCCCTGCGGTCGGCAGCCGAGTCGCCGCGCCTTCAGGCCGAGGCGGAGTGGTGGCGCGCCCTGGCCGCCCGCGCGGGCGAGCCGGTCGGCAGCCGCCCGCTCGATCCGGCGCGGGACACCGTCGCCACCGCGGACTCGCTCAGCACGGTGCTCGGCGCCGACGCGACCGCGCCGCTGCTCGCCGCCGTCCCGGACGCCTTCCGCACGGCGACCCGCGATGTACTGCTGGCCGCCCTGTCCGTGGCGCTGCACCGGTGGCCCGGCAATGCGTCGGGCGGGCCGCTGCTCGTGGACATCGAGGGCCACGGGCGCGACATCGACCTGGGAGAACTGGCCGGTCAGGCCGGGCCGTCCGGCCATGGCCGGATACCCGGCCCGGACGTCTCGCGGACCGTCGGCTGGTTCACCGTGCTGCATCCGGTGCTGCTGGACGCCCGCGTCGAGGACTGGGACGCGATGCGGACGGCGGGCGCCGGGCTGGCCCGCGCCGTCCGGCACGTCACCGGGCACCTGCGCGCCGTCCCCCACCGCGGCGCGGGCCACGGCCTGTTGCGCCGCCCCGGAGGGCGGCTGGAAGACCTGCGCGGTGCCGGGATCGCCTTCAACTACCTGGGCCGTTTCGATACGCAGGAGCCGGGCGACTGGGAACTGGAACCGGGCAGCTTCCGCGGCGAGGCGGACCCCGCGCTGCCGCTCGCCCACGCGCTCTCCGTCGACATCTTCGTGGAGCAGGGCCCGGACGGTCCGCGCCTGCGTACGGTGTGGACCTGGCCGGACGGCGTCCTGAACGCCGGGTCGGTCCGCGCGCTCGCCGACTCCTGGCACACCGTACTGACCTCCTTCGTACGGCACCGTGACGCACCCGCCGAGCCGGTCGGGCGGGCGCCGTCGGACTTCCCGCTGGTCAGCGTGGCCCCCGCCCGGCTGACCGCCCTGGAAGCCGCTTACGGCGAACTCGCGGACCTGCTACCGCTCTCCCCGCTCCAGACGGGTCTGCTCTTCCACACGCTGTACGACACGGGAACGGCGGCCGGGACCGAGGGGACGGGTGACGCCGAAGCGCCCGCCCATTCCGACCCCTACGTCGTCCAGCTCACCCTCGACCTGACCGGCCCCCTCGTCCCCGGCCGGCTGCGTACCGCCGCCGATGCCCTGCTCCGGCGGCACCCCCACCTCGGCGGCGCCTTCCTGGCCGACGACGGCGCGCACCAGCCCGTGCTGGCCGTACCGTCCACCGTCGAGGTGCCATGGCGCACACTCGACCTGACCGGCACGGACGCCTCCGCGTCCGGCCGCGCCGAACAGGCGGCGGAACTGGCCCGGGAGGACCGCCGCCCGTTCGCCCCGGACGTACCGCCGCTTCTCCGCTTCAGCCTGATCCGGCTGTCCGAGGACCGCTGGCGGCTCGTCTTCACCCACCATCACGTGCTGCTCGACGGCTGGTCGGTGCCGCGCGTCCTTAAGGAACTCTTCGCCCTGTACGAGGGCACCGCGCTCCCGCCCGCTCCCCCGTACAGCGCGTACCTGCGACTGCTGGCCCAGCGAGACGCGGGAGCCGCCCGTAACGCCTGGCGCGCGGCGCTCGCGGACTGCACGCCCACCCGGGTCGGACGGGACAGCGGGGAGCGCTTCGCGGAGCCCGCCCAGTGCCACACGTTCGCGCTGCCCGACGCGACCGCGGCAGGCCTGACGGCACGGGCGGCCGAGTGGGGCGTCACCCTCAACACCGTCGTCCAGACCGCCTGGTCCCTGCTGCTCGCCCACCTCACCGGGCAGGACGACATCGTCTTCGGCAGCACCGTCGCCGACCGCCCGGCCACCCTCCCGGACGCGGAACGCCTGGTCGGGCTGCTCCTCACCACCGTCCCGCTCCGCGTACGGCTGCGCCCCGGCACACCGCTGTCCGGCCTCGCCCGGCAGATCCAGCAGGACCGCGCGGGCCTGTGGGACCACGACCACCTGGGACTCGCGGCCATTGAGGAGGAGGCGGGCGCCGGCTCCCTCTTCGACACGGCCGTGGTCTTCGAAAACTACCCGCTGGACTCCGAGGAGTTGGCGGCTCCGGCCGCCGGAATCCGCGTCGGCGCCATCGACGTACACGACGGTACCCACTACCCCCTGGCCCTCGTGGTGCTCCCCCGCGACGGCCGGCTGACCTTCCGGCTCACCGTCCGGTCCGCCGCACTCGCCTGGTGCGGCGGCGCCGAAACCCTTCGCGAGCGGCTGCTGACCGCCTGCGCGGCGCTGGCCGAACAGGGCGACCGCCCCACGGGCCGTATCCGGCTGCTGCCCCCGGCACTGGAGTCGGACGCGCTCCGCCTGGGCACCGGGGGCCCTGCCCGGCAGCCTCGGTACGAGGAGGGTGCCGCCCCGGTGCCGGACAGCGCATCCCTGGCCTCCGCCTTCGAAGCCGTGGCGGCCGCCCACCCGGGCCGCGTGGCGCTCTGGTACGAGGGTGAGCAGATCGGCTACGGCACGCTCAACCGCCGGGCCAACCGGCTGGCCCGCCACCTGGCCCGCGAAGCCGTCGCCCCCGGCACACCGGTGGGCGTCGCCCTCCGCCGCTCACCCGAAGTCGCGGTCGCCTTCCTGGCGTTGGCCAAACTGGGCGCCGTCTGCGTCCCGCTGCACAGCAGCTTCCCCGCCGAACGCGTCCGCTGGATCCTCGACCACACCGGCACCACCCTCGTCCTCGACGACCACGGCCTCGCCACCCGGGAAGCCCACGCCGCGCGTACGGAAAGCCCGGCCGGCCTCCGGGCCTCCCCCCTCCCGGACTCGGTCGCCTGCGTCATGTTCACCTCGGGCTCCTCCGGCGAGCCCAAGGGAGTCGAGGTCACCCATCGCAACATCCTGGCGCGCGCGGGCGACCCGGCCTGGCAGGGCCCCGACCACGACCGGGTGCTCTTCCACTCCCCGTACTCCTGGGACACCACCGTCTACGAACTGTGGATGCCGCTGCTCACCGGGCGCCGGGTGGTGGTGGCACCGCCGGGCGACCTGGAGCCCGGGGATTACCGGCGGATCATCGACGCGGGCGGCGTCACCGCGGCATGGCTGACCGCGGGCCTCTTCGACGTCCTCACCGACCAGGACCCCGGCGCGCTGCACGGCCTGCGCCGGGTCTCCACGGGCGGCGATGTCGTACCACCGGCCGCCGTCCACCGCGCCCGCCAGGCCGCCCCCCACCTCCACGTGTCCAACCTGTACGGCCCCGTGGAGAACACCACCTTCTCCCTCGGTTACGACATCCCCGCTCCCGAAGCGAGCACAGCGGTCGAACCGTCCCTGCCCATCGGCCACCCCCTGACCGGAACCCGTGTCCGCCTGCTCGACTCCGCCCTGCGGCCCGTGCCCAGGGGCGTACCGGGCGAGATCTACCTGGCCGGAACGGGCCTCGCCAACGGCTACCACCGCGCGCCGGCGCGCACCGCGGCCCGCTTCGTCGCCGACCCGTACGGGCCGCCCGGCAGCCGTATGTACCGCACCGGCGACCTGGGCCGGTGGGACACCGGGGGCCGGCTGCGCTTCCTGGGCCGCCGGGACCGCCAGGTCAAGATCAACGGCTTCCGGATCGAACCCGGCGAGGTGGAGGCGGCACTGCGCCGCGAGCCCGGGGTGACCGGCGCCGTGGTGACCGTCCGCGGCACCGGTGCGACGGGCCGCGCCCTGATCGCCCACGTGACGCACACCGGGCACCTCGACCCCGTCGCCCTGCGCGCCCGGCTGGCCACCCGCCTCCCCGGCCACCTCGTGCCCGCGGACGTCGTCCCCCTCGGCTCCCTCCCCCTCGGCACCAACGGCAAGATCGACCCGGCCGCTCTCCCGGTGCCCCGCACCGCACCGCCCACCGGGCCCCGCACCCCCCGCCAGGAAATCCTCACCGCGATCTTCCGCGAAGTACTGGACCTGGACACAACGGTCGGCGTCACGGACAACTTCTTCACCCTGGGCGGCAATTCGCTCTCCGCCATCCGGCTGACCGGCCGAGTCCGCGCCGCCCTGCACCGCTCCGTCTCCGTACGGGACCTCTTCGAGGCTCCGACGGTCCTGGCCCTGGAGTCCCGCCTCACCCGAACCGCACCCGACACGGCCACCGCTCCCGACGAGTTCCTGGCGAGCGCGCCGCCGGTCCCCCGCCCCAGCCCCATCCCCCTCTCCCCGGCCCAAGCCCGCCTGTGGACCGTCAACTACCTCGGCGACGGAAGCCCCGACTACGTCAGCGCCCTCCTCCTCACCTTCGACGGCCCGCTGGACACCGACGCGCTGGAAGCGGCCCTCCGCGACCTCACCACCCGCCACGAAATCCTCCGCACCGTCCTCCCCTACGGCGAAACCGGCCCGGAACAGCGCATCCTCCCCGCCGACGCCGCCCCCCTCGACTTCCACGCCACCACTCTCGACAGGGACGCGGACCTGGACGCGACGGTGTCCGCCGAACTGGCCGCCCCCTTCGACCTCCAACGCGACCTCCCTCTCCGCGCCCGCCTGTACCTCCACGACGCGAAGCAGCACACCCTCCTCCTCGCCATCCACCACGTCGCCTTCGACGGCCACTCGGCCGCACCGCTCCACCGCGACCTGGCCACCGCCTACACAGCCCGAGCCGCGGGCCGGCCCCCCGCCTGGCCCGCCCCGGCCCCCCAATACGCCGACTACACCCTCGCGTTGCACCACAGCGGCACGGGCCAGGCC
>NZ_JOCQ01000018.1 GCF_000720725.1 Streptomyces rimosus subsp. rimosus
CGCGCGGCAGGCCATCCCGCCCGTGCAGGAGTTCTCGGTGGGCGGGTGGCCGATCTACCGGCTCCGCCACTGGATGAAGGAGTGCCTCGAAGAGGAGGGCCACAGCGACACCGCCATCGAAACCCGCATGGGGCACGAGATCGCCGGGGTCAATGGCCTGTACGGCAACCTGACCCTCAAGATGGAGCAGAACATCGTGGAGGCCCAGCAAGAACGGTGGGACCGTTTTTACCGGGCAGCAGAGGGCCTGGGTAACCGTTTGCTCGGCCACTTGGCGATCGAGGTCGGGCTCGGCTGCGGTGACAGCGCCGAGGATGACAGTCAGCGGTTCAGCCATAGATCGCGGGCCGTCCGTGGTGGTGCGGTGAGGCATCAGTTCAGGCCCTCACCCGGCCGGTGTCGTACGCCCACATCGCGATTTCCACCCTGTTTCGGGCGCCGATTTTGGTCAGCAGGCTGGCGACGTGGGACTTGGCGGTCGTCAAGCCGATGAATAGCTCGGCGGCGATCTCGGCGTTCGTCCGGCCACGGGCGACCAGCGTCAGCACCTCCTCCTCGCGTTCGGTGAGCGGCTCGATCGGTTGGGTCCGTCGGTTCGACGGTTCCTTGGCGGCGAGGGTGGCCAGCAGCCGCCGGGTGATGTTCGGCGCGATCAGTGCATCGCCGACGGCGGCGGCATGGACGGCCTGGACGAGCAGCTCCGGCCCGGCGTCCTTAAGTAGAAAGCCTCGGGCGCCGGCCCGGAGCGCGCCGTGGACGTACTCGTCGAGGTCGAATGTCGTGATCACCACTACCGCGATCGGGTCTGGGACGCCCCGCCCTGCGAGGATTTTGGTCACCTCGATGCCGTTGAGCCCGGGCATCTGGATGTCGACCAGGCACACGTCGGGGCGGAGCCGATGCGCCAGCTCGACGGCGGCGTGGCCGTCGGCGGCCTGGCCGACGACCTCGATGTCGGGCTGCGCTTCAAGGATCATCGATAGGCCGGTGCGCACCAGATCTTGGTCGTCGGCCACCAGCACGCGTACCGTCATCGACGTACCTTCGTCGGCATTTCGGCATCGACCGTCCACCCGCCCTCGGGCGCCGGCCCGGCACGCAGCGTGCCGCCGAGCAGCTGCACGCGCTCGGTCATCCCCAGCAGCCCGAAGCCGTGGTTCACCGACCGTGCCGGGTCGATCTGTCCGTCGTCGGTCACGCGTAGTCGCAGCCTGCCCGCGCCCTCTACGACCCGGATCTCCACACGCGAGGCGTTGCGGGCGTGCCGCAGGGCGTTGGTCAGCGCCTCTTGCGCCAGCCGGTAGACCGCCGCGTCGACCTGGGGCGGAAGTTCGTCCATGTCGTCTGGCAACTCCACGTCGACGACCGGGACCGGGGCGCGTCGGGCGAGGGACACCAGGTCGGCAACGCCGGGCTGGGGGGTGCACTCCGCCGGCGCTCCATCGCGCAGCACCCGGACCATCGCCCGCATCTCCGCGAGCGTCCGCGACGCTTCCCCTTCGATGATCACCAGCGCCTCGAGCGCCACTTCAGGTCGCTGCCCGGCCATCGCCCGGCCCGCCTGCGCCTGCACAGCGATCGCCGAGACGTGGTGGGCGACGATGTCGTGCAGCTCGCGCGCGAGGCCGATCCGCTCCTGGCTGCGGCTCTGGTCCAACGCCCGGCGCCAGCTCTCGGCGCGGTAGCGGAACGCCGCTCCGTCCGCCGCCGCCGCCACCAGGACGGCGAATCCGCCGATGACGTCGGCCGGCCCGGTGGAGTCGGCGACCGTACCGATTCCCGCAGCGACCGCCACCACCGCCAGCCCGATCACGATCTCGCGCCCTGAGCCCCAGCGGGCCAGCGCGTAGACGAGCACCAGGATGTAGATCATCGTGTCGAGGCCCACGCTCGGGGCCCCGCCCAGCAGGCTGGCCAGTCCCAGCGCCATCGCGGTGCCGAAGGCCACCACGACACAGGCCAACGGGCGGGTGCGCCGCCACAGCAGCACCGGCGCAAGTCCGACCGCCACGATCGTCGCAAACGGCCGCCAGGCGACGTCGTCCCGGATGACTCCCTCAAGCAGCGCCGTCACCATCAACACCCCGACCAGCACCCAGTCGCGCGACACCCGTTCGGGAGCGTCCGTGGCGCGGGGCTCGGCCCACAGCGACCTCACGGCGTTGGTGCTCACACACCCAGCCTAGGGACCGCCGAGGCGTCGGGGACCGGCCGAAAGAACGAGACGCGCTTCTCCCAACGGCCGAGGCGGGTCCGGCCTCGACGCCGATGTGCCCGCCGCCGGGCTCAGCGATCGTGGGCGGACCAGTCCTCACCACAACAACGGAGCCTACGATGAGAACGCGTCAACCCACCACGGCCGCGCTGGAAAACCAGCGGATCCTGGTGAGAGCCAAGCTCGCCGCAGCGTGGACAAGCTTCGTGCTCCTGTACGCCTACGTGGACATTCTCGCCTTCTTCAAGCCCGGCGTCATCGATGACATCGAGGTCGGCATCGTCTGGGAATTCAACATAAGCCAGACGTTGTTGACCGCCTTCCTCGCGCTCCTGGCGATCCCGATCCTCATGGTCGTGCTGTCGATGACGCTGCCCGCCCGGGCAAACCGCATCACGAACCTCATCGTGGCCTCGGTACAGGTCCCCTTCGCGGCATTCAACGCGGTGGGCGAGCCCTGGACATACTTCTACGGTCTTGGCGTCGCACTGGAAGTGATCGTTCTCGCCCTCATCCTGCGGTACGCCTGGACCTGGCCCCGCACCACACCGTCGGCGACCATGGCGACCGGCCCGGACCATGAAACCGTTCGCGCCCAGCAGCAAGCGTGAACCCAAGAGCAGTACCCGTCCTGTTCGGAGCCATCTGCCTCGGCGCCCCGGTGGGGGCCGCCTGGCGGTGGGACACCAACTACCACTGGGACGTCGCGTAGGGGCCTTCCAAGGCCCCTACCGGCAGGTCACGTTATCGGATGCGCAAGACAGGCCCACCGCATCGTCGACACCGAGTCATGACGCTGATGGCTGCGTCGGTGAGAGCACCACGACGCGCGCCAGTCGGCGCAGCACACTGTCGCGAGACACCCAAAACAGCCGCAAGAACGGCACCACTTGCCAGGCTCGACCACTCGACAGAGCAACACGGCATGGTCGAGATGCAGCTGTTGGCCGACCACTTCCAACGGGAAAGTTCTTCGCGCGCGGCTCACGCCTCGCGGCCGACGAGGCCGGGAGGGGGCGACCGCGGCAGTCCGGTCCGTCGCGGTCGGAATGCCGGCCTGCATGACCGAGACCGAGTGGCCAGGCGCGTTCCGGATCCTGCAGAGAATGATTCGTCCCCTCCGTGCAGGCGATCTCGAAAACTGACGGGCCCCGACTGCACCCTCGTCTACGACGAGCCACGTTTCGGGTGAACCGTCGAACAGGTCAACCACCGAATCCCGCTGACGGATCGAGGTCAGTGTTGGAATTCGATCCTTCGGACTGGCAGACCGTAAGCATCAACGGGGTGCTGACTCCATGCCAGCAACTGGCGTCGGCGAGGAATGCGGCCAGCCAGCCCAGGGCGCCCAACGACCACTCAGCGAGGGTTCCGTGCAGTGTGGTCCGGTGGTGAGCGGGTCCCATCCACAACTCGTCGGTCACGGCGGGCTCCAGGACCATGGCTTCGTCGCCCGCCACGGAGAACGAATGGCACGAGAAAACGTCCTGCTTGAATTCTCGCGTCCGCTCGACGATGTCCGCTGCCGCTGAGTGAATGGACGGAATCCGTCCGCTGTCCAACGTGATCCGCACCTGTGTTCTCTGATCCGGGTCACAGTCGACGAACCAGCCGGCGTCCTGGAGCAGGGTCATGACAGAACCCACGCGCGAGGACGCAGCGAGGCTTTGCACAGGCAGCAGGATCTGGACCGCCTGCAGGCGCGAAGTGCCGATACGCGCCATGACATCCCCCACGCAGGCGAGGAATGCCTGAACCGGCAGCGGCCCACCGCCGGGAACCGGCTCGGTCAGCGACACCTGGAACCATGCGATGCGTGATGGTTGTGATCCGGAGCTTGGGTCTGGGTCCTGCCCGGCATCGTTCATGCCCCAGACCCCGCCGGACGCATTCTCCTCGGCCGAAGTGAGCCAGCCCATCGCGGATGACCTCGCGACGAACAGGCTGTAGGCGTCCGAGGAGACGACGGCGGGGTCTCGCCACGGGTGCAGGGCCAGATCGCCGAACAGAGCCGTGAGCATCGTGCTGTCGGGCATGATGGTCAATACCGTCGGCAGTTGATGTTGCGAGCGGGTGTGATGAGCTTACCCGGGTCGTCGGCGACGCCGACCAGATCCACATCGACGACGCTGCGCCAGCCCGTCAGGCTGCTGTTGTTGCATCCCGCTCGTCCGGTTGCACGGTTACCGGCGCCGCCGCCGGACCTCACTGTCGCCTGGCCCACCGTGCCCTTGGTCCGCCAGCTGCCATCGTTGTAGTACTCCTGCAGTTCCACCGTGACGACAGCCGTAGAGGTGGGGCAGTTGCCATTGACCCACCAGCCGTGCCCGGACGCTTCGAAGGCGGACGAGGAGACGTGGACGTAGTCACCACGGGTCGTGAAGGTGCACACTGCTTCGGGCCCCAGGGAACCCCCCCCGGGGAACCGGAACCCGAGCTCTCCAGGCTTGCCCCGCCGCTTCCAGGAACAGTTGTGGGGGCGGCGGCGGGTGCGGGGTTGGACTCCGCCGAAGTCGCGCTCGCCGGCGCCTGTGACGCCCCCAGTAACACCGCGCTCATGACGCCGGCGGTAAGGGAAAACCTGCGAACTGAGTGATGCATGACCGCACCTCGGAGTCGAGACTGATATCGAGCGGAGCCAGTGCCCAAGCCGGGCAGTGGGGACCGCAGTTTCTGTCGCCCCATGAGATTGCCTTCCTGAGGGGTTGTCCGCGAGGCATAACCGGTGGGTGGGGCCCGGGGGCCTGTCCATTCCACGGCCGCCGCAGAGCGTGTGACGGGAGCTTCGCAGCCCAGCCATGGACGGACAAGCACTTCACGTGCAGCTCCGTTCCGGAATCAGCCGGACCGCAGATCACCGGGATTCCGGGGCAGCCCCACGCGCGGGCAGTACCGGCACTGCATGCATTGACCAGTCCGCTCAGTAGCGCCCGCGCTTCGGCATGGATGTCCGTCACCTTCGTGGCGCAACTCGGTGACCGGCGCGGCGCAGGCATGTGAGGTGCCGCACCGTGCCATAGGCGGTCAAGTCCGGGTGGCCGCCGAACTGCGATGGATTACTGGTCATACACAGAGCCCCTGGGCCCTCCGGTCGTACAAGAGACCGGTTGAGCCCCGACGCCTAAGATGGGACGGGTTCTCAGTCATCGCCGCCACGGCCGTCATTCGGGCAGCGTTTACCAAATTCGGAGAGAGCGAATGGTTGCTCCTCGGTTCATCAGCGTGGCCACCATAGGCACGTTGTCGGTCATTGACCTGCGTTTCAGCCCACGCGAAGCCAGCCCGTCCGGCAGCGGACGCCAGGGGAGCCACCGGGGGTCATGCACGAGCAAAGGGCCCACCCGCCCTCTTCTTCAAGAAGAGGGAAATTTCAACATGTCTCATTACGGAGCCCACCTGGACGGCACAAGACGCTTCCGACGACATGTGCCCTGTGATACCGATGACCGCATGCCGGAATAGTGCTGAGCTGTTTGGACGCGCTCGCGCCTGATCCGCCGGCTCATCGCTCGGCAGTGTCGTGAGTGGCCAGGCGGATATCTTGCGAGCCCCTCTGTCCAACGACTGCCCGATCAGCACGACTCCACCGACCCCGCATCGCCGGCCCTCCGCGGCCCGCCCCCATATCCCATCTCCCGGTGACTGGTACCAAGATCCGGATCATACGCGGACCAACGCCCCCTCAGCGGCCGCTGATAGGACCCGCGCATGCAGGCCGGCAGGACACCCCCGTCACCGTCACGGTGCGATCGCCGTCGCCGCGACCGCACCGTGGTTCCGCCGGCCTCGGGCCGGATCGCCTGAGGCTCAGTCGACCAGGTCGGCCCAGGAGCGGGGGCGGAAGGTCTGG
Organism: Streptomyces rimosus subsp. rimosus; assembly: GCF_000720725.1. GTDB lineage: Bacteria > Actinomycetota > Actinomycetes > Streptomycetales > Streptomycetaceae > Streptomyces > Streptomyces rimosus_A. The sequence continues at coordinate 6,066 of NZ_JOCQ01000018.1, forward strand.
GCATCACCGAAGGGGTCGTCGAAGGTGGTGCTGTGCCGGACGGCCACCAGGTACGCCCGCCGCTCCTGGTGTTCCGCATGGTGATGAGGGCTCAACTCTCCCGAACAAAACCCAATGCCGACAGGGAGCCCCGGTCAGGCGAGCGCGGACGGTGCGCCTCCCGGCTCCACCGGCGGAGGCCGGGTGAGCCGGGCTGCGGAACGGGGATGGTCGGGTAGCCCGAGGGTGAGATCCCCTCGGGCTACCCGACCATCTTCGATTCGACAGGGCACCGGCTCATACGGCTTCCAGAACAGCGTCGAGGACCTCGTTGTGTGCTCGATAGCAGTCCCTGGCCTCGGGAGTCGACTTCTCGGGCACACCGTTCCGGACCAGGGGGCGTATTCGGGTCAGGAGTTCCGTGATCGCACCTGCAGGTCACCGGAGACACCGCTGATCTTGTTCAGGTATCGGTCAATTCCTGAACGGCCGCAGTGCCGCCGGGGCCTTCGGTTTCCAGGGCATCCAGGTACGCGGCGGCCTGTTGCGCTTCGACAGCTCCGATGCGCTGGTATATGCCGACCGCCTCCCGGAGGCTGGCCAGCGCGGCCTCGCGTTCGCTGATGCATGCCTGACAGCGGGCCACGCCTTCGAGCACTCGCGCCTCATTCAGCGGGCGTCGCACCTGACGCGCGAGGCGAAGGGCCTGTTGGTAGACGGCAAGAGCTTGTTGTGGTCCGGTGGTCTTGGCCAAGAGCGCGCCCCTGCTGGTCAACACCTCAGTTTCTCCTTGGCGGTCGCCGAGATCGTGGAATAGGGGCAGGGCCCGCCGGAACAGTTCGGCCGCGGCTTGGTTATCCCCGGTCGCCTGCCGTACGCGTCCCAGGCCATTGAGAGCGTTGGCCTCTCCTTGGCGGTCGCCAAGGTCCTGGAACAGGCCCAAGGAGTGCCGGTAGAGCTCGGCAGCTGCCCGGTGGTCGCCGGTCATGCATCGCACGCGACCCAGGCCGTTGAGGGCGTAGGCCTCCCCTCGGCGGTTGCCGAGATCCCGGAACAGGACCGACGCTCGCTGATGCAACCAGGCCGCGGCCCGGTAGCCGCCGGTCGTCTGCCGTACCCAGCCCAGGCCGTTGAGGGTGTTGGCTTTCCCCTGGAGGTCACCCAGGTTGCGGAACAGGGGAAGGGCCCGCTGATACAGCCCGCCTGCGGCCGGGTAGTCCCCGGTCATGTAGCGCACGCGGCCCAGGTCCCCGAGGGCGTTGGCTTCCCCTTGGCGGTTGCCCAGGTCGTGGAAGAGCGCCAGAGCCCGCTCGTACAGCCCGGCCGCGGCCCGGTAGTCCCCACTCGCCTGTCGTACCCAGCCCAGGTCGTTGAGGGCATCGGCTTCTGCGAGGCGGTCGCCGCTGCGCCGAGCGGCGCCGGCGGCGCGCTGGTGGAAGAGGGCCGCCTGCTGCCACGGGCCGTCTTGACGGAGGAAGACGGCCAGGGCGGCGGTGAGGCGGACGACGCGATGCCACTGTTCGTTGACGGTGGCGTGGTCGAGGCAGGCAAGGAGGTTGGCACGCTCGGTGCGCAGCCAGGCCAGGGCCGTGTCCGGCGTGGACAGAACGGGTGTGGTTGCGGGCAGTGCCGTGGGGAGTGGGGCCTTGGGGCGGGTGAACCGGGCCAGGTGGCGGTCGGCGGCTTCGAGAGCGTCCTGGTAGTAGTCCAGGAGCCGCTCGGTGCCCTCTTCCCGTTCATCGGCGGGGTCGTCGTGGGCGAGGGTACGGGCGAATTCGCGCAAGAGGTCGTGGAGGCGGTAGCGACCGGGGGCGGGCTCGTCGATCAAGTGATCCGTGTAGAGCGCTTCCAGCTCGCGGCGGGCCGCGGACAGGGGGACGGCACCGAGGGCAGCGGTGGCGTGGGCATCGGTGTCCATACCGGGGTGCAGGCCCAAACGGCGGAAGAGGCGCTGTCGGTCAGGCGGCAGGTCTTGGTAGGACATCGTGAAGGCGGCGGAAACCGCGCGGTCACCGCCGGCGAGCTCGCCGAGCCGGTCCTGCGCGAGCTCGAAGTCGGCGGCCAGGTGGGCGATGGTCCACGTGCGGTGGTGGGCGAGGCGGCCGGCAAGCATGACCAGGGCAAGGGGCAGGTAGCCGCACAGCCGGGTGATCTCGGCGACTGCATCGGCTTCGGCCCCGGTGGGGGTGCGCTGGGCGAGCCGGGTGAACAGCCGTCCGGCTTGGTCGGGCGGCAGGATATCGAGAGCCAGGGGCAGCGCCCCGTCCAGCGCGATCAGCCGACGGCGGCTGGTGATCAGGGTCAGGCACGGTCCGCTGCCGGGCAGCAGGGGAGCGATCTGGGCGTATTCGGCGGCGTCGTCCAGGATCAGCAGCAGCTTCTTGTCGCTGAGCCGGTCTCGCCACAGACGGCTGCGGCCTTGCAAGGTCGGAGGGATGTGCTGGGGCATGACACCCAGGTCTGTCAGGACCGTGTCGAGAACGTGGAACGGGTCGGCGGGGAGCCGGCCGGGGGTGTGGGCGTGCAGGTCGACGAACTGCTGCCCGTCGGGGAAGCGTTCGGCAAGCAGGTGCGCGGCCCGGGTGACCAGGGCGGTCTTGCCCACCCCGGGCATGCCGTCCACGGTGTGGATGGCCACCGCTTGGGCCGGCCCAGCAGCGTCGAGGAGGCGTTGTAGTTCGGCGTCGCGGCCGGTGAAGGCGGCCACGTCCCGTGGCAACGTATGCAGGACGACCGGTGGCCCAGGGGTGGAACCGATATACGTGGTGTGGTACTGGGAGAGGTTTCCGCCGGCCTGGTTCACCTCACTGCCGCGTTCGGCACGCGCGTCCTGCCGGACACAGGGAGGCCGGGGCCCGTCGTCGCCGGTCACAGCCGCGGGGCCTGGTGGGTCGTCATGTCACCGCCACTTTGGCTGACCTGACTGTGGTCGGTGGCCCTCGCCTTCTGCACGAGGGTGTGAATGCGGGCCTGCTCGGCCTCGGGAAGAGCCGGAGTGAGCTGCTCGTCCACCAGCCGCCGCAGGTCGCCGACGAGTGCTGGGTCCCGATCGAGCAGATCTTGCAGGCGCAGGCGCCAGCTGCTGACAAGGGCCTGCTCGCGATCGGTTTCCCCTCGCTCGCGGGCCGTCAGGGCAGTCGACCGTGCCGTGCGAAGTTCGGTGGCGATGGCCTCGTCCTGCTCGGGACGTACCCGATGCCACAGTGCCACCGTTGCGGCGCGGGCCTGCTGCCAGCCGTCGGTAGCCATCGCTCCCACCAGAGCACTCGCGGCTGCCAGCGAAATAGGGTCCATGCCGCACCCCCTGTGGGAAACCTGAGCAGGCAACCAGTCTAAGGCGTGCGCCCGCATACGGTGCAGGCGCGAGCGGGAGCGGTGCAAGAAATGGTGCACCGCCTCGGGTGATCCGCCCTCTGGAACAGGTCGTCGCCGACGCCTTCGCCCAGGCCGAGGCCCGCCACCCCAGCCATCTTCGGGACTGGATCGTGCTCGTCGACGGCGCCCGCCACCAACTCGACCTGATCCATGCCGAATCCGCCCGCCGCGAGCAGGTCACCATCTGCCACCGCTACCTCACCGGCCACCTCGACCAGCTCCACTACGACACCGCTCTCGCGGCCGGCTGGCCGATCGCCACCGGTGCCGTCGGAGGCGCCTGCCGCCACCTGATCGCCGACCGCCTCGACATCACCGGCGCCCGCTGGGGACCCGACGGCGCCGAAGCCGTCCTCCAGCTCCGCGCGCTGATCGCGAACAGCGACTTCGAGGGCTACCGGGTCTTCCACTGGGGCTTCCATGCGGCCTGCGAACACCAACGCCTCTGCCCCAGCCTTGACCAGCAGACCTACAGCCTCACCGCTTGATCCTGACCGTCACTTCAGAGGATCCACACCCCGGGAGTCGGGCAGCAGGTGCAGATCCTCGCGGTGCAACCGAGGGTCTCACCAATCCGCATGCCCGTGGCCCGCATCAGGACGATCAGGAACCGGTCGCGAGCAGTCCGGGCGAGGCGGATCAGCAGATCCACCTGCTCGGCGGTGAAGAACTCGATCCCCGGGTCGTCGCCCCTGAGCTTCAGGGTCCGGGACTGAACCTCACGGAACTGTCCGCCCTCGCCAGCACTTTGGCCTGGCGCCAGGAACCTCAGATGCTTCGGCCGCGAGAGCGTCACCGCGAGCTCAGCGGCGGTCCAACCGTGCCCGACTCCGAAGCACAAGAACTCCGTCATCGTGCCCAAGACCGCATCCCCGCTGCCCTCCCGACGGAAGCGCGGACGGGCCGGAGGCCGCTTCCCCCGCGGCGGCAGGGGCTCGCTGATCAGCCAGTCCCGGAACCTAAGGAGGTTCTCGAAGCCCGGGGAGGACCAGTCGAGCCCTCGCTCATCGCACCACGTCAGGTACAACGCGACGCGGCTGGCGTACACCCGCTGAGTGTTCACCGAGCAGTGCCGACCGCGAACGCTCTCCAGGTACGTCGTCGCCTCGACGTGCATCCGGTACAACTCGTCGACCACGACCCAGGCCACCACCAGCACGGCACCGGGGAGCGTCACCTTCTCCGCATGGAACTTCACAGATGGCCCAACGGGCCGAACGTCCCTATGACCTATCGGATAGTCGCAAGGCACACGGAAGAGTGAGCACTGAACTCATGTCCCTCAGAGGCCAAACACACCTCTAGATAACGATGCCCCAGCCTTCCCAGTCCAAGATCGTCGGTCCATCGGTGGTGAGGTTGGCGAAGTGCAGATCGCCATGGGCGGTGACCCATTCGGTGACCTGCGGGGCGGGCGCGCCGGTGAAGCGGGATACGGCCCGGTCAATCCACTCCTGGCGCACCGCCACCCGGTCCGTGGGGACAGCGCCAAGCTGTCCCAGGTCCGTAAGGAGCGATGCCCACCAGGAGGCGGGCAGGTCCAGTTCCTGGCGCAGGACCGGGTCGGGTGAGCAGGGTGGGGAGTCGACGAAGCCGGTCAGCTCCGTGCGGTAGGCGTACGTGCCGTCGCTGTGGTCGTGCAGGCCGTGCAGCTCCGGTCGGCGGACCGCGAGCGGCACACTGCGCGCGGCGTCGGCCGTGCCGGTCCAGAACTTCCCGCCGGCCTTGTCCGCCGGGGCGGCCAGCCGCCGCAGCCAGCACGCGCCGCGCTCGGTGTGGTCGGCGCGGCGGCTGAGGGTCCGGCCATGCCACCCCCACACCAGCGGGCCGTGAGGCGTGGCGCCGAGGGCGGCGGCCTTGTCGTGGACGTCGGCGAGGCGTTGCGCGTCAGCCGGGTCAGAGGGCGGCGAGTACATCCGGGATGCTCCGCAGGCTCGTGGGCGTGGCTCGGCGGAGACCATGCTGGAGCCCGTCCGTACGCCGGCCCAGGGCCTATCGCGAAGTGGTGACGGCAGCTGTCAGCTCGCGGACTCCGGTCGCGCGGGGGCGGCGCTGGGCCATGTCAGTGGCCGCCGGTCAGCGACACCCGCAGCGGAATGCCTCCGCCGTCGGTCAGCACATGGTGCTTGGAGCCCGGCCGCCTCCGGTCAACCGGACTCGGGCCGACTTTTGGGCGGCTTCGCCCCCGCTTGGCCTGCACGTGCGAGGCGTCGACGGTGGCGCGGGAGAAGTCCAGCCGGTCCGCCGCCCGCAGTTGGTCCAGGAGCACCTGCTGCAGGTCCTCCCAGACGCCTACCTGCTGCCACTCGGCAAGGCGACGCCAGCAGGTGGGCCCGGATCCGAAGCCCAACTCCTGTGGCAAGAACTCTCACTGGATGCCGTGTAGAGCACGAACAAGATGCCTTGCAGCGTCTTGCGGTCATCGATCCGCCTCCGGCCCGGGTACCGGTAGCGTCGTTCACATCGGGGCAGCAGCGGCTCGATCACCGCCCATAGTTCATCACCGACTTCCCACGGCTTCCGCCGAGCCATCCTCACCCCCAAGGAACGACATCACCGTTCCCTCCACCGTGCCACACGAAGATCATCCTGCAAGAACTCACAAGAAACCGTTCATGACCATGGCGGAGACGGGCGGGGGCCGGTCGTCGGCCACGGTCTGCTGGCTGACCAGGAGGTAGAGGGTGGCCATCAGAGGCCACCGCTGGTGATGGTCGCGGACCCAGCCGTTTGCGAGGGCGTGGGTGGGTTCGTCGAGGTAGACGGTGTGCCGCAGTTCCTGCCGGGCCGTCGGGCGGGAGAGGTCGAGGTCGGCCGGGGGCAGGTGGCGGGTCTCGCGGCGGCCGAGGCCGTGGACACCGACGAGGGCGACAACGAACTTGGCCATCGGGGTGCCGGCGCGATCGTCCAAGCCGTGGAGCCAGGCGGTGGGGATCGGCACGGGCAAACGCACGACCGTGGACAGTGAGACGTCTCGGGTGGGGCACGGAAAGACCAGTCGTTCCTGCTTGAGTGCCCGGAAGAGGCTGCACAGTGCGCTGAGGAGTTCCCGGCCCGACGGACCGGGGCGCTGGGCGAGGGAATCCGGACATGGTTTTTGGCGATCTCGCACAGGCTGGTGACGCGGGCGGCCCAGCCGGTCAGGACCGCGTGGAGGTAGTCGAAGTACTCGCGGGTCGCCTCGAACGTCATCGCGGGGTGCTCACGGCGGCCTGGGCCGCGCAGGACCAGGACCCAACGACAACGAGGTCGGCCAGGGCTGCACCCTGCGCGTCAACACCGCCAAAGTGCAGGTCAATGGCCGACCATGCGCTCGCGGCGGGCACGCTGGTGAATTGAGCAACAGCCCTCTGCTGCCTCCGGATTCGGTAAACGCTGCCTGCATGACGACTGTGGCAGACACGGCTGAAATCCCGTCCCATCCTCGGTAGCAGGACTCAACCGGCCTTTCGTGCTATGGGAAGGGCTCAGGGGCTCTGCGTATGGCCGAGTACCCTCACCGTCCGACGACACCAGGGTAGTGCCGCCGGTGACGCGATATGGCCCATCGCATGTCTCCGCCTCGCTGGTCACCGAGTAGAGCTAAGAAGGTGCCTGACACACGCGCCCAGGGCGGGCACTGCTTAGCAGGCTGGTCAATGCACGCAATGTCAATTCGGTCCGCGCATGGGTCTGCCCCGGAGCCCCGGCTGGTCGGCGGCTATGCCGACAAAACTGCTCCGGAACGGACTATTACGTGGAGCGCTTGTCCGCCCGCGGCGGCGCTGCGAAGCTCCCTCGCACGCTCTGCGGCGGCCGGGGCATGGGAAAGGCCCCGGCCGGACTGCTCTCACGCTTCCGCCCGTCGACAACGCATCAGGAGAAAACCGCATGTTGCGATCGAAACCGCGGTCCTTGCTGATCGGCTTGGCAGCCGCCGCCGCCATGCTGGGCACTACCCAGGCAACGGCCACGGCGTCTGAAGCCCCGGCTTCGAAGGACGCGTCAGCCGCCTACTGGTCCTGTACGGTTCCCCGCGGCTACACCTACAACCACGTAATGAACACCACGACCTGCTCCACGAGCGGTATCAGCCTGCTCTATCACGTGATGAAACCAAAGACGGGCCTGTGGGCCTGCACCGTTCCGCGGGGTTTCACCTACACCGCAAGCCATCCCACCACCGCCTGCTCCACCCGGGAGCTCAGCACCTTGTATCTCCTCCGGAAAACCTAACGCCGACCAGGCCCTGATACAGCGCGATGCACTTCCTTTGTCATCGCAATTGGACAGTGGAGCGATCGAATATCTCCCCGGGGCTTCGGAATTCCGGGGAGGCTCATCTGGGGCAAGAAAGGCCCTAGTTATAGCAGCGAAAGGGAGAAACTCATGCTTCGCATCACAGCCGACATGTTCTCCGGCCGTCCCGATCCGATCTCCGACATCACCGAGGAGAACGAAGTACGGGTGCTGCTCCGTGAGGTGGAAAGCAACCGGAACCTGTTCCTCAGTAAGGCACCGGCCGAGGCCGGGCTCGGGGTCCGGGGGTTCCGGATCGAACCGCTCAACGACGAGTTCGAACGTGACCTCGGCGTCGACTCGACGCTATATCTTCCAGTCGGCGCGCAGGCACGCGGCAGCCGGGCAGCCGAAATCGGCGAGCGGCTCGTCACCCTGATGGAGCGGGGGGCCCCGTTCAGCTCCGGTGCAGCGGCACAGCCGCTGGACGCCTCACTGCGCGAGTTCCTGATCGCACAGTTGTCGGCCCCGTCCCAGCTTTCGGTCACCGACCGGCCCGCTACGGCGGAAGTCGATGCGGAAGCGGAACAGCATTCGGAAGAGGCCACCGCAGCAGCTGCCTGCATCATTGAACTCGGAAAATTCAACCCGGGATTCTGGAACAACGACTCAACCGTCCGGAGCAGGAACAACTGCTACAACTACGCCAGCAACTGGCGGACGGATACGTTCGCCCAGCCGGGCCTTGGTTGCGGCAGCGTGTACAAGGCCTTCACACGGGCCGAACTGACGCGTGCGTCGCTGTGCGACGGGATGCACCACCGGTACAACTGCTTCCCGGACTCCGAGAAACCACGGCCCTTGGTAGCGCTGGTCATCGCCCCCGGCATCGACTTCCACTGGTACCGCAAGCAAGTGGAGGGATTCTGGGGTCACAAGCCCGGAAGCTACCCCGCCCGCAACACGGACAACAGTGGAAACGTCATCAACGATCCAGAGAAAGCGAACCGTGGCCCGTACACAGAATTTTGCGGGTACTTCTACGGGTGCATCTCACAAGCACGGAGGATAAGGTAGCAGGCACGGCGCCTACCCGGGCCGGGACAGCTCCTTCTGTGGCCGAGGCGGAACCGCCAGCAGGGAATGACCGGTATGGACGTCGAGATCGATCTCTATAGCGGGCGGCGGAATCCGGTATTCGGCCTTGCGCCAGAAGTCGGGGAAGAGTTGATGCGCCGGATCGCCGCTCTGCCGCCAGCCCCTCAACGGGCAGCTCCGCTTCAGGGGCTCGGTTATAGGGGAATGCGGATCACCGGTGATCCGGCGGTCAGCATCGTGGAGATCGTGGTGTCCGGTGGAGTGGTCATCGTCCGTGACCGCAATGGCGCGGAGCGAGTGCTCCAGGATACGGGGCGCGCGCTGGAGCGCTCGCTTGTCGGCCTCGCCACTGCCACTCTGGATCCAGCCGAGATGTCGGTGCTGCGCCAGGAGTTGAGAGAGTGACCGGCACAGCGGAATCCGGGTGGCCGCGGCGCAAGCCAGGCACCTCTGCCGTACATCCTCCCGAAGCAACGCCCTGGCGATCAATTACTGTCAGTTGAGCCCGTCCGGGCCTTGGCGGCGCCCTGAGGCAAGTTAACCCTAAGCGCCCCAAGGGCCCGCAGAGGCACACAGCGGTTCTGGCAGGCCAGCGGGCCGGTCGCCCGCACCCTCTCATGGCCCGTCGGCGGTTACAGCGTCCAGTGATCCATCGTGACGCACAGGCGCCTCGCGGTGACGCCTACCGTCACGACCGTTCGGAAGCGTCATGCCCCGCCATCATCGCGAGCCTCGTCATCGCGTCCGCCCACGAAGGGTTCACCTTCCGGATGGCCGCGCACGTCCAGTCCATCGCCGCCGGGACGGTACAGAGCCGGCAGCACTCGGGGTCGTGGTCGCATCCCTGGTTGGCGCTCATGCCTCCAACCTGGCACCTGGACACGTCGCTTGAAGCGCCCCACGCGGAAGCAACTCGAGCAAAGACGGGGGCGGAAACGGTCGTCTGCGCCTCCCCGCTCCTTGGGTGGCTGATCCAATCGGTGACTAGCGGAAACGCGATCACGAACCAATCAGCTTCACGCATGCCATACGCCTCCCCTTTCCGCCTCCTGGGATGATCATCCCTGCCGAGCCGTCACGGTCCGGCCCAGTCGAGAGGACGCCATGTCCGACAGTGACCGCGAGCCGACAACCGCCGCCTCCGGGCAGCCGCAGCACCTGGCCGCCACTGTCGCGGCCCACCCGATGCTGAACAGTGTCGGTGCCCTGGCGCGCCTGCTCGCCCAGCTCCCGCCGGAGATGTCCCTTTGGCTCGACGAGCACGCCCGCGAGGACCCGAACGAACGCCTGCGGCAGCAGTTCCTCACCATCACCCCGCGCATCGTCAAGGTTGCCTCGTCCGTCGGAATCGAAGATGAGCCCATGCAGCCCGGTCTGGAACTCGGGACGGTGTCCATCCCCTTCGATAGCGACCCCGGCGCCCGGGCAGCCATGGCTGCCCGCCGGGACCTGTCGCCCGAGACCACCTCCGCCCGCGCCGAGGAGCGCATGGAGCAGGGCGACGTCCCCGGCGCGCTCGGGGACGCTGCCTTGGTCCTCCAGGAGGTTGCGGCACTGCTCTTGGGCGCCACGGAGTGGCTGGACAGGAGTTCCCCCGGCGCGGAGTCCCTGAGCATCGAGGCATGGAGGATCCGTCAGACTGCCAAGAGGGTGGCCCGGATAGCGAAGGTCATCAAGGAAGAGGACGGTGGCTGACCGCCTGTACCTGCGGCACTCCATGGACAAGCAATCCAACCTCCGCCAGAAACACAACCTCGCTCCCTATCTCGGCGTCTCAATCTTGTTAATCAACCAGGGAATGGGCTCCCACGCAGGCGACGGCGGAGTCGCCCCCCGGGCAGGATCGTCACCTCGGCTGAAGCTTTCCGTCAGCACGAGGTCCGCCAGGAGGGGCAGGTGCTCCGGCACTACATCGGCGATCTCCTCATGCATCTGCTCCCACGGGCCCCAGTTCAGCGCCTCGATCAGTACAAGGCGCCCCTGCTGGCAGGGGCCGAGTGCCTGGGCGATCGCTGAGATCGCCTTGCCGCGGTGCTCGGGCGCGATAAGGGCGTCGGCCAAGGCGCGGGCCTCTTCACGGGCACCCATCCGGCAGAGCGCCTTGACGACGGCCGGTGTGGCCGCCTCGCGCTGGACAGGGTGGCTGATCTCCTCCAGCAGCGCGGTGGCACGGGCGACATCCCCCGTGGCGGCGGCGCCCGCCGCAAGGTGGCCCATGGCGTGCCTCTCTCCTCGCCAGTCGGTGACCTTCTCTGCTGTGGCCAGATCACCAGCGGCCACGAGCCTTTCCACCACATCGGCGAGCATCTCGTCGACCGCGTCCTCCGGCAGGTCAGCCTCCAGATCGAGCACCGCGTCGATATCGCCCGCCGCGAGGAGCGCACCGGCGGCGGCGTACGTGTCCCAGCACCGTTGGTAGGGGCTGTCGGCGGTGCCCGCCAGGCCCAGGATCTCCTGAGCCAGCTCTGCCGCTCCGTCCGGTTTCCCGATGCGGCCGAATGCCTCGGCCACCCGTCGCAGGCCGTCGGCGCGCTCGGCGTGATCTGTCAGGGCCCGGATCTCGTGGAGTACACGGCGTAGGAGCTCGTCCCCCTCCGCGGGGCGACCTGTGTGGTGCAAGCCCTCGGCTACCTCCGCGAGGGCGAGGATGCGTGCGTAAGGGGCGGACGTGTCAGCGACCTGTTCGGCGCGGTGGATGAGGCGGGCTGCGTCACCCCGTTGCCCGGACCGGCCAGCCGCGACGGCCAGGTTGATGAGGGTGCGCACCCCGGGCCCCCGGCCTCTCCGCACCATGTTCGTCGCCCACTTGACTACGGCGTGGGCGTGTTCTTCCTGGCCTGCTCGCAGCAGAAAGTCGGCGGTGTCAGTTGACAGCGTCACCCGCCAGTGGAGATACGGCACCTTGTCGGTGGCGTCACGGGCTTGCTGGGCCAAGTGCAGTGTCCGACCCGGGTCGCACGTGTTTGCCGTCATCTTGCCGACGGCGTTGAGGACGCGCGCCCGGTAGATGGGTTCAGTGATCCGCTCGGCCAGCTCCAAGGCTCGGTCAAGGTCACCGGATTCCGCGGCCGCGATGCCGATCTCGACTAGCCCGTCCTCCGGATCGTTCAGGAAGCGGCTGACCAAGTCGATCGCCTGCTGGTGGTGTCCGGTCACCTCAAGGCTCGCAGCGACGTCGGGGTAGACCCATTCCACGCTGGCGGGGTCGTCGATGGCCGCCGCCAACCGGGCCGACGTCACGGCGAACTCGGCAGCCTGTGCGGCGAGACCGGGCACCGTGGACATCTCCCGGGCGAACAGGGCGAGGCGCTGCGCACGCCGGACCGTGTCACCAGAGTCGGACGAACGGGACACGGCACGCTCCGCCAACGCCAGGGCCCGGCGATGCTCGCCGAGCCGGGAGAGCGCGGCGGCCAGTGAGGCGGCCAGAGCGCTCCGGGAGACGGTGTTGGGCACCGCCATGACCGCGTCGACGGCTTCCAGCGCCCAGGACAACGCATCGGTGCCCCGGCCCCCGGCCTCCTCATGAGCCGTTCCGGCGTTCCCCGTCGCTCCGGCCAGGGCCCCGACCGCGGCGACGAAAGCCTCCGCCCTGCCCTCCCGGTCGCTGATGCGGCAGGCCGACCGCAGGGCCTCGGCGGGCCGGCCGGAGCCCGCCAGGCTCTTGGCGATCGCCGCCAGGAAGCGGTCCCGGTCTTCGGTGCTGTCGGCTCTGTCGAGCAGAGCGGCCGCCTTATCCGGGCGCGCGGCGGCCAGGGCACCGGCGATGGCGCTCAGGGCGGCCACCCGGTCCCACGCGCCGCGCTGCGACTCGGCCAGCTGAACGGCGCGCGCCGGGTGCCCACACCGGGCCCACAGGGCGATCAGGCCAGGGGAAAGAGGCGCTGTCCGCTCGTGCAGCCCGTCCCGCGCGGCGGCGAGCCGCAGAGCCACAGACACGTCCTGATCGCCGCGGCGCCCGCCGTCCGCGAGCACCAGGACGAACGCGTCCGACACCGCACTGAGCGCCTCCAAGTCCGCCCCAGACACCTGCCACAACCGCTCCTGACGCCGGGTATCGCAGACCAGTGCCACCAGCCTGGAGGTGTCCCCCTGTGCACGCAGCAACTGGGAGTAGCCACGCAGCAGGTACTCGGGCGTACTCTGCGGCCACCCGACGTGCCGGTAGAAGTCCGCCCACCGGTGCAGACGGCTGCGGTGGGCCGCCAGCTCTTGGGCCGTGACCAGTTCGGCTGCGGCGCGCCGCAGCTCTTCGTGCGCGAAGAGAAACACGGGCGGACCGGCGGACGTCCAGTGCCCGGAGCGCCAGCGGAAGCTGCGGCCGTTCACCGCAGACAGCTCGCGCTCGACCAGTCGCGCCGGGCTCCCGGTCAACTCCGCGAAGTCGGGCGCGCTCAACCCGCCACCGGCCGCGACGGTCAGAGCGACCAAGTCCCAGCCCAGTCCGCCGCCGTCCCGCAGTCGCAGCAGATCCCGCTCCGCGTCCTCGCGCGCCGCGCGGGCGTGCGGGGACGGCTCCAGCCGGTGGTCGATCGCCGTGTTCCGCAGGGGATGGTCCACGTGCACGTCCCCCGGTACTGGCGGATGCGGACGGCCGGCGACAACGATGCGCATGCCGTGCGGGGGAACGCGGGGCAACAGCGCCGCGATGCTGTGGCTGTTGGCACCGGCGGTCACACCGCTGTCCTCGTCCAGTCCATCCACCACGAGCACGAGCCGCCGGCCTCGCGTCGCGCACCACTGTGCGCCGCGGTGCAGCGCGAGCTGCATCTGTTCGTCGCGCGTGGCGGGGGTACTCAGCGGCTCTTCCTCACCCAGCAGGGCGTACACCTGTCGCTGGACGACCTCGCAGAACGCCGCGGCGTCGTTCTGCGCGGCCATGCGGAAGGTGATGAAGAACGACACGACATCGACGCCAGGTGGCGGATGCAGGACGAAGTGCGCCAGCAGGGCGGACTTCCCCGCCCACGCCGGGGCCACCCAGCGCCAGTAGCCGGCGCCGGGACGGCCCGCAGGGACATCATGCGTGCAGAAGGTCGCCAGCTGGGCGAGTTCGCCCTCACGCCCCTGGAAGTCGGCAGCGGCAAGGGCCTGTTCCACCCGCAGGAGATAGCCGGAGGCGGCGGGGCGCCCCGCGCACACCTGCACGGAGCTGTCCACCATCACGCCGCTGTTGGCGAAGGCCCCGGCTCCCTCGGCGGAGGATCCCCCCGACTTGCGCACTACGGCGCGGCTGCGGAAAAACATCGGATGCGCCGCTACTCCTGCCGCCGGTAACCGGTGTTCGCGCTGCCGTCGTCCGCCCGCGCGTCGCCGGTCTCCTCGACGGAGACCGATCCGGCGGACGAGGAGGCGACGGCACCCGTGTTGGCGTCCCCGCCGCCGGTGGCCGTGGCACGCCCGGTTCTGGACACCTGTACGGACGTGCTCCCGGACGAGGCCAGCAGCGCGCAGACACCGACCCCCAGGGCGGCCATGCCGACCACCGCGGAGACCACCCCGGCCACCTGGTTCGCCCGGTCCCAGCTCAGCAGCGACAGCACACCGGCGAAGACCGCGAGAATCAGCACCGTCGTGACCAGAACGGCGCGCCGGTCACCCCGCACAGGCACCCCACCCTCTCGCGCCCCGCCGCATATTAAGCCCCACCTTACGGCCAGATCCACGTCGCCGTGCGGGAAAGCCTTGGAGGAAAGCATCCACTGCGCCCGGCACGGCTTCAAACCGGACCTTCCCAGCTACCTCTATCTGCTGGTTCTCATCGGGTCCGCGCGACTCGCGGCGCGCTCCACCGAGGCGGAGCGTCTGGCGCGGCGGCACGCGAGGTTCGAAGGATGCGGTTCGTTTCAAGGGAAGATCGTGATCAGGCACTGAGGTCGTAGTCCTGCTGGTTGGGAGTGGGATAGAGGCGCTGGTGCTCACGCACCGCGTGGAAGCGCATGTAGGCGTCGAGGTCGCTGTTGGCGGCCAGGGTGCGGAGTTGGAGGACGGCTTCGGCTCCTTCCAGGCCCCAGCGGGCGCCAGTGATGTCGAGGCGGTCGTTGATCAGGTGTCGGCAACTGCCCTCGGTCGCGCCGGTGGCGATGGGCCATCCTCTGGCCAGGGCGGTGTCGTAACGGAGCTGGTCGAGGTGACCGGTCAGTTAGCGGTAGCAGGTGATGACGGCCTCGCGCCGGGTCGCGGGAAGCCGTTCCTGTTCGGCCTGGGCCGTCATCTCGTCGGCCGTGCGAGTGGCATGGCCAGCGAGGATGGCGGTCAGCCGGTCGGCTGCCCAGCTTCTGTCTCGTTCGCGTCTGAGGGGCGGAACGCGCGGGCGGCAGCCCAGACATACGCTGCGACGTGGACGAAGTCGAGCAGGATGTGCACGGCGACACCTCGCCGGGCGGCCTCGGCGCGGATCACGTCGAGCTGGTGGCGTGCACCGTCGGCCAGTACGACCCACGGCCGCAGATGGGCAGGGTCGCGGGTCTCGGCCTGGGCGAAGGCATCCGCGATCACCGCCTCCGGCGGATGGATGAGCGAGGCGGTGCACCACTTGTTCTCGGCCCGTCGTCCCGGGCGAGGAGCGCGCTCGCCGCTGCGGCCACCGGGCGGGTGGATCACATCGTGCGGCCGCCGTGGGGCGGGACGGACGTCGAAGACGCAGGCCACCGTGGCCATTCGCTTGCGGTTCGGCTTCTCGCCCGGTGCGAGCCGACCCCGATGCCCCTGGGCTGCGGCCTTCAGCGCAGCCCGGCGAGTGGCCTCGCGCAGGGCTTCGGACCGCACGATCACCCCCTTGCCGTCGGCCTGGATCACCAGCGGCATGTCCCGGGTGCAGGGGACGGGGACGTGCACCTGACAGAAGGCGCCTACGCCGACGGCCGCCTCCCGGACGAGCTCTTCGAGTCGGCGTTTGCCGATCACCTTCCCGCAGTGGCGCTCGACCGCCGCCGCGGCTTGGCCGAAGGAGCCGCGGACCGTCTCGGTGACCGCCAGGCGCCGCAGGCCCATGGAATGTCGGCCCGACGGCAGCGACAGCGTCCGGTCGGCAGGATGGACGTTGGACACCCCAGGCCCCGATGGGCCAACCGGCGGACCCGCACCAGGCCGAACAGGCGCGCCCCCTCACCGCGTTCGCCGGCGACGGCGAGTCCATCGCTGCCCTCCTCACCACACGCCAAGGCAACGACTTCTTTCAAAGTTTCGCGCACGCTGCATCCGGCAGCGTCCATGACGCGCGTTACACGTTGCTGGGCGAAAGGTTCGAGGGCACGGATCATGTTTTTCGGCTCAACGGCGAACGGGTTCAGGCATTCTCCGGCGTCGCGAAAGACATACTCGATGCCCTCGTCACCAGGAAGGATGAGAAGCGACACGCCGACATCGCCGCCTACCGGCAACGGGCCCACGCGTGGAGGACCAAACCGAACGGGACGTACTGGGACCACGAGTGGGACGGCGTGATCCTGATCAGCCGGGACGGCACCGTGCTGGCCATGCGCCAGATTTCGCCGTTCCGGAACGAGTGAAGAGCCACCACAGACCGCGGCAGATGCCGACGAACCTCATACGAGACCAAGATCCGGACCATGCACGGACCAGCGCTCCTCCAACGATGGTCGCAGCCAGCATCACAGCAGGTCAGCACCACCACGAGCCCCGTACCACCAGCAGACGAAGAACCTGCTGGTGAGCTGCGGTTGCTATCTGTGCGCCGTGGGCCGGTGCTGCGCACCGCATGTCCGTTTGACCTGCGGAGTTAAACCCCGGTTAGGCATCGGCTCCGGGCTGTCTCCGTGTCCGTTAGGTGTCTGCTGGTGGTTTCTTGGCGTTGGGGGCGTGTGCTGTGGCCGTTCTGCTGCCTGTGCCGAGGAGGCTTCCCATGGCCGCAGCCCGCCATACACGCGGTCAGAGATACCGGCGTCTGCCCCTGGATCTGGTGCGCGAGGAGTTCTCCCGTCTGGTGGACGGACCCGGCCCGCTGACGGTGGACGGGACCGCCTTCGTCGGTCTGCCCGACCGGATGCTGAAGCTGGACGATTTGCGGGGCCTGTTGCTGCGGCCGTACTGCCCGCGGGAGGTGCGTGATGCGGTGTGGGCGCATCTAGTGGCTCGCGCCCGGGCCGAGGGCGCGGGCTGGACGGTGGCGTGTGCGGGGATGGCATTGCCGGCGCTGGCCCGGGTGGCCAGCTGGGTGGTGGCGCGCTATCCCGGTGAGGTGCAGGATGCGGAAGCGGAGGTGCTGGCCGGGTTCTTCGCCGCCCTGGCCACCGTCGACCTCGGCCGGCCGCACATCCTGCTGCGGCTGACGTGGGCGGCGCGCCGGGCCGGGTTCACCGCGCTGACGGAGGCGCTGGATGCGCCGGTGCCGGTGGCGCCCCGCTTCGGTCCGGCACCACCGCGGCCGGGGTGGGGGCATCCGGATCTGGTGCTGGCCCGGGCGGTGGGCGCCGCCATACTCACCCCCGCCGAGGCCGAGCTGATCGGGGCGACCCGGCTGGATCGGACGCCCGTCCTCCTCTGGGCGCGGGAGCACGGAGCCCCGGCGCAGAGCGTGTATGCACGGCGGCGCCGGGCCGAACACCGGCTGGTCGCCTACCTGCGGAACGGGCCCCCGCCGCCTGCCACGGGGCCTGGTACGAGGCGAGTGCCGGGGCACGCCGCCTGCCCAGGTGTCCCAAGTGCCGCGCGTCGCCCCACGCGTTACGGCAACGGCGGGATTTTCAAAGAATCTTTGGTGGCGGTGCATAAATCGGCGGTGTTTTCCGGCCTTAGGAGATGAGGGGTTTCTCAGGCCCGCCCGCCGCTGCTCCTGGAGGAGGCCATGCCGCCCGGTTCTCGTCCGTACCTATCGCCTCGGCGGCGCAACGGGACCGACTGCCCGCGCTGCGGCCGCTCGGTGCCGCGACGACCGTGGTGGGCAGTGGTGGGCGCGGTGGCGGCGGTGGCGGTCCTGGTGGCGGCGGTGCCGGCCGCGGAGCCGGGGCGGTGGGTGCTGGCGCTGGCGACGGTGGGCCAGGTGCTGACCAACCTCCGCACCTGGCTGATGGGCATCCTGGCCGCTCTGGCCACGGTGTTCCTGACGGTGGGCGGGGTGCGTTACCTGCTGGCCGGTGGGGATCCCGGGGAGGTGGCGAAGGCCAAGTCGGCCTATAGGCACGCCGGTCTGGGCTATGCGCTGGCGGCGCTGGCGCCGATCGTGGTGCAGGTTCTCAAGGGCATCGTGGGGGCGTGATGGGCTGGCTCACCAACCTGCTCACCCAGGTACTGGAGCGGTTCTTCCGTACCGTGGTCGACCAGGCCCTCAACCCGCTGCTCAAGCTGCTGGGGTCCACGCTGCTGGCCACGCCCACGCTGAGCAGCGTGCCGCGGATCACCGGGCTGTGGTCGACGTCCTGGACGCTGGCGCTGGCCTGTTACACGGTGCTGGTCACCGTCGCCGGGGTGGTGGTGATGGTCCACGAGTCGGTGCAGACCCGCACGAGCCTCAAGGAGACCGTGCCCCGGCTGGCGGTGGGGGTCGTGGCCTCGGCCTCGTCCCTGTTCCTGGCCGATCAGGCCATCGCGGTAGTCAACGCCCTGTCCCGGGCGCTGCTGGGGCCCGGTCTGGATGCCGACGATGCCGCCCGGGCCCTGACCCGTATGGTGCAGGGCACCGGCAAGGGCTTCTTCGTGCTGTTCGTCGGCGTGTTCGTGGTCGGCATGCTGGTGGTGCTGCTGGTCTCCTACGCGGTGCGCATCAGCCTGACGCTGATTCTGGTTGCGGGGGCGCCGCTGGCGTTGATGTGCCATGTGCTGCCGCAGACCGACGGGATCGCCCGCTGGTGGTGGCGGGTCTTCGCCGGCCTGCTGGGCGTCCAGCTCGCCCAGGCGCTGACTCTGATCACCGCGCTGCGCCTGTTCCTGGCCCCCGACGGCTTCACCCTCTTCGGTCCCACCGCTACGGGGCTGGCCCACGTGCTGGTCGCCCTGGCGCTGATGTACATCCTGATCAAGCTGCCGTTCTGGATCCTGCGCTCGGCCGTGCCCGGCTACCGCGGAACCCTGGCCGTCGGCCTGGTCCGCTCCCTGCTGTACGCCAAAACCTTCCACGCCCTGAACGCCCTCTCCCCGCCCGCCCCCGCCACCCGCTCGCGGGGCCGGGGCGGACCGTCGGGTCCCGGACCGGTTGGCGGCCGGCCCGGCCCCCGCGGGAGCGGCCCCGGACCCGTCCCACCTGTCCCCCGGGGCGGGCCCGGCTCCGGCCCCCAACCCAGCGCACCCCGCCCGCTGGCCCACCGCGCTACGCCACCGCCCCTGCCACAGTTCCGCACGCCCGATGCCGAGGAGCCCGCACCGCCCTGGCCCGCCCGGCACACCCCGCCCGGCCCGCCGGTCTTCCGCCCACCGGTATCCACGGAACCCACACCCCCTGCGGCCCGGCGCGCCCGGCACGGGCCGCCCGACCGGGCCGTGTTCGTACAACCGGCCCCCGAACCGCCTCCTCCGGTACGGGTTACCGGACCGGCCCCCGTGGCCGTCTTCCGTCTGCCCGTCCCCGACGAGCACCGCGCGCCGCGCGTCCGCAGCACGTCCCCGCCGCCCCCGGCCTTCCGCCCGCCGCACCGTTCCAGCCCGCCCCCAGCGCCGCCCCCGCCCCGCGGCGGGGCACAACGAGGTGACCGCCGATGACGCAGCCCGTGCGGATCCCCGCCGACGTCGACCGGGAGGACACCGTCTGGCAGGGCCTGACCGCCCGCCAGCTCCTGATCCTCGCCGTCACCGGCCTGGCGCTGTACGCCGTGTGGTCGGCCACCCGCACCGTCCTGCCCCTGGCGGCCTTCGCCACCCTGGCCCTGCCCGTCGCGGCAGCCACCGCCGCCCTGGTCCTGGGCCGGCGCGACGGGCTGCCGCTGGACCGCCTGCTGCTCGCCGCACTCCGCCAGCGCCTCGCGCCCCAGCGCCGCCTCGCCGCCCCCGAGGGCCTGCATCCCGCACCGCCCTGGCTCACCGCCGCGGCCAGCCCCGACCCCCAGGACACCGCCATGGCCGAGGCAGGTGCGGCGCCGCTGCGCCTGCCCGCCCAAGGGGTCGCCGACACCGGGCTGGTGGACCTCGGGCAGGACGGGGTAGCGCTGGTGGCCGAGTGCACCACCGTCGACTTCGCCCTGCGCACCCCGACCGAGCAGGACGCCCTGATCGCCGCCTTCGGCCGCTACCTGCACACCCTGACCAATCCCGTGCAGGTGCTGGTGCGCGCCGAGCGCCTGGATCTGACCGCCGCGATCGCCGAGCTACGCGCCCAGGCCCCCACCCTGCCCCACCCGGCCCTGCAGGCCGCAGCCGGCGACCACGCCGACTTCCTCACCCAGCTCGCCCGCGAACAGGACCTACTGCGCCGTCAGGTCCTCCTGGTTCTGCGCGAACCCGTGCGTGCCGCCGGTCCGGTCGACGGCCTCGGCGGGCCCGGCTTCCTGGCCGATGCCACCACCCTGCTCGGTCTGGCCGGCATCGCCGTCTGTCCGCTGGATGCCGGTCAGACCACCGCTGTCCTCGCCGCAGCCTGCGCCCCCGGCAGCGTCCTCGCCCCCTCGCCCCAGATGGCCGGCGCCGACCACATCATCACCACAGCCCCTGCTCCGAGCCCCAATCCCGAGCCCGCCCTCAGCCCACCGGCCCGGGGCACCGACCACCGGTTGCGCGAGGACGCCGACGCCTTGTTCCCGTCGGACGACGCCACCGGGCACACGAGCCTGGGAACGGGGCCGTCGTGGTGAAGCACCGCCGCACGGCACCGGCCCGGACCGGCCAACGACCCGATCCGCGCGCCATGCCACCGGCCGCCGACGCCACCGCCGCGTTCTTGCCCGAGGCGGTCACCGTCGCCCCGCGTCACCTGGACGTCGGCGACGCCTGGGTGGCGTCCTTCGCCGTCACCGGCTACCCGCGCGAAGTCCAGCCCGGCTGGCTGCAGCCCCTGCTCACCTACCCCGGCCGCCTGGATGTCGCCCTGCACATCGAGCCGATCGATCCGCTCACCGCCGCCCGCCGCCTCAAGCGCCAGCTCGCCCGCCTGGAATCCGGCCGCCGCCACACCCAGGAACAGGGCCGCCTGCTGGACCCGCAGGTCGAAGCAGCCACCGAGGACGCCTACGAGTTGTCCGCCCGCGTCGCCCACGGCGAGGGCAAACTCTTCCGCCTCGGCCTCTACCTCACCGTCCGCGCCCTCAGCGCACAGCACCTGACCCAGGAGGTGGCGGCGGTGCGCGCGCTGGCCGCGAGCCTGCTGCTGGACGCCAAGCCCACCACCTACCGCAGCCTGCAAGGCTGGCTGACCTGCCTGCCCCTCGGCCTGGACCGCATCACGCTGCGCCGCACCGTCGACACCGGTGCGCTGGCCGCGGCCTTCCCCTTCACCAGTCCCGATCTGCCGGCGCCTGCCCCGGCCTCGGCCGCCGCCCCCGCCGGTGTGCTGTACGGCTACAACACCGCCAGCCAGGGCCTGGTGCACTGGGACCGCTTCGCCCAGGACAACCACAACGCCGTCATCCTCGGCCGCTCCGGCGCCGGCAAGTCCTACCTCGTCAAACTCGAAGTGCTGCGCTCCCTCTACCGCGGCATCGACGCCCACATCATCGACCCCGAAGACGAATACACCCGCCTCGCCGAAGCCGTCGGCGGCGTCTGCCTGCGCCTGGGCACCGAGAGTGTCCGCCTCAACCCCTTCGACCTCCCCCTCCGGACCGGGCCGAGCGGGCGGCCCGCCGCGCCGCGCGACGCCCTGGTGCGCCGGTCGCTGTTCCTGCACACCGCGCTGGCCGTCCTGCTCGACGCCCCACCCACCCCGGTCCAGCGGGCCGTCCTCGACCAGGCGATCGCCGCCACCTACCAGCAGGCCGGGATCACCGCCGACCCGCGTACCTGGACCCGCCCGCCCCCGCTGCTGGCCGACCTCGCCACCGTCCTTACGGGCTGTGCGCAGCCGACGGGCCGGGACCTGGCGGACCAATTGCACCCCTTCGTCCGCGGCGCCTTCGCCGACCTGTTCGCGGGCCCGACCACCACCCGCCCCGACGGGCACCTGGTCGTCTACTGTCTGCGCGATCTGCCCGACGAACTCCAGGCCATCGGCACCCTGCTGGTGCTCGACGCCATCTGGCAGCACGTCAGCGACCCCGCGCGCCGCCGTCCCCGCTACGTGGTGGCCGACGAGGCCTGGCTGCTGATGCAGCAACCGGCTGGCGCCGACTTCCTCTTCCGCATGGCCAAGGCCGCCCGCAAACACTGGGCCGGCCTGACGGTGGCCACCCAGGACACCGCCGACGTCCTGGCCACCGACCTGGGCCAGGCGGTCGTCACCAACGCCGCCACCCAGATCCTGCTGCGCCAGGCCCCGCAGGCCATCGACGAAATCACCGCCGTCTTCGACCTGTCCGAGGGCGAGCGGGCCTTCCTGCTCACCGCCGGGCGCGGGCAGGGCCTGCTGTCCCCGGCACCCACCGCACCGCCTTCCAGGCCGCCGCCTCCCCCACCGAACACCACCTGATCACCACCGACCCCGCCGAACTCGCCACCTACACGCCGCAGACCACCGCGGACGCCGCTGTGGACACTTCCGTCGGTCAGCACGAGGTGGACTTGTTCGACGAAGCCCCGGACCCGCCGGTCGAGTTCGGCGTCGCATGAGATCCACACGGTAGTCCCGTAGCAGCGCTGTCCCTGTCCGCCACCGACAACAGGGGCCCACTTCGCCAGAAGGGTTCGTCAGAAAGGCAGGATCACCCGTGCTCCACCGCTTGCTCAGCGCCGTACGGGTCCGGTCCTCGCCCCACACCCCCGCCACCGGCGGCCTGCTGCCCGACCTTCTGCGCGACCCCACGGGCAGCTGGCACGCCCTGCTCACCCACCTCCGCGACACACTGACTACCTGGGGGCCAACCACCGCCGCCAGCCTGGCCGCAGGCGCCCTCGTCCTGCGCCTCGGCCGCACGTGGCAACAGCAGCGCGCCCACCGGCGCCTCGCGCGGGGTGCACAGATCATCACCGTTCTGCCGCCGCCCAACGCGAGCCCGGACGACGCGCCAGCCCTGTGGGCGCACCTGGCGGGCCTGCTCCTGCCCGCCCGCCGCCGCCCCTGCGCCCGCCGTGCCACGGTGTGCACGACAGCCTGTGGCGAATCGCCGCCCGTGCGGGGGTGGTCCCTACGACAAGGCCGCCCGCAAGTGGCGGTACCGGTGGTCCCCACGCGTGCGGGGGTGGTCCCGACTTCACGCTGGGCCTCGGGGTGGTCCCCGCGAAGGCGAAGGTGATCCGCCCCTGGCTTGGACGTGCCCGGTGCACTCGGACGCTGCGACGGTGATGATGCCGTCGGACTGGGTGAAGACGCTGCTGTCGGCTGTCGGCTGTCGGCTGTCGGCTGTCGGCTGTCGGCTGTCGGCTGTCGGGGCGAGCATGTGGCGATCGGTCTTGACCATGCCGATCGCTGCACCGAGCCCGAGCGGTTCGCGGCCGTCGCGCTGTATGACCGTGCTGGTGCGGGAGTCGACGCCGCTCAGCTCACTCGTCACGCGATCACCGCCCAGGCCATGCCCCCATCGAGGGCTCAAGAGGCGAGCTCGGGTGGCCGGTCCGTCCACGGCACGGCCATCTCAGCCCGGGCACCGCCCGCTGTTCGCGCAGCTGCTCCAGCCGTACCGCGAGCAGGTACTCGGCCGTGCACTGCCGGACCGCTTCGGCGGCGGCCGCAGCCTGACGGCTCGCGGTCCTACCGCTGCATGGCAGCAGCACGGGCCTCGTCACGCCGGACCTGCTCCGCGCGGGCGTGCTCGATGTCCTCCGCCTTGAGGGCCGCAGGACATCCCTGGCACTGCTACCGACTCCGCTTCTGTCCACACTCACGGCTCCGGCCACGTTCCCGGCCCTGTGTCCGGTCGCTTCTCCGTCTGCGGGCGTAGACCAACAGGTGCAACTGGGACTACCGCAGAGGTTTACAACAGGGCCTTGATCTGCAGCGGGCGGTTGATGTGCGCCCCGCCCCGGCTTGATTACTGTTCGAGCGCGCCGCACGACGGCGCACAACTGAGACAGGGGGAAGCACGAGTGAACAGGATCAGGACCGTACTGGTCGGAGCGACTGCGGTGGCACTGACCGGCGCCGCCCTGGTGGGCCCGGCGCAGGCGGAGCCGGTGGGGAAGACGCCGACGCATACGCGGACGGCCTCGGCGTCCGTCACGGTGAAGGGTCTGCTGCCCAGCGTGGAGATCCGGGTGAAGACGCGGTACTCCGACAAGATCCGGATCAAGGGGTACAACCAGTACAACGAGTGGGTGATCAGCCCGTGGTTCAAGAGCCCCAGCGACTGGACCCTGGTCAACGACTGGTGGTGGAGGAAGTCGGCGACCGTGCGGATCGAGGGCGTTCAGACACGCGGCAACAAGCACCGCGAGGCGTATTGCACCATTTCCAATGATCACCGTGGGAATCAGTTCTCCTGCGACATGTGGAGCAAACTCTAATACCGGCGAACCCGAGCAGGAGACCAAGCACATGAACAAGCTCAAGATGTCCGTGGCCGTCCTCGCCCTCGCGGCCCTGGCCGGCACGGGTCTCGCTGCCCCGGCCCAGGCAGCCCCGGCGGCAGGGACGACCGCCGCGACGCAGGACGCCCCGGCCGCTGCCCCGGCGGTGAAGCGGCAGTACCACTACGAGGTCCGGGTCAAGACACGCTACTCGGACAAGATTCGGATCACCGGGATCAACCAGCACGGCAACAAGGTGACCAGCCCGTGGGTCAAGAGCCCCAACGACTGGACCCTGGTCAACGACTGGTGGTGGAAGGGCAAGCAGTCCATCGTCATCCAGGGCGTTCGGAACGCGACCGGCAAGTGGTACAAGATGTCCTGCTATCTGCCGGAGTACCAGGACTCCAACCAGTTCAGCTGTGACGGCTGGAACAGTCTCTGACAGGTCGTCCTCACCTCTCTTCGGCCCGGCCCGGTCGCGTACTGCACGCCGCCAGGCCGGGCTGCCCCGTAGGACGACGGCGATCCAGCGCACAGTGGTCGTCAAGCAGGCCGCGTTCACTCCAGTGCCGTGCGGAAGCTCAGGCGGGAGGCGCCAGGTCATGCGACGGCTTCTTTGCACCGTTGCGAGGGGTTCCTCCAGTGGACCGGCTCCGCTCCACTGGAAACGACATAGCACCACGTTGGCCCGGACAGCGCGATGGCGGGTACCTCAGCCCCACAGCTTGCGGATGAGCTCCTTCGTCCACTTCACTACGGTTCCCGCCCTCTCCTGCGCGGCCGAGAAGGCCGGGCTTTGGCCACAGGACGCGGGGCCGGTACTGGCGTTCGCCGCGGGCGCCCTTCTGCTTCTCGCCGGGGCCAAGGCGGTCGTCGCTCTGCGGGACGCGTCGCAGGCGTTCGTCGTGGGGAAGCTGTCGCTTCTCGCTGATGCCGACGCGATCGTCGTTGTCGCGTCGCACGGCTTGCCCGATCCGGCGTGACATCGCGGGCACATCATTCGGTACCAGTCGTCGCGTGGCACTTGGTGGTGCAGCCGGGCCAGGGCCTTCTTGCCCACCTCCTGCGCCTGGCCTTCCCAGCCGACCTTTCTGATCGTTTCGGAATGACAGCCGCGTCCGTCGCTGCCGCACGTCGGGCGCTGTCCCGTTCCGAGTAATTTCGCGATCCGCTGAGCGGCCTCGTCTGGTGGCAGTTCGGCCGGCCAGGGCAGTCGTCCGGCGCTGTCTCGAACTGGGTTTTCATCATGATCCAGGGGGGCGAACTGCCAGCCCGGCAGTTTCCTCATGGCACTCGTCGGGGCTGTGACGGATCGCAGCGCAGGCCGCTGTGAAAGCGGCGTCGGCGGCGCGTTGGCCCTTCCGGAGCGAAACCACCGGCCGACCTTATCGACGGCTTCAATGAGTCAGCGACCTTGGCCACCCCGGACAACTGCGGATTCCCGACCGGACCGCGCTCGCAGGTGTGCTTTACGTGCTGGGGGCCGGCATTCCTTGGCGCGACGTGCCAGCAGAGACCGTAGGCCGCTCCGGAATCACTGCATGGCGCAGGCTGGCTGAGGGACTGGCCGAAGCTGGCGTGTGGGCCCGAGCTTCGATAGGGGGGCCACGTCGGTCTCTCCCCGGCCGACCGCGCCCGTCCCGGGGCCGCGGAGCGCGTGTTCGCCTGGCTGCACCAGTTCAAGCGCCTACGCATCCGATACGAGCAGCGGGCAGACCTTCACCAGGGGCTCCTCGAAGTGGTGCCGCCTGAGCAGGCAGGCTGGTTCGACGGTGGTGAGCCGCGCAGCGGGGCGTGACCGAGTGCGACGATGTCAGCCGGCGACGCCTGCGTACCGCGTTGCGTCAAGGAGTCTCAGGCGCTTCCGGCATCACCCCGGCTCCGTAGCAACGTTCCCGTCGCGTCACCCTTGCGGGTGAATAGGCGGTTGTCATACCGCATGGCAGGGAATGCGCTTGTCGGCACACTTTTCCATCCCAACTCGTCGCGCACGCCAGCCGGTTGAGCGCCCCATCCTTCGCTCCCATGTGAGGACGCTCCCGGCATCTTCAGACCTACCACACGCTTTGCGCTTCTTCCTGAACCACTTCGGTTACTTATGGCCCAACAGGCCGCTTCCTTCTCTTTTGCCATCTCAGTTGCGCCCGACTGCACGTCTAACCGGAGAACGTGAAAGGAGTGGAGCGTTGAGTATCTCGGAAGCGCCCGGCGCGGGCGCGCCGCGGCGCAATTCGGCAGGGTCTCGTTCCGTACCGCCGGCTCGCCGCCCGCCGCCGCACCCGTCGGGAGCGCGTCCGCCGGCTGTCGACGCCGGGCGCATGCCCCGCCACGTGGCGATCGTGATGGACGGCAACGGCCGGTGGGCCACGGCACGGGGCCGACCGCGTCATGAGGGACACGAGGCCGGGGCTGCCGCTCTGCAGGATGTTGTTCATGGCGCCCTGGAAGCCGGCTTTCCCTACCTGACGCTCTATGCCTTCTCCACCGAGAACTGGGGCCGTCCGAAGGAAGAGCTCCAGCACCTGCTGGACATTTTCCACGGCATGTACGCCGACGCCTCCAGCATGGACGAAGAGCAGTCCTTGGGAGTGCGGATGCGTTGGGCGGGCCGACGCACCCGTCTTCCGAACTCGCTGGGCAGGGCTCTGTGCCGCGCCGAGGCAAAGACGCGGCACGGCACCGCTCTGACGCTCACCCTGTGCCTGGACTACGGCGGCCGGTTGGAGATCACTGAGGCTGCGGCTGCCCTCGCCCGGGACGTCGGCAGCGGCCGGATCGGCGTCTCGGACATCGACGAAGCCCTGTTCAGCCGGTACCTGAGCGTGCCGGAACTTCCGGACGTGGATCTGCTGATACGTACCGGGGGCCAGCTGCGAACCTCCAACTTCCTCCCCTGGCAGTCCACATACGCCGAGCTGTATTTCACCGACACGCTGTGGCCCGACATGGACCGGCGCGACCTGTGGCAGGCCCTGATCACCTACACCGGACGCAAGCGCACCCACGGCAGGGTCACGGCTGCACCGTCCCGTACTGCGTCCCGTATTGCCGCAGAGAAGCCCACGGTCTCGTACAGCGTCGAGCAGCACCACCGGGGCCTGTCCCTCGCCGACCAGTGGGCCCTCGTCCGGGCGGGTATCACCGACCCGACGCTGCGTGCGGCCTACGGCCACTGCCGTCACCTGGTGGCCGACCGGGTGGGCAGCCTTCTCGACTGGGGCACCTGGGCCGTGCCCGCACGTCGCCGCCCCTACCTGTGGGCCCTGGTGGCCGCGCTCGCCGAAGCCGACGACCTGGTCGACTCGTCAGCCGGTCTGGAGGAACGTATGGCCGACTTCGACGCGTACAGCCGGATGATGTGCGGTGTTCTCAGCGGCACCGAGAGCCCCGAGCACCCGGTCGCGCGTGCCTGGCTGCACACCGTGCGCGCGTGCGGCATCGACACCGACGTCTACCTCACTTGCTTGCGGGGGCTGCGTGACGACTTCACCGTGACCAGCTACGCCACCTACGCGGACTTGCGCTGCTACATCAACGCCGTCGCCATGACGTCCTTCAGCATGTTTCTTCCGGCTCTCGGCATGAGCAGCGCACAGGCGGAGGAGCAGGTGCCGGTCCTGTCCGAAGCGCAGCAGCTCACCAACATCATCCGTGACGTGGGGGCCGACGCCCGGCAACTCGGCCGCATCTATCTGCCGCGAGAGGACCTCGACCGGTTCGCGGTCGAGCCTGGGGACCTGTACCGCCCGCGAGCCACCGATGCGGTGCGGGAGTTGATCCGCTTCGAGTGCGAACGCGCGCACGCCCTGTGGGAAGAGGGGGCGCGCCACATCGATGAACTGCCCTTTCGCTACCGGGCGATATGGACTGCCGGTATCGCCTTCTCCCGCGAGATCCTCCGGATGATCGCCCGGCATGACTACGACGTCCTCGCGGCCGGTCGGCAGGGCTTCTTGCCCGTGTGGCCGTCCGGAACCGCGAAGGACCCGCGGGCCGCCCCCACCGCGTCCGACGGTGGCGAGCAGCCGCCGGGCCCCCTGAGCCGCAACGACACGTGAGGCGTACGGGCGCCGGAGTTCGCCGCTGAGTCGCTTGCCGAACGCCCCTGGAAAGGCTGTGACCATGCCGGCGCCTTCACGACCGGCCCGACCTCGCACAGCGGCTTCACGGTCGAACTACATGCCCCCCTGCGGGCCGCCTGAGCCCACACGGGCACCGTCGGCGCCCCTCAGCGCACTGAGTGGCCCGCGCAACCATGGTGGGTTCCGCGCGCCACTCGGCTACGGCTACTGGTGATGAGGGGTTCCGCTCACTGTGATGTTCGAGCTTCCGCTGCTTCGGTAACCCTCTGTCGCCATGATCATGTAGTTGAAGGTGCCGAGGCGCATCCCGTGGCGCGCCCAGGCATCGAAGTGGTTGCCGGTGGTGATGGTGCCGCCCGTGCGCTTCGACCGCCGGACGCTCCAGTACTGGTCGAACGTCTTCGGCCCCTCGATGGAAGGGGCGTTGACCCGGGTCGTCCGGTAGATGTCATAGACGCCGCCGTCGCTGGTCACCGTGCCCTTGTAGGCGCCCGTGGGCCGATAGGTGCCCCAGTTGTCGACGATGTAGTACTCGACGAGGGGGTTGGTGCTCCACCCGTAGAGCGTCAGGTAGGCGTTGCCGGAAGGGCGGAAACTGCCCGAATAGGTGACGGTCTTGCGCCCGCCGGTCTCCCAGCCCTTGCCGGCGACGAAGTTACCGGTGTTGCGCCACGAGGTGCTGTAACTGCCGCCGGAGGTCAGGCCCATGGACACCGTCCGGGGACTGTCGGTCCAGAACGAATAGTAGTAGCCGTTGTGGATGCCGGTTTTGTTCGTCGTGATGACCGGGTCGGCGCCGGCGGCCCCGGCGGTGCCGGGCAAGAGCAGGGCCACCAGGGCAGCCAGTGCCAGCACGCAGGTACTTCTGGTCAAAAGGCCGATTCGGTGGCTATTACGATTTCGGGCGTGGGTGGTTGTGTTCATGTCCGGTCTTCTCCTCTTGGGCAATGACGCGAGACGGGTCCGGGTCAGCAGGCGGAGTTGGCCTGGGTGAGCAGGCCCATGCGGTACGGCAGTTGCGCGTACTCGCCGTCGGATCCCGGGGCACGCCCTTGGTAGACGTACTGCAGGTGGCAGGGGTCGATGGTCAGGTTCTGGTCGGTGCCCGAGCGGACCAGTTCGCCGTGGCTGATGTCGTTGGTCCAGGCCGTTCCGTTGAAGGAGACGTTGGCCTTTCCCGCGAACGGGGCGCTTTCGGTGGACGCGAGCGGGGTCCAGGTTCCGGTCAGGCCGGTGGATGTCCAGGAGCGGAAATATCGGCCGCCCGCTCCCATGGCCTCGACCAGCAGCAGGTACTGGTTGGAGCCGGACACCTTGTAGATGTCCGACGCCTCGAAGAGCTTGGGCCGGGAGTCGGACAGCACGATGGTGGTGTCGCCGAATCCGTTGGGGAAGTTCGCGAGCGTGGTCCGGGCGCGGTAGAGGTGCCCGTTGTCGTCACTGAAGAACAGATAGCAGTTCGCGGTGTCGCAGATGGTCCAGAAGTCGATCCACTGTCCCTTGCCCTTGTTCTGTGTCACCACCGCGGGTTCCGAGGAGATGAATATCCGGGGCGCGGACCAGGAGGAGGGGTTGGAGGGGTCGGTCGTGGTGGAGTAGGTGGGCGGACCGGTCTGGTAGACCATGTACCAGAGTTTCTGCGGGGCGAAGTAGAAGACCTGGGGCGCGGCCGCGTAACGGGTGCCGATGGCCGAGGAGTCCAGGTAATGCTGGGTGGCGGAGCCGGCGTTCGCCCACTTGTCGAAGCTGAAGTATGCCAGGCTCCATTTCCCCGCCGTGTTCGCCGTGGTGGCGTAGACGTGGTATTTCCCGTTGTACCGGATGACCGAGACGTCCTTGATCGATACGAGCCGGTGCGACGCGTTCGACCGCGGGCCCGCCAGCACTCCGGTCGACACCCAGGAAAAGGCGGAAGGCAGGGAGTTCGATACGGTCCCGACCTTCACCAGCTGCCACTGCTGGCCGGCCCCGCCCCGGTCGGCCGACTGGTCGATGGCCGCCGCATCGGACGTGGCGGCACCTGCGACCTGGACGGCCTTTCCGCTGTTGCGGTTGATCAGACGCAGGTACCCGCCCGCGGAGCTTGCCAGGCTGAACTGCTGGCCGGCCGCCTTCGTGTCGTCCCACTGCTGTATCCGGGCACCGTCGGCCGTCGACCGGCCGGACACGTCGAGAACCTTGCCGCTGAAGCGCGAACGCAACCGGTAGAAGCCGTCGCCGGAGTCGACGAAACGCCACTACTGCCAGGCCCCGTCGTTGCGCTTGTACTGCTGGAGCCCGACTCCGTTGTCGGTGTCGCGGTCGGTGACGTCCAGTGCCTTGCCGCTGTTGCGGTTGACCAGGACGTACCAGGCACCGGTGTCCACCGAGGCGGCCGACGCCGGTGTCGCGGCCAGAGCGACACACAGGCCGGCGAGCAGCGCCGCCACCGCGATCCCGGCCGTACCTCGTCGCCGGCGCCACAGTGGGCGCCGGCGTGTTCTGTGGGCTGTAGCCATATGTTCTCCTGAGGTCGTGATGCTGCCGCCCCGTGCGTAACCGGGAGAAGGATGCTCGCCGTCGCGGCAACAGGTGGCAGATATGACTGCACGGCAAACCACAACGCACTCTTTCCCGGGTTGACGGGTAGCGGCGACAGGCATTCGACAGCACCGCCAGGCAGCCTGCCGCCGAATTCCGCCAAGTTCGAAAGTCCGGCAACCTTTCGGCTGTCGGCGGCCGAGCGGCAGGCCGTCTGCGGTCGGTGAACCCGAGGAGGTATGACACGAAAGTGCCGCGCAGCCGGGCCGGCGAGCGTCGAATCGGGTATCGGGCACCTTCTGACCGCTCGGCAGAATCATGAATGGGCGCGAAATCGTGGGTGCGGAAGCGCATCAGCATTCAGGCTGCGGGATGCGCGGGCCTCGGCCGCCTGCTCCGGGATGTCGCTCACGCTTCTCCCTCGCACCTTGCAGCGTTCGCCCCAACGCCTCGTACAGGCACCGCCGTTGACAGGCTGTGTAGCGCTACGGAAGGGGCGCGCACCAAGCCGGTCAAGATGCAGAGAACTCTATGCAGAGAGTCCTCTGCACCCTTACGCTGCTCACCATGCCCAACCACCACGAACCCACCACCACCCCCAACCAGGCGCCCAGCGAACAGAGTTCACCCACCCCCTCCCGCCGCCTGGACGCCCGCAGCCTGCGCGGCCTGGCCCACCCCCTGCGGATGCGCATCTTCGAGCTGCTCACCCTCGACGGCCCGGCCACCGCCACCCGTCTCGCCGCCCGCCTCGGCGAGAACACCGGCACCGTCAGCTGGCACCTGCGCCACCTCGCCGAACACGGCTTCATCGAGGAGGAGTCCGGGCGCGGCACCAGGCGCGAGCGCTGGTGGCGGCGGGTCGGGGCGAGCAACGACCTGTACACGGCCGACTTCCGGGACGATCCCGACAGCCGGGGCCCGCTCTCGTTGTACCTGCACGAACTGGTGCAGCTGTACTTCAACCGCGTCACGGACTATGTGAACGGCGACTGGGACGACACCTGGCGGCGCGCCGGCACCCTCGCGGACTGGCACGACCTACGACTGTCGCCCGAGCAACTGGCCGCGCTGAACGCCGAGCTGTCCGAGGTCGTCGCCCGTCACACCCCGCCCCCGGACGCCGCCCCGGCACCCGGCGCGCTGCCCGTCGTCGTACAGCTCCAGTCCTTCCCGCGCGAAGAGCGCGGCGCAGGGTGAGCGCCCGGGCAAGCGGCGGTCTGCTGCGGCGCCACCGCGACTTCCGGCTGCTGTGGTGCGGTGAGACGGCCGGCAAGTTCGGCGCGTCGGTCACCGGGGTGGCGATGCCGCTGATCGCCGTGTCCACACTGCGCGCGGGCCCGTTCGAGGTGGGGTTGCTAAGTGCCGCCGCCTGGCTGCCGTGGCTGGTCATCGGTCTGCCGGCGGGCGCCTGGGTGGACCGGTTGCGGCGCCGGACGGTGATGCTGGTCTCCGCCGCCGTCTCCTGCGTCCTGTTCACGGCCGTACCGGTGGCGACGTGGTGCGGTCTGCTCGGTACGGGCCTGCTGCTGGCCGTCGCCCTGCTGTCGGGTACGGCGACGGTGTTCTTCCAGACCGCGTACACCGCCTACCTGCCGAGCATCCTGGCGCCCGACGATCAGGCGGAGGGCAATGCCAAGCTGCACGGCAGCGCGTCCGCCGCGCAGTTCGCCGGGCTCGGCTCCGGCGGTCTGATCGCGCAGGCGGCGGGGGCGGTGAACGGGATGTTCGCCAACGCCGCGACGTTCCTCGTCTCGTTCCTGTGCCTGACGGGCATCCGGTACCGCGAGCCCCGCCCCCGCCGGACGGAGCGGCGCGCCGGAGCGCTGGCCGGTGAGGTCGGCGAGGGGCTGCGGCTGATCGCCGGTGATCCCTGGCTGCGTACGCTCACGCTGTTCGGCGCCGCCTCCAACCTGGCGCTGATGGGGTACCAGGCGATTCAAGTGGTCTTTCTCGTCCGGGAAGTCGGCCTGTCCCCCGGCGTGGTCGGCGCTCTGGCCGCCGCGACCGGCGGGGGCGGCGTGGTCGGCGCCTTCGCCGCCCGCCGGGTCGCGGCACGGGTCGGGACGGCCCGCGCGACGCTCCTGTTCGAGTTCGGTCTCGCCCTGTTCGCGCTGCTCATCCCGCTGACCACGGACGGCGCGGGGGTCGTGTTCTTCCTGGCCGGCGGCTGCTGTGTCACGGCGGGCGTGGTGGCCGGGAACGTGCTCAAGGCGGGATTCCAGCAGCGGTACTGCCCGCCGCGTCTGCTCGGCCGCGTCACCGCCGGTTCGGCCTTCCTCGGTTACGGCACGATTCCGCTCGGCTCGCTGCTCGGCGGCGCGCTCGGGTCTGCGCTCGGTCTGCGCGCGGCCCTGTGGATCACCACGGCGGGGATTCCGCTCGCCGCCGTGATCCTGCTGTGTTCGCCGCTCCGGCGCGCCCGTGACCTGCCGACATCCCGGGAACGGCGGCACGGCGACGGGCTGTTGTCCGGTGGCGAAGGGGAAACGGCGCCGCCCCGGTCGTGACGTACGGGCTGCGCGCTCTCCCCCGTACGGACTTGGTCCAGACCTATTGACGGCCCCTGCGGGTCACCCTACGGTTCGGGCAGCGCGACGCGCGGGTTCCGGCCACCACCCGTACGCCGTCACCGCCGTACGCCCCCACTCGGCACCCCCCACTCGGCCCCCACCCACGCTCCACCGGGCCCCTCAGTCACCGCCGGCCACGGCCGGGAAGGAGCACATCATGTTCGGACGGGCACTCCGCCTGCTCGGAGCCGGCCTGGCGGTGGTCTGCGCCGCCCAGCTGCCGGCCGTCGCGGCCCCGCACGCCGCACCCCGGGACACCACCTGCCCGGTCAAATCCAGACCCGCGGGCAAGGTGCTCCAGGGGTACTGGGAGAACTGGGACGGCGCGGCCAACGGCGTCCACCCGCCGTTCGGCTGGACGAAGATCACCGACCCGCGGATCGGCCAGCACGGCTACAACGTCATCAACGCCGCCTTCCCCGTGATCCGTTCGGACGGCACGGTCCTGTGGGAGGACGGCATGGACGCGACGGTGAAGGTCGCGACGCCGGCCGAGATGTGCGAGGCCAAGGCGGCGGGCCAGACGATCCTGATGTCCATCGGCGGCGCGGCGGCGGGCATCGACCTCAGTTCCAGCAAGGTCGCCGACCGGTTCGTGGAGACGGTGGTGCCGATCCTGCAGAAGTACAACTTCGACGGCATCGACATCGACATCGAGACCGGGCTCACCGGCAGCGGCAACATCAACACCCTGTCCGCGTCACAGGCCAACCTGATCCGCATCATCGACGGCGTGCTGGCCCGGATGCCGTCCAACTTCGGCCTGACCATGGCGCCGGAGACGGCGTACGTCACCGGGGGCAGCGTGACGTACGGCTCGATCTGGGGCGCCTACCTGCCGATCGTGAAGAAGTACGCGGACAACGGCCGCCTCTGGTGGCTCAACATGCAGTACTACAACGGGAGCATGTACGGCTGCTCCGGCGACGCGTACTCCGCCGGCACCGTCCAGGGCTTCACCGCGCAGACGGACTGCCTCAACAAGGGCCTGGTGATCCAGGGCACGACCATCAAGGTCCCCTACGACAAGCAGGTCCCGGGCCTGCCCGCACAGCCGGGCGCGGGCGGCGGCTACATGTCACCAGGCCTGGTCGGCCAGGCGTGGAACACCTATCGCGGCGGGCTGAAGGGCCTGATGACCTGGTCGGTCAACTGGGACGGGTCGAAGGCGTGGTCGTTCGGGAACAACGTCAAGGCGCTCCAGGGGCGCTGAGCCGCGCAGCGCATCCGTATCACTACGCATCCGAACCGGTACGCGGGCGGGCCCGGGCACATGTCCGGGCCCGCCCGCGTACGGGCTCAGCTCTCGCCCTCCTGGGAGGGGTGCAGGCCCAGCATCTCCAGGAGCATCTTCAGCTCGTCGGCGTCGCGGGCCTGGCCGGCCAGGGTCAGCCGGGCCTGCCGCCGTACGGCGCCGGCCTCGTCGTCCTCGGGCACGGCCGGGTCGGTCTGGTTCTCGCTGCGGTGGTCTTCCTTAATCATCACCGCCATTGTCCCATCACCCCGGAAGGCGCGGACACCCCGGGGCCCGGCCGGCCGCCGACGCGCGAAGCGGAACCCGCGCGGCCGATTCCTGAAGCCGCCTTCAGGAAATGCGAATTCCGCACCCGCAGACCGGCCACCTTCCTGGAATTCTGAAGGCGCTTTCAGGTTCGCCGGAATTACCGGAATCTTTTGACCGGCTCACACATTGCGTGCCATCATTCTTTTCGGCGCCGGCCGCAGGAGGCCGTCGCGCCGCCGTGCCGAAGAATTCGAGGAGGTGGTCGTTGTGCTCTACGGCGAACCTCCCAGTTGCCCCCGCCTCCCCCGCTGACCGGGCCGGACGGCCCGCGGCAAGCCCTGCCGGGCAGCACGCCCCCGCGGCGGCGGATCCGCCGCCGCACCGGGCTGCCCGCATGAATTCTTACGGGTATCTCCATGACATTCCGCCGGTTTCCGGCCGGCGGCGCGATACGCGCTGCCCGCCTGCGCCCCGTGGACCTCCTGATCCTCTGCGGCGTTCTCGTACTCCTGTATCTCGTCATACGGGTCGGCGCCACCGCCGACCGCCCTTTCGACCCCGGAAATCCACCGGCCGTCTCCACCGATCCGCGGCACCTGCCGTACTACGCGGCGCGTTCCGTGCTGCGGATGTTCGCGGGGCTGGTGCCCGCGGTGCTCTTCACCTTCGTGTTCGGAACGTGGGCCGCCCGGTCCCGGCGGGCGGCCAAGGTGATCGTCCCGGCGATCGACATCCTGCAGTCCGTACCGGTGCTGACCTTCCTGAGCATCACCGTCACCGGCTTCGTCGCGCTGTTCCCGCACTCCACGCTGGGGCTGGAATGCGCGTCGGTCTTCGCCGTCTTCACCGCGCTGGTGTGGAACATGGCGCTGGCCTTCTACCAGTCGCTGACCACCCAGCCCAGGGAGCTGGACGAGGCGGCCCGGCTGATGGGGCTGACCCGCTGGCAGCGGTTCTGGAAGCTGGACGTGCCCAGCGGCATGATCGCGCAGGTCTGGAACGGCATGATCAGCTTCGGCGCCGCCTGGTTCGCGCTCAGCGCCTCCGAGACGATCACCGTCAACCACCGGGACAACGCCCTGCCGGGCATGGGCTCGTACGTGGCCCAGGCGCTCGCCGACGGGGAGGGCGCCCGGGTCGCCCTGGCCGTCGCAGTCATGATCGCGATGGTGGTGTCGGTCAACTTCCTCTTCTGGCGGCCGGTGACGGCATGGGCCGAGCGGTTCCGTACCGAGGACTGCGAGATCGCCGAGCAGCCGCGCAGCCGGGTCCTGGAGCTGCTGCGCCGCTCCACGCTGCCCGGCCGCCTGGGGCGCGCCCTGCGCCCGGCCGGTGAACGGCTCGACCGCGCGATGCGGGTGCTGGGCACCGGCGGCGGGCGGCTCCGGGCAGCCGGCGACGAGGCCCGCCGCAAGCGGGGCGACCTGGTCTTCTCCGTGCTGTACGCGCTGGGCGTCGCGGCCATCGGCTGGCAGGCCGTCTCCTATGTCCTGGCCCACGTGCCGCTCCCCGAGATCGGCCATGACGCGCTGCTCGCGCTGATCACGTACGGCCGGGTGCTGCTGCTGGTCGCCTTCTCCACCGTGGTGTGGGTGCCCATCGGCGTGTGGATCGGCATGCACCCGAGGGTCAACCGGATCGCCCAGCCCATCGTGCAGGTGCTGGCGTCCTTCCCGTCGAACTTCGTCTTCCCGCTCGCCGTCATCGTGCTGGGCGCCTCCGGCATCTCGCTGAACTGGGGCTGCGTCGTGCTGATGGCGCTCGGCGCCCAGTGGTACGTGCTGTTCAACGTCATCGCGGGGGCCAGCGCCATCCCCGGCGACCTGCGCGAGGCCGCCGCCGACCTGGGGCTGCGCGGCCGGCTGCGCTGGACGAAGCTGATCCTTCCGGCGGTCTTCCCCTCGTACGTCACCGGTGCGCTGACCGCCTCGGGCGGCGCCTGGAACGCCTCGATCCAGGCGGAGATCGTCACCTACGGCAGCACCACGCTCACCGCGGTCGGCATCGGCGCGTACATCCAGCAGGCCACCGCCGACGGCGACTTCGCCCGCAACTTCCTCGGGGCCGTCCTGATGAGCGTGTACGTCGTCGTCATCAACCGGCTGTTCTGGCGGCGGCTGTACCGCTTCGCGGTGCAGCGCTGCGCCCTGTAACGGCTCTCCCCCTCCCGCTTCCCCGGCCCGGGCCCTCGGACCGCCGCGCGCCCGGGCCGCCGTACCCCTCGGAGTCATTCCATGAAGAACACGACCTCTGCCACCACCCCTGTCATCAGCGTCCGCGGCCTCCGCAAGGACTTCCCCGGGCCCTCCGGCGGCGTCCTGCCGGTCCTCGACGACGTCACCTTCGACCTGTACGAGGGGCAAGTCGTCGCGCTGCTCGGCAAGTCCGGGTCGGGCAAGTCCACGCTGCTGCGCCACGTCGCCGGGTTGCTGGCGCCCTCCGGCGGCACCGTGCACTACCGGGGCAAGCCGGTCACCGGACCCCACCCCGGTACGGCGATGCTCTTCCAGTCCTTCGCCCTGATGCCGTGGCTGACGGTGCAGCAGAACGTCGAACTCGGCCTCCAGGCCCGCGGCGTGCACGCCGTCGAGCGGCGGGGCCGGGCGCTGCGCGCCATCGACATGGTCGGCCTGGACGGCTTCGAGAACGCCTACCCCAAGGAGCTGTCCGGCGGCATGCGGCAGCGGGTGGGCTTCGCCCGCGCCCTGGTCGTCGAGCCGGACGTGCTCCTGATGGACGAGCCGTTCTCCGCCCTGGACGTGCTGACCGCGCAGACCCTCCGCAACGAGCTGCTGGAACTGCTCGCCCACCCCGACACCCCCACCCGCACCGTCCTGCTGGTCACCCACTCCATCGAGGAGGCCGTCCAGCTCGCCGACCGCGTCCTGGTGCTCGACACCCGCCCCGGCCGGATCAAGGCCGACCTGCGGGTCGCCCTGCCGCAGCCCCGCAACCGCCGTGATCCCGGCTTCCAGGCGCTGGTCGAGGACGCCTACGAAGCGCTGACCGGGCGGCGCGCCGCACCCGCGGCGGACCCCGGGCAGGACCCGCTGCGGGCCGCCGAGCCGCTGCCGGCCGCCACCGTGGAAGCGCTCACCGGCCTGCTGGAGGTCCTGGACACCCGGGGCGGGGCCGTGGACCTGGCCGCGTTGGCCGACGCGCTGGCGTACGAGGTGGACGACCTGATGCCGGTGGTCGAGGCGGCGCAGCTGCTCGGCTACGCCAAGGTCGCGGGCAACCGGCTGCACCTGACGGTCACCGGCCGCGGCTTCGCCCGCGCCGACATCCTGCCGCGCAAGCACCTGTTCGCGGCCGCCGCGCTCGCCAACGTCCCGCTCATCGCCACCATCCGCACGCTCCTGCTGGCCTCCGGCAGCGGCCGGCTGCGCGAGCCGTACCTGATCGGACGGCTCGGCGGCCACGCCTCCGAGCGTGCCGCGCACCGGCAGCTGGCCACCGCGGTCACCTGGGGCCGCTACGCCGAGCTGTACGAGTACGACGCCGACGACCGGGTGCTGCTGCTCCCCGCCGAGCACCGCCGCAACGCCGCCTGAGCGCGGGCCCCGCCCGCGCCCGCCGGACCGTGCCCACCGGTACGCCCCGAGGAGGATCACCGTGAAGCCGCACCAGATATCCGTGAAGCCGCACCGGACCGTACCGAGTCCGACCGTCCCCGACCCGACCGTCCCGAGCCGGGCCGTACCGGGCCCGCCGGAGTCCGTCGCGAACACGACCGGGGCCCTCCGCGCCCTCTTCGCCCTGGCCGTGCTGCCGGCGCTGGTGGTCACCGCCGTCGCCTTGTCCCCGCCCGCCGCCACCCCGCTGATCTGCGCGGGGCTGCTCGGGGCCGGCTGCACGGCGGTGGGGTTCGCCGTCGCGGGATGGCGCTGCCTGTCCCGCCGTACGGAGAGGGGCCGGGCCCGGTGAGAACGTCCACCCGGGGTGCTGCCGCCCGTGCCGCGCGGCGCCCCGGACTCCGTATCGCCGTCCCCGCCCTCCTCCTCGCCGGGCTGCTGGCATTCCCCGGGCTGCTGCCCGACACTCCGGGGCACATCGGGAGTCTGGCGGAGACCGCGCTGCCCTGGTTCGGTGCGGCCGTGCCGGTCCTGCTGGGGTGGGCGGCGATGCGCCGCTCCGTGGTGGGGGCGGCCGCCGCGCTGGTGCCGGGGGTGGTGTGGGCCTGTGTTTTCCTGCCCGGCCATCTCACGGGCGGGGACGGCGCGCGGGCCGACTTCCACGTGCTGACGTTCAACGTCGGCGGTGACCGCACTTCCCCCGCCGAGGTCGCCCGGCAGGTCATCGGCACGGGTGCCGACGTGGTGGCGCTGGAGAAGGTGCCCGCGTCGGCCATGCCCGCGTACGAACGGGCGCTGGGCCCGGTCTACCCGCACCACGTGACGGCCAACACCCTCGGCCTGTGGTCCCGTTACCCGGTACGCGAAACCGCGAGCCTGGACCTGGGCGGCGCCTGGCCGCACGCCGTACGGGCGCTCGTCGGCACCCCGGGCGGCGACACCGCCGTGTACGCCGTGCGCCTGCCGTCCGTACGGGTACGGGCGGACGCGGGCTTCACCGTCGGGGCGCGAAACCGGAGCGCGGCCGCGCTGGCCGACCGGGTACGGGCGGACCGGGCGGCCCGCGTGGTGCTGCTCGGCGATCTCAACGGCAGCCTGCGCGACCGCGGCCTGGCACCGCTGGCCCGGCAGCTGACCGCCGCCCAGCGGGAGGCCGGGCGCGGCCCCGGCTTCACCTGGCCAGCGGCGTTCCCGCTCGTCCGCATCGACCACGTCCTGCTGCGCGGCCTGACGGCCACCGGGTCCGCCGTGCTGCCGGACCACCTCGGCAGCGATCACCGGCCGGTGCTGACGGGGCTGCGCGGGGCCGGGGGTGCATGAGGCTGCCGGGGCGGGCGCGGCGTACGGCACTGCCCGGGCGCGCGGCCGACGTACCGGAACGGCCGATCGCCGGGTTTGTCCGGGCGGGCCGCTGGACACCCAGTCTCCGTACGTTCGAAACGATCTCCCAGCAGAACGATCTCCAGGAGGCGTCCATGACAGCGCAGGTCGGCGACGAGCTGTGGGACGAGTTCCACAAGGCCGTCAACATGACCTCACGTGAGCTGCAGGAGTGGCTGAGCGTCGAGGCCGCGGGCGAGAACAGCGAGGAGGTCCCCGACCGGGCCGGGCGGCCCCTCGGACGGCAGGTCCTGGAGATCCTCGGCAAGCGCCGCACCGACCTCACCGACGACGACGCGGCGGCCATGCGCCGCGTCGTCGAGATCATCGCCACCCAGCGTCCGGCCGGTACGGACGTGACGGCCGGCGGTACGGACTGGCGCCACGGCCTGATGGACATCGGCCACGACCCCCTGAAGCCCGCCTGACCGTTTCCTCACCTCCCCAGCGCCCGCGTCCGCAACGCCAGCAGCGCCGCGAAGCGGAAGTCCGGATCGGCGAGGCGGCCGTCGAAGAGGGCGTCCAGTTGGCGCAGGCGTTTGCGGGCCGTCTGGGGGTGGATACCCAGGGCCCGGGCGACCTCGGGGGCGCTGCGGCCCCATGACATGAGCAGGGCGTCGAGCGTCTCCGCCAGCCGCGCCGCCCGGCCCGCGGGCAGTCCGTCGAGCGCGCCGAGCGCGCGGTCCGCCAGCAGGCGCCCGATGTGCGCGCCGCCCAGCAGGTGCACGTCGGCCAGCCGGTCGCCGACGACCAGCAGGCCGCCGTCCGGCGCGCCCGTGTCCCGCTGGTGGTTCAGCGCCAGGCGGACACACACCAGCGACACCCAGGCATCGCGCGGCGCGACGGCCGGTCCGAGCGCCGCGGTCCGGCCGCGGACCGCGCTGCGCACGTCCTCGATACCGGCCGGGCCGCCGTCCCCCGGCTCCGGAAGGATCACCACCAGGTCCGCTCCGCGCGACAGCGCCAGGACGTCGCGGCCCAGCCCCGGCACGGTGAACCGGCTGCCCGCGGCGTCCCGTACGACGAGGCAGGCGACCTTGTGGGGCAGCGGCCAGCGGGCCCGCGCGGCGAGCGCTTCGAGCGGTTCGCGGGGCGTGCCGCGCGGCTGCTCCAGCAGCGCCTGCGCCAGGGCGCGCCGACTGCGCTGCGCCTCCCCCTCCGCGCGGGCCTGGGCGGCGACGAACCCCCTGACCGCCTCGTTGGACAGGGCGTTGATGTGCGTCAGCACCGCCTCGTGCAGCGGCAGGACGATCTCGGTGGGCAGCGAAGCCGTACGGGCGATCTCCGCGTAGCGGCGGCTGCCGACCCGCGCGCCGACGCGGAAGGCGGCCTGGAGGCCGTCCGTGGTGCGCCCGTTGACGAATTCCACGCGCCCCAGATGACGGAAGTGCCGTACGTGGTGGTCCTGCGCGCTCTCCGGGGCCTCCGTCAGCTCCGCGAACTGGCGCATCGCGCGGCACACCGAATCGACCAGGTCGCGCCCCATGGAGGAGTCGAGCGGGCGCCGGTAGGCGGGCACCTCCTCACGGATGGCCTCGACCATGTCGGAGGCGATGGCGTCGATCCGGGGACGCAGCAACGGCCCAAAGGCCGCGGGAAGTTCGTGCCAGGGGCCGCGCGCGAACGTCTCACCGGGCGGGTTCTGCATCGCCGGCCTCCTC
Organism: Streptomyces rimosus subsp. rimosus; assembly: GCF_000720725.1. GTDB lineage: Bacteria > Actinomycetota > Actinomycetes > Streptomycetales > Streptomycetaceae > Streptomyces > Streptomyces rimosus_A. The sequence goes on from NZ_JOCQ01000018.1 coordinate 47,514, forward strand.
CGGACCGTGGGCAACGGGACGCTCAAGTCCCCGGGCCGGGATCGTGCCCCGTTCCGGCCCCGCCGGTCCAGCCTCCGGTACGCCCGGGGCCGCGACGGCCCGCCGTCCACCGCTTCCCGTAGCCCTCCCGAAGCACCGGTGCCTGACCCGGCAGTTCCCAAAGGTGTCACCCACGTGACACATTCCTCGCCGCCGGGCCGTATTCCCTGGCGCAACGGCCCTTGCGGCGCGAGCGTGGTCCCGACGTTACGCGCCGGTAGCTTCCCGGTCCCGGTACGCCGGGGCACCGGTCCGGCGTGCCACGTCCGCCCTTCTTGTGTCCGTACCGAACCACGGCAAGAGGAGTACACGTGATGCGCAGCAACGGGACCATGCGCAAAAGACGCCGGCCGCTGGCCGCACTGACCGGCCTGGCGGTGACGGCCGGCCTGCTGCTGGCCGGCACGGCCACGGCACCGAGCGCCCAGGCCGCGACCGCTCGGACCACCGCCGCACCGGCGGCCTCCGCACCGCACGCGACCGCTTCCCCCACCGCCGCCGACCCCGTCGGGCCGCGGCAGGGCGACTTCCTGTCCGCCTTCCTCTACTCGGTCGCCAAGCCGACCGCCCTGCCCATCGGCGCGAACGACTGGTCGTGCAAGCCGGGCCGGGCCCACCCCCGTCCGGTCGTCCTCGTGCACGGCACTTTCGAGAACCGGTACGCCAACTGGGCCGCGCTTTCCCCCACGCTCAAGGACGCCGGCTACTGCATCTTCGCCCTCAACTACGGAGGCGCCCAGGGCCCCATCCTCGCCACCGGCGACATCGCGAAGTCGGCCGGGCAGCTCGACGCGTTCGTCGACCGGGTGCGGGCGGCGACCGGCGCGGACAAGGTCGACCTCGTCGGGTACTCGCAGGGCGGCATGATGCCGCGGTACTACATCAAGAACCTGGGCGGGGCCGCCAAGGTCGGCAAGCTCGTCGCCTTCGTCCCGCCCAACCATGGCACGTCGCTCCTCGGCCTCGGCCTGCTGGCCCGGCTGATCCCCGGCGTCGATGTCGTGGCCGGCGCGGCCTGCCCCGCCTGCGAGCAGCAGGTGGTCGGCTCGCGCTTCATCAAGGAACTGAACGCCGGCGGCGAGACCGACCCGGCCGTCGACTACACCGTCATCACCACCTGGTACGACGAGGTCGTGACCCCGTACTCCTCGGCGTTCCTGGCCCCGGCCCGCAACGTCACCAACGAGACGGTCCAGAGCCACTGCCTGATCGATCCCATCACCCACCTCAACATCACCTACGACCGGACGGCGACCCGCCTCGCCCTGAACGCGCTCGACCCGGCCCACGCCCAGCGCCCCACCTGCTGACGCGGCAGGGCCCCGGCGGACCGCGTACGCCCGCCGGGGCCCTGGTCGGGAACGGTCCGCGGTACTGGCAGTATCGAGGGATGGCAGAACTGATCACCGCCGCCTGCGACGGGGCGTCGAAAGGAAACCCCGGGCCCGCGGCCTGGGCATGGGTCATCGCGGGGGCCACGGGCGCCGTGGAGCGCTGGGAGGCCGGCCCGCTGGGCACCGCGACCAACAACGTGGCGGAACTGACCGCGCTGCGGGAACTGTTGGCGGCCACCGACCCCGCCGTGCCGCTCCAGGTGCGGATGGACTCGCAGTACGCGATGAAGGCGGTCACCACCTGGCTGCCGGGGTGGCGGAAGAAGGGGTGGAAGACCGCGGCGGGCAAGCCGGTGGCCAACCGGGACCTGATCGTCGCGATCGACGGGCTGCTCGCCGGGCGGTCGGTGGACTTCGTGTACGTACCGGCGCACCAGGTCGGCGGGGACCCGCTGAACGCGGCGGCGGACGGGGCGGCCAGCGAGACCGCCCGTACCCAGCAGGCCATCGGCAGCGCCCTGGGTTCCGCGCTGCCGGATCCGGAGCCGCCCACCGCCTCGTCCGGCGGGCCGGCGCGCCCCGCACGCGCCGGGCGGGTCCCGGCGGCGCGCCCGGGCAAGGGACAGCGGCCGTCGCGGGGGACCATCAAGGCGCGGTTCCCCGGCCAGTGCCGCTGCGGGCAGGCGTACGGGAAGGGCGAGCCGATCTCGAAGAACTCCGACGGCTGGGGCCACCCGGCGTGCGCGGCGGGGGCCGGAGCGGCCGGATAGCAGCGGAGTCCGGAGCGGACGGCGGAGCGCCCGCGGGAGTCTTCCCGTGGGCGCTCCGCCGTCCGCGTGTGCCGCCGGATTCTTTTCGGACGGCGCGGCGGGGGCCGGATATCCGTCGCATTTCACGGCCGCATAGGCATATGAAATTCTTTTATTACTTGTCGTACGACCAGCTATCAGCCCCGGCGTTGACCGCTCTCCGTATAGCTCGTCCGAGTGAAGTACCAGCCTGTTGACGTCGGCGTACTCCTCCAAGGCGGCCCGGTGGTGGAATCCTTTCTTCCTGTGATCAGGGAGCTGCCATTCGGGGAGCCCCGCGACTCTGCAACTCCTGTCCTCCGCGCTGCACTTGAACCGTCGCCGCGCCCCGGCGCGCCGCGGTGTCCCGGCATTCCGGAGGACGGAATTGCGGAAAGAGTGGCTGGTAGAATTGAAGTTTTCTCGGTGTACGGCACTTGTGGCCGCCGTGGGATCCTTGGCTGCCGTTCTCACGGTCGGCGCCCCGGCGGCGACATCACAGGAACCACCGTCGGTCGCCGCGGACTCCGCCCGCTACGCCCACGAGGGTGAGCAGCGGGCCTTCCGGGACGAGCAGCTCCCGCAGAGCGCCATGCCCGGCGGCAGGTCCAAAGGGGTCATCACGCCCATCGGCCACCAGGGCTTCCGCCTCCGCTACAACGGCTCGGACCGCGGCCGCGTCGACGCCCTCGAACGGCGCTTCCGCAAGCTGCGGCCCGTGTCCCTCACCTCCTGGCTGAACACCCGCGCGTACGCGGCGCCCCACCTCTCCCGCTGCCCCACCAGGGTGCCGCTGTCCGGCGCGGACGGCTTCTGCTGGCAGCGCGGGTCGTCGGACGACCTGGGATGGGCGTACGTTCCGCAGGGCCTGACCGGCTCGGGGGAGGCCGAGCCGCGCTCCGGACGCTGGCAGGGACGCAACATCGTCGCCGCGAGCTGGGCGTCCAGCTACAGCCACCCGAGCGCCCCGCGCAGCCGGACCAACCGGCCCTGGCGCGGCGCCAAGCAGATCGACCACTTCATGAAGGTGTCGTTCACCGACGTCACCGACCGGAGCCGGCCGCGCTACCGCAGCGCCCTGCTCGTCGCCCCACAGCGCAATGGTTTCGCCGCGCTGAAGGGACACGGCGACACGCTCTCCTGGTACGGCCCCTACCTGTTCCTCTACAGCAACGAGCGGCTGCGCGTCTTCGATGTACGCCACCTGTGGGCCACCACCGCGTCCTCGGGGCGCGTGGGTGTGCACCGCGGTTCGGTGAGCGCGAGCTGGCAGGCGGGCGCGCTGCCGCAGGTCGGCGAGTACTCCTTCATCGGCCGCCGCGGGTGCGGCAGCAGCCCGAACGAGACGCCCTGCTTCAGCGGCGCCTCCATCGACCACGGCTCGTCGTTCTCGCCGTCGCTGGTGACCGTCGAGACCAGCAGGCCCACCTCCCGTGTGGTGCGGTGGCCGCTCGACCCGTCGAGCCACCTGCTGCGCTCCGACGACCGCGGTCTGGTGCGGGCCAGTGCCGGGTACCGCGTACCGCTGGCGGGCCCGCAGGGTGTCGCGCAGCTGGACGGACGGTTCTACTTCACCGCGATGTGCCCGGACGCGCGCCGGCGGTTCGGTGAGCCGTACTGCCTCTACCGCGGCAGTGCCAACGGCCCGGTCGGCGTGTGGAGCCGTACCCCGGCGGCCGCCGAGAACCTCTTCTACTGGCCCTCGACCGAGCGGCTCTGGGTCTCCAACGAGTCCCCGTACCGCAAGTACGTGCGCCCGCACCCCGAGCTGAACGGGCGCGTCGTCTACAACGTGTCCCTCTCCGAGGACTGACGCCCGTCCTCCTCCGAGGACCGGCGCACGTCCGCGATGTCCGCCCGGCCGGGCCCCATGACGGCCGGGCGGCTCTCTCCCGGTGTGCGGCCGAAGCGGTCGCGGAAGACCCGGGTGAAGTGCGGCTGGCTGGCGAAGCCCCAGCGGTGGGCGATGTCCGCGACGGTGCGCCGGGCGGACGCGGGGTCGGCCAGGTCCTGCCGGGCCCGCTCCAGGCGGCGTTCCAGGATGTACCGGGACGGGCTCGGCCCTGCCCGCCGGAAGTCGCGGCCGAGCTGGCGCGTGGAGATGCCGAGCGCGTCCGCGACGTGTTCGGGGCACAGCCGGGGGTCGGCCAGATGCCGGTCGATGTGTTCCCTGGCGAGCAGCAGCCGGGTGCCCGGCTCCCCGCCGCCCCGGCCGTCCGCACCACGGCGTACGGCCAGGGAGCGCAGGAGATCCAGTACGGTGCGCTCGGCCGCCGCGTCACCGGCGCCCGGCCGGCCGAACCGGCCGGCCAGCACGGTCTCCAGGCAGCGCAGCAGCGGCGCCTCGTCCGTCGCCCCGCGGCTGAAGAGCAGCGGCGCGGGCACCCCGCCGGGCAGGCACCGCTCGGCGAACACCTCGCGGGGGATGTCCACCAGCAGCTGGCGCATCGCGGTGGGGAACCCGAGCAGGTACGAGCGGCGGGTGTCGTACAGAACCAGATCGCCGGGGCCGAGAGTGAAGCAGCCGCCGCCATGGAAGAACACCGCCTGGCCGGACACCAGCAGCGTGGCGAAGACCGAGTCCTTGGGTGCGGTGCGGCAGGTCCGGGGGCTGCGCTCGATGACGTGCTCGTTGCCGACGATGTCGGCCAGCCGCAGGCCGCCGAGGCCGGTGTTGGTCTGCGTGGCCAGCAGGCCGTCCTCGGAGTACGGGGAGCAGGTCAGGCCGACCAGGGCCCGCCGGTTGTAGTCCTCCCACAGGTCCACGCGGTCCGCGGGGGCGACCGACCGGGTCGAGATCCGGGTGAAGGTGGCGGGACGTCCGGGCACCTCCGCCTCCTTGCCGTGAGCGTGGGTCCGAAGCGGGTCCGGCGGACGGCGCGCCCGCCGGAGGGCGCAGCCTACTCCGGGGCGCGGGGACCGGACACGGCTCCGGGAGCGGGCAGTACGTCGGCCGCGATGATCCGCCGTACCCCGCGCCGCGCCGCGAGGAGTACGGTCAGCCGTCCCACCGGCCTGCTCCGCCATCCGGGACTCCTCGTCGTCCGGCCGCGGGCTCAGCGGAACAGTCCGTCGACGTAATCGGCCCCGATGCCGACCCGCTCGTAGTGGGCGCGGCACATCGCGATGTAGTCGTGCACGTCGAAGTAGCCGGTCGGCTCACCGTGCTCGTCGAGCCAGATGAGCGGCCCTTTGACGATGAACAGGGTCTTCATCGGCTCGTCGCTCTCGTACGCGACCAGGGTGTGGCCCTCCCCCGGCGCCTCGTACACGAAGTCCCCGGCGCGCGCCGTCCAGGGCCGTTCCAGGTAGCCCCACTTCCCGGAGAGGGTGTACGCGAATACCTCGTGCGGGTGGTAATGCCGGTTGACCAGCCCGGCTTCCTCGGCGCGCAGGATGTCGGACCAGGAGTTGTCCTTGACGTTGATCCACAAAGGGCGCGAGCCCACGGTCTCGGTGAACGGCGCGTAGTAGCGGTCGTCGTCGGTGGCCGCGCCCGGGATGTGGACCTCGGGCAGGGCGTCCGGCTTGAAGGAGTTCTCGATCGGCTTCAGGTTCTTCCAGAACTCGTTGGCTGCCTGCTCGGGCATGGCGTACTCCGTATGCGGTCGTCCGGTTCCGTCGGGTGGGTGGCCGGAAGTCAACCGCGGGGACGGCCGCTCTGTCTTGCCCGCGACGGACACCGAAGTTGCCCGGTACGGCCGTCCCGCCGGGCCCGGTGCCGCTGAAGGGCGGACCCGGTCACAGCGAACGGGTGGTTGTGGGCCTTGGGGCGGCGTCTGCGGGCAGACGGATACGGAGGGGGGCCGGTACAGCTAATTCGGTACGGCTTATGACGAGGATGGATCAGGCATGAGCGAATACGAGCGTTCCCGTACGATGCCCGCGCTGCCCGAGCACGTATTCGACCAGGCGAGCATCGTGGGGCAGCTCGACAGCTGGCTGCCGCAGGATCTGCACGTCCGCGCGGAGGAGCTGCCGGCGGTGACCGTGCACGAGGACCGTACGGGCGAGGACGCGCCCGCCCTGTTCCGCGCCGAGCGCGACCAGATGCGGCTGGAGTGGGGCACCCGGGAGACCGGCAGCTACGCCGGCTGGCTCCAGGTGTCCGGCATCGGCAGCGGCGCCAGCGAGGTGACGGTCCACCTGTCCTTCTTCGAGGAGCAGCACGACCCCGGCGAGCAGGCGGTCAACGCCGAGCTGGACCGCAGCCTGGAGCGCCTGGCGGAGCAGGTACGGCTGCGGGTCGACGTCGGGGGCAGCGGCTGACCGGGGCGGCCGGGCCGAGTCGGGTCGGGCGTACGGCACCGCGACCGCGTCGGGCGTACGGCACCGCGCCCGGTGGCGGGCGCGGTGCCGGGCTCGGGCCGGGAGATCAGCCCGTCGCCGGTCGGTCACCGCTGGCGCCGGCCGGTCACCGCTGGCGCTGGAAGGTCTTCCCCTGGTGCGCGTCGGCCGAGCACGACGCCTTCTCGGCGGCCGTCATCTTCCGGGTCTTGACGACCACGGCGTTGCTGACGCCGTCCGTGCCGTTGGCCGCCGGGCCGGTGACGGTGTCCGGTACGTACCAGTAGTAGTGCCCCCACTTGGGGCTGTCGTAGTGCGTCTGCCAGGTGCCCGAGACGGTCTGCATCACCTGGGCGCGCGAGATCCAGCCCACCTCACCGGGCTGGACGGTCATGTCCAGCGAGCTGTTCTCGGTGTGCGAGCTGGACCAGGTGTGGCTGTACTGCGCCGTGACGCTCAGGTCGATGATGCCCGCGAGCTTGCCTCCGGCGGTGACGGAGACACCCGCCGAGTCGGTGGACCCCACCGTGTCCGACCAGCCCATCGACTGGGTGGCGGGCGACGTGGTGCAGTTGTACAGCGAGTTGGACACCTGCCGGAAGCCGCCCAGGTACGCCGTGCCGAGCACCGGCTCGTTGAAGCTGCACTTGCCCTCGCCGGACGCGCAGTCGGCTATCAGCTGCTTGCGGTCCGGGCCGTCGGCCGCCGCGGCCGGCACGGTCATCGCCGCGGCCAGGCCCGCGGCCGTCGCCGCGAGCACCAGCGCACGCCCTCCGTGCCGCACGGTGCGGTTCTTCGTCATGTTCCGATTCCTGCCTCTCGCCTTGCCTCGTGGACGCGGCCGGGCCGTTGAATCCTCAACGGGCCCTTGATCACCGCCTGTTGCGTGAGAGGCTGGCGTAAAAGGCGATTCAACAACACCAAATGCCGGTCAAGTTATAAATGCCCGTTACAGGCATTTTCTCCGCTGCCCGGTCCGCGGTCCCGCATCCCGCCGGCGTGGTGACCGGCCGCGTTCCACCACTCGTTGACGGACTCGTCGGTGCCCAACGACGTCGTCCACGAAGAGCCGGCCTCCGGCATCCACGCGCGCATGGAGGGCCGGCGGGTGGGCGGCTTGGACCTGTTCGCCACCCGCAATCCCGGGTTTTGGGTACGGCGGACGGAGCGGCACGTGCGCCACCACCGGAGCCACCCCGTGGTGTCCGTCTCGCTCCAGCTCGATAAAAGGCCTCGGCGTGCCGGTGGATGTGGTGGCGAAAGCCTCCCACCGGCTGCGCGCCAGCCCGCTGCACGACCCCATTCCCCTGGCCGGGGCTTCGGGGCTTCGGGGCTTCCGGCTTCGGGAAGCGGGTCTGCCCCGCCCCCCGCCCGGGGTGTGAGATCGCCGCACGCTCCCTGAAGTGCGCCCGTGCGCCCGGAGCACTCGTGTCGCCTGGCGTGAGCGGGTGCGCGGGAGGGGAGCGTGTGATCACACACAGCGAGGAGGCTCATGGTGTTCAGGATTCGTTCTCAAGCGGGCGGGCGGCAGGTGGGGGCCCGTATGTTGTGGGCCTGCGGCATCACGGCGGGCTTGCCCCTGTCCCTGCTTCCGGCAGCGGGCGCATCCGCCCTGGACGGTGGCGCCCCCACCGCGGGCCGGCCCACCGTGAGCCGGCCCGCCGCGTTCCGCAGCGCCGCTGAACGCGCCGCCCGGCTCGGCAGGCCGGTCGAAGTGGCGGGGCAGCGTACGGCGTTCACCAACGTCTACGCCAACCCCTCCGGCTCCTTCACCACCGTGCAGCACCTGCTGCCCGTCCAGCAGCGTCAGGGTGGTCCTGGCAGTGAGGACAGTCAGGGCAGCACCATGGACGGCGCCGGGGCCGGGCGGACCGCACCCGTCGTCGGCGCGCTGTCGAACTGGACGAGCGTCGCCAAAAAGACCCCCGCCATTTCGTTCTGGAAGAAGGGCCCGGTCGCCCGCGTCGGCTACGAGGACGACACCAAGGGCACCTGGCGGTCCCTGTTCACCGTGGACGCCCGGGGACTGTGGCAGAAGAAGATCACGATTCTGAAGTCCAGCTTCGTGATCCGGAACACCCACTCCTGGTCCTGCACTCCCAAGCCCGTCGAACTGTGGGACACCGGACGCATCTACCCCACCACCACCTGGAGCAAGCAGCCGGCGTGGTTCAAGAAGCTCGACACCGTCACCGGAGCCAAGGGCCGGCCGGGCTGCGCCGCCGGCGACCTGGCCTTCGGCATCACCGCGAACGCCAAGGCAGCACAAGCCAACAGGTGGGACGGCATGACCCTGGGGCTGCGGGCGAATGAGTCCGACACCTACGGGTGGAAGAAATTCGACGCGAAGAGCGCGAAGACGGTCACCGAATGGAAATAGGCTGCGGCCCATCACCATCATCGGAAGCCGGGTAGCCCGGGGATTGCGTCTCGGGCTACCCGGCTTCTCGGTGTTATCACCGGCAGGCCGGCAGCGCACAGCCGGATGCCCTCGCGGTCACGGATGACGTACCGGATGCCGCCGGCGCCGGTGGGCAGCCGGACCCGCCCTGGTAAGTTGGTGATCTTCGGGTGACGAGTCCAACTGCGAGTGCCACTGGCGCAGCGCGGAAGCGCTCGCGCAGCTCAAGGTGGCCGATGCGGAGCTGGATCCGGATCTCCTGCAGCGCACCTGGCAGGCGACCGACTGGTCGGACCACGCGTCCGTGCTGCGCCGGATCCTGCCCCAGTTCGCCGCGGCCCTCGTCGGCGGCCTCATCGACCCCCTCTTCGGAATGGAGAAGGTCGGGCACGCGTTCGCTCTCGGCAACTGGCAGGAATGGCCCGCCGAACAGGCGGCAGCGGTGGAGGAGTTCCGGCACGCCTGGTGGGCGTACACACTCACCGATCCGGAACCCGCCGTGCCCGCGTACGACCTCCTCCCCTTGATCGCCGAGGCCACTCGTCCGCCACGCGCCTGCCCGGCTCCGGGCCCACGGCGCGCCGGAGGACCTTCTTCACCGGGTACGCCTCCTGGGGGTCACCGGACCCGGCCGCTGGGAAGACCCGCACTGGCCCGGTCACCGCTACTGACCCGCCGACGGGACTTCCGGCCCAGATCCAACGACCGATCGCGCAACCGCCCAGCACCCCGCTACCGTCCGGTACACACCGCTGACCAGCGGTCGTCACCATCTCAGGGAGAACCCGCATGCGTGTCATCGCCTTCGATCACCTGGTCCTCAATGTCGCGGACGCCGAGCGTGCCCTCGACTTCTACTGCGGTCCGCTGGGGCTCGAACCGGTGCGTGTGGAGGAGTGGCGCGCCGGGAAGGTGCCGTTCCCCTCGGTCCGGGTGAGTCCGTCCACGATCATCGACCTTCTCGAAGGCGACCGGGGCGAGTCCAATGTCGACCACATTTGTCTGGTCGTAGAACCGCTGGACTGGCAGGATGTGATCGACTCCGGCGTTCTCACGGTGGTCGACGGCCCGGGGCAGCGGTTCGGCGCCCGGGGCGACGCGCAGTCCGTGTACGTACGGGATCCGGACGGCAACACGGTGGAGCTGCGGTGGTACCCGCAGGACAAGGAGGCGTAAGGGCGTGCGCGCGCGGGGGATCAATTACGACACCGGATTCCTGCCCGAGGAGCAGCGCTCCCGGAAGACCTTCCGGCCCGAATCCGTCCGGGACGACATGGCCACGATCGCCGGTACTCTGCACTGCGATGCGGTGCGGATATCCGGCGGTGATCCGGAGCGCCTGAGCGTCGCCGCCGAGTACGCGGCAAAGGCCGGCCTGGAGGTCTGGTTCGCGCCCTTTCCCGTGGACCTCCCGCCGGAAGAGTTGCTGCCTTTCTTCGCCGACTGCGCCGAACGGGCCGAAGCGGTCAGGCAGACCGGGGCGGAGGTGGTGTTCGTCGCCGGGTGTGAAATGAGCGCCTTCTGCCAGGGCTTCATCCCTGGTGCCGTCTATTCCGAACGCCTGGAGCGCATGGCCGCGGCGGACATGGAATGGTGGACGTCACTCGGTCCGGTGCAGGAGCGGCTCAATGCCTTTCTCGCCGAAACCGCCGCGCTGGTCCGTACGCGGTTCGGCGGACGGATCAGCTATGCCGCCGGGCCGTGGGAGACCGTCGACTGGAGGCCCTTCGACTTCGTCGGGGTGGACGCCTACCGCGCCGCCTACAACGCCGACGCGTTCCGGTCCGAGATACGCGGGCACCTGGCGCACGGGAAGCCGGTCGCGATCACCGAGTTCGGCACCTGCGCGTACCGGGGCGCCGCCGATCTCGGCGGTATGGCCTGGCAGCCGCCCAAGGACGCGGAACCGGACGAGGGCGAACAGGTCCGCTACTTCACCGAGCTGCTGGACGTCTTCGAGGAGGAGGGCGTGGACACCGCCCTCTGGTTCACCTTCGCCGGCTTCGGCAGGACCGGGGCGGACGACATCAGCTCGTACGGCGTGGTCCGCATGCTCGACGCGACCCGCTGGGAGCCGAAGCGGGTGTTCCACACGATGGCGGAACGGTACGTGCGCGGCTGACCGTACGGAACGGGTGGTGGCCCGGCGGAGAATTCCGCCGGGCCACCACCCGGAATCCGGACCAGGGCCCGGAATGAATACTGAAATGAGCGCGCGAGCGCTTTACAGCAGAGCCGTCAGCGCTTGAACGCGTCCTTGGCCTTTTCGCCGGCCTCGCGTATATCGCCCTTGGCGCGTTCCGTGCGGCCCTCCGCCGTCATCCGCTCGTTGCCGACCGCACGGCCGACGGTTTCCTTCACCGCGCCCTTGGCACGCTCGGCCTTGCTGGAAGCCTTCTTATCGGCAGTCATGGTCGCGCTCCTTTTCGTTCGGGCCGTTTCCTTGACAGTGCATCGCGTGCCCGTGCTCCGGGACGGTAAACGGGCGGATTGCGTTCGGGTTCCGTACGGGGCCGGCGCCGCTTCCGTACGGGCTCGGCACGGCCGGGCGCAGGGCACGCCAGGGGCGGAGTAATGCGGCCGGTGCGGCGGGAACCGGGGTGTACTCGGACCGTGAACTGGTACCCGATGCGGCTGACCACCCCGGTCAAGCAGCACGTCTTCGGCGGCCGGGCCATTCCCGAGCGGCTCGGCCGGACCGGGCTGCCGGACGGGCCGGTGGCGGAGACGTGGGAGATCAGTGACGTCGAGGGCGAGCATGCCCATGTCCTGAACGGGGCGCTGGCCGGGCACACGCTGCGGGAGCTGGCCCTGGGCCACCCGGACGAGCTGGTCGGCCGGGGCTGGCGCGGGCCCCGGTTCCCGCTGCTGACCAAGTTCATCGACGGCCACCGGCCGCTACCGGTCCATCTGCACCCCGACGACACGGCGGCCCGTGAGCGGGAGGGCGAGCCGAACGGCAAGACGGAGGCCTGGCACATCCTGCACGCGCCGCCCGGCACCACCGCGCTCGCCGGCGTACGGCCCGGCGTGGACCACGAGCGGCTGCGGCAGGCACTGCTCTCCCAGGACTTCGACGCGGTGCTGCGGCGTCTGCCGGTGCGCGCCGGGCAGACCCTGTACGTACCGGGCGGCACGCCGCACAGCTTCGGGCCCGGCACCCTCGTGTACGAGATCGAGCAGACCTCCGACCTGCAGCAGCACGCGATGCGCCACCGCATGGAGGACGGCGCCCCGATCGACGACGGGCAGTGGCGGGCCAACATCGAGGCGCTGCTGTGCGAGTGGCGGCCGGACCACCGGCCGGACTTCCACCCCGGGCTGCGGCTGCCCGCAGAGGAAGGCGTGGCGCGGCGGATGCTGTGCGCCGGGCCGTACTTCGCGCTGGAGAACTGGCGGGTCCGGGCGCCGGGATCCGCGGTGCCGGCGTTCGACACGTGCGTGGTGCTCAGCAACATCGGCGCCGCGACGGAGGTGACGTGCGGGGCGGTACGGGAATGCCTCGGCCCGGCCGAGACGCTGCTGCTGCCCGCCGCCACGGTCTCCGGCGTGCGCATCCACGGCCCCGCCGACGTGCTCCTCGGCTATCTGCCCGACCTGGAGCGCGAGGTCCGCGCCCCGCTGCTCGCGGCGGGCCACTCCCCTGAGGCGATCGCGGCGCTGGGCGAGGGGCTGGGGTAGCCGCGCGGCCACCACGGCCGTCACAGACACCACCACCCAGCACCGCCCGCCCGCACCACCCATCCCTATATACGCCCAACAGTTGATCTTCTGGCCGATTACGGCAAATAGGTAAAAGATCCTCATGCGGGGAATTTGTCGCGGGCTCCGGTGTACACCAACTAGGCCCCCGCTCCGTGCGGACGCACGGGCCGGTGACGATCGAAGGATGGGATGAATGAACGACAGGCATACGCGGCCACCCCGGACCCCGGTGGCCTTCCTCCTCGCCCGGCGGACGCCCGCGCCGACTCCCGGACCGGGGACGCACCTGACCGATGCGTACTGAGACACTCCCGGTCGAGTCCGAGTTCTTCGCTCCCCGCGCGGCCATCGACGACCTGTTGTGCGCCTTCCTGACGGAACGGGCGCAGAGTGCCGCGGTGCCCGGCCAGTCGGCGCTGGTCCTCCTGCTGCGGGACTTCATCGAGGGCGGAAAGCGGGTCCGGCCGCTGCTGTGCGTGGCCGGATGGCGGGCGGCGGGCGGGGACGGCGACCCCGCGCAGGCCGTGCGGCTGGCCGCCTCCATCGAGTTGGCGCACGCCTGCGCCCTCGTGCACGACGACATCATGGACGCGGCCGACAGCCGCCGCGGACGCCCCTCGGTCCACCGGACACTGGCCGACCGCCACCCCCTGCCGGATATGGCCGAACGATTCGGCACCAGTGGCGCGATCCTGGTGGGCGACCTGGCCCTGGTCTGGTCCGACGAGCTGCTGCACACCACGCTCATGCCCGACGCGCACCGCGTCGCCGTGCTGCGCGTCGTCGACCTCGCGCGGGCCGAACTGATCGCCGGCCAGCACCTGGACCTGCTGACCACCGGCGACCTCGATGTGAGCCTGGAGACCGCGCTGACCGTCGTCCGCTACAAGACCGCCAAATACACCGTCGAACGGCCCTTGCAGGTCGGGGCCGCCCTGGCCGGCGCCGACCAGCGGCTCATGGACGCCTGCAGCGCCTACGGCGTGCCGCTCGGCGAGGCGTTCCAGCTGCGGGACGACGTGCTCGGGGTCTTCGGCGACCCGGACCGGATGGGCAAGTCGCGCCTGGACGACCTGCGGGAGGGCAAGTGCACCAGCCTCATCGTCCGCGCCCTGCGGGTCGCCACGCCCGCCCAGGCCAAGCGGCTGCGCGCGGTGGTCGGCGACCCCCAGCTGGGCGAGCCGGAGGCCGCGGAGGTCCGCGACATCCTCACCGTCACCGGGGCCCGGGCCGCGGTCGAGCGGATGATCGAGAAGCGGTACCAGCAGGCCCTGTACGCCCTGGACACGTCCCCCTTCACGCCTGAGGCGGTCAGCACGCTCAAGGCCGTCGCGGAAGCGGCCGTCCATCGAACGGCATGACGCCGGCGGTCCCGTCCCGTCCACCGGCCGGCACCGGGACGCGCAGGCCCGGACCCCCTGCTCGAACAGTACGGAGCCGCCCCATGACGACCCCCACGACGAGCGCCCCCGCGGCGGTGCTGCTGACCGTCTGGCGGGAAATCCGCCTGAGCTGGCTGTTCATCCGCGTCGATCGCTGGACCACGGTCTTTCCCGGCAGCTGCTTCGTCGCGGCGGCGGCCGTCCACGCACGGCTGCCCCCGCGCGAGGCCGCGGTCACCGTGGTCCTGGGGGCGGTGTACTTCTGGCTGTTCATCTACGAGCACACCCTGGCCAACCAGCTCGTCGGCGTGGAGGAGGACCGCCACAACAAACCCTTCCGGCCGCTGGTCACCGGCGAGGCCACCATCCGGGGCGCCCGGCTGCGCCTGGCCGCCGTACGGATCGCCTTCCCCGCGTACGGCTACTGTCTGGGCGTTCTGAAGTGGGCGCTGATGTGGCAGATCCTGTCCCTGCTGCAACACGAGTACGGTTGGGGCCGCCACTGGCTGGGCAGGAACCTGTACGCCGGGATCGGCGTCATCGCCCAGCTGGCGGCCGCGTGGGAGATCGTCACCGTGCTCACGCCGGACGCCTGGCGGTGGATCTGGACACTGACGATCACGGTGACCTTCCTGATGTCCGTCCAGGACCTGCGCGACATGCACGGAGACCGCCTGGTCCGCCGCTCCACGATGCCCCTGGTCTTCGGCGAGCTGCCCACCCGGACCTTCCTGTGCGCCGGCTTCGCCGTCGGCCCCGTCTTCATCCACTCCTTCCTGCTGGCGCCCGCCGGTACGCGCTGGTGGCTCGTCGCCACCGATGTCTTCCTGTGCGGTCTGAGCCTGGTGCTGGCCGCCCGGGTCCGGCTGCTGCGCGGCCCGGAACACGACCAGCGCAGCTACCGCCTGGTCGAGCAGTGGTACACCTTCGCCCTTGCCGCCTCCATCTACACACTCCGCTGAACGAGAACGAAAGGGCCCGACGTGCCGGGAGAGGGGACCGAGCGGCCGCTGCGGCTGCGCATCAGGGGCGTGTGGAAGGCGTACGGCCGCAGACAGGTGCTGCGCGGCGCCGACCTCGATGTGCCGCCGGGGGCGCTGGTCGGTGTCGTCGGCGAGAACGGCTCGGGCAAGAGCACGCTGCTGCGCATCGCGGTGGGTGAGCTGACGCCCGACACGGGCTCGGTGGCGCGCGCCGGGGCGGTCGGATACTGCCCGCAACGCGCCGTACTGAACGACTCGTTCACCGTCCGGCAGCATCTGCGGCTGTTCCAGGTGGCCTACCGGCTGCCGACCCTGGCGCGGGCCCACGAGCTGATGGACCTGCTGGCGTTCACCGGCTGCGAGCGCCTGCGGCCCGGCGAACTGAGCGGCGGGACACGGCAGAAGCTGAATCTGCTGCTCGCGCTGATGCACGACCCTCAGCTGCTGGTGCTCGACGAGCCGTACCAGGGCTTCGACTGGGACACCCACCAGCGTTTCTGGGCGCTGGCCGAGGGCCTGCGCGACGCGGGCCGGTCCATCGTCGTGGTCTCGCACCTGCTGCACGACCTGCACCACTTCGACGCGGTCGGCCACCTGCGGGAGGGCCGTCTCGTCGCCGAGGAGCCCGTCCGATGAACCGTCACCGGCCGGCCTTCACCGAGATGCTGCGGTGCACGCTGCTCGGCCAGCTGCGCAACCGCATGGCCCTGCTGCTGGCGGTCGCCTTCATCCCCGTGTGGATCGCCGTGGCCCGCCTGAGCTCGTCGGAGCGGGCCGTGCGCTTCGCCCTGGACTCCCTCGGCACCCATGCCGTCGCCCCGGCGGGTCACGTCAGCCAGGTCGCCAACGCGGTCGCCGCCGTCACCCTGGTGACCGGGTTCGTGATGTTCATGGAGACGTTCAAGTCCGGGGAGATGGACCGCCGGCTGCTGCTGGCCGGCTACCCGCGCCTGCCGATGCTGCTGGCGAAGGTCACCGCCGTCGCCCTGGTCGCCGCGCTCCTGGCCCTGTACACCACGGCCGTCCTGTCGGTCTCGGTCTCCGTACGGCAGACGGTGCCCCTGGCCCTCAGCCTCTTCGGGGCCGGGCTCGCGTACGGCGGCATCGGCCTGCTCCTGGGCTCCCTGGTCCGCGGTGAACTGGAGGGATTCTTCCTCGTCATCATGCTCAGCCTGGTCGACACCGGCCTGCAGAACCCGGTCCTCAAGGTGGTCGACCTGTCCGGCCTGGAGGTGTTTCCTCTGTACGGCGCGGACCAGCTGGCGCTGGCCGCGGCGTTCACACCCCGTACGCCCTGGGCATACGGCCTGCTCTCGCTCGGCTGGGCCGCAGCGACCAGCGCCCTGGCCCTGCTGGTTTTCCACGTCCGTACGCGGTCCCACTGCACAGGCGGGGCCGCGGCCACCGGGATCCCTTCACCGGTGACCGCGGCCGGACCGTCGGAGACGGTCGTACGGACCTCCGCCCGGCGGTCGCGTTAGCGGGCCGGCACCGCGGCCGGGTGACTGCACTGCCGGACGTAACGGCCCAGAGCCGTGAGGGGGAAGACATGCCGGTAGTTCTCGTAGTTCATGGCCACCGTCGGGGGGACGATGGCGCCGGTGGCCGCCGTTTCCCGCCACGAACCGGCGTCCGTCTGCCGTTCGGTCAGCCAGTGCACCCCGGACCGGACCGGGGCGCTGTCGAGTTCACCCGCGGCGAGCAGGGCGATCAGTGCCCAGGCGGTCTGCGAAGGGGTGGACGGGCCACGGCCCGCGTACACCGCCGGGTCGGTGTACGAGCGCCAGTCCTCGCCCCAGCCGCCGTCCGCGTTCTGCACGGATTCCAGCCAGGTGACGGCACGCCGGACGGCGGAGTGGTCACCGGGGATTCCGGCGGCGGTGAGGGCCGGGAGGACACAGCCGGTGCCGTAGAGGTAGTTGACCCCCCAGCGGCCGTACCACGCGCCGCTGTCCTCCTGGTGGTCGAGCAGCCAGCGGACGCCGCGCCGGGTGCGGGGGTCGTCCCGCAGCCCGACGGCGACCAGCATTTCCACCACGTGGGCGGTGACGTCGGCAGTGGGCGCGTCCACACAGTGGTCACCGATGTCCAGGAAGGGGAGCTTGCCGGGAAGGGCGCTGGTGACGTCGGCTTCGAAGCCCGCCCATCCACCGTCCTTGCACTGCAGACCGAGGCTCCAGCGCACCGCTCGGTCCACCGCTTCGCCGGCGCGTACGGGTTCGGGATGGGCGACGCGGCGCAGCGCGAGGACCGCCAGCGCCGTGTCGTCGTTGTCGGGCCAGGTCTGGTTGTGGAACACGAAGGGCCACCCGCCGGGGGCCAGTCCGGGCCGCCGGACGGCCCAGTCACCCGGCCGGTCCGTCTGCCGGCCGAGCAGCCAGTCGGCGGCCTTGACCAGCGCGGGGTGGTCCTCGGACACGCCGGCGTCGGCGAGCGCGGCGGTGGCCAGGCAGGTGTCCCATACCGGGCTCTGGACGGTCTCCATCTTCCGCACGCCGTCCTCGGGCCGGGCCGCGCTGCCCTCCACGAAGGCCATGGCGGTCCGGAGCACCGGGTGGTCCAGCGGGTAGCCGTGCAGGTGCAGGGCGACCACGGCGAAGGCGGTCACCGGGGTGACCCCGCCCCAACTGCCGTCCGCCTCCTGGCGTTCGATGAGCCAGCGGGTACAGGCGCTCGTCGCGGCCCGTCGCACCGCGCGGGGAGTGCCCTTGAGGCAGATCCTCATGACGCCGTTCAGGCGCCGGAAGACACCGTCCCAGCCGCCGGCCGGCGCCGGCCGGCGCACAGGCGCGCCGGACGGGGCGAAGAGCTCGTCGATGCCGAAGGGCAACGGCCGCACGGGCCGGTGCGCGCTGATGACGCTGAGCGCCACGATGACCTGGCGGCCCCAGGAATTGAAGGCGTAGATGTTCAGGGGGGCCCAGGTGGGCAGGGCGATGATCTCGGGCGGCATCTCGGGGAGGTCGTCCCAGCTCCACCGGCCGAGCATGGCGAGCCACAGGAGAGGGGTCAGCGGGGCGGCCGCGACGCCGCCCTGTTCGCGCACCCAGGCCGCGCACCGGAGCATGTGGTCCTCGTCCGGGCGGTCCCCGGCCAGCCGGAGCGCCACGTACGCCTGAAGGGTGATCCCCAGGTCGCCCGGCCCGTCGGGGGCGATGGGCCAGGTGCCGTCCGCGCTCTGCCGGGAGCGGATCCACCGGCCGGTCGCCGCGGCGACGCCCTCGTCCAGCAGGCCCAGGAAGTGCCGCAGGAAGAGGTCCTGGGCGTCGTAGCTCATGTTGCACTGGGCGAACCCCATCCACCAGCCCTCGGGGTGCTGCCGCGCCAGCAGATGCTCCGTGGCCCGCAGCACCGCCCGCTGAGCCGCCTCCTCCGGCGAGGGTGCCCCTTTCTCGCGTGCCGCGTCGTCGGCCGTCGTCGTCATGGCACTCCCGCACTTCGCTGGTGATCCGGATTCGTCCGCGCCGCACCGGCCATAGCCGACCGGCCCGCATGCCGCAGAACTATCCGCAAGCGGTGAAAAGACACGTCGGGCGTGCGGGTTTCACCTGCCTGCCGCACAGCGGGGGCCCGGGCGACCCACGCTCCCCGTCACACCCAGTTGCGCACCACGCCCCACAGGAGCAGCACGGCCGCGGCCGTCACGCCCGCCCACACCGAGGTCAGGACCGGCGGCCGGCCCCGGACCGCGCGCAGCCAGGAGAGCAGGAACAGCGGCAGGGCCGCCACGAAGAGGGCGTTGTGGGCCAAGGCCACGAGCACGTCGCCCTCGGTGAGGGCGCGAAGAGCCCGCAGCGTGCCGCAGCCGGGGCAGGACAGGCCGGTCAGGGCGCGGAACGGGCAGCTGGGGTAGTGACCGGGCGCTTCGGGGTCGCGGAGGGCCACCAGCGCGGTCAGGGCGGCGAACAGCACGGCGCCGGACCAGGCCGCGCCCGTCCGGCGCCGGGCGGGGTGCGGCACGGTCAGTAGCCGCCTCCCCCCGCCGCGCTGGAGATGATGACGATCAGCATGACGAACAGGCCGACCCCCAGGCTGATGAACGTCCACAGCTTCGCCTTCCCGGCCGCCTGCTCGGCGCCGGCGTAGTCGCCCGAGTTGAACTTCGCGTTGGCCTGGGTGGCGAAGACGATGGCCGCGATGCCGGTGGGCAGGAAGCACAGCAGGGTCACCAGGATGGCCGGGATGAGGTAGTTCTGCGGCGGCCGGGCGTACTGCTGGTACCCGGGCTGCTGGTAGCCGGGGCCGTACTGCGGCTGATACTGCGGTGGCGGTGGCGGCCCGGTGGGCGGCGGCTGGGACTGGCCGTTGTACGGGGTGTTGCCGCCCCAGTCCTCGCCGGGCGGGCCTTGCGGATAGGCCATGACGGCCTCCTTCTCCAGTCGGTTCGTCGGCCGTACGGGGTGCCGGTCGCCCCGGTCGTACGACGGACGGGGGATCATCCGGCGGGTCCGGCGGTCTCGGTGCGTTCCTCGAAGCGGATCCAGGTCTGCCGCTCGTGCTGCCAGGCCCACCGGCCCGGCGCGGTGCCCGGGTCGAGCGCCAGGGCCTGCCGGTAGGCGGCGTCCGGCAGGCCGTGGGTGAAGACGAACTGGGCGCGGGTGCGCACGCATTCGAAGACCACGCCGTCGGGGGCGTCCACGGCGGGCTTGTGGCCGATCAGACGGCGGACGAAGCCGCGCAGCCCGGTGTACGCGTCCTCCCCGACGCGTGCGAACACGGCCCGCAGGAAGGGCTGGAGCGTATGCCCGGCCAGCAGCACCAGCGCATAGGTCTCCGGGCCCCGGCGCATCGGCGCGCGCCGGTAGGTGGCCTGGACGCCGGCCTCGCGCAGCAGGTCGTCGGTGGCGTGCACCGCGTCGAGCGGGTACGCCGCGGGCCAGAAGATCTCGATGTCGGTCATGGTGCCTCTTCGGAGTGGTCCGGCCCGGTGGGGGCGGCGGTGCCCGGGTGGATCCGTACGACGCCGTCGTCGGTCGCGGTGAGCACCGCGCCGTCCCGGCCGGTGCAGGCGACGCCCACCGGGCGACCGTTCAGTTCGGCGCGGTGCTGCGGCGTGCCGTCGTGGTTCCAGCGGACGAGGACGCCGTCGTCGCTCGCCGCGGCGAGCGCGGCGCCGTCCGGCGCGAACGCCAGCTCCCGTACGGCGCCGCCCTGGTGGACGCGGTGCAGCAGCCGCCCGCTCCAGGTCCAGGCGCGGACCCGGCCGTCGGGGCTGCCGGTGGCGAGCCGGTCGGCGCTGACGGCGAGGGCGCAGACCGGCTGCGGGTGGGGCCAGTGCACGGTGGTGCGCCCGTGCACGTCGAGCCGGCGTACCGCGCCGTCGGCGGTGCCGGCCAGCAGGTGCCGGTCACCGGGCGCGAAGGCCAGGCAGGGCGCCAGCGGCGCCGGGGCGGCCGGCAGACTGCGGACGACGCGGCCGTCCGTGTCGTGCACCGCGATGCGGTCGCCGCCCGCCGCGGCGAGCCAGCGGCCGTCGCCGCTGAAGGCCAGTGCGGTGATCTGCCCGGCGCGTCCCGGCAGGGTCCGTACGGGCACCTCCGTCTCCAGGTCCCAGACGACGGTGGTGCCGCTCTCGTGGAGGGTGGCGATGTTGCGTGGCCACGGGCTCCAGGCCAGGAGCAGGACCGGGCCGTGCTGCCGGACGGCGCACTCCGCGAGCAGTTCCGGCGGGTCCAGCCGGAAGACCCGCAGCGAGCCGTCCAGGCAGGCGGCGGCGAGCAGGTCGCGCGGGCCGAGGGCGACCTGGGAGCACGGGCCGAGGCCGGGAAGCAGGCCGGGCGTACGGGGGCGGTCGGCGGAGCGCGACGTGAACACCGGTGGTGTGTACGGGGGAGGCGCGGCGGGGGTGGCGGACGAGGCTGCGGTTGCGGGTGATGTGGTGGGCTGCGGCGGAACGCTGCGGGCGTCCTGGGCGGCGGACGCGCCTGGTGCGGGGCCGGGCTGCGGGGTGGCCGGCCGGGTGCGGATGTAGCGTGCGAACTTCTCCCGTACACCGGCCGTCCAGGGCTGTTCAGGGGCCTGCTGGGGCTGGTGCGGCGGGTACGCGGGCGGGGGCTGCGCGGCCGGTCCGGGCGGAGCGCCGCCGGGCCCGGGGGCCCGTTGGGGTACGGTCCGTTCGGACGCGAGGCTCCCCACGTCGTCGCCGGTTGCGGCGGGCGGCGGTACGGCCTGCTCCCCCGCGCCGGGCGGCGGCCCGGCCGTCCCCCGGCCCGGCTGCTCCGGCTGCTCCGGCTGCTCCGGCACGACGAACAGCTGTGTCTCGTCCGACCGCAGGAACAGCACCGGCGTCGCCCACTCCAGGCTGCCGGGCAGCGTCATCTTCACGCTCTCGCGCGCCAGCGTCATCGCCCGGTCGACCGGCAGCCCGCGGGCCATGCCGGTGTAGAAGGACGACGCGAAGGCGAGCGCGGCCGGGTCGGTGATCTCGTACTGCATCGCGACCACCGCCGGCACCCCCTCCCGCATGATCTTCGCGGCGGTGCTGCTGAAGACGCCCTCGGCGCCGCTGGTCGCCGACTCGCAGGCGTTCAGCACGACCAGCCGCAGTTGCGGGCTGTCGTGCATCAGGCGGCCCAGGTCCGTGCCGGAGACGTGCATCGCGGTGCCGTCCTCGGCGGACAGTTCCAGGTAGCCGGACTCGGTCTCGGTGTCGAAGCCGCCGTGGCCGACGAAGTGCAGCACGTGCGGGGCGCGGGAGCGAACCGCCTCGGCCAGTTCCCGCCAGCTGTCGCCGTGCAGCCAGTCCACGGCCACATCGGTGCTCAGCCGCTGGAGCGCCTGGGTGATCTCGTCGCGTTCGCGCTCGCTCTGGAGCGCGGGCAGGTCGGTGGGCCGGGAGATCACGCCGAGGACGCGCAGCGGCGGCGTCACGCACACCGGCGCGGGGGCGCCCATCAGCTGCGGGGAGCGGACGACCGGCACCCGCAGACCGAGGTAGCTGTCGCGCGCGTACGGGTCGATCGCGAACTCCCAGGGGATGCCGGAGACCTGCGGGCCGTCCAGGCCCAGCACGACGCGCAGCGGCTCGTCCTGCCGTCTGGCGTGTTCCCGGCAGCGGTCGAAGAGCAGCCGGATGTCACCGGTCAGCACGGTGTCGGAGAGCCGTTCGCCGAAGTCCCGGACGCTCTTCTCGACCAGGGAGGCGCGGCGGGTGATGACCGGGCTGGCGGACCGGATCAGGGCCATCCGTACCTCGGAGAGCATCAGCCGCAGCTCGTCGGGCCCGTACGGCGGGCGCACCTTGGCGCTGGCCCGGCCGAGCGGCGACGTGCACATGATCACCCACTCGTCCCGGACCTCGAAGACGTCCAGGCGGAACGGCAGTCCCCCCATACCGCTACCTCCCACGTGCGGTCACACGTCTCTCGTCAGCGCCTCCAGGACGCGCCGGGTCTTGGTCTGCTGGGCGAGGTCCGGTTGCAGGTCCAGGTGGCGCAGCAAGGCGAGCAGCGATGCCCGGACCACCTCCGAGCCCTCCGGCTCCACCCGCTCGGATACCTCCAGCCAGTCGAGCGGCGGTCCGGTGCGCGGCGACAACGACCAGCGCTCCACGGTCAGTTCGTGGTGCCGGTGGCGGACGCCGCGCCAGCGTTCGGCGCGCACCGGCCCGTACACGGTCAGCTCCCGGAAGTCGACGGGCAGGTCCGCGCAGTCCGCCAGGAAGCGTTCCTGGGCGCGGGAGAAGGCGGTGTGCAGCGGCCGGTGCCCGTCGGTGACCGCGTCGATGTCGTGGCGGTCGCGGGTGCGGGTCAGCGAGGCCGAGAGCACCTGCCGCTCGCCCGACCAGTCGCTCTCCAGGCGGAGTTCGTCGTCGCCGTCCTGGTGGAAGTCCAGCCAGTGGCGGGGCACCCGGGCCCGGCGGCAGGGCCGGAGCTTGACCGTGGAGTCGCCCTCCTTGCCCTGGCGCGCCCGCAGGCGCAGGATCAACCCGGCCTCCAGCAGCGGGAGTTCGTCCGGCCGGCGGCGGGGGCCTTCGCAGAAGAAGACCTGGCACCAGACGCCCCCGTCGTCCGGTGCCAGAGCCTTGGCGGCCACCTCCGCCCGCGCGTCGGAGAACGTGACCTTGATCTCGACCGAATCCAGTCGGTGACCGGGTTCTGCGGAGCCTGTCATGACGTGCCCCCCGAGTTCGCCGTCCGCGCTCTCCGTCCGCGCGTGCTGCCACTCAACCCCCTCCGCCGGGCCCGCGCTTCGGGGACCTCCCCACATGTGCGAGAGCCCTTCAGGGGTACTGCCCGCGGGAGCATGATGGTCCCGGCGCCCGAGTACGCGGGCCGCACACGGCACCCGCCGGCGCCCGGGGGGCGACATGGACGGCAGGCAACGGACGACTTCCGGCTGGTCCCGGCCCGCCCGCCCGGCGGGGCCGGGCCTCGTGGGCCGCGGGCGCGAGCGCCGTCTGATCGACGATCTGCTGGCGGCGGGGGCGGACGGGGGCGCGGCGCTGCTGCTGTGGGGTGAACCCGGGGTGGGCAAGACCGCGCTGCTGGAGTACGCGGCCGAGCAGGCCGGGGACGCCGCGCTGTGGGCACGCGGCATCGAGTCGGAGACGGTTCTGCCGTTCGCGGCCCTCGCCGACCTGTTGCTCCCGTTTGGTACGGAATTCAGGGAACTCCCCGGGGTGCAGCGCGCGGCGCTGGAGTCGTGCCTGGCCCTGTCGGGCGAGCCGCTGGCCAATCCGTACGCGGCCTGCATGGGCGCGCTGAACGTGCTGGCCGCGCTCGGCGAGAAGCGGCCGGTGGCGGTGCTCGTCGACGATCTCCAGTGGGTGGATCCGTCCTCGCAGCGGGTGCTGCTGTTCATCGCGCGGCGGGTGGCGGGCGAGCGGGTCGCCCTCGCGTTCACCTCGCGTGAGGACCACGGCGAGCCGGGCGTGCCGCACAGCCTGCCGTCCGTCGAGGTCACCGGGCTGTCGCGGAGCGAGTGCGGGCAACTGCTGCGGCAGCACGGCATCGAGGCCGCGCCGGCGGTGGAGACGGACCTGGTGAAGATCAGCGGCGGCAACCCCCTCGCCCTCCTGGAGGCCGCCCACTCCCTGACCCCCGAACAGCGGCGCGGCGAGCAGCCGATGCACAACCCGCCGTCGCTCGGCCGGCACCTGGAGCGGGCCTGGTCGGCCCGCATCCGCGCGCTGCCGGAGGCCACCCGGCAGGCGCTGACCGTGCTCGCCGCGCACCGGTCGACGGAGCTGACCGGGCTGTGCGAGGCCCTGGCGGTGCTCGGCCTGTCGCTGGAGGCGCTGTGCGCGGCCGAGGAGGACGGGCTCGTGACGGCGACCGGTGACGGGCTCGGGCTGGACTTCCGTCACCCCGTACTGCGTCCGCTGGTCCTCGGGCGGGCGCCGCTGGCGCACCGGCTCGCCGCGTTCGGCGCCCTCGCGGAGGTCACCAGCGGCCCGCTGCACGCCTGGTACCGGGCCTCCGCCGCCACCGGCCCGGACGAGCGGGCCGCCGCCGCCCTGAGCGAGGCGGCGGAGGAGGCCCGCCGACGCAGCGCGTTCGAGGAGTCCGCGCTCGCCTGGCGGCGCGCCGCGGAACTCACCGGGGACCGGGCGGCCCGTGCGGACCTGCTGCACCGGGCCGCGTCCGACGCCTTCCTCGGCGGTTCGGCGTCCAGCTCGCAGTGGTGCGAGGAAGCCCTGCGCACGACCGCGGAGCCCGCCGTGCGCGCCGACATCGAACTGCTGCTGGGCCGTATCCACACCTGGAACGGCGAGCCGGCCCGCGCCTACGAACTCCTCGT
This sequence comes from Streptomyces rimosus subsp. rimosus, assembly GCF_000720725.1. Classification (GTDB taxonomy): domain Bacteria; phylum Actinomycetota; class Actinomycetes; order Streptomycetales; family Streptomycetaceae; genus Streptomyces; species Streptomyces rimosus_A. The sequence goes on from NZ_JOCQ01000018.1 coordinate 72,174, forward strand.
CGAGGCCGCGCGGAACATCCGCCGCACCGATCCCGTACGGGCGTGTGTGCTGCTCGCCGAGGCGGTGGTGCCCGCCAGCATGGACGGCCGGGTGGCCTCGGCGGTGCGTACGGCCGAGGACTCGTTCCGGCTGGCCTCGGAGTCGGGCCCGGACCGCTGGCTGAGCATGGCCCTGCTCGGGTCGGCGCTGACGCTCGCCGGGGAGACCGACCGGGGCAGGGAGATGCTGGGCGCTGCCGACGGCCACTGCACGGGTGATCCGGTACGCAACCAGCAGTTGTACGCGCTGGCCGGGCAGGCGTGGAACTGGGTCGAGGAGCGGGACCGCAGCCGTCGGCTGTTCAACGCTGCCGTGGAATCGGCCCGCCGGCACAGCGCGCCCGGCGTGCTGCCGTTCACCCTGGCCGTACGCAGCGAGCTGGAGGCCCGCGTCGGCCACTGGACCGCCGGGTACGGCGACGCCACCGAGGCGCTGCGCTGGGCGGAGGAGCTGGGCCAGAACTCCTGCGTCGGCTACAGCCTGGCCTGCCTCGCGCGGCTGGACGCGCTGCGCGGCGACCGGGTGCGGTGCGAGGAGCAGGTGAGCCGCGCGCGGCGGGAGATCGGCGGGTACGGCATCGGCTGCCTGGAGGCGCACCTGACCGCCGCGGTGGGCCTGGCGGCGCTCGCGCACGGCGACCACTGCGCCGCGGCCGACCAGCTGGAGCAGAGCTTCGCGCTGGTCACCGCGCAGGGGGTGGGCAATCCGCTGGTGGTGCCGTGCGCTGCCGATCTCGCGGAGGCGCAGTTACGGGCGGGCAACGCCGCGCGCGCCGCGGAGGTCACGGACTGGCTGGAGGAGCGCGCGCGGGCCACCGGGCTGGCCGCTCCGGAGGCGGCCGCGGCGCGCTGCCGGGGCCTGCTGGCCGAGTCGTACGAGGCGGCGCGGGCCGCGTTCGCCGCCGCGCTCACGGCGCACCAGCGCGTCCGGGACCCGTTCGAGCAGGCCCGTACGCTGCTGTGCGAAGCGGAACTGCTGCGCCGCTACCGCCACCCCGCCGCCGCCCGCGCTCCGCTCACTTCGGCGCTGGCGCGCTTCGAGAGCCTGGGCGCCGTACCGTGGGCGCGCCGGACCGCCGGCGAACTGGCCGCCACGGGTGCTCCGTTGGCGGCTCCGGCCACGCGCGACGGCGTCCTGCGCCAGCTGACGCCGCAGGAGTTCCAGGTGGCGCGCGCGGTGGCGCGCGGCTTGAACAACACCGAGGCGGCCGTCTCCCTGTTCGTCTCCCGCAAGACGGTCGAGGCCCACCTCACCCGCGTCTACCGCAAGCTGGGCGTCCGCTCGCGGACCGAGCTGGCGCGGCTGATGGCGTCGGCGGAGCCGGCCGACTGACGCCGGCAGGGAGCACCGGCGGCCACTCCCACATCCCCCGAAAAGGGGGTCAACACCCCCGCTGACCAGGGTCCGGATTGACGTACGCCCGCGGCTCGTGTGTCATGCGTTGGCAAAGAAATGGCAACGGGGGTCTCATGAGTCAGGGCACCAACGTCGAGAGCGACGCGCTGCGCGCCTACGCGCGCGCCGCCGAGAGCGCGGCCGACCGGATCGCGAAGATCCGCAGCCGTACGGCCGCGCTCGATCTGTCGGACGGCACCTTCGGGCAGCTGCCGGAGGCCAACAGCCTGCGCGCCGACTACATCGAGCAGAAGGACCAGTCGGGTACGGATCTGGAGGACAGCGCGGAGATGCTGCGCTCCATCGCCGAGGCGGTGCGCGGGTCCGCGGACAGCTATGACGCCAACGAGGACGAGACGGCGCGCGGCTTCGGGGGCGGCGCCTGATGGGCGTCGGGCAGGCGGCGGGCAGCGCGCTCGACCGCGTCAACTACGTGCTGGACTGGAGCAACCCCCTCGCCGCCACCCTGGACGAGGTCATCAAGGGCATCCTCAAGCAGTGCGGTGCCGACGACTGGTTCGACTGGGTCACCGGCGACAGCGAGCTGCTGGAGAAGACCGCCCAGGAGTGGCGGGATTCGGCCCGTGACCTGCGGGACGTCGTGGCGGACCTGGTCGCCGAGCGCAAGTCGGTCGAGCGGGTGTGGGAGAGCGAGGCCGCCCGGGGCTTCAGCACGACCATGACCGACTTCGAGCAGGCGCTGCTCGGCGAGGCCGACGACATGGACACCGTCGCCGAGCTGCTGGAGATGGCGGCGGCGGCCTGCATCATCGCCGAGCAGGCGATGACCGACCTGCTGGTGGAGATCGTCGAGGCGCTGATGGTCACCGCCGCGACCACGGCGATCCTGTCCGTGCTCACGGCGGGAGCCGCGGCGGCGATCGGCCCGCTGGCGGGTGCGGCGAACGTGGCGTACCGGGCGGCCAAGGCGACCCGCATCGCGGCGAAACTGGCCGACAAGCTCGCCGACATCGCCCGGCAGACCCGGGCCCTGGCCAAACTCTCCCGGCTGCGCCGCTACCTGCGCGGACTGGACCGGGCGAAGATCAAGGAGTGGAAGGGCGCGCGGAAGCGGATCGCCGGAAATCTCCTGCGCGGCGAGCGGCCCGAGATGTCCGACCTGGCCCAGTACGTGGCGTGGAAGCAGGGCAAGAAGGTGGCCAAGGGCGTGCTCGGCGTCGACATCGGCGGCGCCGTGACGGGCTCCGTCACGGAGAACGGGCCCGGGCTCGCGGAAGAGGCGTACGAGTACGGCAGGCGCCCGCCGTCGCAGAGCTTCGACGAGCGCCTGGAGCACAGTCCCGACCAGGCGAAGAAGTCCGTCCGGGAGGCGTTCGGATGAGGATCGGCGAGGCGCTCTGGTCCGGGCTCAAGGCGTGGGTGACGCCGCCCGACCGGCATGCGCTGCTGCGCGAGGCCAAGGCGCGGGCGGCGGCGCTGCTGCCGCCCGGCGAGAGCGTGGTGGACGGGCACGGCGTCGAGCCGGGCGAGCGGGTGCCGCAGCCGCCGAAGCCGTACCGGGTGGACGCCTTCGGCAAACGGCCGGCGACCCGTGACCGGCTGTTGAACGGCGCGGAGCGCGTCGAGCTGACGCTGGACCGGCTCAATCCCTTCAACGCGGCCATGGACGCCTGGGACCGGCGGGGCGAGGACCGCAGCGCGCAGTGGTGCGGCGGCTGGGAGAGCGCCGCCGGGCGGCTGGCGGCGGCGCTGCGCCCGCGTACGGAGGAGAAGTACCTGTCGGTGCTGCTGCTCACCGGGGGCGCCCTGTATGTGATGCGCGTACAGCTCGCTTCGGACGGCAAGAAGGTGGCGGGCTCCGCCGAGCCCGCGTACGCCGTCGCCCGCCAGGACATCACCTGGCTGCGGGACCGCAAGGACGTCCGGCACGGCACGCACGAGATCGGCTTCGCCGACGGTTCGTGGGTGACGGTGGTCTTCCCCCTCGGCGGCTGGGGCACCCTCGTGGAGGCGTTCCCGCACCGGCTGTGCCACACCGACCCGCGCCCCTGAGACGCGGGCGCGTGTCCCGTATCACAACGTCCCGGGAGCCCCCCTCTGATGGGGGAGGTCACCGGCGTATGGGTTAGGTTCGCAAGTCGAGGCGCCATCCGGGTCACCGGTGGCCGTTCGCCACTGCCTGCTCCCGGCGCCCCGGTAACGGTCCTCTACCCGGGAGATGAAGCCATGCAACAACCGGAGGACTCGCCGTCGGCAGACCAGGTGCCGGACGTGGCGGGCGTACCGCCGGGTGCGGACGGCGCCCGGGACGACGGCCCGCAGGACGACCGGCAGGCGGAGCTGGACCGGCTCCGCCGCGAGGTACGCGACCTGCGGGGCAAGCTGGTCGCGCATCCGCTGGTCTCCCAGGCGCAGGGCATGCTCCAGGAGCGCTACCGGCTGCCGGACGCGCAGAGCGCGTTCGACCTGCTGAAGCACTGTTCACAACAGCACAACATGAAGCTGCGCTCGCTGGCGTCCGCCGTGGTGTCCGTGCCCCGGCCCGACGACGAGCGGGGCCTGTGGTTCCCCCGCCGCTCCGGCCGGACCCCGCCGGCGCTGCGGTTCCTGCCCGGCCACCGGCCGGACAAGGTCAACCGCAGCACGGTCCTGAAGCAGGTGCTGCACCAGGCGCTGACCATCACCGACGCGTCGATGGGCGACCTGCAGACGATGGAGCCCGCGGTCGGACTGCGCATGGAGCAGCATCACGGGCTCACCGAGGAGTTCCTGAACTTCTTCGCCCTGGTCGAGGAGGGCACGTCCTGTTTCCTCGCCGCCCGGCGCCAGGTCCGCGTCGCCTCCGACGTCGCCACCGACCCGGAAGTCAGCGAACCGGCCCGCGAGATGATCCTGTCGATAGGCAGCCGCACCGCCCACAGCATGCCCATGCTCTCCGCCGCGGGCCGCACCGTCGGCGTGTACTCCCTCCACCTCCCCCGGGCGAAGCAGGAACTCACCCGGGCCCAGGCCACCGCCGTGGACGGAATGGCCGTACAGGCCGGCCGCTGGCTCGACTGGCACCAGCGCACGATCCTGCTGAACGCCCTGGAGGACCTGCACCGGCAGGGCACGAGACTGCGGGCGCGTCCGGCGGACTAAGCGGCTTTCCGGAAGTTCTGTCGGTGACCGGCCGGGAACCCGGGACTGGTCCAGGGGCCGCGGTGGTCAGGAGCCGGCCCGGTGCGCGAGTGCGGAAGAAGGTGTGGACCTGTCGTCGGCGGCCCGGCCAGGAGACCACTGTGTCGGCGAGGCAGGCCTTGAGCGCGGCCAGATCCGCTCGGCGGGTTGTCGTGCGGGCTGTAGCGGGCGCCGTGGCACGGGTGCAGGCCGGGACCGATACAGCGTGCGACGGCTCAGGCGCGGTCGTCCAGGTACCGGTGCAGCCGCGGCACCGTCCACGGTCCGGACCGCATCAGCAGCGCGGTGATGCGCACCGTGGCCGGGGCGCACTCCACCAGCGCGGCGACCTGCGAGGGCGACAGGCCCTGCAGCGACAGGGAGCATCATCATCGCTCGCACCGCCGATCGCCATCGTCCCCGCAGCAGGCCGCGTAACCGTTCGCACCCGGTGACGGACGCATCGGCGAACACCGTGGGCGGGCACACTGACCACAACCCCGCCGGGCGGGCGGTAGGCCGAACCTATCCGTGGTCACCCGGTGTAGGGCGGGAAGAAGTGAAGCCGCACGGCCAGCGCCAGGAGCATGACCAGAGGCGGTACGTACCACCAAGGTCGCAGCCTCCGCAGTTTTACGAAAGGGAGGGTGAGGGCCAGGCAGACGACGGCCCAGCCGATCCCGAGGTTGCTGATGAACGCGAATTTCGAAGCCGCGTCGAATTCGACGGCGTCGTCACCGCGGGGCATGAGCTGGACCAGAGTGACGAAGGCCAGCGGAACCTCGGTCACAACGAGCAGGCATGCTCCCAACCACGTGCCGGCGCGCGGCGCGCCGTGGGCGCTTCCGGGGCGGGTGGGTGTCGTCACTGGCCGAGCGCTTCCTTTGCTTGGTCGACATGTTCGTTGAACTGGCTGCCGTACCGCTGCGCCCCTTCACTCCGATAGTAGGGGCCACCGTTATAGCGGGCAGCGAGCTCCCGCATCTGCTCACGGGTCATCTTCTCGGGCGGGACATCGGCGAAATCGCTCTCTGCCTTGAGCTGTGCCAAGTACTCCGCGGCGATGTAGGCGTTCTGGGCCGGGTTCTTGAGTGCACCCGTCACCTCTTCACGCTGTTGGTCACTGAGATTCTGCGGGTCGTACCCGAGAACCTCTGCCGCGCGGCGGACCTGGATGGACATGGGGCCCATGGACGTCAGGTCCGGGTCCTCGGTGAAGGGAAGGTTGCTGCGTCCCCAGGTGGCCGCGTCGTCCACCCAACTGGGATCGCCTTCGACCTCCTTCCAGGCGATACCGGCGACCATTTCCGGCGGCAATCCCGCGTCGCGGGCCGCGTTGCGCAGGAGATGCTTGTTGTTGGAGATGTACTTCCGGCGTTCTTCGTCGGAGTCGCTGGGCAGCCAGTGGTAGTTTCCGTCCGCTTCGAGCCCCGCGGTCTTGAGTTTGATGCGCATGAGGGCAGGTGAGACTGCCACATCCGGGCCGACCTTGGGGATGGCATCCGTCTTGGCGCCCGTGCCGAACAGCTGCGCCAGCGGATCGTCGGCTGCGTCCTTCGTCTCACGACGCAAAGCCTCGACGCCCCCTTGGAGTTGCATGGCGTCGACGAAGTCGCCGCCACGGAAGTCCGGCAGGGACTGGAAGGCGGCACGGATCTCGGCCACACAGTCCGTACGCGCCTCTTTCTCGACACGCAGGGCGTCGGCGTAGCTGTCGCCGGTGGCGTTGTAGTAGCGGTCTGCTTCCTCACGGATCTCGTCCGGGTCGGCGAAGAGCTCCGCGACCCAGTCCAGGAATCCCGTGGTGCCCCGCAAATCCTCCCACTGCCGCATGGGCTCGGCCGCCCGTGCGGTGGGAGTGATCGGCGTACCTTCACGTGAGACGACCTCGGCCAGACGCGACTCGGTCGACCGGCCGTTTTCGTAGTAGCGCTTGGCGCCGGCCACGGCTTTCGCGTAAGCGTAGAGAGCCTTGCTGACTCGCCGGAAAGCGTCCGAGAGATGCTCACCCAGGGCCGCGGCTTCCTTGAGGCGAGTGGTGTACTGCTCGCGTCCCTGACCCTGCCAGTCGATACGGCCGGCCTTACGGAAATCGTCCTCGCACGACGCGAGCAGGGTGTGCAGCCTTCGGTACTCGTCACCTGCCTGCTCGATGAGCGGAGGGTTGCACAGTTCCAGGAAGTGCACGTCGGATCGGTAGGTCACCGCATTCACCGGTCCTCAGGAGCCACGTAGCGCCCCTTGGTGAGAATCTCGTCCATGCCACGCTGAGCGTTGGCGTCAGCGTGTACGAGGGCGTTACCCGTAGCGTGCAACTTGGTCGACAGCGCGGACAAGAGAGTGACCATGTCCGCGTACTGATCCTGCGCGTAGCGCGCGAATCCCTCGACAGCTTTCGCCACATCCGGGTGCGCGCGAGGGACGCGGCATTGGGTCGCGTTCTCCCCGTCCATGCGACCCGCGTTCAGCAGCCCGGCCAGCTCGTTGAGCAGGTTGGAGCTGCCATCGATGGAGGCGGCATCCGCAGAGAAGCCGCCCGACGTTCCATTCATAGATCCCCCATGCGTCGGCAGATCATCTCACAGCCGCATCGACGCTCCATCTGGCAGCAGTCGGCTGGGCAGCAGCTCGCTGGGCGGCAACCGTCTGGGCAACAGTCGGCTAAGCGCGTATGCAGACGTTCTGCGCGCTATCGGAGCCGGGCCGGGTGAAGGCAGGGGTGTTGGCATGGCCCTCGCCGGGCGTTCGATCGAGGTGTCAGCGTCGTCCGCCCGCCCGGCGAGGTTGTGGTCAGTGTGCGCCCGCCCACGGTGTTCGCCGATGCGTCCGTTCACCGGGTGCGAACGGTTACGCGGCCTGCTGCGGGGACGATGGCGATCGGCGGTGCGAGCGATGATGGTGCCGCTGTCGCTGCCGGGCCTGTCACCCTCGCGCACCCGGCCGACTCCTGACCACCGCGGCCTCCTGGACCAGTCCCGGGTTCCCGGCCGGTCACCGACAGAACTTCCGGAAAGCCGCTTAGCCACCGTTCAGAGGCAGACCGCCGCCCCCTCCCCCGCGCCGTGCTCGACGAGCATCGCGCTCCACGCCGCCGCCGGACTCATGTTGAGGACGACGGCCAGCCCTCCTTCGGGCAGCTCCCCGCGGTCCACTGCGGTGGACAGGTTGAACAGGGCGTCGTTGGGGCCGAGGTGGCCGTTGTCCCGCAGGTTGTCGGCGCACGCGCCGGAGAGTTCGGCGTCCAGTGACTCGGCGACGATCCGGTGTGCGGCGGTGGACAGGTTCTGCCCGATGTAGCAGGAGACCGCGTCCCGGTCCAGGCCGTTGCGCTCCAGCAGCCGGCCGGTCAGCGCCGCGATCCGCTTCCTGGACTCCACCGCGAGCCGGAAGGCGTAGGTGGGGACGTCGGTGCACTCCTCGCGCCACTGGTCCGGTGCCCGGCCCCGGTAGTCGACGTGGAACAGGTCCCAGTACGTGCCGCTGGTCTCCAGCAGGATGTCGCGGACGCGCAGCGGCCCGTCCCGGGAGACCAGGAGGGCCTGACCGCTGTCGCCGTTGACGGTCACCGGGTGCCGGTAGCGGCGCGCGGTGACCGGTTTGCTGCCGTGGACGACCAGGAGGTGCGCCGCGGACGGATCGGTGGCGAGCCGTCCGGCCGCGGCGAGCAGGGCAGGCACCACCGAGGCGCAGCCCAGGCCGCCGACCGAGAACGCCCACGCCCGGTCGGCACCGAGCAGCCTCTGCAGCCGGGTCGCCTCGGAGGTGGAGAACGCCTCCGGGGCCCGGGACTCGATCAGGATCAGGCCGTCCAGCCGGTCCGGGTCCAGGCCCGCCGTGGCGAGCGCCTGCCGCCCGGCGCGGGCCGCCAGGTCCGCCGCGGACAGGTCCGGGCCGACGGCCACCCGGTCGATGCCGAGGGCCAGGCAGGCCGCCCGTTCCGCGGCGTCCAGTTCGGCCAGCTCCGGCAGACCCGCCACGGCGGTCCGGCCCGGCAGGTGGGTGGCCGTGGTGCGCAGCGCGACGCTCATTCCCCGGTCCCCGCTTCCCGTCCCCCGATTCCCGCTTCCAGCTGCTCGATCTGCCGCTGGCTCAGCGCGACGAGCGGGAAGTCGGACGGTACGTGCCCGCCCGCGCCGGGCCGGTCCGCGTACGCCGCCAGCCCGGTCAGCAGCGCCGCCCAGGCTTCGCACAGTTCGCGGGCCGCGCTCTCGCCGATGAGGTTGCGCGAGCACCACAGGGAGAGGTGCAGCTCGGGCCCGTCCGGTCCGTGGACGACGGTGCCGCCCGCTTCCAGGGCGTGGCCGAGGACGGTGTGCTCCGCGACCTCGCCGCCCAGTCCGAGCAGCCGCCAGGCGCCGGTTTCACCGGTTTCACCGGTTCCATCGGTTCCGCCGGTTTCACCGGTTCCGCCGCCGAGGAGCCCGCCCAGGTAGTTGAAGCCGATCGACGCGCCGGACAGCCCGGCCAGTGCGCGCCCGGCCCCGGCGTCGAGGTGGCGCAGGGCTCCGTACCCCAGGCCGTTGCCGGGCACCACGCCGAGTTGTTCCTTGATCACTTTGACCAGCTGTCCCGCGGCGGACCCACCGGCCCGTACCTCGGCCGGATCGACCGCGCCGGGGTCCAGCCGTACGGGGTACGCGCAGGTGAACCAGCCGACCGTACGCGTCAGGTCCATGTCGTCGGTGAGCGGTTCCCGCCCGTGGCCCTCCACGTCGACCAGCACCGGCCCGGTGCCGCCCCCGCGCGCCGCGCGCCATTCGGCCACCGCGGCGGCCAGCGTGGCGAGCAGCAGGTCACCGGTCCCGGAGTAGAACGCCGCCGGGACGGTCGTCAGCAGCCCGGCGGTCACCGGGGCCGGCAGGGGTACGGAGACGTGTCCCGCGTGCGCCGGGGTATCGCGGCCGGGGTCGAGGGGCCGCCCGCCGAGCAGCGGCTCGCCGGGGGCCAACGTGCGCTCCCACACGGGCAGTTCGGCCTGCCACTGCGCGCTTCCCGCCAGCGACGCCAGGGTCCGCGCCCACTGCCCGAAGGATGTCGGTACGGGCAGGAGGGTTACGGGTTCACCGGCGGCCAGCGCTTCGTACGCCGCCTCCAGGTCGTACAGCACAGCCTTCCAGGACAGCACGTCGACCACGAGGTGGTGGACGGCGAGCAGCAGACGGCCTTCCTCTGCCGTACCCCGGTCCAGCAGGACGAGCTGCGCCGTGACGCCGGCGCGGGGGTCGAGCCGCCCGGCCGCGGCCCGGCCCTCCCGTTCCAGGAGACCGGACAGCTCCTGCGGGCCGAGCCCCGCCGCGTCCACCCGGCGTACCCGGACATCCGTACCAGCCGCGCCGTCCGCGCCGTCCGCTGTGGCCCCCGGCACCGCCAGTGTCCACGTGGCCGGGTCCGTGCCCTCCTCCCCCACCAGCCGGGCCCGGAGCATCGCGTGATGGTCCCGCACCGCGCGGAATGCGGCGGCCAGTACGGCGGGGTCCGTTCCGGCGGGAACGGCCACGGTCACGGTCTGCGCGAACAGCCCCGGCATCCCGGCCCGTTCGGCGAATTCCCGCATCACCGGCGTGAGCGGGATGCGCTGGTCCGCCCGTTCGTCCGCCTCGGCCTGCCGGGGCGCGGCCCCGTCCGCGGCGACCGCCGCCATCGCCGCGGCCGTACGGTGTTCGAAGACATCGCGCTGCGAGATCAGCACTCCGGCGCGGCGGGCGCGGGCCACGAGCTGGATGGACATGACCGAGTCACCGCCGATGACGAAGAAGTCGTCGTCGGGCCGGACCGTGGCCACCCCCACCAGGTCGCCGAACAGCTTCCGCAGGACCGACTCGGCGTCGCCCGGCGGCTCGGCGGCGCGGGACGGCTCCGGGACGGAGGGCCGTACGGGGGCGGACGACGGTACGGGAGCGGGCTCGCGCTCCGGCGCCGGGCGCACCACGCGCGCCTCCGCCCGCAGCTCCCCCAACTCCCCCAGCGCCCTCCCCGGCTCCGCCACCGCCGCCGCGACCAGCCCGGGGAACCACCGCACGAGGCGGTCCGCGGTGGCCCGGTCGAACAGGGCCGTCGCGTAGTTGAGTTCGCCGGTCATCGGCCCCGCCCCGGCGTCCACGATGCCGAAGGACAGGTCGAACTTCGCGGTGCCCGGCACCACACCGCCGACGTCGGTGTCCGCGTACCGGGTGATCTCCACGCCGGCCAGGCCGCCTTCGTACTGCGGCACGTTCTGGTAGGTGTACGTCACGTCGTACAGCGGGTGCCGGGCGAGGTCGCGCCGGGCGCCGCCCGCCGAGACGATCCGGCTGACCGGGATCTCCTCGTGGTCCAGGACGCCCGCGACGGTGCCCGCGCACCGCCGGACCAGCTCGTCGAAGGTCAGGTCGGCGGTGGTGTCGGTGCGGAACGGCGGGAGGTTGTTGAAGTAGCCGAGGACGTCCTGGACATCGGGGTGGACGCGCCCGGAGGTGGCGACGCCGATGATGATGTCGCGGTGGCCGGACCACAGGTGCACCAGCGCGTCGAGCACGGCGAGCATGGTGACGAAGGTGGTGACACCGTGCCGGCGGCTGTAGTCCCGTACCCGCTCGGCGCTTTCGGCGTCGATGAGGAAGGGGAGCACTTCGCCGTCGTACGACTGGATGTCCGGGCGCGGGCGGTCCAGCGGCAGTTCGGGGCGGTCGAGACCGGCGAGCTGCGCGCGCCAGAAGTCCAGGCTGCGCCGCCAGCGCGGTCCGTCCGGCAGGGAGCGCTGCCAGGCGGCGTAGTCCTGGTACTGGACGGGCAGTCCGGGCAGCCTGGCCGGGGTTCCGGTGCTGCGGGCCCGGTAGAACTCGGCGAGGTCGCGGGTGAACAGCGCGGTGGAGCCGCCGTCGAAGACGGTGTGGTGGAAGGTCAGGACGAGGACGTGGTCCTCCGCGGCCCGCTTGATCAGCAGCACCCGCAGCAGGGTGTCACGGGTGAGGTCGAAGGGCTGCGCGACCGCGTCCCGGATGAGGGCGCGGACCCGTGGGCCGCGCCGCTCCTCGGGCATCCGGCTCACGTCCAGGACGGCCAGTAGCGGTTCGGGCGCGGTGAACGCCACGTACGGCGCGCTGTCGTCGTCGGTCAGGAAGGCGCTGCGCAGCACCTCGTGCCGGGCGGCCATGTCGGCCAGCGCGTCCTGGAGGGCGGCCGTGTCCAGCGGTCCCGTCAGGTGCAGGGGCGCGGGGACGTTGTAGAGCGGGCTGCCCGGGTTGACCTGGTCGAGGTACCACAGGGGTTCCTGGCCGAAGGACAGCGGCAGCGGGCCGTCGCGTCCGATCCGGGGGATCGGCCGGTCGTCCGGCACGGCGGCGGGCTCCCCGGCCCGGTGCGCCTCGGTGGTGAGTTGGTGCAGCCGCCCGGCGAGGGCGCGGACCGTGGGGTGGGCGTACAGGTCGGCGAAGGTCACCGGTACGCCGAAGTCCTGCTGGAGGCGGCGCAGCAGTCCGACGCCGACGAGGGAGGTGCCGCCGAGCATGAAGTAGTCCGAGTCGGGCCCGGCGTCGGGCCGGTCGAGCAGGTCCGCCCACACCGCGGCGACGCGCCGTTCGGTCTCCGCGGAGCCGGGCGGCGCCGCGGGGGCGGTTCCGGCGGGGCGGGAGGCGGCGGGCGGCTCGGTGCGGGGGCGGCCGAACGGGCAGCGGGTCGGTTCGAAGGGGTACGTCGGTGCCTCGATGCGCCGGATGCCGGTGTCGCGGTAGTGGCGCTCCCAGTCGACGGCGGCGCCGAGGGTGTAGAGGCAGCCGAGGCGGGCCAGTACCCCGGCGCGGGACCCGTCCCCGGCGAGGTCCACGACGGACAGGTCCGGGGCGAGGGCACCGGTCTCGCGGACGAGGGCGCCCCCGCCGGCGAGCGCCACGAGCAGGGCTCCGTCGCGGGCCAGCCCCGCCGCCACCGGCTCCAGCCGCGCCCGGTCGGGTGCCGGGTCCGGCCGCTGCCCGGCGGCCTCGGCGACCGCTTCGGCGAGCGTGAGCTTGCCCCGTACGGCGCGGACGGCCAGGTTGCCCGTTCCGGAACCGATCAACCCGATGCCGGTGAGTCCCAGCGACTCGGCCACGCGGTAGAGGGCGTACTGCCGGACGACGGTGCGGCCCGCCGGGTCGGGGGTCGCGGCGTCGAGTTCCGCGCAGCTGACGGGTACGGGGAAGTCCGCGCACAGCCGCGCCCAGGCCGCGTCGTCCAGGAGGGCGTCCCCGGAGAACAGCAGGACCGGCCGCGGGGCGTCGGGCGCGGGCGTCTCGGGGACGGTGGCCGCGCGCAGCCGTACGGCCAGTTCGCCGGTGGTCGCAGCGGTCACCGCCAGCCGGTACGGGTGGTCGTCCCGGCCCCGGTTCAGCGCGTGCGCGACGGCGCGCAGGGGCTGGTCGGTGCGCTCGGCGAAGGTGGCCAGGCGGGTGCGGTAGCGGTCCAGGGCGGTGGCCGAGCGGGCCGAGACCGTGACCAGTTCGGCGTCCGGCGGGGCCGCCGGGCCGGAGTCGGCGGCGGGTGCCTGTTCCAGTACGGCGTGCACGTTGGTGCCGGTCATGCCCCAGCTGCTCAGCCCGGCGCGGCGTACGGACGGCGCGTCCGGCCAGGCGCGGACCGCGTCGTTCACGTACACCGGGCCGGTGAAGTCGATCAGCGGGTTGGGCGCGGTGAAGTTGACGGCCGGGTAGTGGATGCCGTGCCGCAGCGCCGCGATGACCTTGAACAGTCCGGCGATGCCCGCCACGTTGCCGAGGTGCCCGATGTTGGCCTTGACCGAGCCGATCGCGCACTGCCGGGCGGTCACGCCCGCGGCGGTGAACGCCCGGCGCAGCGCGTCCACCTCGACCACGTCGCCGAGCGGGGTGCCCGAGCCGTGGCATTCGACGTAGCCGATGGTCTCCGCCCCGACGTCCCCGTCCCGCCACGCCTCGGTCAGCACGGCGGCCTGGGCCGCCTGGCTCGGCGCGGCCATGGTGGCTGCGCGGTAGCCGTTGTGGTTGACGGCGACGCCCTTGAGGACGGCCAGCACGTTGTCGCCGTCGGCGAGCGCCTGGGACAGCAGCTTCAGTACGACGATGCCGCCGCCCTCCCCCGCGGTCATGCCGTTGGCGTCGGCGTCGAACGGACGGCATCGCTCGTCGCTCGACTCCAGGCCCGGCAGCGGCGTCCAGTCGGCCTTCCGGACCGGCGGGGGCAGCAGGTTGATGCCACCGACGATCGCCAACGGCGCTTCCCCGTTGCGCAGTTGCCGGACCGCGAGGTGCACCGCGGTCAGCCCGCTGCTGCACGCGGTGTCCACCACCAGGGCGGGCCCCTGGAGGTCGAAGAGGTAGCTGAGGCGGGCGGCGAGGGCGGCCGTGGACGTGCCGAGCAGCTGGACCACGTCCCGGTCGGCCTCCGCCACCCGGCCGGGGCCGGTTTCCACGGCGGCGAGGAGCACCGAGGCGGCGGAGCCGCGCAGCGCGGACGGGGCGTACCCGGCGGATTCGATGGCCTGGTGGGTGAGCTGGAGCAGGAGCCGCTGGTGCGGGTCCATCAGCTCGGCCTCGCGCCGCGGGATGCCGAACAGCTCGTGGTCGAACAGGTCGATGCGGTCCAGGTATCCCATGGCGAGGTAGCGTTCGCCGGGGTCGTCGCCGGTGTGCAGCCGGGCGTGTCCCGGCCCGCCGACGCTGTCGCGGCCCGCGCGCAGGTTGTCGTGGAAGGTCTCCAGGTCCGCCGCGTCGGGAAAGATCCCGGCAGCCCCGATGATCGCGACGTCGCCCGTCCTCATGTGTGTCCTCCGATTGCCGGTGCGGTGGGGGGCGGCCGGTCCGGGCTACAGCTCGTGCGTGTGGTCGTCGTCGACCGGGACCAGCCTGCGGCGGTCGACGGTCTCGGCCATCGCCTCGATGGTCGAGTGCTCGAAGAACAGCGCGACCGGCAGGTCCTGGCCGCTGAACCGGGCGAGTTCGCTGCGTACGGCCATCAGCTTCAGCGAGGTGCCGCCCGCGTCGAAGAACTTCTCCCGCATGCCGAACTCCAGGCGGCCCAGCACCTGGCACCAGATGCGGTGGACAGCGTGTTCGGTGGCGGTGCGGGGGCCGCGGTCGGCCTGCGGGCGGACGCGGTCCGGGGCGGGCAGCGCCGCCCGGTCGGCCTTGCCGTTCGGAGTCAGCGGGAGTGCTTCGAGGGGCACGATCGCCGCCGGGACGAGGTGTCCGGGCAGGAACCGGGCCACGTGGTCGCGCAGCAGCTGCGGGTCAGCGTCCGGCGACGGCCCGCCGTCGGCGCGGTCCTCGGGGACGATGTAGCCGATCAGCTGCCGGTCGCCGGTGCGGTCCGGGCGGGTGGTCACCACGGCCTGGGCGACCGCCGGGTGCGCGGTGAGCACCGCCTCGATCTCCCCCGGCTCGACCCGGAATCCGCGGATCTTGACCTGGTCGTCGGTCCGGCCCAGGAACTCCAGCCCGCCGCCGGCGCCCCACCGCACCAGGTCGCCGGTGCGGTACATGCGGCCGCCGTACGGGCAGGCCACGAAGCGTTCCGCGGTCGCGGCGGGCCGGTTGACGTAACCCCGCGCCAGGCCGGGCCCGGTGGTGTACAGCTCGCCGGTCACCCCGGCGGGGACCGGGCGCAGGGCGCCGTCGAGCACGTACGCGCGGACGTTGTCGACCGGGCGGCCGATCGGCGGCGGCCGGTCCCGGGGACCGGTGTCCGGGACCACCCGGGTGGCGGTGCTGATCACGGTGGCCTCGGTGGGGCCGTAGGTGTTCCACACCCGAGTACGCCCCGCCCACCGGCTCGCCAGGTCCGCGGTCAGCCGCTCGGCGCCCACGACCAGGTCCCGTATCCCGGGCAGGGCCGCCGGGTCGAGCATCCCGAGCAGGGACGGCACCATGCAGGCCGTGCTGACGCCGTACGAGCCGACCAGGCGGGCCAGCGCCTCGGGGTCGGCGCGCTCCGGACCGGTGGCGATCACCAGGGTGCCGCCGGCGGCCAGCGTGACCGCCACGTCCATCACCGCCGCGTCGAAACCGAACGACGCGAACTGCAGCCCCACCACGCCCTCGCCCGCGCCCAGCACCGGCCGCAGCGCCATCGCGAGGTTGACCACACCGCGGTGCGGGACGGCCACGCCTTTGGGGCGTCCCGTGGAGCCGGACGTGTAGATCACGTACGCCAACTGGTCTGCATGCGCGGGCAGTTGCAGTGGTCCAGCGGACTCCCCGTCGATGACCTCCGCCGTCGCGTCCAGCTCCACCACCGCCGGTCCGGGTGGCACACCGGCCGACGTGCCGGCCGTGCTCAGGACGAGGGCCGCGCCGCTGTCGGCCACCATGTACGCGAGCCGGGCCGCCGGATACTCCGGGTCCAGCGGCACGTACGCGCCGCCCGCCTTCCACACGGCCAGCACCGCCGCGATCATGTCCACCCCGCGCGGCAGGCACAGCCCGACCCGTGTCTCGGGGCCGACTCCCTTCCCGGCCAGGTACCGCGCCAACCGGTCGGTCCGCGCGCCCAGTTCGGCGTACGAGACGGCATCGGAGCCGCAGCGCAGCGCCACCGCGTCCGGGGTGCGGGCCGCCTGCGCCCGGAAGAGGTCCACGATGGTGCCGTCGGGCAGCGGGCGCCCGGTGTCGTTCCAGCCCGCCACCAGCTGATGGCGTTCGGCCTCGTCCAGTACGTCGAGATCGCCGATCCGTCCGTACGGGTCGTCCGCGGCCTGCCCCAGCAGGCGGACCAGGCGTTCCGCCATCGTCCGTACGGTGTCCTCGTCGAACAGGTCCGTGGCGTACTCCAGGTGGCAGACCAGGCCCGCCGGAGCGCCGTCCGCGTCGTGCTGTTCGCGCAGCAGGAGCGAGAGGTCGAACCGGGTCGAGGAGGTCGCGCACGGCTCGGGCGCCGCGGTCAGTCCGGCGAAGGAGAGCGGGGCGTCCGGGGTGTTCTGGAAGGCGAAGCCGAGCTGGAACAGCGACTGCCGGGACAGCGACCGGTCGGGGTTCAGCACCTCCACCAGGCGGTCGAACGGCAGGTCCTGGTGGCTGTAGGCGGCCAGATCGGCCTCGCGGACCCGGCCGGTCAGTTCGGCGAACGTGGGGTTGCCGCGTACGTCCGTGCGCAGCACCAGCGTGTTCAGGAAGCAGCCCACCAGGTCGTCCAGGGCCTCGTCGACCCGGCCCGCGACCGGCGCGCCGAACGGGATGTCCTCGCCCGCGCCCAGCCGGGAGAAGAGCACCGCCGACGCGGCCTGCGTCACCATCGACAGGGTGGCGCCGCACTCCCGCGCGACCTCCAGCAGGCGCCGGTGGGTGCGGGCCGGTGTGCGGACGGCCAGGGTCCGGCCGCGGTGGCTCGCGGTGGCCGGGCGCGGCCGGTCGGCGGGCAGGTCCAGCTCGTGCGGCAGGTCCGCGAGGGCCCCGGTCCAGTACGCGAGCTGGCTGCCGAACAGGCTCGCCGGGTCCTCCTCGTCCGCCAGCAGCGCGCGCTGCCACAGCGTGAAGTCCGCGTACTGCACGGGCAGCGGCGGCCGGTCCGGCGCGTGGCCTTCGACGCGCGCCGTGTACGCGGCCGACAGGTCCCGGGCGAGGATGCCGAGCGACCAGCCGTCGGCGCAGATGTGGTGCAGTACGACGAGCAGCACGTGTTCGGCGGGCCCGGTCGCGAACAGGGTGACGTGCCACGGCGGGGCGGCCGTCAGGTCGAAGCCTTCGCCCGCTGCGGCGGTGAGTGCGTCCTGCAGCCGCTCCTCGGACACGTCCACAGTCGGTATCAGCACGGCCGTCTCCGCCAGGACCTCCTGGTACGGGACGCCGTCCGCCTCCCCGTAGACCGTGCGCAGCGCCTCGTGCCGTACGGCCGTGTCCCGCCAGGCGGACTCCAGCGCCGCCCGGTCCAGTGCGCCGCGCAGCCGCAGGCACAGCGTGATGTTGTTGACGCTGTCCGGTCCCTCCAGCCGGTCCAGGAACCACATCCGCTGCTGCGCGGAGGACATGGGCAGCGGCGTGGGCCGCGCGGCGCGGACCACCGCCGGACGCGCGGCGCCGAGCCGGTCCAGGCGCCGGGCGAGCCGGGCCGGCGTCGGGTGCTCGAACAGCATGCGGTTGGAGACTTCGACGCCCAGGACGGTACGGATGCGGCTCGCGAGCCGGGTGGCCAGCAGGGAGTCGCCGCCGAGCCGGACGAAGCTGTCGTCCGGGCGGACCCGGGGCGCCTTCAGCACCTGGGCGAACAGGGAGCACAAAATGTCCTCCCGCGGCGTGCCCGCCCGGACGTCACCGGCGGGCGCGGGGGCCGGGTCCGGTGCGGGCAGGGCGGCCCGGTCGACCTTGCCGTTCGGGGTCAGCGGGAGCCGTTCCAGGACGACGGTCGCGGCGGGCCGCAGGTACTCCGGCAGGTGTGCGGCCGCGAACCGCCGGACGGCGTCGGCGACCGGGGTGCCGGGGCGCGCGGGTACGACGTACGCGACCAGCCGCTTGTGCCCGGGGGTGTCCTCCCGTACGGCGACCGCCGCCTGGGCGGCCTCCGGGCAGCGCGCCAGGACGGCGGCCGTCTCCTCCGGCTCGACGCGGTAGCCGCGGATCTTGACCTGGTCGTCGGTGCGGCCGAGGAATTCCAGGTGCCCGTCGGCGTTCCAGCGCACGAGGTCGCCGGTACGGTACATGCGCCCGCCGTAGGGGCAGGCGACGAACCGTTCGGCGGTGAGCGCGGGCCGGTGCAGATAGCCGCGCCCGACACCGGTCCCGGCGGTGTACAGCTCGCCCGGGACACCGGCCGGTGCGGGCCGCAGCCCGCCGTCCAGGACGTACAGGCGGACGCCGGAGCGCGGGCCGCCCAGCGGCAGGGGGTCCGGCACGGGGGCGCCCGGCCGGAGCCGGTGGACGGTCGCGCACAGGGTGGTCTCGGTGGGCCCGTACAGGTGGCGGATCTCCAGGTCCGGGCAGGTGCGGGCGACTTGGGCCACGGCGTCGGCGGGCACCACGTCGCCGCCGGTCAGGACGTGCCGCAGCCCGGCCAGGCACTCCGGGGTCTCCTGGGCCAGCACCCGGAACAGACCGGCCGTCAGGTGGACGGTTGTCAGGCCCGCGTCGGCGACCAGGCCCGTCAGCAGGTCGGAGTCGGCGACCCCGGCGGGGGCCACGACGACGCAGCCGCCGTTCAGCAGCGGCACCCAGAGCTCCAGGAGGGAGGCGTCGAAGGTGTGCGGGGCGTGGAAGAGCATGCGGCCGGTGGCGCAGTCGCCCCAGCAGGGGTCCGCCGCCAGCGCCGCGACGCCGCCGTGCGTCAGCGTCACGCCCTTCGGCTCGCCGGTGGACCCGGAGGTGTGGAGCACGGAGAACGCCGAGTCCGCCGTCACCCGTACCGGTACGGAACCCGCACCGCCCGTACCCGCGAGGACGTCTGCCATGACGGCCTCGCTCACCTCGAAGGCCGCCGCCGCATTGCCGGTCATCAGGCCGTTCCGCCCCGCCGGGCCGCCCGGGTCGACCGGAACGTACGCCGCACCGGCCTTGACGATGCCGAGCAGCACCGCCACCAGATCCGGGGACCGGGGCAGCTGCACCGTCACCCGGTCCCCCTCCCCCACCCCGCGGGCGCGCAGGAACCGGGCGACGGCATCCGCCCGCCGGTCCAGCTCCCCGTACGTCACCCGCACGCCCCCACCGACGACGGCCGCCCGGCCCCGGCACCGCTCCACCACTCGCGCGAAGGCACCGGTCACCGTCTCCCCCGCCACACCGGGCGGACCCACGTTCACGCCTGTCGTCAGCCGCTCGCGCTCGCCGTCCAGCAGGGCGTCGATCTGCGCGGGCCGCGCCGAGGGGTCGCCCGCGACCTGTTCCAGCACCCGCACCAGGCGGGCCGCCACCGCCTCGGCCGCGTCCCGGCCGAAGAGGTCCGGCCGGTAGGTGAGCCGGAAGTCGCCGGGCAGCGCGTTCAGGACGAGGGGGTAGTGGGCCGCGGACCGTCCGGTGACCCCGTCGAGCCGGACCCCGTGAGCGAGGTCACCGGACGGCAGCTCCTGCGGGAGGTTCTGGTAGACCACCAGCGTGTCGAACAGTTCCCGGGCGCCGGTGAGGTGGTGCAGCTCCCACAGGCCGACGTGCTCGTGCGGCAGCAGCGCGGCCTGCTCGGCGGCGAGCCGGCGCAGGAAGTCCGCCAGCGGTTCACCGTCGTCCCAACGCGCCCGCACCGGCAGCGTGTTGATGAACATCCCGACCATGCTCTCGATGCCCGGCACCTCCGGCGGCCGGCCGGCGGTGGTCGTGCCGAACACCACGTCGTCGCGGCCGGTCAGCCTGCCGAGCAGGATGCCCCACGCGCCGCGGACCAGGGTGCTCGCCGTGACACCGAGGCGGCGCGCCCGCCGTTCCAGCCGGTCGGCCAGCGGCGCGGTGAGACCGACCGGGACCTCGGCCGGGTCCGTCGGCGCGCGGGTTCCCTTGCCCGCCGCGACCAGGGTGGGCCCAGCGCCCGCGAGCGCCTGCCGCCAGGCCGCGAGGGCGGCGTCCCGGTCCCGGGCGCCCAGCCAGGTCATGTACGTGGCGTAGGGCGTCACCGGCGGCAGGCAGGCGTCGCCCGCGTGCGCGTACAGCGTCATCCATTCGTCGAGGAGAATCGCGAGGGACCAGCCGTCGCAGAGAATGTGATGCAGAGCCAGCAGAACGCGGTGGCGGTCGCCGGCGAGCCGTATCACCGTGACCCGTATCAGCGGGGATTCGGAAAGGTCGAACCGGCGCTGCCATTCCCGCTCCGTCACCTGCCGCAGTACGGATTCGTCCGCCGCGCTCAGGTCGATTTCCGCCCAGGGAACCTCGGCCTCGCGCAGCACGAACTGTACGGTTTCCCCGGAATCCAGCGCACGGAATCCCGCACGCAAGGGCGCGTGCCGACGCATCAACCGCTGTAATGCGGAACGCAGGAGCCCCAGGTCGAGCGGGCCCTGGAAATCCAGGGCCGTCTGGCTGCGATAGATGTCGGTGGCCCGCGGATCGTAGCCGGCGTGGAAGAACATGCCCGCCTGCATGGCTGTCAGCGGCCAGATGTCAGCTAATTCGGGCTTTCCCATGTGCGCGGCCCCCGCTCCGCTCAGCACAACATCCCGGTCATGCTATCCAGCCGGCTGCCGCGAAAGGGGACGTCCAACTGGGCAGTTCCGCCGGCTTTATTGAGGTGTTCGGGTCAGCCGGTCGGCACGAGGGCGGCGCGGGCCCGCAGGGCCGCCAGGCCTCGGGCGATGGTCTCCTGCGCGTGACTGCCCCGGCGTACGCAGGTCAGGACGCGACGCAGCGGCCGGGGGTCACCGTGCACGGGCACCCGCACCACCCCCGCGTGCGCCGCGCAGGACACCAGGCGGGGGACGAGGCAGACGCCCAGACCGTGGGCGACCATGTCGAGGACGGCATGCCAGGCGTCGGCGTGGTGCGTCATCCTGGGCGCGAAGCCCGCCGCCGTGCACAGCGCACGGGCCAGGTGGTTCTGGTCGTGGTGGGCGGAGATCCAGTCCTCCCCCGCGGCGTCGGCCAGTTCGACGTGGCCGCGCCCGGCGAGGGGGTGCCCGGACGGGACCGCGAGGTCCTGCGCCTCGTCGAGCAGCGGCTGCTGGTCGAACCGGGCGTCGTCCTGCGGCGGGCTGCCGGACAGCGGGGTCACCACGGCGATGTCGAGCTCCCCGGACAGGAGTTGGCGGTAGCACCGGTCCGTGTCGGTCTCGGTGAGCAGCGCCCGGACCGGGCGGGGAGCACACAGCAGTTCCTGTGCGGCGGGGGCCAGCAGGGGCCCGATGCTGGTCGCGAACCCGCCCACGCGCAGGGTGCGGTACGGGCTGGTGTCGTGCCGGCCGAGGTCCGCGCGGATCCGCTCCCACTGCGCGGTCAGCGCGTCGGCGTGGCCGAGCAGTACGTGACCGGCGTCGGTGAGGCGCAGCCGGCGGCCGTCCCGTTCCAGGAGGACCGCGCCCGTCTGCCGGGAGAGCTGGCGCAGTTGTTGGGAGACCGCGGACGGCGACAGGTTCAGGGCCCGCGCCGCGGCCGTCACCGTTCCCTGGGCGCGCAGCACGCGCAGCGTCTGGAGAAGCCGCAGGTCGATCATGCGTCGATTCAACACGATGCCGTACGGAAATCTGCGATGGACCCGCACGGTTGCCGGACGCAGGCTGGAGCGCATGGTGTTACAGCGAAGCGGTGCCGGGACGGGTGAGCCGCGCGTACCGGCGAAGTCGGGTGGTGGCGCCGGGCCGGGCACGGCGACCGCACGGCCATTGCGGCCGGGCCCGCCCGCGCCGGTGTTCGTCCTGGGCAGCGTCGTGAGCGTGCAGCTCGGCCAGGCCCTCGGCAAGGGGCTGATCGGTGCCGTCGGCGGCCCGTGGGGCGTGGTGGCGCTGCGGCTGGCCCTCGCCGCCGCGGTCCTCCTGCTGTGGTGGCGGCCCGGCCTGCCGCCCGCCCGCGGGGACCGGCTGCTGGTCCTCGCCTTCGGTACGTCGATCGCCGGGATGAACCTGGTCTATCCGGCGATGGCGTACCTGCCGCTGGGGGTCGCCGTGACCTTGCAACTGCTGGGGCCCCTGACGATCGCGCTCGGGTCCGTACGGCGGTGGCGCGATGCCCTGTGGGGCGTGCTGGCGGTGGCCGGTATCCTGCTCTTCGCCGCGCCGGGGGCCACCGGTTCCCTGCCCGCGGCCGGTCTGGCCTTCGCACTGGCGTCCGCGGCGGCCATGGGGAGCTATCTCCTGCTGAGCAGGCGGGTGGGCGCCCGCTTGCGCGGTGGCGGGCCGCTGGCGCTCGCGGTGGCGTGGGCGGCCGTGCTCACCGTTCCGTACGGCCTGGTGGAAAGTGGCGGGGCGCGGCTGGTCCAGCCCCCGACGCTCGCCGTGGCTCTGGGCGTCGCGGCCCTCTCGGCGGTGGTGCCCTACTCCCTGGAACTCACGGCGCTGCGCCGGCTGCCGGTGCGGGTGGTGGGCGTGCTGCAGAGCCTGGAGCCGGTCGTGGCAGGCCTGGCCGGGCTGCTGATCCTGCGGGAGTGGCTGACGGCGGCGCAGTGGACGGCGATCGGGTGCATCGCCGCCGCGTCGGCGGGTGTGATCGCCACCGGGCGGCGTCCGCCGGAGGAGCAGTGAACGGCGCGCCACCCGATGGAAGTTGACGAGCCCGCTCCTCACCGGGCCCTCGCCGGCGCCACCGTGACACCGTAGAGCCGGATCTTGCGGTAGACGGTGGCGCGCGAGATGCCCAACTGCCGGGCCGCCGCCTCGCGGTTGCCCGCGGTGTCGTGCAGGGCGCGGACGATCGCGTCGCGTTCGGCGGCTTCCCAGGGTGTGAGGGTGCGGCGGCAGGAGCTGTGGCACTCCGGTGCGAGGTCGTGCGGCTGGAGGTCTGCCTGGCGGCGCCCGCGCGCCGCCTGCTGGAGCACCCGGCTCAGGTGCCGTACGTTGCCGGGCCAGTCGAAGCGGGTGAGGACCTGGAGCGCGGCCGGGGTGCAGCACACGGTGCCGCCGCGGCCGTGCCGGGCCAGCAGCGCGGGGACGAGGTCGCGGATGTCCTCGGGGCGGTAGCGCAGCGGCGCCACCGCCACCGTGCACGGGAAGACGGCACTGTCCAGCGCCGGAGGCACCGGGCCCGACGGCGGGGCCGGGCCCGGTCCGGCAACGGTGTAGAGGCCGACCACCCACGGGCCGGCGCCCCGGTTGCGGCGGGCCCCGGCGAGCAGCGCCTCCAACCGGTGCATCAGCTCCCGGCCGGCCAGTTCCAGGTGCTGGAGCACCACCGTGCCGTCCTCGTCGCGCAGGGCTTCCTCGGTACGGGCCAGCACGTGCGGGGTGCGCCGGCCCGTGGCCAGGTCCAGGACGCGCAGCGCGGATCCGGGCCGTACCCAGTGGTGGGCCGCGCGCACCAGCGCCAGTTTGCCGACGCCCGCCTCGCCCACCACCCGGGTGGGCAGCCGCTGCCGGCAGGCGGAGGTGACGTCCCGGCTCGCGGAACGCCAGGACGGCGAGCCGCCGGCCAGGCCCGGCAGCAGCGCCGGGAGCGCCGCCAAGGACCGGTGTGCCGGGGCCGGCGGGGCGGGCGTCCGTCCCTGCGCGGCGGTCGCGGTACGGGCCTCCGGCATCGTCACACCGGCCAGGCAGCCGATCGGCCGGTCCGGCGGGCCGATCAGGGTGCAGCGCGCCCGTACGTCGGGACCGGAGGCCAGCCGCAGCGACGCCTCTACGCGCTGCCGTCGGTTGTGCGGCGGCGCGGCCAGCAGGTCGGCGGCCAGCGCGCCCAACTGGCGCAGGTCCTGCGGCTCCAGGAGGCTGACCGCGTCCGCGTTGGCCGTACGCAGGGTGGGGGTCACGAGGACCACCGGGCCGCTGGTGCGGCGGCCGGCGGCGAGGAAGGCGTCCAGGGCCGCGCGCTCCCTGCCGGAGTAGCGGTCGAGCAGCCGCTCCTCGATGTCGGCGGCGGCCTGCCGTACCACCGCGGCCATCAGCGGCGAGGCGTCCTGCCGCAGACAGGTCAGGTTGACCACGCCTTCCTGGCGCCCGGTGAGCGGGTTGCGTACGGGGATGCCGGCGCACGCGGCGCGCTGGAGCGGTTCGGCGAAGTGCTCGGGGCCGAAGACGGTGCACAGGCGCCGTTCGGCCAGCGCGGTGCCGATCCCGTTGGTGCCGACGGCCTCTTCGGCGTAGCTGAAGCCCGGCGCCAGGTGCACCCGGTCCATCAGGCGGACCACGGCGGGGTCGCCGCCCCGGCGGGTCAGGACGCGGGCCGCGGCATCGGCGAGGACCACACCGGCCGTGCAGTCGGCGAGGAGTTCCTCGACACGGTCGAGGACGGGTGCCGCCGCGGCGAGCAGGCGGCCGTCCCAGTCGATGTGCTGCTCCAGGTACGGGACGTGCAGCCGTTCGGCATCAACGGCGTGGCGGCGGCTGCGTTCCCAGGAGGAGAGGATGCGGTCCCTGGCCTGCGGGTGCGGAACGCCGGGCGCGGCGGCGACCGTGGTGCGTCTCTGTGCTCCGCGCGCCGCGGCGGTGTCCCGGGCACCGCTGAGCATCCGCTCGCGTGCCCGCATGACCGTCCGTTCGGAAGCATCCCGGAAATCCATGGTTGCAGACATGCCCCGGGGGCCCGGACCGCGATCCCCGCCGCCGCACCCAATCGCGGCGCGACGCGCGCGGCACCGTCCCGGCCGGGCCGAAGGGCCGCCCAGCACGGGCCGGTCGGCTCCGTACCGTCTCAGAGTGAGACGGTACGGCCACCGGGGGCGTGCTGTACTTCTGAGCGCGGCCCGGCGACTCCGGGCGCCGTACGACGACCGCACCTGCACCCCACCCCGCGCAAGGACCGCCCATGCCGCCCAGGACGCAGGAGCCGACCGTGACGCTGTGCTGGAACGGACGTCCGGTCACCCTCGACACGAGCCGGCCCCTCGACCAGTACGCCCTCAAGCTCACCGAAGCGAACCGGTCCGCGCTCACCGAGCTGTTCGCCTCGCTGGACATACTGGAGAACCTGATCGGCCAGATCCGGGACTCCGCGCACGACACGGTGGCCGGCGCCAACATCTGTCTCGCCCAGTCCCTGCACCGCGTGCAGACCAGCCTGGCGACCGTGGAGGCGCTGGGCGATCTGTCCCGCCATCTGCTGCCCCGGCTCACACCGCCGCAGGACGGCGGCCGCGGCTGAGCCGGGCCCGCTCCGGGCGGGCGGGCCCGCTGTGCGGCGTACGGCCCGTCAGTCCCGGCCGGCGCGCAGCTCGCTCCAGTCCAGCAGCTCGTTGGCCTCGCGTTCGGTCTCCTTGGCCACCTGGCGGACCTGGGCCAGGACGTCGCCGTGCTTCTCGATGAGACTGTCGTAGATCGGCGGTCCTGCGGGCAGGCGGGCAGCGGTCATGTGGGGTCAGTCCTCGAACGGTTCAGCCACACCGGCCCTCGCCCGCGGCGAGGGAGGATGCGGGATCTACAACGACGCCGGAACGCCGGGCGGACGGCGCCTCAGACGGCGAGGAGGGAATCCTCCCGCACGCCCGTGCCGGGCAGTCGGTGCCTGGCCGCGACCAGTGCCGCATCAACGTCCTTCGTTCCGGTGGAAATACACAGCGAGTAGGCGAGATCGTCCATCCGCCGCCGCAGCTCAGGACTGCCGTCCTGGGCACGCAGCACCCGCAGTGTCTCGTACTGGTCGACGAGGTTACCCAACACCACCGGGTGCGCCAACAACATCTTTTTCTCCTTCCGTCACACTTCGTCACACCTGTGTCTTGGCTCACGGCAGTGGCTACCCGCCTCTTAGGCCCCCATGCCCACGGCGAAGGAGATACATCACACGTCTCACAGCTCACGCTGTGTCCCGCGCGCCCCGCACACCGGACGTGCCGCCTCCGCGATGCTGGCAGCGCACGTACCCCACAGCGCAGCCGCGGTGCGGCTACCGCGCATCCGCGGTGAAGGGAGCACGGACATGCACATCGACCTCTCCGGCCGGACGGCCGTGGTGACCGGTTCGTCCCAGGGCATCGGCCACGCCATCGCCACCGGCCTCGCCCGGGCGGGTGCAGGCGTCGTGCTCACGGGGCGCGACGCGGGGCGGCTCGACACGGCCGCCGGGCAGCTGCGGGAGGCGGTGCCCGGCGCGGAGGTCCGCGGCGTCACCGCCGACCTCGCCACCGAGAGCGGCGCCCAGGACCTCCTGTCGGCCGTGCCGCACACCGACATCCTGGTGAACAACCTCGGCATCTTCGGCTCGCGTCCGGCCCTGGAGATCACGGACGCGGAGTGGCGCACCTACTTCGAGACCAATGTGCTCAGCGCCGTCCGGCTGATCCGGCAGTACCTGCCGGGGATGAAGGGGCGCGGCTGGGGGCGCGTACAGAACATCGCCAGTGACTCCGCGGTCGTGGTGCCCGCCGAGATGATCCATTACGGCATGTCGAAGACCTCGCTGCTGGCCGTCTCGCGGGGTTTCGCCAAGGAGGCCGCCGGTACGGGCGTCACCGTCAACTCGGTGATCGCCGGGCCGACGCACACCGGCGGCGTCGAGGACTTCGTATATCAGTTGGTCGACCGTGCGCTGCCGTGGGACGCTGCGCAGCGCGAATTCATGCGCCTGCACCGGCCGCAGTCGCTGCTGCAACGCCTCATCGAGCCCGAGGAGATCGCCAACATGGTCGTGTACCTCAGCTCGCCGCAGGCGTCGGCGACCACGGGCGGCGCGCTGCGCGTCGACGGCGGATACGTGGACGCGATCCTGCCCTGAGCCCGTCGCCGCCGCACGGCCCCCGGGCCCGGCGCTCCGCTCCCCCGCCGCCGAATCCGTATGCCGTCCGCCGGTCCCCACCGGTTTTCCCCCGCCCGCGAGAACCCGCGAGAAAGTGAGCATCCGGCATGCCCGAGAGAAGTCACGACCGAAGCCGGACCGGGAGCCGGGAGCCGGACCCCGTCGGTGGGAGCCCGTTCACCGGCCGGCTGAAGGAACGGGCCGCCGTGCTCGGCACCCTCGATCCCGGCGCCCCGCTGGACGACCTGGAACCGCTGCGGGAGCTGATCGGCGACGCCCGTGTCGTCGCGCTCGGCGAGAATTCCCATTTCATCCGGGAATTCGGGCTGGCCCGCGAACGTGTGCTGCGTTTCCTCGTCCAGCGGTGCGGATTCACCGCCCTGGCCTTCGAGTTCGGG
Organism: Streptomyces rimosus subsp. rimosus; assembly: GCF_000720725.1. Classification (GTDB taxonomy): domain Bacteria; phylum Actinomycetota; class Actinomycetes; order Streptomycetales; family Streptomycetaceae; genus Streptomyces; species Streptomyces rimosus_A. The sequence goes on from NZ_JOCQ01000018.1 coordinate 99,335, forward strand.
TTCAGCGAGGGCGTCGCGCTGGACGCGTGGGTCCAAGGGGCCGGTACCGAGGAGGACTTCGACCGGCAGACCGGGGCCGCCATTCCGATCGGGCTCTCCGGCCCGTTGCACTGGCTGCGCCGCTACAACCGGACGGCCACGCTTCCCGTACGGTTCGCCGGTGTCGACGTGCCCGAGGCCGGGGGCTCGCTGCTCCCGGCCCTGGCGCCGGTGGCCGAGTACCTTCGCGAGGTCGATCCGGACGGCCTGCCGCTGGTCCAGGACGCCATGAAGACCGCCGAACGGTTCGCGGGCGCGTCCATGGCGCTCGCCGCGCCCGCCTGGTCCCGGCTGGACCCCGCCGAACAGGACCACCTGACGGCGCTGCTGACGCGGCTGCGCACCCGGCTGCGGGCCATGGAGCCGCTGTACGTCGAGCGCGGCGGCCGGGGGGAGTACGACGTCGCGCTGCACCGGGCCGAGGCGGCCTGCCACACCGACCACCAGTTCCGCGCCATGGCGGAGCTGTACGCCGGGCGCGGCGCGGTGGCCGACGCCTCGTCGCGCGAGGTGTTCATGGCCGACTCGGTGCGCTGGCTGCTGGACCGCACCCCGCCGGGCACGCGCGTCGTGCTGCCCGCGCACAACGCCCACATCCAGCGGACACCGGTCTTCTTCGACAGCCGTCTCACATCGCTTCCCATGGGCCACCACCTGCACCACACGCTGGGCGACGACTACTTCGCCCTCGCCATGACCAGCGTCGGCGGCCATACCGCCGAGATGCGCCTCGACGAGCACACCGCCTTCGGCTTCCGGGTCGAGGACACCCCGCTGGACGCGCCCGAGCCCGGCAGCCTAGAAGCCGCGATCGCGGACGCGGGGCTGGGGTCCGGCATCGCGCTCGCCGGGCTGCGCGGGCACGGCGCGGCGGCGAGCGGCCCCGACCGTATCCGTATGCACAGCGGCTACCTGCACACACCCGTGCTCGACGCCTTCGACGGCGTCCTGAGCGTCCCGGCCTCCACCGTCACCGACGACCTCGGGTTCTGACCGCCACGGGGGCCGCCCGGTTCCGGTCCGCCCGATGCCGGGACAGCGGCCGACGGGAACGGCACAGTGGAAGCCTGGACTTTCGCACGGGCCGTCGGGGAGTGAGGCCGCCATGACGTACCGGCTGATACTGACACGCGAGGCACGGAGCCGGCTGAACGGCCTGCGCCGTGACGATCCCCGGGCGGCCCGGCTCGCCGGTGAGGCGGTCACCGCGCTGCTGGCCGAGGGCCTGCGGCTGGGGCCGCCCCTGGTGGTTCCGGTGGGTGCCGCGCTGCGGGCGGGCGAGCCGCGGGAGGCGCTGGACTACTGGTACGGGCGCCAGCTCGCGCTGCTGGTGAAGATCCGGCGGGCGGTGGCCGACGTGAAGGTGTCGCGGCGGCAGCTGGACCGGCAGATCAGCGAACTCGGGCGGCAGGCCAGGCGGCTGGCCGAGCTGGGGTCGCAGGCCGCCGGTTCGGGCCGCGACGACCTCGCCGAGGAAGCGGAGGAGCGGCGTACGACCGTACGGCAGCGGCAGGCGCTGCTCGGCGAGTCGTCCGCCGGTGTCCGCGAGCGGGAGGCCGACCTCGTCGGGATCAGCCGGCGGGTGCAGAACCAGGTCGATCTCTTCCTCTCCCGCAGGGCGGGCGTGGAAGCGGTCCAGCAGGCCGGGCGTGCCCAGCAGGACGTCCATGACGCGCTGAGCGAGCCGGACGGGACATCCGGCGCGGGCGAGGCTGTCCGCGCCGCCGCGGACAGCACGGTCGCCACGGCGCGCACCGAAGCCCGCGACATGGCCGACGGGGCGGAGCGGCTGGAGCACGAGGTGCGGGCGCCGCTGGGCGTACGGCCGTCGGCGACGGAGCTGTACGAACTGCGGCTGGCCGCGCTGGCCGGCCGGGACCTGCGGGTGCTGTGCACGGTCGAGGCCACGGCGGCCGGGTCGGGGGCCGGAGCCGTCGTCCTGCTCGCGGTGGACGCGGACCGCGCGCAGTGGTGGGAGTGGTACGAGCACGCCCTGCCCCTCGCCCGGGAACGCCTCGCCAGGAGGGAGCGGCGGGGCCGGGAGCCCGGAGCGGAGGACGCGGAGTTCGCAGGAGACAGGGACTCTTTCCGCCGCTGGTATCCCGGGACCGAGGAGGAGCGGCACAGCGGCGCCGCCCTGTTGGTGGCCCGCAACCGGGGACAGTGGCTGGCTTCGGTACGCCGCCGACGGGGCCTGACGCAGCGTCAGCTCGCCGGGCTGATGGGCGTGACCGTCGCCCGTGTGGAGGCGCTGGAGCAGGCCGAGCCCGGAGCCGTCGAGGTCCGTGCGCTCGCCGCCTATGTGACAGCCCTCAGCGGCCGGCTGGAGGTCATCGCGGACTTCGACACCGAGCGGCTGATGCTGGGCTGAGCCCCGGGCCGCCGCCGGGTCCGGTCCGTCCGTCATGCGTCGGATTCAGGCCGTACGCCGGCCACCGGGCCCGGGGCCCGCGTACCGGTGAACGGGCCCGCCGGGGAGGCGAACGGGCCGGGCCGCCGCGCCCCGGCCCGGAAGCACGGCGCCACGAGCGGGCGGAAACGGGCGGGTTTTCTGCCGCTACGGGCATCGGAACGCGCCCGGCCGCTTGCTATAAACCTGGTGCCGGGCGGAAACGGGCAGGACGATGACCGAACGGAACGCCGTGGAACCGAGGGAACCGAGCAGGAGTGCGCCGTGAGAGCCGAGGAACGCCAGCACCGCATCCTCGTGCTGGCCCGCCAGGCCGGCCGGGTGGACGTCACGGACGTGGCCGGTGAGTTCGGGGTGGCGCGCGAGACCGTACGGCGCGACCTGAGCGAACTGGAGCGGCGCGGCCTGGTCCGGCGTACGCACGGGGCCGCGTACCCGGTGGAGAGCGCCGGTTTCGAGACGACGCTGGCCCGGCGCGAGACCCAGCACGTGGCGGAGAAGCGGCGGATCGCGGCGGCGGCCGTCCAGCTCGTCGGCGAGGCCGAGACGGTGTTCGTCGACGAGGGCTACACCCCGGAACTGGTGGCGATGCTGCTGCCTACGGACCGGCAGCTGACCGTGGTGACCTCCTCGCTGCGCACCGCGTCGCTGGTCTCCGCGTCCGACGCGGTCACCGTGCTGCTGCTCGGCGGGCGGGTGCGCTCCGGCACCCAGGCCGCGGTGGGGTCCTGGGCCCGGGACATGCTCGCCGGCTTCGTCATCGACCTGGCGTTCCTCGGGGCCAACGGGATCTCCCGGGAGCACGGCCTGACCACCCCCGACCCGACCGTCGCCGAGGTCAAGGCGCAGGCGGTGCGCTCGTCGCGGCGGCGGGTGCTGATCGGGGTGCACAGCAAGTTCGGCGCGAGCAGCTTCTGCCGGTTCGCCGCCGTACGCGAGATGGACACGATCGTCACGGACACCGGCCTGTCCGCTTCGGAGGCCCACCGGTACACGCTGCTGGGGCCGCAGGTGCTCCGGGCCTGACGAGGACGCGTACCCGAGTCGAATCCACGCCCGGACGGGCGTGACCCCACCACGGCGGGACCACCCGCAGGACCGGGCCGCACGAGAGCCGGCGTGCGGGCCCGCGGTCCGCCGTGCCCGCGACCGCGCCCGGCGGGTCGCCCCGGCCGGTGAGTTTCCCAGCAGAGAGGTGTTGAGCCGTGCGAGCACGATCCCCCGGACGGACCGTTCGCGGCGAGCGGTCCGCCGTACGTCCCAGGCGCCGCGGCCCGCTCGGGCTCGCGGCGGCCGCCGTCGCCGTCGCGCTGACCCTCGGCGGCTGCTACCGCGGCGCCGGCAACCTCGGCAACGAGGGGCGGGACACCATCAACGTCCTGATGGTGAACAACCCGCAGATGATGGACCTGCAACGGCTGACCGCCGAGCACTTCACGCGGCAGACCGGCATCAAGGTCAACTACACCGTGCTGCCCGAGGACGACCTGCGCGACAAGATGAGCCAGGACTTCTCCAGCCAGGCCGGCCAGTACGACGTGGCCAGCCTCAGCAACTACGAGACCCCGATCTACGCCCGCAACGGCTGGCTGAGCCCGCTCGGCGAACGCGCCGCGCGGGACACCGCCTTCGACCAGGCGGATCTGCTCGCCCCCGTGCGCAAGTCGCTGACCGCGGCCGACGGGAAGGTCTATGCCCAGCCGTTCTACGGGGAGTCGTCGTTCCTGATGTACCGCAAGGACGTGCTGCGGGAGGCGGGGCTGATGATGCCCGCGAACCCCACCTGGCGCCAGGTGGCGGCGCTCGCGGCGAAGCTCGACGGCGCCCGGCCCGGCATGAAGGGCATCTGCCTGCGCGGCCAGCCCGGCTGGGGACAGCTCGCGGCGCCGCTGACCTCGGTGGTGAACACCTTCGGCGGCACGTGGTTCACCAAGGACTGGCAGGCCCGGGTCGACAGCCCGGAGTTCACCGCCGCCACCCGCTTCTACGTCGATCTGCTGCGCGCGCACGGGGAGGCGGGCGCCCCGCAGGCCGGGTACACCGAGTGCCTGAACGACATGCAGCAGGGCAAGGTCGCCATGTGGTACGACGCGACCGCCGGCGCCGGCTCGCTGGAGAGCGCCGACTCCAAGGTCGCCGGCAAGGTCGGCTACGTGCCCGCGCCGGTCGAGCGGACCGCGAGTTCGGGCTGGCTCTACACCTGGGCGTGGGGCGTGCAGAAGGCGAGCACCCACCAGGACGCCGCCTGGAAGTTCATCTCCTGGGCGTCCGGCAAGGGCTACGAGCGGCTGGTGGGCGAGCGGCTGGGCTGGTCGAAGGTACCGGCCGGGAAACGCGCCTCCACCTACCGCGACCCCGACTACCTGCGGCAGTCCGGGGCGTTCGCCGCGGCGACGAAGAACGCGATCACCTCGGCGCGCCCCGACGACCCCGGGGTGCAGCCGCGGCCCGCGCCCGGCATCCAGTTCGTCGGCATCCCCGAGTTCTCCGATCTGGGCACCAAGGTCTCGCACGAGGTCAGTTCGGCGATCGCCGGACGGCAGAGCGTGCCCGAGGCCCTCGGCAAGAGCCAGCGGCTGGCGGAGGAGGTGGCCCGTGCCTACGCGAAGCGTTGAGATGCGGGGCGAGCGGGACGGTCTGGACGGGGCGCGGGAATCCGGCACCACCGCCGTCCGGCCGCGCGGCGGCCCCCGTACGGTCGGCCGCGCGGCCGCCTGGGCACGCCGCGCACCGCTGCTGCCCGCCCTGGTCTTCCTGATCGTGGTGACCCAGCTGCCCTTCGTGGCGACCGTGGTCATCTCCTTCGTCCGGTGGAACGCGCTGGCCCCCGAGAACCGGGGCTTCGCGGCGTTCGACAACTACAAGGCCGTCTTCACCGACCCCGCGATGCGCTCCGCGATCTGGACGACGGTCCTGCTGACCGTGACCGTCGTGCTGGTCAGCCTGGTGCTGGGGCTGGGCCTCGCCCTGCTGCTGGACCGGAGGTTCAAGGGTCGCGGCATCGTCCGTACGATGCTGATCACCCCGTTCCTGGTCGTGCCGGTCGCCGCCGCGCTGCTGTGGAAGCACGCGCTGTACAACGCCTCGTACGGGCTGATCAACGGATCGCTGACCTGGATATGGAAGCTGTTCGGCAGTGCGGATCCGCCGCAGCCCGACTGGATGACCGCCGCCCCGCTGGCGTCGGTCGAGGTGGCGCTGATCTGGCAGTGGACGCCGTTCATGATGTTGATCCTGCTGGCCGGGCTGCAGAGCCGGCCCGCCGACGCGGTCGAGGCGGCACGGATGGACGGCGCGTCCGCCTGGGACGTGTTCCGCTACCTCACCCTCCCCCACCTGCGCCGCTATCTGGAACTGGCCGCGCTGCTCGGCACGATCTACGTGGTGCAGAACTTCGACGCGGTGTTCACGATCACCTCGGGCGGCCTGGGCACCGGCAACCTCCCGTACACCATCTACCAGACCTTCTACCAGGCGCACGACTACGGACGGGCCTCCGCGCAGGGCGTCGTGGTCGTGGTCTGCTCCCTGCTGGTGGCGGCCTTCGCGCTGCGTACCGTCTCGTCCCTGCTCCGTGAGGAGGTCACCCGATGAGCGCAACCACGGTACGGGCCGCCGCCCCCGCCGAACGGCGTCGCCGGCGCACCGGGAGCCTGCTGGGCCTGGCCGCCTGGCTCTGCGGCATCGCCTTCTTCCTGCCGGTGGCGTGGATGGTGCTCACCTCCTTCCACAGCGAGGCGGACGCGGCCACCAACCCGCCGAGCGTCGGCGCCGGACTGACGCTGCACGGCTACCGCGAGTTCTTCGGCGCGGGCACCGGCGTCAGCCCCTGGCCGCCGCTGATCAACTCGCTGACGGCCTCGGTGGCGTCCACGCTGCTGGTGCTGGCGCTGGCCGTACCGGCGGCGTACGCGCTGTCCATCAAGCCGGTGCGCAAGTGGAGCGATGTGCTCTTCTTCTTCCTGTCCACCAAGATGCTGCCGCTGGTGGCGGGACTGCTGCCGGTCTACCTCATCGCCCAGAACACGCGCATGCTGGACAACATCTGGCTGCTCGTCATCCTCTACACCTCGATGAACCTGCCGATCGCGGTGTGGATGATGCGCTCCTTCCTGGCCGAGGTGCCGGTGGAGATCCTGGAGGCGGCGTCCATCGACGGCGCCGGGCTGCCGACGACGCTGGTGCGCATCGTCGCGCCGGTCGCCCTGCCCGGCATCGCGGCCACCGCGCTGATCTCCTTCATCTTCAGCTGGAACGAGCTGCTGTTCGCCCGGGTGCTCACCGGCATCGTCGCCGGTACCTCCCCGGTCTTCCTGACCGGGTTCGTGACCAGCCAGGGCCTGTTCCTGGCCAAGGTGTGCGCCGCCGCCACCGTCATCTCCCTCCCGGTGCTCGCCGCCGGGTTCGCCGCCCAGGACAAGCTCGTCCAGGGCCTTTCCCTAGGAGCCGTGAAATGAAGGCCGCAGTGATCAGCGCCCCGGGCCGTGTCGAGGTCACCACCGTCGACGATCCGGCGCCCGGGCCCCGCGAGGTCGTCGTGGACGTGGCGGGCTGCGGGCTGTGCGGCACCGACCTGCACATCCTCCAGGGCGAGTTCGCGCCGACACTGCCCGTCGTGCCCGGCCACGAGTTCGCCGGGACGGTCGTCGCCACCGGCGCCGAGGTCACCGGGCTGGCCGAGGGCGACCGGGTCGCCGTCGATCCGTCCCTGTACTGCCACGAGTGCCACTACTGCCGCATCGGGCGCAACAACCTGTGCGAGCGGTGGGCCGCCATCGGCGTGACGACGGCGGGCGGCGCCGCGGAGTTCGCCGTGGCGCCCGCCGCGAACTGCGTGCGGCTGCCCGAGCACGTACGGACCGAGGACGCGGCCCTCATCGAGCCGCTGTCCTGCGCCGTGCGGGGCTACGACATCCTGCGCTCCCAGCAGCTCGGCACCCATGTGCTGATCTACGGCTCCGGGACGATGGGGCTGATGATGCTGGAGCTGGCCAAGCGCACCGGCGCGGCGAGCGTCGACGTGCTCGACGTCAACCCGCAACGCTTGGCTGCCGCACGGCAGTTGGGCTGTAGCAACGCGGCGGCGTCCGCCGACGAGCTGGACCGGCCGCGCGGCTGGGAGGTGGTCATCGACGCGACCGGCAACGAGCGCGCCATCCAGGACGGGCTGGGCCGCGTCGGCAAGGGCGGTACGTTCCTCCAGTTCGGCGTCTCCGACTACGCGGCGCGCGCCACGATCGAGCCGTACCGGATCTACAACCAGGAGATCACCATCACCGGCTCGATGGCCGTGCTGCACAGCTACGAGCGGGCCGCGGAGCTGTTCGCCGCGGGCGTCCTGGACCCGGAGGTCTTCATCAGCGACCGGCTGCCGCTGGACCGCTACGCGGAGGCGATGGACCGCTTCAAGGCGGGGCAGGGACGGAAGATCCAGGTCACGCCTTGATCCAAGGCCGTTGTCAGACCCCTGCGGCATGATGCGGAGGTGGGCCCGGAGAGCTGTCGGTGGCGGTCCGGGCCGTCGCGCCGGAGGGGGTTGAGGGGTATGACGGACCGGAAGAGTTACGTACTGATCCCGGGGGCCGGGGGCGCCCCCTGGCACTGGCACCGGGTGGAGGCGGAGCTGCGGCGCCACGGCCACGACGTGGTCGCTGTGGACCTGCCGAACGACGACCCGTCGGCGGGCCTGGCGGAGTACGCCGACACGGTGGTCCGGGCCGTGGGCGACCGTCCGGGCGTCGTCCTCGTCGCCCATTCGCTGGGCGGGTTCACCGCACCGCTGGTGTGCGGGCGGATACCGGTGGAGCGGATGGTACTGGTGGCGGCGATGCCGCCGGCGCCCGGCGAGTCACCGGGCGACTGGTGGGAGAACACCGGCCACAGCGCGCTGATGGCCGAGCGGGAGCGCCTGTACGGCGGCCCGCCGGACGAGAACGTGCTCTTCTACCACGACGTGCCCCCGGAGCTGGCGGCCGAGGCGGCGTCCCGGGAGCGCACGCAGTCGGGCGGCCCGTTCGGGCACCCGTGGCCGCTCGCCCACTGGCCGCGGGTGCCGACCTCGTTCCTGCTGTGCCGTGACGACCGGTTCCTGCCCGCCGAGTGGCTCCGCGATCTGGTGCGGAAGCGGCTGGGCATCGAGCCGGAGGAGATGGACGGCGGCCATCTCCCGCTCCTTAGCCGCCCCAGGGAGCTGGCGGAGGAGGTGATGCGGCTGAGCGGGGGGTGAGTGGGGGTTAACGGACCCAATCGGGGGATTGACGGCAGCTGATCGCCGTCGGTGTGCACGTCCTTCAGGGCTGCGGTGCGGGAGGTGTTGGAGCCTGGACCGATGGCGGGAACCATGGCCCTGCCGGCTCGTACGGGATGTGGACGAGAGGACGCCGATGGACAACGCGACGCTGCACCTGGAAGGCGCCCGGCCGGTGCTCCGCTTCGAGCGGGTGCTTCCGCGGCCTCCTGAGGCGGTGTGGCGGGCGCTGACGGACGGCGGGGGCGGTCGGCGGGGCGGGGGTAGGGCGTTCGAGCCGGTCCTCGGCCCGCAGGAAGGGCCGCCCGCGGGCGTCGGGCAGGAGCGGTGACCAGGCCGGTGACCGGCGTCGCGGGCGGGCGGGACGGGTGGGAG
>NZ_JOCQ01000019.1 GCF_000720725.1 Streptomyces rimosus subsp. rimosus
CACCCCGCCCCCGCTCCGGCCCACCGGCCCGGGAGCCGCGCCCCGCATGGGCGCCAACTACACCCCCAGCACCGGCTGGTTCCACCACTGGCTCGACTTCGACCCCGACGACGTACGCCGCGACCTGGACGCGCTCGCCGCGCTCGGCCTGGACCACGTGCGGGTCTTCGCCCTCTGGCCGGTCTTCCAGCCCAACCGCTCCCTCGTCCGCCCGCGCGCCGTCGAACAGCTCGGACAGCTGGTGGACGCCGCCGCGCAGTGCGGCCTCGACGTCGCGGTGGACGCGCTCCAGGGCCATCTGTCGAGCTTCGACTTCGTACCGTCCTGGCTGCGCACCTGGCACCGGCGGAACCTGTTCACCGACCCGGACGCCATCGACGGCGCGGCCCGCTACCTGGAGACGCTCGCCTCCGCACTTGCCGGACGTCCCAACTTCCTGGGTATGACGCTGGGCAACGAGATCAACCAGTTCTCGGGACCGCCGCACCCGGACCCCGACCCGTGTACGTACGAGGAGGCCGGGCAGTGGCTGACGCGGCTGCTGGAGGTCTGCGAGCGGGCCGCGCCGGGGCGGCTGCACACCCACGCCGAGTACGACGCGGTGTGGTTCCAGGACGGCCACCCCTTCACGCCCGCGCAGGCCGCACGGCTCGGGCGCGCCACCACCGTCCACTCCTGGGTCTTCAACGGCACGGCCCAGCGGCACGGGCACGACGGGACCGCTACCGTGCGGCTGGCCGAGTACCTGATCGAGCTGGCCACGGCCTGGGCGGACGACCCGGCGCGGCCGGTCTGGCTCCAGGAGGTGGGCGCCCCCGCCCCGCTCGTACCGCCCGAGCACGCCGCCGCGTTCGCCACCGCGACCGTCGACAACGCCCTGACCTGCGAGCGGCTTTCCGGCATCACCTGGTGGTGCTCGCACGACGTGTCGCGGGAACTGGCGGACTTCCCCGAGCTGGAGTACGGGCTCGGCCTGCTCACCTCGGACGGCGAGGTCAAGCCGGCGGGGCGGGCGCTGGCCCGGATGGCGGCCCGGCTGCGGGACGAAACGTTCCGGCCGGTACGCCGTACCACCGCGCTCGTCCTGGACGCGGGGGAGGAGGCCAAGGCCCCGCACCGGTCGGTGTGCGCGCCGGGCGGCCCCTTCTTCGAGGCGTGGGTACGGCTGGCCGACCAGGGCGTACGGGCCGGAGCCGTCCTGGCGGACCGGGCGCGGGACGCCGCGTACCTGGAGAGCCGGGGGATCGCGGAGGTGGTGTGGCCCTCGGACGTGAAGTGACTGACGAAAAGCGGGAAGCGAAGCGGTACCGGCGCGGACAGGCCAGGTCACAGGGCGAGAGGCGGAGAACGCAGTGGACGGACGGCATGACGAAGAGCGGGGCGCCGGGCGCGAGGTGTCCCGCCGCGGCCTGGTAGCCGGTGCCGCGGCGGCCGGAGCCGGGCTGGCCCTCCCGCCGGCGGCGGGCAGCGCCGCGGCGGCCGTACGAGCGGGTGCCCCGGGAGCGCCGAGACGGACCCAGCCGGCAGATGAACCAGCCGGCTCCCTCCAGCCCTACGCCTCCTACTGGTTCCCCGACAGTTTCCCCGAGGGGCGCGAGCCCGACGCGGGCGCGGTGTGGCGCAGCCTGAAGAGCTGGCGCCCGCAGGACGACGCGGACCTCCCGTACAACATCGCGACCGTGCCGCTCGCCGAGCGGTTCACGCCGGTGCCCGCCAACGGCACCGCCCGCGCCGGCCAGGCCCGCATCTCGGCGCTGGTCTCCTTCGCGGGCACGGCGGGCAACCCCTCCCAGGGCGGCGCCAAGGCGGACTTCTACGCCCTCACCCACTGGGCCTACCTCGATGAACTGGTCTTCTGGGGCGGATCGTCCGGCGAAGGCATCATCCTCGCGCCCAACGCGCCCGTAACGGACGCCGCGCACCGCAACGGCGTACCCGTACTGGGCAACGTCTTCCTCCCGCCCACCGCCTTCGGCGGCGACCTGAAGTGGACGCGCGAGCTGGTCCAGAAGGACTCCCTGGGCCGCTTCCCGCTCGCGGACAAGCTGATCCAGGTGGCCCGTACGTACGGCTTCGACGGCTGGTTCCTCAACGGCGAGACCGATGGCGGCGACCCCGCGCTGGCCCGGCAGACGGCCGACTTCGTACAGGCACTGCGCAAAGGCGCGCCCGAACTGCGCATCACCTGGTACGACGCGCTCAACGCGGACGGTCGGGTCGGCTGGCAGGGCGCGCTCAACGACAAGAACGCGATGTTCTTCCAGCGCGGCGCCGAGAAGCTGGCCGACACGGTGTTCGTGGACTTCCGGTGGAGCTCGTCGCGGCTGGCGTCGTCGGCCGCGTACGCCCGGCGGCTGGGGCGTTCGCCGTACGAGCTGTGGGCGGGCGTCGATGTCGAGGCCAACGGCTGGAACGCGTACGTGGGCTGGGACGCCTTCGTGCCGGAGGGCCGCGACCACGTCGTGTCGTACGGGTTCTACCGGCCGGAGTGGACGCGGCGGTCCGGCGACACGCCCGCGCGGTTCCACGCCCGCGACGACCAGTTCTGGGGCGGGCAGAACACCGACCCGTCGGCACCCGCCGGACCGGGCTCCTGGCGGCCCGCGGCCCGTACGGTGGCCGACCGGTCGACCGTCACATCCGTCCCCTTCGCCACCGCCTTCAACACGGGACACGGCACGGCCTGGTACGAGGACGGGCTGCGGACCGGCGACGCCGAGTGGAACCACCTGGGGCTCCAGGACCGGCTGCCGGGGCGGCGCTGGGCGCTGTGGGCGGAGGGCGGTGGAACCTTTCAGCGCCCCGCGGTCGGCTTCGACTTCGGCGCGGCCTGGCGCGGCGGCAGCAGTCTGCTCGTCGAGGGCGCGGACGGTACGCTCGTCCGCCCCGTGACCCTGGAGCTGTTCCGGACCCGCCTGCCGCTGCGTGCCGGCACCGTCCTGGAGATCGTGCACCGCGCCGACGAGGGGTCGGCCGCGGTCACGGTGGAGGCGGCCGTGGCGTACGCGGAGCCCGCCAAGCCGGGCGGACGGCCGAAGTTCCGCCGCCTCTCCGCCCGGACTGTAGGTGCCGGGGACGGCTGGGTCACCACGACCGTACGCATAGGCGACGGCCCCGGTTGCACCGCGCACGCGCTCGGCGTCCGGCTGAGCGCCCCCGGTGGCGCCCCCGTCCGCTGGCGGCTCGGCGCCCTCGCCGTCCGCGGCGGCGGACCCGCCGCGCACACCCCCGCGCCGCCGAGCGCCCTGAAGATCGCCGCGTCGCACGTCACGGGCGACGGCGTGGCCGAACTCCGGCTCACCTGGCAGCCGTCGGGCAAGGCGAAGAGCAAGGGGACGCCCGTACGCCACTACGAGGTGCACCAACTCCTCCCCGACGGCAAGCGCCGCTTCCTCGGCGGCACCTGCGAATCCGCCTTCCACCTGCCCGCACTGCGCCGTACGCCCGGCGAGCCGGAAACCCGGCTGGAAGTACGCGCGGTCGGCGAACTGCACACCTCGTCGGCGGCCGCCGCTGCCGCATTCACCTGGTAGGCCGCCCGGACAGGCCGCATTCACCTGATAGGCCGCCCGCACACCGGGCAGAAACCCCGCAGAACCCCACCACCCATCGACCTTCCGTACCCGCCTCGCACCCCACCGGAGCGCCCCCATGCACGACGACCGCAGCATCGTCGAACACCGTCTACGCCGCGTCCTGACCGACCGCATCGTGCCCGCCGTCCGCAGCCGGGCCGTGCCGCTGACGATCGAGCGGTGGGAGGCGCCGGGCGAGCCGGTGCCGCCCGCCGAGGGCCTGGCCGCCGACTACGAGCCGACGAAGGCCGGGGAGGCGTGGGGGCCCGCCTGGGGCACCACCTGGTTCCGGGTGACCGGGCAGGTACCGGCGGAGTGGGCCGGGCGCACCGTCGAAGCCGTACTGGATCTCGGCTTCGAGGCGAACATGCCCGGCTTCCAGTGCGAGGGCCTGGTCTACCGCCGGGACGGCGAGGCCGTGAAGGGACTCAACCCCCGCAACGACTGGGTGCGGATCGCCGATGCGGCGGCCGGCGGGGAGGAGGTCGAGCTGTACGTGGAGGCGGCCTCCAATCCCGTACTGGCGGATCACCGGCCCACCTACGAGGGCGACCGGCTCACCGCGAGCCACGCGCCGCTGTACCGGGTCCGGCGGATGGACCTCGTCGTCTTCGAGGCCGAGGTCTGGGAGCTGGTCCAGGACCTGGAGGTGCTGGGCAGCCTGATGCAGGAGCTGGACGTGGCCGACGCGCGGCGGCACGGCATCCTGCGCGCCGTCGAACGCGCCCTGGACGCGGTGGACCTGAAGGACATCCCCGGCACGGCCGCGCGGGCCCGCGCGCAGCTCGCGGACGTGCTGGCGTCCCCGGCGCACGCCTCGGCCCACCGCATCAGCGCGGTCGGCCACGCGCACATCGACTCCGCCTGGCTGTGGCCGCTGCGCGAGACGGTACGCAAGGTGGCCCGTACGTCCTCGAACATGGTCAACCTGATGGACGGGCACCCCGAATTCGTCTTCGCCATGTCGCAGGCGCAGCAGCTGGCCTGGATCAAGGAGCACCGGCCCGAGGTGTTCGCCAAGGTCAAAGCGAAGATCGAGGCGGGGCAGTTCGTGCCGGTCGGCGGCATGTGGGTGGAGTCGGACACCAACATGGTCGGCGGCGAGGCGATGGCCCGGCAGTTCCTGTACGGGAAGAAGTTTTTCCTGGACGAGTTCGGGATCGAGACGAAGGAGGTGTGGCTGCCGGACTCCTTCGGCTACACCGCGGCCATGCCGCAGCTGGTCAAGCTGTCCGGGGCCGACTGGTTCCTGACGCAGAAGATCTCCTGGAGTCAGGTCAACCGGTTCCCGCACCACACCTTCTGGTGGGAGGGCATCGACGGCACCCGCGTCTTCACCCACTTCCCGCCGGTCGACACGTACAACTCCGATCTCGGCGGCAAGGAGATGGCGCACGCCGCCCGCAACTACCGTGAGAAGGGCCGGGGTTCACGTTCCCTGGCGCCCTTCGGGTGGGGTGACGGGGGCGGCGGCGCCACCCGCGAGATGCTGGCCCGCGCCGCCCGGCTGCGCGACCTGGAGGGCTCGCCGCGGGTCGAGATCGAAAAGCCCGAGGCGTTCTTCGAGAAGGCGCACGCGGAGTACCCGGACGCGCCGGTGTGGGCGGGCGAGCTGTACCTGGAGCTGCACCGCGGCACCTACACCTCCCAGGCCAAGACCAAGCAGGGCAACCGGCACAGCGAGTCGCTGCTGCGCGAGGCCGAGCTGTGGGCCGCCACGGCCGCCGTACGGGTACCGGGCTACGCGTACCCGTACGAGGACCTGGAGCGGATCTGGAAGACGGTGCTGCTGCACCAGTTCCACGACATCCTGCCCGGCTCGTCGATCGCCTGGGTGCACCGGGAGGCCCGCGAGACGTACGCGCGGGTCCGCGAGGAGCTGACCGCGATCGTGGTCGCCGCACAGACCGCGCTGGCGGGACCGGGCACCAGCGAGATCGTCTTCAACGCCGCGCCGCACGCGCGCGGCGGCGTCCCGGCGGGCGGCGCGGAGCCCGCGCCCGGCCAGGGCGGCGCGCCCGTCTCGGTACGTCCGGTGACCGTCGAGCCGCTGACCGTGGACGGCCGCGCCACCGGCGGCCACCGCCTCGCCAACGACCGGCTGCGCATCGACGTCGACGCCCGTGGGCTGGTCGTGTCGGCATATGACATCGAGGCCGGACGGGAGGCCGTCGCACCGGGCGCAGCGGCCAACCTGCTCCAGATCCATCCGGACTTCCCCAACATGTGGGACGCCTGGGACGTCGACGAGTTCTACCGCCACAACGTCACCGACCTGGTGGCCGTCGACGAACTGACGGTCGCCGAAGCCGGCCCGGAAGAGGTACGGATCAAGGTCGCCCGCTCCTTCGGGCACGGCTCCACCGTCGAGCAGACGCTGACGCTGCGGGCGGGCGCCAAGGTGCTGGACATCGACACCGAGGTGGACTGGCGGGAGACCGAGACGTTCCTCAAGGCGGCCTTCCCGCTGGACGTGAAGGCCGACCGGTCCGCGTCCGAGACCCAGTTCGGACACGTCTTCCGCGCCACCCACACCAACACGTCCTGGGAGGCCGCCAAGTTCGAGATCTGCGCCCACCGCTGGATCCAGGTCGAGGAGCCGGGCTGGGGCGCGGCGCTGGTCAACGACTCCACGTACGGGCACGACGTCACCCGCGACATCCGCCCGGACGGCGGCCAGACCACGACCGTACGGCTGTCCCTGCTCCGGGCGCCCCGCTACCCGGACCCGGAGACCGACCAGGGCCTCCACCGGCTGCGCTTCGCGCTGGCCCCCGGCGCGGGCATCGCGGACGCGGTGCGCGAGGGCCACTGGATCAACCTGCCGGAGCGCACGGTGCGGGGCGGCGGACCAGTCGCGCCGCTGGTCGGCGTGGACAACGACGCGGTGGTGGTCGAGGCCGTGAAGCTGGCCGAGGACCGGAGCGGCGATGTCGTGGTCCGGCTGTACGAGTCGCATGGGGGGCGGGCCGCGGCGACGCTCACGGCCGGGTTCCCGGTGGCGGGGGCGGTGGAGACGGATCTGCTGGAGAGGGAGCTGGCGGGGTCGGCCGTTGGCGCGGTGCGGGACGGGCAGGTGGCGCTGACGCTGCGGCCGTTCCAGGTCGTGACCGTACGGCTGTCGCGGGGAGCGGAGGGCTGATCCCGGGGAGGCTGACGAAGGGGGCCTCACCCCAGGTTCTCCACCGCCTTGAGCACCGCGCCCGCGCCGTCCTCCGCGTCCATGCGGCGCGCGAGGGCGGTGGCGGCACGGCGGTACGAGGACTCCCGTACGGCACGTCCGATGGCCTCGGCCAAGCGGTCCGCGGCGCCTTCCTCCGCTGACGAGGCGCCTTCCTCCGTCAGCGAGGTGCCGTCCTCCGCCAACGAACGGAACGGCACCGGACCGGTACCGGCGCCCACGGCGGCCAGCCGGGCGGCCCAGAACGGCTGGTCGGCGGTGACCGGCACCGGGACCGCCGGGGCCCCGGCCCGCAGCGCGGCGGCCGTCGTGCCCGCGCCCGCGTGGTGCACGACGGCCGCCGTGCGGGGGAAGAGGAGGGCGTGCGGGATTTCGCCGACGGTCAGGATGTCGTCACCGGTGTCCGGCCCGGCCAGCCCCGCCCAGCCGGACTGGAGCACGCCCCGGACTCCGGCGCGGCGGAGGGCGGCGGCGACGTTCGCAGCCAGCCGCGCGGCCGTGCCGTCGTCCCGCGCGCCCGCCGCCATGCTGCCGAAGCCGACGAAGACGGGCGGCGGACCGGCCGCGAGGAAGTCCTCCAGCTCGGGCGGGAGGACGGCGTCCGGCGCGGTGTACGGCCACCAGTTGCCGACCAGCTCCAGGCCGGGGCGCCAGTCGGCGGGCCGGGGGACGAGTGCCGGGCTGACGCCGTGCAGGACCGGGCGGCTGTCCGTGTTCCGGCGCCGGCGTACCGCGCGCGCCGAGGCGGGCGGCAGACCGAGCTGCGCGCGCAGGTCCCGTACTCCGTCCGCGTAGAGCCGGTCCACGATCCGGAGGGAGAGACGGCCCGCGGCGCGGTTGCCCCAGCGGCCGAGTGAGCGGGTGCCCGTGACGACGGGCGGGAAAGCGCCGGTGGGGGCGTTCGGCTGGAGGGGGAGGTCCAGCGAGGGGATGCCCAGGGCTTCGGCGACGTGCCGGCCGAGCGGAGCCGTGGTCGCGGACAGGAGCAGCAGGTCGGTGCCGGGGGGCGCGGCACCGGCGATGCCCGGCCCGAGTTCGCGCACGAAGGCGGCGGCCCGTCGCATCAGCTCCCGCTTCCCGCCGGGGGCTCCGGTGGGGGCTCCGGTGGAGGCTCCGCCCTCTCCCCTCCGGGGATCGGCGGGCAGCGCGCGGAACTCCAGCCCGGCGGCCCGTACGAGCTGCGCGTACGCGGTGTCGGCGGCCAGGGCGACGGTGTGCCCGGCCTCCCGGAGGCGGGCGCCGAGACCGGTGTACGGGGCGACGTCACCGTACGAACCGGCCGCCGCGATGAGGATCTTCATGGCTGCTCCGGAGTGGCGGAAGGGGCGGTTTCCGACGGGCCGGCGGCCTGGCGTACCGCGTTGGCGAGCACCGCCGTCCGCAGGTACGCGGCGAGGCCCGGCCGCTGCTGGGACGGCGGGACGACGAGGGCGAAGGCCCGTGCGTCGGCGGCGAAGTCCTCGGCGATCCGGCAGTGCATGTCGGTGGGGCACGGCGTGAACCAGCGGGTGATGTGCGCCCGGTGCTCCTCGGCCAGATCCATGGCCGGGTCGCCGTCGGCGGCCTCCCCGGCGTCGAACGCGGCGAGCAGCCGGTGCCGCCACGCGCCGGCCTCGGCCATGATCAGCGCCCAGTCCTCCTTGGTGTGCGCGGCGGCACGTGCCATGGAGCGCTGGTGGCCGTCGCTGTGCTGCCACTTCAGGTGCGCCTCGGTGGCGTAACTGAGGTCGAAGGCGACCTCGCCGAACACCTCGAAGCGCTCCTCGGGCGTCAGCTCCACCCCCGTGCGCTGCACCTCCATGGCCCGCTCGGCGACCTCGACCAGCCGCTGCAGCTCGCTGATCTGCTCGGTGAGCAGGCGGCGCCGGGCGCGCAGGTGGTCCAGGGCGTTGGCCTGCGGGTCCCGGAGGATGGCGGCGATCTCGTCGAGGGCGAAGCCGAGCTGCCGGTAGAAGAGGATCTGCTGGAGGCGGGCCAGGTCGGCGTCGCTGTAGAGGCGGTAGCCGGCGGGGCTGCGGGCACTGGGGGAGAGCAGGCCGGTCTTGTCGTAGTGGTGGAGGGTGCGGACCGTGATGCCCGCGAAGCCCGAGACCTGCCCGACCGAGTACGCCATGGAACCGCCTTCTTCCGTGCCACGGCCCGCGGGCCGCCGTACGGCCCGCGCCGTACGGGGCAAGGCTGTGGCCTGACGTGAGGGGAGGGTCAAGCGGGGGGCCGGGGAGCCGGGGAGCCGGAGGGCCGCGGAGCCGGGGAACCGGGGATCAGGGGCCGAGGGAGGGGCCGGGGCGGGGTTCGGCGGTTCCCGGCCAACGATGGGCCGCTGTTACACGGCCGTGGGGGCGCCGTGAAATGGGCTGCTTAGCGTGGGGGCAATCTGGGGGGAGACGGCTACCTTTGTCGTAAAAGCCCATCCCGTACACCGAGGACCTCGTGCGCTCACTCACCGCGACCGCCAGCGCCGCCGCGCTCACCGCGGCCGTGCTGCTGCTGTCCGGCTGCTCGGACCCGCGCGGCCTGCGGGTGGCGGGCCCCGCCGTGTCCCCCTCGCCGCCGAGCGGTCCGGCCCAGGTCACCGACCCGGTGTACGTCTCCGACGTGGCGCGCCGGCCGCTGCAGCGCCCGGCCTCCTTCGTCCTCAAGGAGTCGGTCAGCCTGACCGGCCTGCGCTGGCTGCACTGGGGCGAGGCGACGGCCGAGGCCACCGGCGGGCTGAGCGGCGGCTGGTGCCGCCCCGAGTGCGAGCGGCAGCCGTACCCGGTCAAGGTCACGCTCAGCGGGCTGACCAGGCAGGAGGGACAGGACCGGGTGGCGTTCTACGCGCGCGCCACGCTCGTCTCCGACCGCCTGGCGCCGGAGAAGGCCGCCGAACTGGGCAGGGTCAGCCTGCACACCCCGGAGTTCTAGGCCGTCATGGGATTGCGCGCGAAGATCGGCATAGCCATCGCCGCCACGGCCGCCGTGGTCGCGGTCCTCATCGGCGTGCTCGTACACAACCGGACCGTGGACGCGCAGTTCGACCTGGCGGCCGAATCGATCGACGGGCGGCTGCAGAGCCTGGTGCAGGACCGGGCGGCCGGTGTGGACAGCGGCCGCGCCATCGTCAACCCGCCAGACCTGCCCGGCCCGCTGAAGGCCGCCGTCCAGCACGGCAAGCGGGGCGTCTACCTCGAACCGGACGGCCCCAAGCCACACCTGTGGGCCGCCACCGAGCTGGACGGCGACATCATCGCGCTCAAGCGCCCGTACGTACGCGAGCAGGGGACCCTGCGCAGCCTGGACCGCGTCCTGTGGATGTCCGGCATCGCGGGCACCGCGCTGGGCTGTGTGGTCGGCCTGCTGGTCGCCCACCGGCTGGGACGGCGGCTGACCACCTCGGCGGGCACCGCCCAGCGGATCGCCGAGGGCGACCTGACCGCGCGGCTGCCGCTGGGCGGCAAGGACGAGATAGCCCAGCTCACCACCGCGGTGAACACCATGGCCGACGCGCTCGCCGCCCGCCTCCAGGCCGAGCGCGACGTGACCGCGAACATCGCCCACGAACTGCGCACCCCCGTCGCCGGGCTGGTCGCGGCGGCCGGTCTGCTGCCACCCTCGCGGCCCACCGAGCTGGTCCAGGACCGGGCGCAGCACGTACGGGGGCTGATGGAGGACGTCCTCGAAGTGGCCCGCCTGGACGCGCGGACCGAGGAGGCCGACACGGAGCTGCGGGCACTGGGGGAGCTGGCGCGGCGGACGGTGGCGGCGGTTTCCGGCTCGGCGCCGGACCCGGCGTCCGGATCGGCACCCGGCCTGGTGTGCGGTCCGGCGTCCGGCCCGCCCGTGACCGTACGCGTGCTCTCCGACGCCCTGGTCGAGACCGACCCCCGCCGCGTCGAGCGCATCCTCGTCAACCTCATCAGCAACGCGCTGCGGCACGGCGCCGCCCCGGTGACCGTCGAGGTCGAGCGCGGCGTCCTGCGCGTCCGCGACAGCGGCCCCGGCTTCCCGGAGACGCTGCTCGCCCACGGCCCGCAGCGGTTCCGTACGGGCGGCGGCTCGGACGGCCACGGGCTCGGCCTCGGCCTGACCATCGCGTCCGGGCAGGCGCGGGTGCTCGGCGCGCGGCTGACGTTCGCCAACCCGGCGGGCGGCGGCGCCGAGGCGACGCTGGATCTGAGCGAGTCGCTGAGTACGGAGGAGGCCGGACGTACGGAAGGGGCCGGGCGTACGGAAGGGGCCGGGCGTACGGAAGGGGCCGGGCGTACGGCAGAGGAGACAGGCGGTGATGGCGCCGCACGGGGCCGCGGCCGCACCCCCTCCGACCGTCCCTGACGTGCGCACCGCCCCGCCCGCCCCAAGAGTGGTGTGAGGACGCCCGTGCCGGGAGAGGCGTCCCGGAGACCGATCCCTTCCGAGCAGACCGCTGGAGTCGCCGTAATGGACGAGAACGTGCTGTTCATGGACCTCACCCAGGCCGGTGAGGGCGCGGCGCGGCGCGCGCTGGACGCGCTGCGCCACGAGGACGCGGAGCACCGGATCGTGCTGCGCGAGGCCACGGTGATCGCCCGGGACGGCGAGGGCGACCTCTCCTTCCCCGACAGCGAGGACCACACGGGCACCGCGCGCGGCTTCGCCGTCGGCGGCCTGGTCGGCGGTCTCGTCGGCCTGCTGGGCGGTCCGCTCGGCGTCATGGTGGGCCTCGGCGCCGGCGGCCTGGTCGGCGGCGCCCACGACGCCCGCCGGGCCAGCGCGGGCAACGCGGCCGTCGACATCCTGGCGGCGGAGATCCCGCCGGGCAGCACCGTCCTGCTCGCCGAGATCTCCGAACCGTCCAGGGGCCCGGTCGACGCCGCACTGGCCGACATCGGCGGCGAGGCCGTCCGCTATCCGGCCGTCGAGGTCCGCAAGCATGTGGAGGGGGCGATCGCGGAGGGCCGCTGAGGGCGCGTACGGCCGCTACGGCCGCGGCTCCCTACACCCCCGCACCCGTCTCCGGCCTCCTACACCCCCGCACCGCTCCCGGCCCCGCGAACGCCCGCACTGGTACCCGTAGCCGTACCGGCACCCGTACCCGTAGCCGTACCGCTTCCCGCCTCAACCCCCGCCGCCACCAGCGCCTTCCCCATGCACCGGCTGTCCTCGTACGTCCGGTACAGGCCGAACTTCGGCACCGGCCGGTAGCCGCAGGACGCGTACAGCGCCAGGGCCTCGGGCTGCTTGGTGCCGGTCTCCAGCACCATCCGGGTGCGGCCCGCCGCGCGGGCGTCCGCCTCCAGGGCCGCCAGGATGCGGCGGGCCAGCCCGCGTCCGCGGGCCTCCTCGATCACGAACATCCGCTTGATCTCGGCGTCCCCGTCCGCGTACCCCTCCGGATTGGCGTCCTGGGAGCGCCAGCCGCCGGTGGCCAGCGGGCGGCCGTCCTCGTACGCGAGCAGGTACGTGCCGTGCGGCGGCCGGAACATCGCCGGGTCGAGCGGGGTCATGTCGCCCTCGCCGTACCGCTGCGCGTACTCGCGCTGCACCAGCCGGTCGAGGGCGACGGCGTCGGCGTGGTCATAGGGGACGGGACGGATCTCCATCCGCCGAATCGTACGGATGTCCGGCCGCCGGGGCGAGAGTCCCAGATGAGAGGGGGGCCGGACACCGACCACCACCCCCGTCGCTCCTCTCCCGGACACCGACCACCACCCCCGTCGCTCCTCTCCCGGACACCGCCGGCCACCACCACCGCTCCTCTACCGGACTCCGTCCCCGCCCTCCCGTTGCATACGGCGGTTCGGCGGAGCCAAAGCACCCGATGGGGGTGTGTCGGTACGGAATCGGACAGACCGGGCCGGGGGCGGGGAACGGCTGCTGCGCCACTGACGCTGAACCGAAGGAGAAAGCCATGCGTCTGCGTCCTGTGCTGGCCACCGCCGCCGCCGTACTCTCGCTGTCCGCCACCGGCCTGACCGGAGCCGCCCTCGCGGCCGAACCCGCGCCGCCGGTCACCTTCGGCAACACCACGGGCAACGACGGCACGAACGGCGAGAACCGCGGTGACCTCGACTACCCCGGCACGATCGGGTGGGGCCACAAGCCGTACCAGTTGCTCGGCGACCGTGACGGCAGGTACGTGATCACCGCGGTGAACAAGACCGGCACCGACCGGCTGCCGACCTGCTACCGCGACTTGTACGCGACCCCGTCCTCCTCGATCTGTCACTGACGGCGATTCGTCACTGACAGCGGTCTGTCATTGACAGGGATCCGCCACTGACGGCGATCCGTCACTGACGGCCGGGGACGGCTCACCGGGTGCCCGGCGCTCACCGCGCCGGGCACCCGCGCGCGTAGCGCCGAATCGTCCGGCTCCCCTGCCATCGCGTAGGCTGCCCTGCTGCCGCCGGCGCGATGAGGGAGCGAGCAAGTAGTGCTGACTGTGACAACCGTGAACGTGAACGGCCTGCGCGCCGCGGCCAAGAAGGGCTTCCTGCCGTGGCTGGCGGAGACGGACGCCGACGTGATCTGCCTCCAGGAGGTCCGCGCGGAGCCGGACCAGCTTCCCGCCGAGGCTCGCGAGCCCGAGGGCTGGCACACGGTGCACGCGCCCGCGGCGGCCAAGGGCCGGGCCGGCGTCTCCCTCTACACGCGCCGCGAGCCCGAGCGCGTACAGGTCGGCTTTGGGTCCGCGGAGTTCGACACCAGCGGCCGGTACGTCGAGGCCGACCTGCCCGGCGTGACCGTCGCCAGCCTCTACCTCCCGTCCGGCGACGTGGGCACCGACCGGCAGGACGAGAAGGAACGCTTCATGGCCGAGTTCCTGCCGTACCTCGCCGCGCTGCGCGAGCGGGCCGCCGCGTCCGGCCGTGAGGTCCTGGTGTGCGGCGACTGGAACATCGCCCACCAGGAGGCTGACTTGAAGAACTGGAAGGCCAACCAGAAGAAGGCCGGTTTCCTCCCGGAGGAGCGCGCCTGGCTGACCCGCGTCCTCGACGGCCAGGACGGCGGCTACGTGGACGTGGTCCGCGCCCTGCACCCGGAGACCGAGGGCCCGTACTCCTGGTGGTCCTACCGGGGCCGCGCCTTCGACAACGACGCGGGGTGGCGCATCGACTACCAGATGGCCACTCCCGGCCTGGCCGCCCGCGCGGTCAAGGGCTTCGTGGAGCGCGCGGCCTCGTACGACACCCGGTGGTCGGATCACGCGCCGGTGACGGTTGTCTACGGGCTTTAGTCCGGCACCAAGAAGCGCAGGCGGGCGGGGGAGGGGCGCAATGACCACATCTGCTGTGGGCGAGCCCGGCATTCCGCCCATGCCGGAGAGGAGCCCGAAGGCCCTCCGCGAAGCCATCGCCCAGCACGCTCCCGAGCTGCTGCCCGATTTCGACGCGCACTGGAAGCGGTACGTCGCCGACGCGTACGACATCGGCACCGTGCCCGCCTTCATGGCCCGGTGGTGGGGCGAGTACGCAATCGCCCGCGACCCGCAGCTCGACGCC
This sequence comes from Streptomyces rimosus subsp. rimosus, assembly GCF_000720725.1. Classification (GTDB taxonomy): domain Bacteria; phylum Actinomycetota; class Actinomycetes; order Streptomycetales; family Streptomycetaceae; genus Streptomyces; species Streptomyces rimosus_A. Next base: position 14,217 of record NZ_JOCQ01000019.1, read on the forward strand.
CACGTCACCGGCCTCGAACACCGCGCCGCCCATGAGTGCGCCGACCCTGCCGCAGCCAAGGCACTCCTCGAAGAAGCGTCCAACATCCGCCACCTGGCAGCCCGCACGGAGCCCGGCCAGTGATCAACGGGTTCATGGGGCCTGGGACCGCCTTGGCAGGAACCCGCTGGTCGGATCACCCGCCGGTGACGGTTGTCTACGATCATGGCTGACGCCGCCTGAGCCGCACGGGGCCGGGCGCGACCGACCACAGGAGTGGAACACCGCTGAACCTTCAGCCGCCCCACCAGCCGGCCCACCAGCCGATCCATCACTGGCCGCCCGGCCTCACCCGTACCGACATACCGGCATACGCGCTGGTCAACACGGATGACGATGCCGCTTGGGGAGTCTGCGCCGACGTCACCGGCCTGTACGTCGACCCGCCCCGCCGCTCGTACGAACTCCTCGGCTGCGTCCCGGCCGGGCCACTCCTCGACGCGATGCGGGCCGTACCCGGTAAAGGCACTGGCACCGGCACCGGGGCCGACCGGCTCGGCGACATCTGGCTGCGGCCCGAGGCGGACGACCGATGTCCCGAAGGGTCCGAGCGGCTGGACGCGTGGCGCCTGGTCGACGTACGCGTCACCGGGTGCCGCCGCGACCCCGCCGACGCCGCACGCTGGGACATCACCATCGACGGCGTCGAGGACTTCTACGGGGAACCGGACGACCCGTACCTCGAAGCGGGCGTGCGCCTGCACGACGGACGCAGCCGGCTCGGCCACTGCCGGGACCTCTCGATCATCCTCCCGCCGGACGACGAACCGTCCGGCCCACCCTTCCAACTCCTCGGCTGCGCCCCGAGTGAAGCGCTCAGCGCCGCCCTGGCGACCGGCACCCGCCGCTCGCTACGCCTGGACGAAGCCGAACTCCAGATCCTCGACCACACCGGCGCGAGGCTGAGCGACCGTCTGATATCCGCCCCCGAGATATCCGGCTGGCGCCCGTCCCCCCTCGGTGACGGCCTGCTCGACATCGACCTCACCCAGGGCCCCTACCCGCAGATCCCCGTCTGGGCCCGCCCCGTCTGGAACCGGTGGCTGACCGACCCGCCCACCGAGCCCAACCTCTGGGCGGCCCACCCTGCTCGCGAACGTGAGCAGTGGTTCGACATCGCCCGAGTACGGGGCTGCCGTCGAATCCACCACACCCCGGACCGCCCGGCCGGCCGCGTCTACGACCTCGACGGCCGCTACATCACCGACGACATCGGCCTGTACTGCGCCCTCGGCGAAGCGATCAACGGCCCCGGCGGCTACTTCGGGGGCTGCCTCAACGCCCTGGCCGACTGCCTCAGCGGCCGATTCGGCGCCACCACGCCGTTCACCCTCCATTGGCACCACGCGGACGTGGCCCGCCGCAATGTGAGTCACTGCCTCGCACCCGACGGCACGGCGTACAGCCTCTTCGACGAGGTGATCGCCCTATTGGAGGAGAGGCGGGTGGAGGTCGTACTGCACGAATAGTGCGGGCATTTGGAGCTAAGCGGCGATTTGAGTGGCGTCCGGGAGCGCTGATCACTTCGGATACAGTGATCAACTGTTGTTGATCACGCCGACGGAGTTCCATATCCGTCGGCAGAACGGGGAGTTCCATGCGTCGACGTATCACCAGCCTTGCCGTGTCCACCGCCCTCGCGGGCGGCGTCCTGTTCGCGGCCGTCCCCGCGCAGACCGCCTTCGCCGGCCAGGTGACCTGCCACATCTCGCAGATGGCCGAGCAGGTCAACCAGCACAAGTCCAAGGCCGCGAAGCTGGACCGGAGCGGCCACCACAAGGCGGCCGACAAGGAGCGCGCGAAGGCGCGTGCCATCGAGAAGCGGATCGCGCAGTGCCAGGACTCCGAGAAGCACAACTCGGGCCACTTCGGCGGCTGATGCCCCGGAAATGAATGAGTCCCCGACCGGCGGCCGTCGCCGGTCGGGGACTTTTTCGTGTTCCTGGAGGCACCGACGCCCCATCGGCGGTCGCCGACGGCGGCTGTGGCGGTACCGCCCACCTATGGCAAGAGGCACAAGAGGCAACAGGGCCTGGGCCTGCCCCCCTCCGGGCCGCACCCAGTCGGCCCGGTACCGCCACGTCTTCCAGCAACTTCACCGAACCGCTTGGTGCACAGGCCGCATCACTAACTCCCGGACAGCACAGGTGCATCAACCCTGGGACCGGTGGTCAGGGGGCAGCCGATGTCGAGCGCGCCCGCCTTCGCCAGGTTGTACCCGAGTTCGGCTCGGCTGCGACTGCCGAAGAGTTCCGCGGCCCTCTTGATGTGCGTACCGATACTGCGTGCGCTCAACCCGAGGCGCTTCGAAATCGCCTCATCCGTATGGCCGTTCACCATGAGTTTCAGGATGGTGCGCTGGATTTCGCTGGTGAGCCGGGGCGGGCGGGTCTGGCTCGTCTTGAATGTGACGGGCTCCGCCTGTTCCCATAAACCCTCGAACGTGTGGATGATGTAGTCGATCAGGCCGGGTTCACGAATGGCCAGCGCGTGCGCGTGAGACCCTTTGGGGGTGTGCACGGGGATGAAGGCGATGGCCCGGTCGCACACGATCAGCTGCTCGAAGGCGATCCCTACCGTACGGACCTCCGCCCCGACTCCGGTGACCTGTTCCGCATAGGCCAGGGTCGGCCCGTGGGAGCGCATGGTGTGGCTGTACAGGGAGCGCTGGCGTACGCCCCGGCCGGCCGCTGCGAGCACCCGCGGCAGGGCCTCGGCCAGCAGGCCGACGGGCCGGCCGCCGCGCGGATGGGCGGTCAGCAGCTGATCGGTACACGCCTCCAGGGCCAGCCAGGTCGCGGCGTTGATGGTCTCCTCGCCCACCAGCGGCTGGATGCGGCTCTCCCGCTGCTGCTGTTCGTGGCGGTAGACGGCCTCCATCGGGGACAGTGCGGCGGTCAGCCGGTCCAGCACCGACTGCTGCTCTTCGATGGCTTGTTCTATCGGGTGAGCCAGAGTCATCGCGGCGATCGCCGGTGGTACAGGGAGGTAGCGGACGGCGGACTCACCCCTTCCGCCAGCTCCTGCCCCACCACCTGCTTCCGACCCAGTGGCCTTCAGTGGTTGCAGCAGCCCCAGACTGACCAGACATCTCGGTACATCACCGGCCAACTCCCCGTCCCGTAACGCCTCGCGGTACTGGGCTAATCCGTTAGTGCAGACCGTTGTGCAGGCATTTTCGTCATCGTTTATGGCATAGATGCCCATATTTCCCCCCTTCGTGTACCGGCAGTGCGTGATCAGGATGCCCTGATTCCTTGATGGGGCGGGAGGGGGCTGACAGGATCAGATCAAGCCGATGATCAAGAAGTTACTGAAGTGATCTGGAGCGGGGGCGGCGACATTGATGATGCGCACCATTCACTTACGGCACAGGTTTTCCGGGAGCCGGTGATGAGGAATCCGGAAAAGGATTCTCGTTCATCGCTGTCCGACGTGCTGGACATGCTGGACCGGGCCCGTAAATCCATTGACAAGGAATACGGCTCCGATGGTCAACTCGCCCGGGTTGTACTCCACTTGATCGACTGCGCCGCCGATGCCTCGGCTTTGCTGGCCGAGGCCGGAGATCTGGAGACGGCGCGCGAGGCGCTGGCATCGGCCCGGTCCGCGGTGATTGCCGCGACCTGCGCGGTTCGCCACACCCATGACGATATGAAAGCCACGACAGCATGAGCTTGGCTATTCACGTGAAGGGACAAGCATGATAACTGCGGGTCTGAAGCTGACCCAGAGCGGCGGTGTCGCTCTGCTGGACGGCGACAAGCTCATGTTCAACATCGAAATGCAGAAGCTGAACAATGGCCACCGCTACAGCAACGTCGACGAACTTGACGACATCACCCGGATCCTCGGCCATTACGGCTACGGCGTGGGGGACGTCAACCAGTGGGTGGTGGACGGCTGGGACGGTGCCGTCAACGGCCACGTCTCCACGCTCAGCGGTGGTGCGCCGCTCGACCTGATGGTCGCGCCCTACCGTGAGACCAGCAAGGTGCCCGACCCGGCCATGCCGGGCCACGCCGGCAAGCTGACCATCGCCGGCCGCACCATGGAGTACCAGAGCTACGTCCACGTGGCGAGCCACCTCGCGGCCGCGTACTGCACCAGCCCGTTCGCCCGCCGCGGCGAGCCCTCCATGGTCATGGTCTGGGACGGCGGCTGCTTCCCGCGGCTGTACTGCGTGGACGCGGACGGCCGGATCGAGCCCGGCGGCGAGGTCTTCCCGCTGATCGGCCACACGTACTCGATGGCCTCCCAGCACTGGGGCCCGTACTCCCGGAAGAACAAGTCCACCAACGTGGACGACCTCTCGGTGGCCGGCAAGATGATGGCCTACATCGCCCTCGGCACCCCCCGGCCCGAGATCGAGGCCATCTTCAAGGAGCTCTTCCACGAGCACTTCGAGGCGGACACCGAACGGGTCCGCTCCTACCGCGAAAAGATCATCGGCTGCGGCTCCACCGGCGAACCGTCGCACGGCTACGTGCACGCTTTCCTCGCCGATGTCGCCGCGCGTACCGAACAGCTCGGTGTCAGCGACGAAGACGTGCTGGCCAGCGTGCACACCTTCATCGAGGGGTTGCTGCTGGAGCGGGTCGCGGCCAAGATCCGCAAGTGGAAGGGCGACGAGCCCTGGAACCTCTGCTTCGCCGGTGGCTGTGCCCTCAACATCAAGTGGAACAGCGCCCTGCGCGCCCACCCCGCCATCAAGGCGATGTGGGTGCCGCCGTTCCCGGACGACTCGGGCTCCGCGATCGGCACCGCCTGTCTGCGGGCCGCCGACGGCGCGGGTCTGCGGCCGCTGGAGTGGGGCACCCGCCAGGGCCCCGACCTGGTCCGCACCCCACACGTACCTCAGGGCTGGTCCGTGGTGCCCTGTCGCCCCGAGGAGCTGGCCCGCATCATCCACCGCACCGGTGAGCCGGTCGTCGTACTCAACGGCCCGGCGGAGCTCGGCCCGAGGGCGCTCGGCGCGCGAAGCATCATCGCGCCCGCCGTCGACCCGGAGATGAAGGTCCGGCTCAACGACGCCAAGAAGCGCGAGCACTTCCGGCCCGTCGCACCGCTCTGCCTGGTCGAGCACGCTCCGACGATCTTCGACCCGGGCACTCCCGACCCGCACATGCTCTTCGAGCACCGGGTCCGTCCCGAGTGGGTCGACAAGGTGCCCGCGATCATGCACCTGGACGGCACCGCTCGCCTGCAGACCGTCAGCGTGGAGGACGATCCGACACTGGCCGCGATCCTGCGCGAATACCACAAGTGGAGCGGCGTTCCGGTGCTGTGCAACACCAGCGCCAACTACAACGGCCGCAGTTTCTTCCCGGATGTCGCCTCGGCGATCGAATGGGGCCAGGTCGACATGGTGTGGTCCGAAGGTGTCCTGTACCGCCGCGCGCTCGGCCACGACGGCCGCATCGGCAACGAGCAGTAGGAAAGGAGAGACATGCCCCAGGCACCGCGCACCATGGTGATCTCCCTGCAGAAGGCCGGCACCCACCTCATGCAGGGGCTGATGGTCAAGCTCGGCTACAAGATGACCGGCGTACCCCGGCCCGCCCCCGACAACGTACCCGAGTTCGACGACGCCCAGCTGCTGGAGATCGCCTCCGTCACCCGCTCCCGCGCGGAATACGAGGAACTGCTCACCCTCGAATCCGAGCAGCTGCGCAAGGCGACCCAGGACGACTTCGCGGCCCTCGGCTGGCACTGGCAGCGCCGGCTCGGCCAGCGGGTGGTCAACCGGTACGGGCAGACCCGGCTGGACTTCGCCGAGGGGGTCATCAGCAACGAGCACATCTCGTACTCGAAGTTCGCCGACACCCCGCGCGGACTGTGCTGGATCTTCCATGAGCTGGACATCGACAAGGTCGACGGCACCTTCCTGAGCGAGTGGGTGGCCACCGACGCCCCGCCGCTGGTGTTCAACTACCGCGACCCGCGGGACACCGTGGTCTCGATGATCAACTTCCTGGAGGGCCGCACTGCTGCGGGCTACGGGAACTTCTACGAGTTCGACATCTTCCACACGATCCTCAAGTCGCTGCCCACCTGGGAAGAGAAGATCGACTACGCCCTCCGGGACCCCTCCTTCCTGGGCCGCGACCAGTTCGAGCGGTCGATGTGGCTGCTGCGCCACCCCGATGTGTGCAAGGTGCGCTTCGAGGACCTTGTCGGCCCGAACGGTGGTGGTTCCCGGGAGAGCCAGGTCGAGACCCTGAACCGGCTGCTCACCCACGTCGGCTCGGCGGAGGACCCGGAGGAGATCGCCGACAAGATCTACAACCAGGCTTCCTGGAGCTTCTTCAAGGGCCGCTCCGGTGCCTGGCGGGAGCACTTCACCGAGAACAACATCGCCCGGTTCAACGAACAGTTCGGCGATCTTCTCGAACAGTACGGGTACGAGTGATGAACGACGACGCCGCCATGGCTCCCGCCCTCCACCGCCCCACCCCACGTCCCCGCGCCTTCGTGCTGCTCGGCGGACTGAAGGTGATACTCCGCAACTGGCGCTACCTGACCGGGCTGGAGGAGCGGGGGATCGTCCCGCTCGTCCTCACCTCGGAGCAATGGCGCGAGGAGTGCCTGCGGCAGATGGCCTCCGGGGAGCGCCCCGGCTCGCTCATCGCCGACGCCGGGTTCGTCCCGGGCACGGTCGGGGTGGAGGGTGGCTTCACCGGCGGCGTCGTCGCGCAGGTCATGGCGTGGCGCGAACGCTACGACATCGTCGGCGTGTTCGCGGCCGGGGAAATGCTCGTCGAGCAGACCGGCATCGTCGCCGACCTGCTCGGCCTGCCCTCGCCCGGTCTGCGCGCCACCCGGGTCTGCCGCGACAAGCACCTCCAGCGCGCCTACCTGGCCGAGTGGAGCCCGCGGGCGCTGGCCGTCCCGCCGGGTGGGCGGGACGACGTGCCGTATGGCGAGATCGCCTTCCCGGTGGTGCTCAAACCGACGGGTAGGCGGGAGAGTTCAGGCGTCCAGGTCGTCGGGGACCGGGACCGGCTGCGGGCGCTGCTGCGTTCCACGGAGTACTCACCGGGCGAGACCCTGCTGATCGAGGACCAGGTCAGGGGGCAGGAGTACTCGGTCGAGTCACTGGTACAGGACGGAAAGATCGTCTTCGAGTCGGTGACGCACAAGCGCACCAATGAGGAGGCGGGCGACCACTTCGTGGAGCTGGGCCACACCGTCCCGGCGCCCCCGACCGCCGGCAGCGAGCGGCTGCTGGCGGCCAACCAGTCCGTGGTCGAGCGCCTCGCGGTGGAGAACGGCATCGTTCACACCGAGTTGCGGCTGGCCGACGACGGCCGCCCGGTACTGATGGAGGTGGCGGTACGCACTCCCGGCGACGGGCTGCTGCCGCTCTACCACCTGGCCACCGGACGCCCCATGGAACCGGACATCCTGCGGATCGCCCTCGGCGAACCGGTGACCCGGCCCGAACCGGCCCGGTACGCCCGCCAGGTCTACCTGGAGACGCCGCACGGGATCCTCCGCGATGTCACCGTGCATCCCGCGCTGGGCGTCGAGCCTGTGTGGGCCGCGAACGGCCAGCCCTGGCCGGACCTGGCTCCAGGCCGTCCCGGGGACCCGGCGGCGCTGCGGGCGGTGATCGTTCTCAAGCGCCCCGGAACGCGTGTCGGCCCGCTCACCGAATCCGGGGACCGGGTGGTGACCTTCCTCATCGACGCCCCCACGTCAGCCGAACTGGACCGACTGGAAGCTGAAGTCCGTGCTTCCATCGAGGTTCTGACCACCCCACACGAGAAGGGCACAGATACAGATGTGGATCGTTGAACTCTCCTTCACCCAGGCCCCCGAGCGGCTCGCCGCGCGTCCCGCGCACCGCGAGAAGTTGACGGCGCTGCACGAGAAGGGCCTCCTCCGGATGGCCGGCCCGCTCGCCGACGACTCCGGGGCACTGCTCGTCTTCGACGTGCCGGACCGGGCCGCACTCGACGCACTGATCGCCGAGGACCCGTACTTCGCGACCGAGGGTGTGCGGGTCGAGTCGCTGCGGGAGTGGCAGCCCTTCATCCGCTGACCGATACCGAAGACCTAGGGAGAGGGGACCGCGATGGGTCAGAGCCCGCAGGCCCCGGCCGGGGCGGACGGACCCCGGGCAAACGGGCCGGAGGCGGACGGCCCGGCGGTGGACGCGCCGCGCCCGCTGATGCGGATGAGCATCTTCCGGCGCCTGTGGGCCGGTGACGCCGTATCCCGGCTCGGGTATCAGATCGCGCTCTTCCTGTTCCCGCTGCTGGCCGTGGTGGAACTGCACAGCAGCGGAGCCGAGGCCGGCCTGGTCTCCGCCTCGCAGTTCGTGCCGGTGGTGGTCCTCTCCATCGTCGCTGGGGTCTTCGCCGACCGCGCACCCACCCGCACGCTCATCGTGGTGTGCACGGTGGTGCGCGGAGCGGCACTCGCGCTGCTCGGCGTCGGTTACGCGTTGTTCGGGCTCAGCCTGTGGATGCTGCTCACGATCGCCTTCGTGGTCGGCTCGGCCACCGTCTTCTACGACATCGGCTACCAGTCGGCCGTGCCCAAACTGCTCCGTCCCAAGGAACTGGCCGAGGGCAACGGCATCCTGCAGGCCAGCAACTCCGCGACCCAGATGGCCGGGCCGGCGCTCGCCGGCGTCTTCGTGCAGCTGGCCGGTCTGCCGTTCGCGGTGACCGTGACGTGCGCTCTGTTCGCGGGGGCCGGCCTCGCCTTCTGGTCGCTGCGGATCACCGAGGACGAGGGGGCCGCGTCAGCCCGCCCCGGGGGCCGGGCCCTGCTCGACGGACTCCGGTTCACCTGGACATGCCGGCCCATCCGGAACCTGTGCGTCCAGTCCGGCCTGTTCAACCTCCACGAACAGGCCTTCCTCACCGCCTTCATGGTCTACGGGGTACGGCAGGCGGGGTTGTCGGCCGGGGCCGTCGGCTTGATCATCGGGGTGGCCAGCATCGGCGCGCTGGCCGGTTCGGTGGGCACGGGCCGGCTCGCCGCCCGTCTGCACGCAGGACGCGCGCTCACCACCGGGTTGCTGATCGCCTCCGGTTCCCTGCTGCTGGGCCCGCTGCTCGCCGTCGCCGGAGCGCTGCCGCCGGTCGCCGCATACGGGCTGGCCTTCCTCTGCAACGGGCTCGCCCTGGGCGCGTACAACGTCTATGTCATGAGCCTGCGGCAGACCATCCCGCCCCGCGAGTACCTGGGCTCGGTGACCGCGAGCTACCGGCTCGTCGCCCTCGGGCCCAACCCGCTGGGCGCGCTGGTCGGCGGGGCCCTCGCCGATGCCCTCACCCCGGAGAAGGCGCTGCTGCTGATCGGCGCCTCGCTGACGCTGTCCGCACTGCCACTGCTGATCTCGCCGGTCAAGAGGGTGCGCCGGGTCGAGGACGCGGGTGAGGACCTGCGGGCCTTCGTACCCGCCGGGCCGCGGCCGGTATCGGCGGAAGAACGGGAAGGGTGACCAGTGGACACGTATCTTGAGGACGGCGCGGCGGCCCTCACAGCCGCGCAGTGGGAATCGCTCCACGGCACCGGCCGCGCCGACCGCAGCCAGGGCTACGCCCGGTTCCGCGAGCACATGGAACCCGGCACTCCACTGCTGCTCACGGCAGCGGACGCCGCCGGACGCTGTGCCGCCTTGCACGGCACGCTGACCACCCCTGCCTCCGGACTGTTCAGCCACCCCTGGAAGCTGCTCACCGCCGAGCAGATGCTCCGCCCCGAGGAGAACGGCGGGGAGCAGGCCCGGGCGGACCACGCGGAACTGCTGCGCGCCGTCGTCGGAACCGGATCCGGTGCCGGGGGCGGGAGCGGGGAAGGCGGCGGTGCCGGCGAACGGCCGGACGCGGCCGCACTCACCGCCGTGCTCGGCGAGGCGATCGTCTTCCGGGGCTTCGACTCGACCGAGGCCGGACTGCGCACCGGCCTCGACGGCGCGACCCGCCACCAGGCACTGCTCGCGTTGCTGGAGGGCGCCCGGGACGCCGTGCGCGCCGGAACCGCCGGCGCGGTCTGCCTGCCCTTCGTACGCGAGGACGATGAGCCGCTGCGTACCGCACTCGGCGAGCTCGGCTTCCGGTCGGCCGTCCTGACGGCGGTCTCGGACTTCGACCTCACCGGGGTCTCCTCGTATGAGGAGTACGTCGCCGCGCTCCCCAGCCGACGGCGCCGTACCTACCGCAAGGAAGAGCAGGCCATGGCCGACTCCGCGCTGCGGATCGACACCTGGCCGCTGGCCGGGCACGTGGCGCAGGTCGCCGCGCTGGAGGCGCGCAATGTCGCCAAGTACGGAGGCCGGCCGGACCCGGAGGTTCTGATCGCGGCCCGCTCCGCCATGGCGGAGCTGCTCGGCCACCAGGTGCGGGTCGCGGTCGCGGTCCGCCCCGACGGCGGCCCGGCCGCGGGTGAGCCGGCGGCCTGCGGCATCCATATGGCCGATGACCACAGCTACTGCATCCTCATGTACGGGGCGGACGACACCGTCGCCGACGGCGGACCGGCCTACCCCTGCCTGACCTTCTACGAGCCGCTGCGCTACGCGGCGGACCACGGGCTGGCCACCGTACGCCTGGGCTTCGAGGCATTCAGCGCCAAGTTGCGGCGCGGCGCCCGGCTCTCGCGGCGCGAAACATGGATCTGGACACCCGACGGCGACCGGCTCGCCGCGCTGCACCGGGTGATGGAGTTCCTGGCCGCCCGCACCGCGACGCATTTCGAACATCTCATCGGTCACGCTGCCTGACCAGAAAGAGGTTGACCCGATCATGGTGGTACGTCAGGGGCCGTGCGACTGCGGTGTGACGGTCTGGCTGACCGGCCTGCCGAGCGCAGGAAAGTCGACGATCGCGGAGGTGCTGGCCGAGCGGTTGCGCGGCGAGGGGCGCCGGGTGGAGGTACTGGACGGCGACGCGGTCCGGGAAACCTTCTCGGAGGGACTCAGCTTCTCCCGCACCGACCGCGATACGCACGTGCGGCGGGTCGGCCTGGTGGCCGAGGTGCTGGCACGCAATGGCGTGATCGTCCTGGTTCCGGTCATCGCGCCGTACGCGGACAGCCGCGCTGCCGTCCGCGAGCGGCACGCCAAGAGTGGTACGGCCTTCTTGGAAGTGCACGTGGCCACCCCGGTCGCGACCTGCTCGCAGCGGGACGTCAAGGGCCTGTACGCCCAGCAGGCCGCGGGGACGCTCTCCGGGCTGACCGGCGTCGACGACCCCTACGAGGTCCCGGAATCCCCGGAGTTGAGAATCCCGGCGCACACGCAGTCGATCGCGGAGTCGGCCTCGATGCTGATGGACCTGCTGGCCAAGAAGAGTTTCGTCCGATGACGGCCGCGATACGGACGACGGTCCCCCGCGTGAGCCACCTGGACGCACTCGAATCGGAGGCCGTGCACATCTTCCGCGAGGTGGCGGGTGAGTTCGAGAAGCCGGTGATCCTCTTCTCCGGTGGCAAGGACTCCATCGTGATGCTCCATCTGGCGTTGAAGGCGTTCGCGCCGGCGCCGGTGCCGTTCGCGCTGCTGCACGTGGACACCGGGCACAACTTCCCCGAGGTCATCGACTACCGCGACCGCACTGTCGAGAAGCACAGCCTGCGCCTGCACGTGGCCTCGGTGCAGGAGTACATCGACGCGGGAAAGCTGCGTGAACGCCCCGACGGCACCCGCAACCCGCTGCAGACGGTCCCGCTGACCGAGGCGGTCCAGAAGCACGGGTTCGATGCCGTGTTCGGCGGTGGCCGCCGGGACGAGGAGAAGGCCCGCTCCAAGGAGCGAGTGTTCTCCCTGCGGGACGAGTTCTCCCAATGGGACCCGCGTCGCCAGCGCCCGGAGCTGTGGCAGCTCTACAACGGCCGGCACGCTCCCGGCGAGCACGTCCGCGTCTTTCCGCTGTCGAACTGGACCGAACTGGACGTGTGGCAGTACGTCGCCCGCGAGGGCATCGAACTCCCGGAGATCTACTTCGCACACAAGCGCGAGGTGTTCCAGCGCAACGGGATGTGGCTGGCGGCCGGCGCATGGGGCGGCCCGAAGGAGGGCGAGACCCTGGTGACCCGCCTGGTCCGCTACCGCACGGTCGGTGACATGTCCTGCACCGGCGCCATCGACTCCGAGGCCGTCACGCTGGACGCGGTGATCGCCGAGATCGCCGTCTCCCGGCTCACCGAGCGGGGCTCGACCCGCGCCGACGACAAGCTGTCCGAGGCCGCGATGGAAGACCGCAAGCGCGAGGGGTACTTCTAGTCATGACCGTCACCACCGAGCAGCTCGGCGCGACCACGCTGCTGCGCTTCGCGACCGCCGGTTCCGTCGACGACGGCAAGTCCACCCTCGTCGGCCGCCTCCTGCACGACTCCAAGTCGGTCCTGGAGGACCAGCTGGAAGCTGTCGAAGCCGTCTCCCTGGCCCGCGGCCAGGAGGCACCCGACCTCGCGCTCCTCACCGACGGCCTGCGGGCCGAGCGGGAGCAGGGCATCACCATCGATGTCGCCTACCGCTACTTCGCCACCGCCCGGCGCCGGTTCATCCTCGCCGACACCCCCGGGCACGTGCAGTACACCCGCAACATGGTGACCGGCGCCTCCACCGCCGACCTCGCCGTGGTCCTGGTCGACGCCCGCAACGGGGTGACCGAGCAGACCCGCCGCCACGCCGCGGTCGCCGCCCTGCTGCGCGTCCCGCACGTGGTGCTGGCCGTGAACAAGATGGACCTGGTCGGCTACCAGGAGGCGGTGTTCGCGAAGATCGCGCAGGAGTTCACCGCCTACGCCGCCAAGCTGGGGGCCCCGGAGATCACCGCGATCCCGATCTCGGCGCTGGCCGGCGCCAATGTGGTCGAGCCGTCGGCGGACATGCCCTGGTACGGCGGCCCGACCGTGCTCGGGCACTTGGAGACCGTCCCGGACAGCCAGGATCTCACCTCGTGCCCGGCGCGCCTGCCTGTGCAGTACGTGATCCGCCCGCAGACCCCGGAGCACCCCGACTACCGCGGCTACGCGGGCCAGATCGCCTCCGGTGTGCTGCGCGTCGGCGAGCCGGTCACCGTCCTGCCCTCGGGCCGGACCTCGGTGATCGCGGGCATCGACGCGCTCGGTGAGTCCGTGGACGTCGCCTGGGCACCCCAGTCGGTGACGGTCCGCCTGGCGGACGACCTCGACATCTCCCGCGGCGACCTGATCGCACCCACCGCCGGTGCCCCGGCCACCACCCGGGAGATCGAGGCCACCGTCTGCCATGTCGCAGACCAGCCGCTGACCGTCGGGGCCCGGGTCCTGATCAAGCACACCACCCGGACGGTCAAGGCGATCGTCAAGGACATCCCGTCCCGGCTCACCCTTGACGACCTTTCCCCACACCCCGACCCGGGACAGCTCGTCGCCAACGACATCGGCCGTGTCCTCGTCCGCACCGCCGAACCCCTGGCCATCGACGCCTACGCCGACTCCCGCCGCACCGGGTCCTTCCTCCTCATCGACCCGGCCGACGGCACCACCCTCGCCGCAGGCATGGCGGGCACGGACGCCACGGGGGGCGAGCATGCGCACACCTGACGCCAAGGACATCCGGGCGGTCACCGCCGTCCTGGCGACTGTGGTGCTCCTGTCCCTGGCGGGGTGTGGCTACGGTTCGCGCGCCAAGGAGCGCGAAGCGCACCGGCCGCTCGTCGTGGCCGGCTCTGGCAAGCCCCTTTCCGCGCCCACCGTGCGGATCGGCTACTTCGCCAACCTCACCCACGCCACCGCGGTACTGGGCGTCCGGGAGGGCCTGTTCGCAGGCGAGCTGGGCGGTACAAGGATCAGGACGCAGCTCTTCAACGCGGGCCCTTCGGAGATCGAGGCACTCAATGCCGAGGCCGTCGACATCGGTTTCATCGGCCCCTCGCCCGCCGTCAACGGCTACACGAAGTCGCACGGCAAGGCGCTGCGGATCATCTCCGGTGCGGCCTCCGGCGGGGTCTTCCTGGTCGTCCACCCCGAAAAGGTCGAGCGGGCGGGCGGCGGGCTCGCGGGCAAGCGGATCGCCAGTCCCCAGGTCGGCAACACACAGGACGTGGCGCTGCTCTCCTACCTGAAGGAGCAAGGCTTCACCGTCGACCCGCGGAGCGGACGGGGCGAGGTGAGCGTCGTGCGGGCGGACGGCAAGGAGATTCCCCGGCTCTTCGAGCAGGGCTCCGTCGACGGCGCGTGGGTGCCCGAGCCGACGGCATCGCTGCTGGTCGCCAAGGGCGGCAAACGGCTCCTGGAGGAGCGGAAGCTCTGGCCGGACGGCGCATTCGCCACCACGAACGTGATCGTCTCGCAGCGGTTCCTCGCCGCACACCCGGATGTGGTCGAGGCGGTGCTGCGCGGCGTGATCCGGACGAACGAATGGATCGGCGCCCACCCGCAGGACGCGGCCACCCGGCTCAACGGCGCGCTGGCGGAACTCACCGGCAAACCGCTGCCCACGGAGGTGCTCGACGCCGCGTTCCGGGGCGTGCGGTTCGTCCACGATCCGCTGCCGGCCACCCTGCGGGCGCAGGCGGAGCACGCGGAGGCGGCCGGACTGCTGAGCGACGGCGACCTGCGCGGAATCTACGACCTGCGGCCGCTCAACCGGGCCTTGCGGGCAGTGGGCCGGCCCGAGGTCGACGAGGGTGCGGCAGAGCTGGGAGTCGGCCGATGAGCAGTGTGCTCACGGAAGCCGCCGTACGGATCGAGCACCTGACCATGTCCTTCCCGGCCGGCACCGGCCGACAGGTGGTCCTCAACGACATCAGCCTGTCTGTCGCCCCGGGGGAATTCGTCACCGTCCTCGGTGCCTCGGGCTGCGGCAAATCCACTCTGCTCAACCTGGTCGCCGGGTTGGACCGGCCGACCGCCGGAAGCATCGAGATACCCGGCGAACGGCCTGCGCTGATGTTCCAGGAACACGCCCTCTTCCCCTGGCTGACGGCCGGGCAGAACATCGAACTGGCCCTGAAACTGCGCGGAATGGCCAAGGGCGAACGGCGGGCCGAAGCCGAGCGGTTGCTGGAGCTGGTCCGACTCGGTGGCGCGTACGGAAAGCGCGTGCACGAGCTGTCCGGCGGCATGCGCCAGCGCGTGGCCCTCGCCCGGGCGCTGGCCCAGGACAGCCGGCTGCTTCTGATGGACGAACCCTTCGCGGCCCTGGACGCCATCACCCGCGATGTGCTGCACGACGAGCTGACCCGGGTGTGGGCCGCGCAAGGCCGGCTCTCCGTCCTGTTCGTCACGCACAACGTGCGCGAGGCGGTGCGCCTGGCCCAGCGGGTCGTCCTGCTGTCCTCCCGGCCCGGCCGGATCGCCCGCGAGTGGACCGTGGACATCCCGCAGCCGCGCCGTATCGAGGACGCGGACGTCGCCGAGCTGTCCCAGGAGATCACCCAACAGCTCCGGAAGGAGATCAGCCGCCATGGCAGGCACTGACACCAAGGCTGCCGAGACGGGTGATCTCGCCGCGCTGGAGGCGGGCCTGGACGCCCTGGAGCGACCTGCCGGCCCGCCCCGGCGGGGGGCCGGCCCTGCCCGCGCGCTGCTCTCCGCCGTGCTGCCGCCGCTGCTGGCGGTCGGTCTGCTGCTCGGCGCCTGGCAGCTGATCTGCATGGCAGAGGTCAAGCCCCGCTACCTGCTGCCGGGGCCGCTGGACGTCTGGCGCGCGCTGGTCGACCAGTGGTACGAGGGCACCATCCTCGGGGTGATCTGGGAGAGCGTCTCGCGCGGCGCGCTGGGCTTCGCCGTGGCCACCCTGGTCGCGACCCCACTCGGGTTGCTGGTCGGCCGGGTCACGCCGGTGCGGATGGCGGTGGGGCCGATCCTGTCCGGGCTGCAGTCACTGCCGTCGGTGGCCTGGGTGCCCGCCGCCGTGGTCTGGTTCGGGCTGACCGACGCCACGATCTACGCCGTCGTCCTGCTGGGCGCCGTACCGTCCATCGCCAACGGGCTGATCTCCGGCATGGACCACGTGCCGCCGATCTACCTGCGGGCCGGGCGGACCATGGGGGCCACCGGGCTGGCGGGGGTGCGGCACGTGCTGCTCCCGGCTGCCATCCCGGGCTACCTGGCCGGACTGAAGCAGGGCTGGGCCTTCTCCTGGCGTTCCCTGATGGCCGCGGAGCTGATCGCCAGCTCCCCGGATCTGGGCATGGGCCTGGGGCAGCTCCTGGAGAACGCCCGGGTCAACCAGGACATGTCACTGGTGCTGGCGTCGATCCTGCTGGTCCTGGTCGTCGGGGTCGGCATCGAACTGCTGGTGTTCGCGCCGCTGCAGCGCCGGGTTCTGCGCGGCCGAGGTCTGATGGACGGCAAGTGAACCGACGTACGGGAGGCACACGATGACGAGGGACGCGATGACGAACGACCGAACGGCGGACGACGCGGGGACGCGCGCCGCGATGACGGACGACGAGCTGTGCGCGGACCTCGCGCGGCGGGCCGGGCACGTGCTGCTGGAGCTGCGGGAGCGCACCGGCTTCTCGGATCCGGCTGCCCTGCGCACGGCCGGGGACCGTGCCTCTCAGGAGTTCCTGGCCGCCGAACTCGCCGCTCACCGGCCCGACGACGCAGTGCTCTCGGAGGAGGCGGCGGACACCGCCGACCGGCTCGGCGCCTCCCGCGTCTGGATCGTCGACCCGCTCGACGGCACCCGGGAGTACGCCGAGGAGGGCCGGGACGACTGGGCCGTCCACGTCGCCCTTTGGCAGGACGGCCGACTGGCTGCGGGAGCCGTGGCACTGCCCGCCCGGGACCGGACTCTGGCCACCCGGCCCGCGCTCGCGCTGCCCGTACCGTCCGACACGGCTGCCGCCGCGCCGCTGCGGATCGCGGTCAGCCGGACCCGGCCGCCGGCCTCGGTGGCGAAGCTGGCCGCGGCCCTGGGCGCGGAGATGGTCCCGATGGGCTCGGCCGGGGTGAAGATCTCGGCTGTGGTGCTCGGCACGGTTGACGCCTACGTGCACGGCGGCGGCCAGTACGAGTGGGACTCGGCGGCCCCGGTGGCGGTGGCCCTGGCCGCGGGCGCCCACGCCTCCCGGCTGGACGGCTCCCCGCTGGTCTACAACCGCCGTGACCCCCGGCTGCCCGACCTGCTGGTGTGCCGTCCGGGCGTGGCGGACACTCTGCTGCGGGAGATCGCCCTGCTGGACTGGTGAGGGCGCTGTCACGTGGCGCCGGAGCCGTAGGGGGTCAGGAATCGAAGCGGCGGCGTGCTTCTTCGATATGATCGAGATGCCGGTGGGTCCAGCCGCACATCGCGTCGACCGTGGCGCGCAGGCCACGGCCCGGTTCGGTGAGGGTGTACTCGACCTTCGGCGGCACGGTGGGGTGCACCTTGCGGACGACCAGGCCGTTGCGCTCCAGCATGCGCAGATTCTGGGTGAGCATCTTGTGGCTGACGCCCTCCACTTCGTCGCGCAGTTCGCTGAAGCGCAGAGTGCGTTCGCCGAGTGCCTCGATGATCAGGAGCGCCCATTTGTTGGCGACGTCGGAGAAGATCTCCCGGGCCAGGGAGTCCGCGCGCCTCAGGTCCGCGTCCTCGGGAAGGCCCTTGAGCAGCTGCTTGGTCACCATCAGGTTCCTCGGTCACGGGGAAGTGCGTTCTTCCGGGTCGGCCGCCACTCTCCTACGGTTCTCAAGTCACCACAAGAGATTGTGTCGGAAAGGGGACACGGTGACCTCCATCGACCCCTTTCACCACGACGTACCGGCCGAGCGGGACTTCGGCTACGCGCAGGCGGTCAAGTCCGGCGAGCTGATCCACGTATCGGGGCAGCTTTCGCCGGACGGGGCGGGCGAGTTCCGGTACGCGGACGACTCCACCGCTCAGGCCCAGCAGACCTACGCCAACATGGACAAAGTTCTGGACCACTACGGCGTCACCGAACCCGCCCTCCCCGGCCAGGTCATCGAGATCGGCTTCATCGTCGACACGCCGGCTTCAGCGCGGCCGCGTGGTGGTCACCAAGCGCCGGGCGAGCGCGTTCTCGGGAACCGCTCAGCGCCGGCCGCGCGCTGGAGAGCTCAGGTCACTGGCCGCCAACCTGGTACTGGCCGACCTCCAGGAAATACCGCAGTGCTTCCGGCGTGTCCTCGTCGAGGACCTTGCCGACAGCCTTTCGGAGAGCTTCGCTGATGTTGGGCCTGGTCAGGATTCTGGAGATGGCCACGCGGTCGTCATCGGCCTGGGCAAGGCGGTAGCCGGTTTCGAGGAACGCCCGCAGCTCTTCGGGCGTGCCGTTGTCGAGGAGCCGGTAGATCTCCTTTTTGACTCCGCGACCGGTGTCCTTGCGGGCGAGAATGGTGGAGATGGCGACGGTGTCGTCCTCGGCCTGGGCGAGGCGGTAGCCGGTCTTCAAGAAAGCGCGCAGGTCGTCGGGGGTGCCGTCGAGAGCCTTGTTGGCTTCCCGGGTGACACCCTTGCCGACGTTCTTGCCGCCCAGGATGCGCAGGACGGCAACGCGGAGGTCGTCATCCGGCATTTCGTCGACCGGCTTCTCCGATGCGGCGGTCGCGTGCGGGGCCGTGACGGGTGCCGGTGCGGCCGTCGGGGTGGTGGCGAACGCCGGGGTGGCGAGGAGAAGGGCCGGGGTCAGGACGGTGGCCGCGACGATCAGGGCAGCGCGGGTCGGTCTCATGAGTGTCTCGCCTCCGTGGGTGAACTGCCGATGACAAGGTCGTCCCAATGGTGAGCCCTGGTGTCCTTGCCTGAAGTCGGCAAGCTCGGGCGGTTGTTGGTGGCGCCGGATACCTGGTGACGAGGGGCTGGTCAAATCGAGCAGCCTGGAGCCCTGACCGCGCCCGGGCCGGTCGCGGTGATCACCTCACCGCGGGCCGCCCGAAGTCGTGCCGCTGAGTGACTTGAGCCAGCCATCCACGGTCGGGACGTCCGCCCACTGCGGAAACAGCCGCTCGACCAGGACCTGGTGCAGCTCGGGGTCGGTGTCCAGGCAAGCGTCGGAGAGGACGGTCAGGCCGAAGTCCAGGTCGTTGGCCTGGCAGAGGGTGGACAGTACGACAGCGCTGGTGGCGATGCCGGTGAGGACGAGGCTGTCGATGCCGCGTGCCCGGAGCACCACGTCGAGATCGCTGCCCGAGAACGCGCTCGCCCGGCGCTTGGTGACCACCACGTCGCCCGGCCGGGGCGCGACCTCGGGGTGGATCTCGGTGCCCGGGGCGCCCTCGACGAAGAGGCCGGCCTGGGCGATGGCGGCGAGCGGCTTGTTGCGCGTGCCGACTTCCGGGAAGCCGGGGCGTAGCGCGATGACCACGTAGATCACGGGGATGTCCGCCGCCCGGGCGCCGTCGATCGCCCGGCGCAGGCGTGGCAGGTAGTCGGAGTCGGAGCCGTTGTCGACGATGTCCACGATGGCCCGCTGGACGTCCATCACGAGAAGGGCGCTGCTCATCTCGCCTCCGGGCAGGCTCGGTCTGTAGGTGAATGTGCCGAGATGAATGGTACGGACAGCTCAGTCGGAGAACGCGTCGGCCTTGATGCTGGTGATGAATTCCGCGAAGGAGCGGGTCGAGAAGGTGAGTATGGGGCCGCTCGGGGCTTTGCTGTCCCGGATGGGGATGGCGCCGGATGCTATCGCCGATGCGGGAGACCACTCCAGGCAGTTGCCTCCGTCTTGGCTGCTGTAGCTGGACTTGGCCCAGGAAGGGCTCAGGGGCTGGGTCACGTTGTCTCCATAAGCTGTCGGATCATCTGGGCGGGCGCGTCACGCGTGCCCGGAGCACCACGTCGAGATCGCTCCCCGAGAACGCGCTCGCCCGCCGCTTGGTGACCACCACGTCACCCGGCCGGGACGCGGCCTCGGGGTGGGTCTCGGTGCCCGGGGCGCCCTCGATCGCCCGGCGCAGGCGTGGCAGATAGCCGGAGCCGTCGTCGGCGATGTCCACGATGGCCCGTTGGACGTCCATCACGAGAAGGGCGCTGCTCATGGCTCAGCCGGAGAACGCGTCGGTCTTGACGCCCGCGATGAATTCCGCGAAGGAGGGGGAGGAGAAGGTGAGGACGGGGCCCTCAGGGTCCTTGCTGTCGCGGACCGGAACGATGCCCGTCACCTCGGCAGTCGAGGGTGACCACTCCACGCAGTTGCCGCCCTCCGCGCTTGTGTAGCTCGACTTGACCCACCGAGTGGGAGCGATCTTCACGTCAGCTTCTCCATCTGCTCGGCGATCAGACATGCACTCTCCCGTGCGGACAATGCGTCGCCGGTCAGTTCATCGTAGGTCCGCAACGCTGTTCGAACATAGTCCGGATCGTCCACGATGCCAGCGGTTCGAAAGTTCTCCACGCAGACGGAAACGGTGTGATTGGGGGCGGTGATGAGTGTCACCGGCCAGTCGCTGAACAGATGGCCGGGGGCGTCCAAGGGGAGGACCTGTACGCGAACGGTGGGTCGTGATCCGGCGTCCAGCAGAGCCTTCAACTGTCGTCGCATGACGTCCGGAGGGCAGAAGCGGCGGTACAGGACGGACTCGCACAGCACTAGGCGGACGTCCGGTGGCGTGTCCCCATCGAACACGACCTTCCTCGCCAGCCGGTCGTTCACGAACGTCGAGGTCTCTTTCGCGCTGGCTCGCGGGAAGCCGCCTTTGAACAGGCAGCGTGCGTAGTCGGCAGTGTGGAACAGCCCGGGGATGAGGGTGGGAGACCACTCCCGGATGGCCACGGCGGCGCGCTCCATGGCCATGCGCCGCCGGTAGAGCGTGGGATAGGACGAAGCCACTGCGTCCTCGTAGAGGCGCTTGAACTTCCCGTCCGTACCGAACACCTCGTCCAACAGCGGCGCGATGTCCGGTGGGATCGAACCATGGCACGTCTCCACGCGGGAGATCGTGCTTCTGGAGGTGCGGACCAGCCTGGCCAGGTCTTCCTGCGTCAGCGCTTTCGGATCGTGCAGTTCTCGGGCGCTGCGGCATTCTTCGGCGAACTCCCGGCGTGGGTCTTCCGGGCTGTCGGTTTCTTCGTCCACGATTCCCCCGACTCAAGGTCTGGTCATGGCTCTCGGCCGGGCCGTTTCCCGTGGTCAACGGCGCGTGCATATGCCGCGTCACTCAACACTCAGATCGAGCGCCCGAACGGGGCCAAGGCTACTGAGCGTTGCGCCATCCTGTAACCAGTCGGACGCGCTGAGTAAATGTGCGATTCCGGAACAGGCGAAAGGTCTCCCATGGACATCAGTGAAAAGGTCGGCGTGACCGACAAAAGGCGGGTCGCGGACCCGGTGCCGGTGCCGGGCTGCGACGTGTGCGCGTCCGCGTACGGCGACCGGGAGCCCGCTCGGGCCGATGGGCGCTCGCTCACCGTGCGGAGCTGCAACGGTGTCATCGCCGGGCACCCTCACGGACGAGGAGGCCGGGCATGACGATCTCGCCCCGGACGTACGAGGGCAGCATGGAGTGCGCGGGATGCGCGGAGTTGGCGCGCACCTTGGTGGCTGCTCTGAAAGCTGGCGACCAGTCCAAGGCCACGGACTGCCAAGTCCTGATTCGCCGACACCCCGATCACACGGAAGTACTCGGCAGTCACCTCCCGCACGGCCACGGCGGCGACAAGCTCCCCGGCGAGCCCTACCCCGGGCCGCACCCGCCGCCCACCCCCGACGGTGGTCCCGGCGTGCCCAACCCGCCGAAGGGCGCGTGAACATGACGTACGTACGGCAGGTGGGCCCCGGTTGTGCCGCGCTGGGGCGTGCACTCGTGGCGGGTGGGGTGATGTCCGGGGACTGGGCGGGGGCGTTCGCGGACGTACCCCGGTCGGCATTCCTGCCTGATCTCATGTGGCCGTGGGACATGGCGGCCGGGTGCAGCGTGCCCGTATCGCGTACGGATGATCCGCAGCGGTGGCAGGAATTCGCCGATTCCGACTGCCCGATCGTTACGCAGTGGGACGACGGCAATCACCTCGGCACCGAGCCGGGGGCGGTCTCCACCAGTTCCGCGTCCATGCCGTCGGTGGTGTTCCGGATGCTCCGGGACCTGGACGTACGGGCCGGTGACCGGGTGCTGGAGGTCGGTACGGCGACGGGGTGGAACGCTGCGCTCCTGGCCCACCGGGCCGGGGCCGGCCGAGTGATCTCGATGGAGGTGGACGAGGCGGTGGCGGGCCGGGCTCGTACGGTCCTGGAACGGTTCGGCAGTTCGGCCCGGGTCGTGCACGGGGATGGATTCGGAGGGTATCCGGAAGGCGCTCCGTACGACCGGATCATCGGGACGTGTGGGCTGCGGCGCTTTCCGTGGGGCTGGGTGGAGCAGTGCCGCCCCGGGGGAATTGTGGTCGCGCCCTGGGGAACGCATTTCAGTAACGCCGATGGCGTGGCCCGGTTGGTGGTCGCGGATGACGGGCTGAGCGCTTCGGGGCGTTTCACCGGGCCTGTGGAGTTCATGAAGCTGCGGGCGCAGCGGCTTCCGCCGGTGGTGCACGGTGAGTACGTGCGGGAAAGCGTGAAAGAGGGGTGGGAGTCTTCTACGGGGGTTACCGAGGCGGAATTCCTGGGCGAGCGGTTCGGGGCACAGCGGTTCGCGGTGGGGGTACGGGTGCCGGACTGTCTTTGCGTGGAGGCGGAGAAACGCGAGGGCGCCCGGCCGGTGTGGTTGTACGGGCTGCGGGACCGGTCCTGGGCTTGTGTGCTGTTCCGGGACGGGGACGACGCGCGGGTCTGGCAGTACGGGGCGCGTCGGCTCTGGGACGAGGCGGAGGCCGCGTATCGGTGGTGGGTGGCGCACGGTCGGCCCGGTTACGAGCGGTTCGGGCTGACGGTCACGGCGGAGGGGGAACGGGTGTGGCTGGACGGGGCGGGGGATTTCTGGAAGGTGTGAGGTGGGTGTGCCCGGACCTTCGCGGCGGCCGGGGCCTGGTGCCGACCGCCGCGGTCGCGGGCTCAGGTCACTTGCCGTCCACCTCGTACTGGCCGACCTCCAGGAAGTGCCGCAGTGCCTCCGGCGTTCCGTCGGCGAGGGCCTTCTCGGCAGCCTTTCGGAGGGCCTTGCTGATGTTCGGCTTGGCCAGGATCTTGCCGATGGCTACGCGGTCGTCCTCGGCCCGGGCGAGGCGATAGCCGGTTTCGTGGAAGGCACGGAACTCTTCGGGCGAGCCATTGTTGTTGAGGAGCTTGTTGATTTCCTCTTTGACTCTGGGGCCGGTGTCCTTGCGGCCGAGGATGGTGAAGACGGCTACGCGATCGTCTTCGAATCGGGCCAGACGGTAACCGGTTTCGAGGAAGGCGCGCAGTTCTTCGGGTGTGCCGTCGCCGACAAGTTTGGAGATCGCTTCTTTGACTCCGCGGCCGGTGTCCTTGCGGCCGAGGATGGTGAAGAGGGCGACGCGGTCGTCCTCGGCCTGGGCGAGGCGGTAGCCGGTCTTCAAGAAGGCGCGCAGGTCATCGGGGGTGCCGTTGAGAGCCGCGTTGGCTTCTCGGGTGACCCCTACGCCAACGTCCTTGCCGCCCAGGATGCGCAGGACGGCGACCCGGAGGTCGTCGTCCGACATCTCATCGACCGGCGTCTCGGGTGCGACGGTCCCGTACGGGGCCGTCACGGGCGTCGGTGTGGCCGCCGGTGTGGCCGCCGGTGTGGTGGCGAACGCCGGGGTGGCGAGGAGAAGGGCCGGCGTCAGGGCGGTGGCCGCGACAATCAGGGCAGCACGGGTCGGCTTCATGGGTGTCTTGCCTCCGAAGGGGATCTGTCGATGACATGATCGTCTCCAGGGCGCGCCCCGATGTCATTGCCTGAAGTCGGCAATTTCGGGTGATCGACGGTGATGCCGGATACGTGGTGACGAGGGGTCCGTCAAGCGATGCGCGAGCCGCCCCTGTCGGCCTCGTCGTTCCCCTCGTCCCGCCCCCGGTGCCACGACTCCAGCTCCGCCCGCACCCTCCGGTCCATCGCCATGGAGAGTTCCGCGTCGACGATGCCCTTGGAGATGGGGCGGAGTTTTTCGACGGTCCGGGTTATGCGGGCGATCTCGGTGGGGTCCAGGGGGTCGCCGGCGGCGGCGCGGGTGAGGACGTCGGAGAGGACGTGGGTGCGGATCACCGAGATGAACAGGTCGGCCATGGCGTCGGCGTGGGCGCGTACCTCGCGGCCGGCTTCCAGGACGGCGGCCAGCGGGACGCCGTTGGCGACGAGTTCGGTGGAGGCGTCGAGGAGGCGGCGGCTGATGTGGACGAACTCGTCGCCGTCCACGGCCAGATAGCCGATGTCCAGGGAGGCGGAGAGGTTTTCCGGGGTGACGTCGTCCTTGAAGTGGTCGGCGAGTTCCTCGGGGGTGAGGCGTACGGGGGTTTCCTCGGACCAGGGGGCGACGAGGGTGCCCTCCAGGCCGAGCAGTTCGCCGACGTCGCGGCCGTTGTCGAAGGCGGAGAGCAGCTCGGCGATGCCGCCGAGGGTGTGGCCGCGGTCCAGCAGGCCCGCGATGGTGCGGAGCCGGGCCAGGTGGTGTTCGTTGTACCAGGCGATCCGGCCTTCGCGGCGCGGTGGCGGGATGAGCTTGCGTTCGCGGTAGAAGCGCAGGGTGCGGACGGTGATGCCAGCCGCCTTGGCGAGGTCGGCCATGCGGTATTCGTGGGGGCCGGGGCCGGGGGTGTCCGGCTCGGCGGGAGGTTCGGGATCGCCGTGCGTCTGCTTTGCCACGGGCTCAGCCTATGTTGCCCCACCCGGCCCCGGCCGAGGTGCAACCTGCGGTAACTTCCCGCCGCCTACCCCCTACCGCTCGGTACGTCCGTGTCCTACCCTCCAATCGTGCCAGTGATTGCTGGCGCGGTTGAGGCGAAGGTCCGCAGTGGCGAAGGCCTGACGTTCTGACGGTCGATACTCGGGAGGCGGCGGCATGGCCGAGCGCGAACACGAGCACGTACGGGTGGCGGTGATCGGATCGGGGTTCGGTGGTCTGGGGGCGGCCGTGCGGCTGCGGCGCCAGGGGATCACCGACTTCGTGGTCCTGGAGCGGGCCGGATCGGTGGGCGGCACCTGGCGTGACAACAGCTATCCGGGGTGCGCGTGCGATGTGCCCTCGCACCTGTACTCGTTCTCCTTCGCGCCCAACCCCGAGTGGCCGCGCAACTTCTCCGGGCAGCCGCACATCCGCGCGTACCTGGAGCGGGTCACCGACACCTTCGGCCTGCGGCCGCACATCCGCTTCAACTCGGAGGTGCGGAGCCTGCGGTGGAACGGGGAGGAGCTGCACTGGGAGGTGGAGACGGCGAGCGGGGCGCTGACCGCGGACGTGGTGGTGTCGGCCACCGGGCCGCTGTCCGATCCCAAGGTGCCGGACATCCCGGGGCTGGCTTCCTTCCCGGGGAAGGTGTTCCACTCGGCGCGCTGGGACCATGACTACGACCTGCGCGGCAAACGGATCGCGATGATCGGTACGGGCGCCTCGGCGATCCAGATCGTGCCGTCCGTCCAGCCGGCGGTCGACCGGCTCACCCTCTTCCAGCGCACCCCGGCCTGGGTGCTGCCGCGTGCCGACCGGAAGATCAGCGGCCTGGAGCGCTGGCTGCACGCCAAGGTCCCGGCGACCCGGGCCGCGCGCCGCGGGCTGCTGTGGGGGATCAGGGAGTTGCAGGTCAGCGCGTTCACCAAGCGCCCGAACGAGCTGGGGCTGATCGAGGGGCTGGCCAAGGGGCACATGAAGCGGGCCGTGAAGGACCCGGCGCTGCGGGCCAAGCTGACGCCCGACTACCGGATCGGGTGCAAGCGGATCCTGCTGTCGAACACGTACTACCCGGCGCTCACGCAGCCGAATGTGGACGTGGTGGCGAGCGGGCTGCGGGAAGTCCGGGGGAATGTGCTGGTCGCCTCGGACGGTACGGAGACCGAGGCCGACGCGATCGTCTTCGGTACGGGCTTCCATGTGACGGACATGCCGATCGCCCACCGGGTCACCGGCGCCAACGGCACGACGCTGGCCGAGGAGTGGAAGGACGGCATGGAGGCGCTGCGCGGCACGACCGCCGCCGGATTCCCCAACTTCCTCACCATCATCGGGCCCAACACGGGCCTCGGGAACAGCTCGATGATCCTGATGATCGAGTCCCAGCTGAACTACCTGGTCGACTTCATGCGGCAGCTGGACGTGCTGGGCGGGAAGATCGCGCTGAACGCCCGGCCGTCGGCGGTGCACGCCTGGACGCGCGGCGTTCAGAAGCGGATGGAGCGGACGGTGTGGAACACCGGCGGCTGCGACAGCTGGTACCTGGACTCCAGCGGGCGCAACACGACCGCCTGGCCCGGCACCACGGCCGAGTTCCGGAAGGTGACGCGGCAGGTGGACCTCGCGGAGTACGAGGTGCTGCGCGTCCCGGCGGCCCGCGGGGGCGAGCGGTCCGGGCAGATAGCGAAGGCGGTGGCGTGATGGCACCGACGCCCATGACCAGGGGGCGGTACGCGCCGCCCGCACCGCGCCGCCGGCTGACCGCCACCTCGGCCGACGGGTCCCGCCTGCATGTGGAGATCCACGGAACGGACGAGCCCGGCGCGCCCGCCGTCGTGCTCTCGCACGGCTGGACCTGTTCGACGGCCTTCTGGGCCCCGGTCGTACGGGACCTGGCCGCCGACCACAAGGTCGTCCTCTACGACCAGCGAGGACACGGCCGTACCCCCGCCGTCGGCCCCCGCGGCTACACCACCACCGCGCTCGCCGACGACCTGGTGGCCGTGCTCGGCGCCGCGCTGGAGCCGGGGGAGCGGGCCGTGCTGGCCGGGCACTCCATGGGCGGCATGACGATGATGGCCTCCAGCGAGCGCCCGGAGTTCCGGGAGCGGGCCGCCGCCGTCCTGCTGTGCAGCACCGGCTGCGCGAATCTGAGCGCGGAATCCCTGGTCATACCGATGCGCTCGCCGGGCGGGCGCCGCATCGCGCATCAGATCGTCCTCGGATCGCGGGCGCCGCTCGGGCCGGTCACCGCGCTCGCCAAACGGATCCTGAAGTACGCCACGATGGGCCCGGCCGCGACCCCCGAGCAGGTCGAGGCGTGCGCGCGGATCGTGCACGCCTGCCCGGCGGGCGTCCGGTCCCGGTGGGGGAAGGTCCTGGCCGGGCTCGAACTGACCGGTGGCGCGGCGCGGCTGGACGTACCGACCGCCATCGTCGCGGGCACCGCCGACCGGCTCACCCCGATCGTGCAGTCCCGCCGGCTGGCCTCCGTGCTGCCGGACTTCCTGGGGCTGACCGAACTGCCGGGCGCCGGGCACATGACGCCGATCGAGGAGCCGGACGCGGTCATCGGCCGTATCCGGGAGCTGGTCCGGGACCACCTCCGGAGCGGCGGGACGACGACCACCGACCTGAAGGAGACGGCCCGATGAGCGTACGCAGGAGCCTGGAGGGGCAGGTCGCCGTCGTCACCGGCGCGGCGCGCGGGGTCGGCGAACTCCTCGCCCGCAAGCTGTCCGCGCGCGGCGCCACGCTCGCGCTGGTCGGCCTGGAGCCGGAGGAACTGGCGCGGGTGGCCGCCGCGTTGCACGGCGAGGCCGCGCACTGGCACGCCGATGTGACCGACCACGAGGCGATGGCCGAGGTGGCGCGCGAGGTCAAGGCGCGCTTCGGCAAGGTGGACATCGTGGTCGCGAACGCCGGGGTGGCCTCCGGCGGCCCGTTCGTGGAGTCCGACCCGGTGTCCTGGCGGCGGGTCATCGAGGTGAACCTGATCGGCGGCGCCGTCACCGGGCGGGCGTTCCTGCCGGTCCTGATGGAGTCGCGCGGCTACTTCCTCCAGATAGCCTCGCTCGCCGCCATCACCCCGGCGCCGATGATGACCGCGTACTGCGCCTCCAAGTCCGGCGTCGAGGCGTTCGCGCACAGCCTGCGCGCCGAGGTCGGCCACAAGGGTGTACGGGTCGGCGTCGGCTACCTGAGCTGGACCGATACGGACATGGTGCGCGGCGCGGACGCGGACGACGTGATGCGGGAGCTGCGGCAGCGGCTGCCCTGGCCGTCGAACAAGACGTACCCGCTGAGTCCCGCCGTGGACCGGCTCGTGGCGGGCATCGAACGCCGCTCCTCGCACGTGTACGGGCAGTGGTGGCTGCGCGGGATGCAGTCGGTGCGCGGCTACCTGCCGTCCGTCATCGGGACGGTGGGGCAGCGCGAGATGCGCCGCTTCGGCAGCCGACTCGACGGGCTGCGGGTGGGGCTGGTCGGTGCCGGCGGGGAGGCGGACGAGAAGGCCCGTACGAACCACTGAAGCCGGTCCGGGTGTTCCTGCTGCCATGAACCGCCCGTAATGCCATGAACTGATCGAAATGCGTGCCGTGTCGCTGCGTGCGAGGCTGGTCGGGGCCCACCCCCGAGCACCCCTCCAGGAGTGAACAGCATGGGCATCAAGGATCAGTTCGAGGACAAGTCGCGGCAGCTTCAGGAGAAGGCGAAGCAGCGCGGTCAGCAGGGCCGGGACGAGGCGAGCGGACGCGCTCAGCGGGCCCGTGAACAGGCCCGCGACCGCGAGGAGCAGGGCCGTCAACAGGTCGCGGATGCTGAGCAGGACGCCCGGGACACGTTCAAGGGCTGAGGGCAAGGGCTGAGAGCCGGCTTCCGGTCGCGCGCGTCCCGCACACTGCGCGCGCGACGAGGGGTGCACCCGTTCATTCGGGTGCACCCCTCAACTCGTCTGCAAGGCAAGCTACTTGACGACCTTGAGTGTCGTCGGCCACCCGTACCGCTGCGCCGCCGCGAACAGGTGCTTGATGTCCGCCGGTGCCAGTTTCACGCAGCCCAGCGAGCGGTAGTCGCCCTCGCCGTCCCAGCGGTACGGGCTGTCGCGACCCGGCACCGCGTCGCCCTGGGTGCCGTCCGAGCGCATCTCGCTGTGCAGGAACAGCGCGGTGCGCTGGGTGCGGCCGTCCCGGCACGTCTTGTCGGCGATCCGGATCGCGTACCCGTTGATGCCGTCGCGCCCGCCCCTCTTGTGGGTGGTGTGCGAGAGGACCCGGTATGTGCCGTCCGGCAGCCAGCCCTTGTTCCGCGCGCACTCGTCGCGGCCCGCCGTACCGCCCTGACCGGAACCGGCCCGGTAGTCGGCCAGCACCTTGCCCGTGCCGGACTGCACGAGACGGACCCGGGAGGCGGCCGGGTCGCGCTGGTTCTTGTTGAACAGCAGGTGTGTCCCGACGGCTCGCGTCGAGGGGGCGGGAGGTTCAGTGGCCCGGGCGTGGGCGGGGACGGTGGACGTGGCGAGCCCGGCCGTCAACGCTGCGGTGGCGGCCAGTGACGCTGCGCATATGCGTGTTCCCATGCAGATGCTCCTGTCGGTGTGCGGTCGGTGCTCAGCCGCTCCGCGGCGGCAGTTCGGGCCGCCGCCGGTCCGGTACGTCGGACAGGTCCGGCGGCTCCGTGGCGGGGTGGCGTTCCAGCAGGTCGAGCGCGGTACGGACGGCCACGCCGAGCTGCGGGTGGCGGCCCTCGGCCCAGTCCAGCGGCGAGCGCGGCGCCTCGATGTCCGGCGCGACACCGTGGTTCTCCACGCCCCAGCCGTACGCGTCGAACCACGCGGCGTTCATCGGCACCGTGATGTACGTACCGTCCCCGAGCCGGTGCCGCCCGGTCATCCCGACCACGCCGCCCCAGGTGCGCAGGCCGACGACCGGGCCGATGCCCTGCAGTTTGAACGCGGCGGTGATCATGTCGCCGTCGGAGGAGGTCATCTCGTCGGCGACGGCGACGACCGGGCCGCGCGGCGCGTTGCTGGCGTAACTGACGGGCTGGGCGTCGCGCGTGAGGTCCCAGCCGACGATGGTGCGGGTCAGCTTCTCCACGACCAGCTCGGAGATGTTGCCGCCGGCGTTGCCCCGTACGTCCACGATCAGCGCGGGCCGGGAGACCTCCATGCGCAGATCGCGGTTGAACTGCGCCCAGCCGGAGCCGCCCATGTCGGGGATGTGCAGATAGCCGCACCTGCCGTCGCTCAGCTCCCGTACGACCGCGCGGCGCTTGGCCACCCAGTCCTGGTAGCGCAGCGGCCGTTCGTCGATCAGCGGGACCACCGCCACGCGGCGCGACGGGCCGCCGCCCTCGGGCGCGAAGGTCAGCTCCACCGTGGTGCCGCCCGCCGCCGCGAGCAGCGGGCCCGGACCGGCCACCGGGTCGACCCGGCGGCCGTCCACGTGCGTGAGCGCCGCGCCCTCGCGGATGCCCGTACCGGCCAGCGGGGAGCGCGCCCGGGAGTCGGAGGAGTCGCCGGGCAGGATGCGGCTCACGACCCAATAGCCGTCCTTGAACACGAGGTTGGCGCCGAGCAGGCCGATCGCGCGCTGGTAGTGCGGCGGGCCCTCGTTGCGCTTGCCGGCCGTCACGTACGCGTGCGAGGTGCCCAGCTCGCCGAGCACCTCGCGCAGCAGGTCGGCGAACTCGTCGGGGGAGGCGACCCGTTCGACCAGCGGCCGGTACTGGTCCAGCACCCCGTCCCAGTCCACGCCGGACAGCCCGGGGTCCCAGAAGTACGCGCGGATGATCCGGCCCGCCTCGTCGTACGCCTGGCGCCACTCGGCGGGCGGGTCCACGTCGTGCAGGATGCGCCGCGGGTCCAGATGGACCGTCGAGTCGGCGTCCGGCGGCTCGGCCGCGGGCACCGCCCGCAGATCGCCCTCGTCGTTGACGACCAGGCGGGTGCCGTCGCCGCTGAGCGCGTACGAGTCGATGGCGCCGGTCAGTTCGGTGCGCTTGGCCTTGACCAGGTCGAAGTGTTCCAGCGTCGGCTGGCCCGAGGTGTTGTCGGGGCTGGCGAAGGTCTCGCCGAGCGCGCCGGAGATCGGCCAGCGCAGCCAGACCAGCCCGCCGCCCGCCACCGGGCGCAGCGCCGAGTACTTGGACGCCGAGACCGGGAACGGCGTCACCCGGCTCGCCAGGCCCTCCACCTCCACCAGTGCGGTGCCCTCGGCCGTCACCGGGGCCTCCGCCGGGTCCAGGCCGCCCGCCGCGGGCCGCCCGTCGGCGGACAGCTGGAAGGGGGAGGGGGTCGCGGAGGACAGCGGTACCAGGTACGGGCGGCAGCCGAGCGGGAAGGACAGGTCGCCGGTGTGCACGTCGTAGACCGGGTCGAAGCCGCGCCAGGACAGGAACGCGAGATAGCGGCCGTCGCGGGTGAAGACCGGCTGCTCGTCCTCGAAGCGGCCGTTGGTGACGTCCACGACGGTGCTGGCGGCTTCCGTACCGCCCTCGGAGCCGTTTCCGGAGCCGTTTCCGGTGAGCCGGGCGATCTTGATCTGCCGCAGCGTCCGGCCGATGCCCGGGTGGGACCAGGTCAGCCAGCCCGAGTCGGGGGAGAATGCCAGGTCGCGGACGGGGCCGTTGGCCGACTTGATCAGCTCGGCGACCCGGCCGTCGCCGTCGCCGTCCGAGGCGTCGACGAGCAGCAGCCGCCCGTCGTGCGCGGCCACCGCCAGCCGCTCGCCGTCCGGCGCCGAGACCATCTCGTGGACCCGGCCCAGGCGCCCGGCCGCGAGACGGCGCGACGCGCGCGGGATACCGGCCTTGGGCAGGTCGGCGATCTCGATCGCGTCGTCGCCCTCGGCGTCGGTGACATAGGCGATCCGGCCGGTGGAGCCCAGCATCTCGGGCAGCC
Organism: Streptomyces rimosus subsp. rimosus; assembly: GCF_000720725.1. Taxonomy (GTDB): domain Bacteria; phylum Actinomycetota; class Actinomycetes; order Streptomycetales; family Streptomycetaceae; genus Streptomyces; species Streptomyces rimosus_A. Next base: position 45,812 of record NZ_JOCQ01000019.1, read on the forward strand.
GGACGCGTACCCCCGGCTCGTCGTGGATGGTGCGGGCCGGGCCGTCGCGGTGGGTGAGCCAGTACAGGCTGCCGCGCACGCCGACGGCGCTGGCCCGCCCGGTGGTGTCCACCGCGAGGGAGGTGATGTGCGATCCGGCCGGGATCTGGTACGTACGGCGCCCGGCGCGCGGACCGCCGAGGCGCACCTGGAGGCGGCGCGGTTTGCCGCTCGGGCTCAGGTCGTCCACCAGCCACAGGTCACCGCCGCACTGGTAGACGATGCGCTGCCCGTCGGTGGACGCGTGCCGGGCGTAGAAGTCGGCGTGATCGGTGTGCCGTCGCAGGTCGGTGCTGTCCGGCTTGCAGGAATAGACATTCGCGATGCCCTCGTGGTCGGAGAGGAACGCGATGCGGTCACCGACGAACATCACCGCGTCCAGGTGCCCGCACAGGTCCGGCAGCAGCCGGGTGCCGTGCAGCCACATCCGGCCCATCGCGCCGCCGCGGTAGCGCTTCCAGGAGGCGGGCTCGTGCGGCGGCTTGCCGGTCAGCAGCAGCGTCCGGCGCTCCACCGTGTCGTCGTGGTTGCCGTCGGGGCCGCCGTCGGCGACGTTCCCGTACGGGTGGCCGTCGCCCTCCAGCCGGTGCCCGTCCGCGGCGAAGTCGGCGACCGCGAGGTCCGAGACCGGGCCCCAGGGCAGCCGGCCGCCGGGGCTGCCGTCCGTGGGGACGCTGTAGGCCCAGGAGTAGTACGAGAAGGGCTGGCCGTGCGAGGAGACGGCCAGGATCTGGCCGTCCGGGGTCCAGCCGCAGACGCGGGCGTCGGTGCTCCCCCAATAGGTGAGGCGGCGGGCCGGGCCGCCCTCCACCGGGGCGAGGTGGATCTCGGGGTCGAGGCTGCGCCAGGTGGTGAAGGCGATGTGTCTGCCGTCCGGGGAGAACCGCGGGTGGCTGACCCGGGTGCGGTCGACCGTCAGCCGCCAGGCCCGGGGAGCGGTGCCGCCGTCCGTGGTCAGCGGTGCCACCCAGAGGTCGTCCTCGGCGGCGAAACACAGCATCTCGCCGTGGAGATGCGGGAACCGGAGATACGCGCCGTCACTCACGCACCCATGGTTTCGGCGTGGCGGGGCGGTGGCAACTCGGCCGCACCCGGGAATTCGGTGACGCAGACCACTATCGAAACGTTTCCGTTTCGCTGGGAGCGGCGGTACGGTCGAGCCGTACGCAAGCTGTACGAAACCGTTTCGTTCCGATGAGGGCCGTCCCGAGGAGGTGTGCCGCGATGGGCCGCAGCAGGCTGACCCCCGAGCGCGAGGCCGAGCTCTACGCGGCCGTGCTCGACCTGCTCCGCGAGGTCGGCTACGACGCCCTGACGATGGACGCCGTCGCCGCCCGCACCCGCGCCAGCAAGGCCACCCTCTACCGGCAGTGGCAGGGCAAGCCGGAGCTGGTCGCCAAGGCGCTGGACCACTACAAGCCGGTCCGGATCGCGGACATCGACACCGGCACTCTGCGCGGTGACCTGCACGCCATGGTCGCCGAGGACGACGACTGCCGGATGGAACAGGACTCCGCGCTGATCCGCGGGCTGGCTCAGGCCGCGCACTGCAACGCGGACCTCCACCGGGCGCTGCGCGACCTGCTGATCGGACCCGAGATCAACGCGCTGGACGCGATGCTCGCGCGCGCCGTCGAACGGGGCGAGGTCCCCGCCGACCGCCCCGCGCTCGGCTATGTCCCGCACATGATGATCGGCGCCTTCGTGGCCCAGCAGCTCATCGAGGACCGGCCCCCGAACCGCGCCTTCCTCACCGACTACATCGACGCCGTGGTCCTCCCCGCCCTAGGCGTCTGACCGGCCCCGGCCCCCCACGGGCCGGACCCCTCCGTCCCCACCTCCCCCATAACGGCAGCACTCGACGCGCCGCTCTCGTCGTCGGGCCGGCTCCACACGCCCTTGTACGTCCTCCACCCCGACGGGAGCGCCCCTTCTCGTGGCTACATTCCTCTACAAACTCGGACGGTTCGCCTTCCGGCGACGCCGCTTCGTCGCCCTCATATGGGTGGCGCTGCTGGCCGTCGCCGGAGTCGGCGCCGCCACCGCGTCCTCACCCGCATCCGACTCCTTCTCCGTACCGGGTACGGAGTCGCAGAAGACCTTCGACCTGCTGGGCGAGCGCTTCCCCGGCAGCAAGGCGGACGGCGCCACCGCCCGCGTCGTCTTCAAGGCGCCCGACGGGCAGCAGGTGACCGCGCCCGCGCAGAAGCAGGCCGTCGAGAAGGTCGTCGGCGAGCTGAAGTCCTCGTCGCCGCAGGTCGCGTCGGTCTCCGACCCGTACCTGGCCAAGGGCGTGGCCCAGGACGGAAAGACGGCCTACGCGCAGGTCACCTACAAGGTGTCCGGCTTCGAGCTGAAGGACGACGCCCGCGACGCGCTCAAGGACGCCGCCCGGCACGGCCGGGACACCGGGCTGACCGTCGAGATAGGCGGCAACGCGCTCCAGGCGATGCCGGAGACCGGCGCCACCGAGGTCATCGGCATCGTGATCTCCGCCGTCGTCCTCGTCATCACCTTCGGCGCCCTGATAGCCGCCGGCCTGCCGCTGCTGACGGCGCTGATCGGGGTGGGCATCGGCGTCTCGTCCATCACCGCGCTCGGCAGCGTCCTGGACCTGTCCAGCACGACCTCCACGCTCGCCATGATGATCGGCCTCGCCGTCGGCATCGACTATGCACTGTTCATCGTCTCCCGCTACCGCTCCGAACTGGCCGAGGGCCGCGAACGCGAGGAAGCGGCCGGGCGCGCGACCGGCACCGCCGGGTCCGCCGTGGTCTTCGCCGGACTGACCGTCGTCATCGCCCTCGTGGGCCTGTCCGTGGTCAACATCCCGATGCTCACCAAGATGGGCATCGCGGCGGCCGGCACGGTCGTCATCGCCGTCCTGGTCGCCCTGACCCTCATACCCGCGCTGCTCGGCTTCGCGGGCAAGCGAGTGCTGAGCCGCAAGGCCCGCAAGGGCGCCGTCGCCGCGAGCGAGGCCGAGGGCGGCAAGCCCAACATGGGCACCCGCTGGGCGCGCTTCGTCCTGCGGCGGCCGGTCGCCGTGCTGCTGGCCGGAGTCGTCGGCCTGGGCGTCATCGCCGTACCCGCCAGTTCGCTGGAGATGGGCCTGCCGGACGACGGCGCCCAGCCCACCAGCACCACCCAGCGCAAGGCGTACGACCTGCTCTCCGACGGCTTCGGGCCGGGCTTCAACGGACCGCTGATGCTGGTCGTGGACGGGCAGGGCAGCAAGGACCCGAAGGCCGCGGCGGCACAGGTCGCGGGCACGGTCGCCAAGCTGGACGGCGTCGCGGCCGTCACCCCGCCGACGTTCAACCAGGCCGGGGACACCGCGATGCTCAGCGTCGTGCCGAAGTCCAAGCCGAGCAGCACCGAGACCGAGGACCTGGTCCACGAGATCCGCGGCAAGGCGGGCGACGTGGCGCGGGACGCCGACGCGCGGGCGCTGGTCACCGGCACCACCGCGATGAACATCGACGTCTCCGAGAAGCTCAACGACGCGCTGCTGCCCTACCTGGCGCTGGTCGTCGGCCTGGCCTTCCTGCTCCTGATGGTCGTCTTCCGCTCGGTCCTCGTCCCCCTGAAGGCCGCCCTCGGCTTCCTCCTCTCCGTCGTCGCGGCGCTCGGCGCGGTGGTCGCGGTCTTCCAGTGGGGCTGGCTGTCCGGCCTGTTCGGCGTCGAGCAGACCGGCCCGGTCATGAGCATGATGCCGATCTTCATGGTGGGAGTGGTCTTCGGACTCGCCATGGACTACGAGGTCTTCCTCGTCACGCGGATGCGCGAGGCGTACGTCCACGGGGAGCGCCCCGGCCAGGCGGTCGTCACCGGCTTCCGGCACGGCGCGCGGGTGGTCACGGCCGCCGCGGTCATCATGATCTCGGTCTTCGCGGGCTTCATCGGCTCCTCCGAATCCATGATCAAGATGATTGGCTTCGGGCTCGCGGTCGCCGTCTTCTTCGACGCGTTCGTGGTCCGCATGGCCATCGTCCCCGCCGTCCTCGCGCTCCTCGGCCGCGCCGCGTGGTGGCTGCCCAAGTGGCTCCAGCGGGCGCTGCCGAACGTGGACGTGGAGGGCGAACAGCTCCAGAAGCACCTGGCACCCGAACCGGCCGATCAGCGGCCGGAGCTCGCCAAGGTGTGATCCGCTCCGGGGCGGCCGTGTGAGCGGCGCGGCCGTCCCGGCGACGCCGCCGCCCCGTGGGGACGGGGAGCGGCGCGGGACACGGCCCGGCGACGGCTCCCGTACGGTACGGGGGCGGTCGCCGGGCCGTGGCGTTCTCCTGGCGTGCTCGTGGCGTGTCCGGGGCAAGTCCGTGGCGTGTCCGTGGACTCAGGCGGAGCTCCCGGACGGCCCCAGCGCCGCGTACACCGCCTCGACCAGCGACAGGTTGCGGGTGTCGTCGCCCGTCGTGCCGCCTCCGAACTTGTTCATCACATACGCGTACGCCAGCCGGTTCTCCGGGTCGGCGAAGGCGAGCGAGCCGCCCGCGCCGCCGTGGCCGAAGGCCGCCCGGTTCGGACCGTAGAAGCCGGCCGTGTTGAGCATGTAGCCGCCGGCCCAGGCGAACGGCAGGGCGGAATCCGGCACGAACGCGCTGAGCACCAGGTCGGGTTCGTCGGGCCGGCTCTGCCGCTCCCGCAGCGCGGCGAGGGTGCCGGGGCCGACCAGTTCGCCGTCGGTCAGCGCACGGTAGACCGCCGCCAGACCGCGCGCGGTCGCGTTCCCGTTGGAGGCGGGGATCTCGGCCGAGCGGCACGCGGCGCTGTTCACGTCGCCCGCGGGCAGGTGGCGCATGGCGAGCGCCAGCGGGGCGAACGGGTGGACGTCCAGGGACCGGATGGTCCCGTCCGGCACCCCGGGGAACGAGCTGTTGAGGGTGCCGTCGCCGCCCAGGCCGATCATCCGGGCGCAGCGGTGGTGCTCGGCGGCCGGGGTGCCGATGTACAGGTCGGCGCCGAGCGGTCCGGTGATCTCCGTACGCAGGAACGTGCCGAGCGAGAGCCCGGTGATCCGCCGCACCACCTCACCGACCAGAAAACCGAAGCTGACGGCGTGATAGCCCTGCGCCGTGCCCGGCTCCCACCACGGCTCGGTGGCGGCCAGCACCGCGCACGTCTTCTCCCAGTCGTAGACGTCCTCGGGTGTCAGGCGCTCCCGCGGCCCGATGAGGCCCGCGCGGTGCGAGAGCAGCCAGCGCACCGGTATGTCACCCTTTCCGGCCTGCGCGAACTCCGGCCAGTAGCGGGAGACCGGCGCGTCCAGGTCCAACTCGCCGCGGTCGGCGAGCAGATGGGCGCAGAGCGCGGTCATGCCCTTGCTCGTCGAGTAGACGTTGACCAGGGTGTCGCGCTCCCAGGCGCGGGTACGGTCCGCGTCGGCGTGTCCGCCCCACAGATCGACGACGAACTCACCGTCCCGGACCACCGCGAGCGCCGCGCCCACCTCGCCGCGTTCGGCGAAGTTGCGCGCGAACTCGTCCCGTACGGTTGCGAACTCGGGGGCGCAGGTGCCTTGAACGGCTGTGGTCACGGTCGCCGGCTCCTCACGGGGAAAGACGGTTGCCCTGGCAAGCTAACTGCGGCTCGCCGCTCCGTCCAGGGCGGGTCGGGGCGGGAGCGCAGCGGTGCCGGAACCGGTGTCATATCCCCGGACCGGTGACGCTGTCCGCTGGTGTGCGGGCGCCGCCGCGATTGCGGAAAGGTGCCTGTTGAAGCCGTCAAGTCGGGGCCCCGGTAACCCCGTTGGCGAGTAATCTGCCCGGTGTGGAACGCGGCCGTCCCGGGGGGCGGGACGGGCCCGTCCGCGCGGAACCCCCATGGTGAGGCACCAGATGTCTGTGCAGGAATTGCTCGCGGGTCTGGAGCGGGCTGCCGGCGCGCGGGAGCGCCGCGTGTGGGCAGTTCGGTGCGCGCATGCGCTGGGGCTGGAGGGGATCGCGGTCTCCCTGCGGCGGGGCGCCGAGCTGGTCTGGTTCAGCGACGACATCAGCGCGCGGCTGGAGGACGCCCAGTTCACCCTCGGCGAGGGGCCGGGGCTGACGGCGGACTTCGACGAGGTGACCTGCCACGTGGCGGATCTGGCCGGGGGCGCCGGCGGCCGGTGGCCGCAGTTCGCCGACGAAGCCGGATCCCTGGGCGTGCGCGCCGTGTTCGTGTGGCCCGTCCGTTCCGGGGGCGCACAGCTCGGCACCCTGACCGGGTACCGCCGGACGCCGGGGCCGCTGACCGGCCAACAGGTCGCGGACGGGCTGCTGGTGGCCGACGCGCTGGCAGGCCGGGTGCTGGCCTGGCGGCCGGACACCGACGAAGCCGGCAACGGGCCGGGAACCGCGGGCGCGGTCGACCTGCACCGGACCGAGGTGCACCAGGCCACCGGCGTGCTCAGCTGCCAGCTCGGCGTCCCGCTGGAGGAGGCGCTGCTACGGCTGCGGGCCCGGGCCTTCGCCTCCGGCCAGCCCCTGCACGACACCGCCCGCGCGATCCTGCGGGCTCTCCCTCCGTAACCCGCCGCCCCGGCGGCCGCGCCACCGCGGTCCGCGTCACGCACCCAGGAGCCAAGGACATGAGCAGGGAAGAGAAGATCAGCCGGACCTTCGTGGAACTCGCCGACACCCTCGTCGCCGACTTCGACGTCATCGACTTCCTGCAGCAGCTGACCATCCGCTGCTGCGACATCTTCGCCGTCACCGATGCCGCGGTCGTACTGGCCTACCCGGGACCGCAGCTGTACAGTCCGGCGCCCTGCGACCCCAGCCCCGCCCTCTCCGAGGTCCTGGACCTCGCCGTGCGCGCCGGCCCTGCCCACGACGCCTACCGCTGCGCCACGGCCATCGCGCCCGGCCACCTCGCCACCGCGCCCGCCGCCTGGCACGACTTCGCCGTACCGGCCAGGGCTGCCGGCTACACCTACGCCAGCGCCGTCCCTCTGCGGTTACGTCAGGAGACCCTCGGCAGTCTGCTGCTCCTGCGCACCACGGACAGCCCCCTGCCCCCCGACGATCTGGCCGTGGCCCAGGCATTCGCCGACGCGGCCACCATCGGCCTCCTCCACGCCCGCACCCTCCAGAACGCGCACACGGTCAACGAACAGCTCCACACAGCCCTGCACAGCCGCATCCTCATCGAACAGGCCAAAGGATTCCTTGCCGCCCGCCGCCGCATCTCCCTGACCACCGCCTTCGAAACCATGCGCCGCCACGCCCGCCACCACCACCTGCTGCTCACCGCCGTAGCACGTGGTGTCGTGGCCACCGGCGCGCTTCCCGTACCGTCGTCCGCTCCCCGGTACCGGGTCGGCGACACCACACCGGAGTAGGTCCGTGCGCCGTGCAGGGCGCCCCGGCCGGTACGTACGGGGGGCCCGGCCCTCACACCGCCGTCCGCTCCCGGTGTGAGGAGTCCTCGTCCAGCAGCCGGGCCGCCATGTTGTCCAGTGCGCGGGCCAGGCGGGCGCGGTCCTCGGGGTCCTCGGCGGTCCAGCCCTCCAGGCGGTCGTCCAGCCAGCCGCGCCAGGCGACGATCAGCCGGTCGATCTCGGTGCGGCCCGCCTCGGTCGGCTCCAGGCGGCCGTTGTCCCCGTAGCGTGCGTAGCCGGACTTCACCACCCGGGTGAAGATCGGCTCCAGGACCTCGTCGGGCATCCGGTGCGCCTGGGCGACGGCCGTCAGGGACGTCTCGCCGTGGATGCGCGTACGCCAGTGGATCTGGCCCAGCGCCCATGCCTGGCCGGGTGTGAGCGGGCTGCCGGACGCGGCCAGCACCTCCAGGCTCACCGGGCCCTCCGCCTTGCGCATCACCCGGGCCACCGCGCGCTCCAGCTGCTGGTCGGAGTCGGTGGAGTCGGGCGCCGCGAAGCCCTCGCCCAGGTCGCCGGCCGCGGCCCGCGCGCTGTCCCGCAGCGGTACTTCTTTGAGGAACCACGCCACCAGGAACCCGGCCAGCGCGACCGGCACCACCCACTGGAAGACGTGGTTGACGGTGTCCGCGTACGCGTCGATCACCGGTCTGGCCTGCGCGTTGGGCAGGCGGTGCAGGGCCTGGGGGCTCGCGGCGGCTTCCGGTGGCACGCCCGGGGACCTGGCCAGGGCCGCCTTCAGGTTGGGTTCGAGGCGGTTGCTGTAGAGCGTGCCGAAGACGGCGGTGCCGAAGGAGGAGCCGAGGGTACGGAAGAAGGTCACGCCGGAGGTCGCCGAGCCCAGCTCGTGGTAGTTGACCGTGTTCTGCACGGCGATCGTCAGGACCTGCATGGCCAGGCCGATGCCCAGGCCGAGCACGAACATGTACAGCGACTCCAGCCATACACCGGTGTCCGCGCCCATGGTGGACATCAGGTACAGGCCGAGGCACATCACTGCCGTACCGATGATGGGGAAGACGCGGTAGCGGCCGGTGCGGCTGACGACGACGCCGGAGAGCATCGAGGTGCCCAGCAGCCCGGCGACCATCGGCAGCGTCCGCACGCCCGACATGGTTGCCGACACCCCGTCCACGAACTGGAGGTACGTCGGCAGGTACGTCATCGCGCCGAGCATCGCGAAGCCGACGATGAAGCTGAGTACCGAGCAGACGGTGAAGACGGGGTTGCGGAACAGGTGCATGGGGAGCATCGGTTCCTTGGCCCGCAGCTCCACGACGACGAAGGCGGCCAGCAATACCGCCGAGCCGGCGAACAGCCCGATGATGACCGCCGAGCCCCAGGCGTACTCGTTGCCGCCCCACTCCAGGCCGAGGACCAGCCCGGAGGCGCCCAGCGCGACCAGCACGATGCCGAGGTAGTCGATGAGCGGGCGTACGGCGGACCGGACGGCCGGGATCGTGCGGGCCGCCATGACGACCATGACGATCGCGATGGGGATGTTGACGTAGAAGCACCAGCGCCAGGACGCGTGGTCGGTGAACAGGCCGCCCAGGGTGGGCCCGACGACGGTCGTCACGCCGAAGACGGCGCCCAGCGCGCCCTGGTACTTGCCGCGTTCGCGCAGCGGGATGACGTCGGCGATCAGCGCCATCGCGGTGACCATCAGGCCACCGCCGCCGACGCCCTGCACGGCGCGGGCGACGACCAGCATCAGCATCGACGTGGAGGCGCCGGCCAGGATGGAGCCGCCGACGAAGACCACCGCGCTCACCTGAAAGATGATCTTCCGGCCGAAGAGGTCGCCGAACTTGCCGACCAGCACCGTCGAGACGGTCTCCGCCAGCAGGTACGCCGTCACCACCCACGCCATGTGCCCGCCGCCGCCCAGATCGGCCACGATCGTGGGCAGCGCGGTCGACACGATCGTCTGGTCGAGCGCGGCCAGCAGCATGCCGAGCACGATCGTGGTGAAGACGAGGTTGGTACGGCGGCGGCTGAGCGCGGGCGGAGCGCTGCGCGCTTCGGGGGCGGGGGCGTGCGCGGCGGCCGTGGTCATGCGTCCAAGCCTTTGCGCCAATGGCCCGCTTCGCCACCTTTTGCTGCCGCGGGGGTGACGCACCGTTGCGGTTTCGCGGCCCGTGGGCTCTTGCGACCCGTTTGCAGTACGTCCACGATGAGAGGACTGCGCGGCTGAGCGGAGACCCTGATGCACGTACCCGACGGATTCATCGACGCCCCCGTTTCGGCCGCCGCCGGTGTCCTCGCCGCTGCCGCCGTCGCGGTCAGCCTGCGCGGCGCCCGCCGCGAACTGGGCGGCCACCGGCCGGACGGGCCGGACCTCGCACCCGGCGCCGAGCGCACCGCGCCGCTCGCCGGGCTGGTCGCCGCCTTCATCTTCGCCGTGCAGATGCTCAACTTCCCCGTCGCCGCCGGGACCAGCGGACACCTGCTCGGCGGCGCGCTGGCCGCGATCCTCGTCGGCCCGTACACAGGAGTGCTCTGCGTCTCCGTCGTGCTGCTCATGCAGGGCGTGCTCTTCGCGGACGGCGGGCTGACCGCGCTGGGCGTGAACATCACCGACATGGCGGTGGTGACCGTCCTCGTCGCGTACGGGATCTTCCGCGGCCTGGTCAAGGTGCTGCCGCGCGGGCGCCGCGCGGTCACGGCCGCGGCCTTCGTGGCCGCGGCCGTCTCCGTACCGGCCGCCGCCGTCGCCTTCACCGGCATGTACGCGCTGGGCGGCACCACCGACGTACCGATCGGCACCGTCTTCGCGGCCATGACCGGCGTGCACGTCCTCATCGGCCTCGGCGAGGCTGCCATCACCGCGCTGACCGTCGGCGCGGTCCTCGCCGTGCGCCCCGACCTCGTGTACGGGGCGCGCGGGCTGGCCAAGCCGCTCGAACTGCGGACTTCCCCCTTGGCCGGGCCCGCGGCAGGGCGGGAGCCTTCCGGAGAGCCGGCGGACACGCCCGACGCCCCGCGGCCCGTCGCCGCCCGGCGCTCCACCCGCCGCGTCTGGCTGGCCGGGGTCGCCGCCGCGCTCGTCTGCGCGGGCGGCGTCAGCTACTACGCCTCCACCAGCCCGGACGGCCTGGAGAAGGTCGCCCAGGACGAAGGCATGGACGCCAAGGCAGAGGACCACGCGGCGAAGGACTCGCCGCTGGCCGACTACAGCGTCAAGGACATCGCGAACCCGCGGATCTCGGGCGGGCTCGCCGGGGTGATCGGGGTGGGGGCGACGCTCGCCGTCGGGACCGGGGTCTTCGTCGTCGTACGGCGGCGGCGTGGCGCGGCCCGGGACACCGCCGTGGCGGATGCCGCCACCGGAGACGCCACGCAGCCGCGGCACACGCCGGAGTCGGCCTGACATGGGTGCCGGGCACGCCCACAAGCTCTACCGGCCCGCGCACTCGCCGGTGCACGCACTGCCGCCGCACTGCAAGATCGCCGCGGTCCTCTGCTTCGTCCTGGCCGTCGTCGCCACCCCGCGCACCGCCCTGTGGGCCTTCGCCCTGTACGCGCTGCTGCTCGCCGCGGTGGCAGCGGCGGCGCGAGTGCCCGCCGGGTTCCTGCTGAAGCGGCTGCTCATCGAGGTGCCGTTCGTGGCGTTCGCGGTCCTGATGCCGTTCGTCGCCACCGGGCCGCGGGTGCATATCCTCGGGCTGTCCCTGAGCGAGTCCGGGCTCTGGGGCGCCTGGAACATCCTCGCCAAGGGCACGCTCGGCGTCGCCGCCTCCGTCCTGCTGGCCGCCACCACCGAACTGCGCGGTCTGCTGCTCGGCCTGCAACGGCTGCGGATGCCGCCGCTGCTCGTCCAGATCGCCTCGTTCATGATCCGGTACGGCGACGTCATCGCCGACGAGCTGCGGCGGATGCGCATCGCCCGCCTCTCCCGCGGCTTCGAGGCGCGCGGCGTACGCCACTGGGGCGTCCTCGCGAAGTCCGCCGGCGCCCTGTTCATCCGCTCCTACGAGCGCGGCGAACGCGTCCACCTCGCCATGGTCAGCCGCGGCTACACGGGCACCCTGCCCGTACCGGACGCCGCCCCCGCGACCGGTGGGCAGTGGTCGCGGGCCGCCGCCCTGCCCGCCGCCGCCCTCGCCGTCTGCCTGCTGGGATGGACGCTGTGACCACCGCACCCGTACGTACGGCCCCCGCGCCCTCCCTGAAGATCGCCGGGCTGGCCTACGCCTACCCCGACGGCCACCAGGCCCTCTTCGGTGTCGACCTGACCGTGGCGCGCGGCGAGCGGGTCGCGCTGCTCGGCCCGAACGGCGCGGGCAAGACCACGCTCGTCCTGCACCTGAACGGCATCCTCGCGCCCGGTGCCGGCACGGTCACGGTCGCCGGGCTGCCCGTCGTACGGCGGCACCTCGCCGAGATCCGCCGCCGCGTCGGCATCGTCTTCCAGGACCCCGACGACCAGCTGTTCATGCCCACCGTCCGGGAGGACGTGGCGTTCGGGCCCGCCGCGGCCGGGCTGCGCGGCGCGGCCCTCGACGCGCGGGTGACGGAAGCGCTCGGCCGGGTCGGCATGGCGGAGTTCGCCGACCGCCCGCCGCACCACCTCTCCTTCGGGCAGCGCCGCCGGGTCGCGGTCGCGACGGTGCTCGCGATGCGCCCGGAGATCCTCGTCCTGGACGAGCCGTCGTCCAACCTCGACCCCGCCTCGCGCCGTGAACTGGCGGACATCCTGCGGGTGTTGGACGTGACGGTGCTGATGGTCACACACGACCTGCCGTACGCGCTCGAACTGTGCCCGCGCAGCGTCGTGCTGTCCGAAGGCGTCATCGCCGCCGACGGGCCGACACAGGAACTGCTGAGCGACGCGGACCTGATGGCCGCGCACCGACTCGAACTCCCCTTCGGATTCGACCCGCGCTCTGTGACGATCCCCACGTCCTGAGGGCACCCCTGGACACCGCGTTCGCCGACGCCCCTGGTCACCAGCACTGATCCGCGCGTTGCACCATTGATAGGTCACAAACGCGACGGATGAGTGGGAAGCGGGAAACAGTGGTGGACGTCCAGGGCACGGTCGAGGACGGCTTCGAGCCGGTCCGCGACGCCTTCGCGGCCAACTTCGCGCGGCGCGGGGAGCGCGGCGCGGCTGTCGCCGTCTACCGGCACGGTCGCAAGATCGTCGACCTGTGGGGCGGCAGCCGGGACGCGGACGGCCCCGACGGGGGTACGGACGGCGGCGCCCCCTGGGAAGCGGACACCGCCCAGGTCATCCGCTCCGCCACCAAGGGCGTCGCGGCCATCGTGCCGCTGCTGCTGCACCAGCGCGGCCTGCTCGACCTGGACGCGCCCGTCGGCACGTACTGGCCCGAGTTCAAGACCGCCGGCAAGGACCGCGTCCTGGTCCGCCACCTCCTCTCGCACCGCGCGGGCCTGCCCGTACTGGACACCCCGCTCACCCCGGAACAGGCCCTCGACGGCGTCAGCGGCCCCGCCGCCCTCGCCGCCCAGGCCCCCGCCTGGACGCCCGGCGCCGAGCACGGCTACCACGCCCAGACGTACAGCTGGCTGCTGGCCGAGCTGGTCCTGCGGGTCACCGGCCGCAGCATCGGCACCTGGATATCCGACGAGATATCCGGGCCGCTCGGCCTGGAGCTGTGGGTCGGCGCCCCCGCCGACGCGCGCGCCCGCGCCGGCCGCCTGGCCGATGTCGAGGCGCCCGCCCCGCCGGCCGCGGCCGGACTGCGCGTCCGCCCCAAGCGCGACGTCGCCGACGCCTACTGCGACCCCGCCTCCCTCACCCGGCGCGCCTTCGGCGCCATCACCCCGGCCCCCGACGAGAACGCCGACGCCTACCGCGCCGCCGAGCTCCCCGCCTCCAACGGCATCGCCACCGCCCGCGCCCTGGCCCGCTGCTACGCGGCGCTCATCGGCCCCGTCGACGGCCACCCCCGCCTCTTCGCGCCCGCCACGCTCACCCTGGCCCGTACGGAGGAGTCGGCGGGCCCGGACCGCACCCTCGTCGTGAACACCCGCTTCGGCCTCGGCTACATGCTGCACGGCCCCGCCTCGCCGCTGCTGGCCCCCGGCTCCTTCGGCCACCCCGGCCGCGGCGGCTGCCTGGCCTTCGCGGACCCCGAGTCCGGTACGGCCTTCGGCTACGTCACCAACGGCATGCAGCAGAACGTGACGGCCGACCCGCGCGCGCAGGCGCTGGTGCGGGCGCTGCGGGGCGCGCTCGACGCCTGAGCGTGCGGGACGGACGTGTCGTAAGTGACGGGTGGGGCACCCGTACGCCTGACACCCCACCGCACCCGAAGGAGCCGACATGGCCGACGAGCGGAAGATGAAGGACCCCCGGGAGGCCGGGCCCGACCGGGACAAGCCGGAGCCGCGGCGCAGCGAGCGGGACCGCAGCGCCGAGGAGGTCAACGCGGACCAGCCGTCCGTACGCGGCGAGAAGCCGAAGCCGGCGCCGAAGCGGTACTGACCGGGCGCCCGGCCCGGGCCGCCCACCGGGCACGCGGAACACCGCACGTCCACGCGGTCTGTTGCTCCTGAGGCCCATGCGCCAAGGTGTGCGCATGAGGCGATTCGACGGCTACAGCGTACTGATCACCGGCGCCGGCCGGGGCATCGGCGAGGCCACCGCGCTGCGGCTCGCCACCGAGGGTGCGCGGGTCCTGGTCACCGACCTGGACGGGGAGCGCGCCGGGCAGGCGGCCGCCCGGATCCGCGAGAGCGCCCCCGTACGGGACAGCGGCGGCACCGCCGAGGCGCTGGCCTGCGACGTGGCGGACCGGACCGCCGTCGACGCGGCCGTCGCACACGCCGTGCACCGCTTCGGCGGGCTCGACGTGCTGGTCAACAGCGCCCACCGGTGCCTGCCCGACCCGCCGCGCTTCGAGACGTACCGGGACGAGGACTGGGCCGGTGACCTGGACGTCACCCTCGGCGGCGCCTTCCGCTGCGCCCGCGCCGCGCTGCCCCACCTCGCCGCCGCCGACGGCCGCGGCGCGATCGTCAGCGTCGGCTCGGTCAACGGCGAGCAGGACTTCGGCAACCACGCCTACAGCGCCGCCAAGGCGGGCCTGGCCTCCCTCACCCGTACGCTCGCGGGCGAGGCGGCGGCCCGGGGCGTACGGGTCAACCTGGTCGCCCCGGGCACCGTCGACACCCCGAACTGGGCCGACCGCCCCGACTCCCTGAAGCGCGCCGCGGCCGTCTACCCCCTGGGCCGGGTCGGCCGCCCCGACGACATCGCCGCCGCCGTCGCCTTCCTGGCCTCCTCCGACGCCGCCTGGATCACCGGCGTCACGCTCCCGGTGGACGGCGGCATCCTGACCAGCAACGCGGCACTGCGCGACGCGCTGCGCGGGGGCGGTCCGGAGCGGTTCGCTTTCAGCCGGTGAACCGGCGCGCGGTGGGGCGCGTGCCGGGGACCCAGTTGCCGTGGAAGCCCGCCGGTATACGCACGGGCACGTGGACCTCGGCGACTGGCGCGGCGCCGAGGTCGGCGGCGTCCAGGATGGCCAGGTAGCTGGTGCCGCAGGCGCGGTCGTGGGCGAACGTCAGGAGGTATCCGTCGTCTTCCCGGCCGGGGACCGCAACGGCGCGGGGGACGAAGACGGGCTCCCCGCAGGTGTGGCCGTCGGGGAAGCGATGGGTGCTGCGCAGGGCGCCACGGGCCAGGTCGTACTTGTGGATCTCGGCGTGCCGGGGCTCGGCGTCCAGGGTGAACCCGGCGGTGTAGCCGTAGCGGTGGCGCAGGCCGATGACGGTGTCGGCGATGCGGGGGTATTCGCTGGGCGCGTCGTCCAGCGGAGTCTCGGTGACCTTGCCGGTGGCCAGGTGCAGCTCCCACTGGTGCAGGACGGGCAGGCCGCCGCCGAGGTCCGCCGGCCCCTGGCGCCACAGGGACGGGACGCGAGTACCGGTGAGGGTGATCGTCCCGTCGGCCTCGAAGGCGTTCATCGTGTGCCATACGAAGCAGGGGGTGACGTCGAACCACCGTACGGGGGCGCCTTGCCGGGCCCGGGGCAGGACGCCGAAGCGGGCGCGGTGCCCGTCGTCCCATCGCCAGGGCGGGTCGCCGGTGGCGGCCCGCTCGGCGTCGAAGACGACGGGCAGGTCCATGAAGACGACGTGGCGGGCGGTGAGGGCGAAGTCGTGCATCATGACCGCCCGCGGCAGGTCCACGGTCTGCTTCTGGAGCACGTCGCCGGTCGAGGAGGCCCGGTAGTAGGTCAGGTACGGGGGCCGCAGCCGGTAGCCGAAGAAGTGCAGTTCCCCGGTGCGGGGACAGGTCTTGGGGTGGGCGGTCATGGGGGTGGTGAGCGCCCCGTTGAAGGTGAAGACTCCGAGAGTCGCCAGGTCGGGGGTGACCTCGTAGGGGAAGCCGCCCTCTTCGAGAGCGAAGAGCCGGCCGGCGTGGGCGATCAGGTGGGTGTTGGCCGTGGTGACGCGGTAGTCGATCCGTGAGGTGGCCGGGTCGTAGGCGAGCGCGAAGCGGGAGACGCCGGGCTGCTCGTACAGCGGGGTGCGGACGTAGCGGTTGCGGTACCAGCCGGCGCGGCCGTCGGCCAGCGCGACGGTGTGGAGCATGCCGTCGCCGGCGAAGGAGTGGGGTGACCAGCCGCTGCGCGGGTTGGGCCCGTTGCGGAAGTACTGGCCGCACAGCTCCCTGGGGATGGTGCCGGTCACCTCGCTGGGCAGGTGGGTGGCTTCGGTGGCGATCGGTGCGTTGTTGCCGGAGAGGTGCAGGGGTGTGGGAGAGCCTGATGGCGTGGTCATCTGCGGTCTCCTGCCGTGGGGCGGTGCGGCCAGGGTCCCGCAGCCGGGTTTGCGGCGGCAGTCTTGTTCTTTTCGCGTGCGTCAGCCGCCGCCGTCCCCCTCCAAGATGGGCAAGCGGAAGCGCGACGCCCGTACCTAACGCAGCATCAACGCGATCCCCGCCACCATCAGCCCCGCCGCCACCAGGCGCGGAGCGCCGAAGCGCTCCTTGAAGAACAGGGTGCCGATGGCGGCGCCGACGATGATCGAGGACTCGCGGAGGGCGGCGATGGGGGCCAGCGCGGCCTGGGTCTGGGCCCACAGGACCAGACCGTAGGCGAAGACGGAGAGGACGCCGCCGGCCAGGCCGCGCAGGGCCGTCGGGCGGAGCTGGGTGAGCAGGGCGCGGCGGCGGGTGGCCAGGGCGTAGGCGGGGACGGCCAGGCCCTCCAGGATCATCAGCCAGGCGATGTAGCCGGGGGCGGTGCCGGAGGCGCGGACGCCCACGCCGTCCACCGTGGTGTACGACGCTATGGCCAGGCCGGTGGCGAGCGCGGCGACCAGGGCGGGCCAGTGCGGCTTCGCCCCCGAGCCGCGGATGCCCCAGAGCGCGACGCCGACCAGGCCCGCCGAGGCGAGCGCCACACCGGCGACGCCCCACGCGTCCGGCACCTCGCCGACGAAGACGGCGGCCAGGACCGTGACGACCAGTGGCGCGGTGCCGCGCGCGATGGGGTACATCTGCCCGAACTCGCCCAGCCGGAACGACTGCATCAGCAGGACCTGGTAGACGATGTGCAGAACGACGGAGGCGAGGAGCGGCGGCCAGGCGCCGGCCGCGGGCAGCGGCGAGAAGCAGGCCAGCACGGCCCCGCAGAGCGCGCCGCCGCCACCGACCAGCGTGAAGGCGAGCAGCTGGTCCTTGATGTTGTGGGCGATCGCGTTCCAGCTGGCGTGCGTGACGGCGGCGATCAGGACCGCCGCGACGACCAGGGGGCTCATGCGGGCCGCTCGCGTATGTCGGCCGCGCGGTTCCGGGCGTGCGGGGCCGGCGGGCGGGGAGCTTGGTGACCGTACGGGAAATGGCGCATGGCCCGCACGCTAGCTCTAGGTGTACGGGCCACGCGATGGTGAACGGGAGGGGTGGGGCAGATCACCCCGGGTGGGGCGGCTCTTGCGTTCTTCCGCGGAAGGGCCGCCCCCGGCCGGGGAGCCTCAGCCCGCCGACAGGATCGACCGGACGACCGGCCCGGCGTTCGAGCCGCCGTGGCCGCTGGCCGGGACGACGGCCGCCGCGGCCATGTCGCCGCGGTAGGCGGTGAACCAGGCGTTCGGCTTCTCCTGGCCGTCCACCTCCGCAGAACCGGTCTTCGCGCCGATGTCACCACTGAGCCCGGACATCGCCTCCGCCGCCGTACCGGACGTGGCGGTCAGCTTCATCAGGGACTTCAGGGCCGACGCGGTGCCCGCCTTCATCGTGCGCGGGGCCTTGGCGAGCGACCGGTTGTCGAGCGAGGGCGCGACGATGTACGGCTGGTGGAAGCCGCCGTTCTGGACGGTCGCCGCGACCGAGGCGACGGTCAGCGGGTTCATCCGCACCCCGCCCTGCCCGATCAGCGAGGCGGCCATCTGCGCGTCGCTCTGCACCGGTACCGCGCCGTCGAAGGTGGGGATGCCGGTCTGCCAGTTCAGGCCGATGCCGAAGACGTCGCGCGCCTGCTGCGTCAGGTCGTCGTCCTTGAGCTTGGGCGCCATGGAGATGAACGCGTTGTTGCAGGACGCGGCGAAGCTCTGCGCGAAGGTGCCGTTCTTGATCTCGGACTCGTTCAGGTTCTGGAACTTCCAGCCGCCGACCGTCACGAACTTCTCGCACGGGTGCGGCTTGTCCGGCGCCGTCAGCCCCTTGTCGATCAGCATCGAGGCCGTCACGATCTTCATTGTGGAGCCGGGCGCCAGCGAGCCCTGGGTGGCCGTGTTGAAGCCCTTCTCCGGCGAGTTGGCGATGGCCAGGATCTCGCCGGTGCTCGGCTTGAGGGCGACCGCGGACGCCTTCGGCTTGCCCTTGACCGCCTTCTCGGCCGCCTCCTGCACCTTGGCGTCCAGCGTGGTCTTCAGCGTGCCGGGCCTGCCCTTGGAGAGCACCTTCAGCGTCTCGTCGGGCTTCTGCGCCTTGTCGCCGCCGGGCCGGTCGACGAACAGCTCGACGCCCGGCTTGCCGTCCGTCTTCTTGCCGAACTTGTCGCGCAGACTGTCCAGCACCCCGGCCAGCGCCGGGTGCGCCTCCTTGGTCAGCTCGGCACCGTTGCGGTCCACCGCCTTGATGGGCGGCGCCTCGGACTCGCCGGTGCGCAGCACGTCGCCCTTGCCCAGCTTGGGGTGCAGCACGCTCGGCGCCCAGGCGACGCGCGGCTCACCGGTCTCCTGGTCGCGCTTGACGGTCAGTGAAGTCGCGTAGGAGACCGGCTCCTTCATGTCCTTGTACGAGATCTGCGCGCTGACGGTGTAGGCGACCTTGTCGCCGGTGGCCTTGCCGGGCGTCAGCTTCAGGTCCGTGAAATGGGTCTGCTTCGGGTACGCGGTCAGGGCGGCGGCCGCCGTCTTCGCGTCGTCCGTGAGCGCGGCGGCCTTGTCGGCGGTCCCCGCCTTCCAGGCGTCCAGGAACTTCCCGGCGGTGCCGGTCACTTCGGCGGCGGACAGCGGGCCGGACTTCACCGCGGGCGCGCCCTCGGGCTTGCCGTCCTGGGCGGCGCGGACCTGCTGGGGCCGCTCGTCGTCACCGGAGCCGCCGAGCAGCGTATAGCCGCCGACGCCGCCCGCGACCAGGGCCACCGCCCCGCCGATCAGCCCGTACCTCACCTCACGGCGCATGTCGCCGATCCCCTCCCGAATCCTCGTTCTTCCGCACGCACACAAGAACGTGCAGCGCACTCTATGGGACACGGGGTACGGGGGTGAGTCTCGGCCCTGTGATACGGGCGACGTCGGTGATACGGGCGACGCCGGTGACGCCTCAGCGCCCCGGCGGCCGCTTCGTGGCGAGCGGCGACCAGTACCGGGATTCGACCACCACCATCGCGGTGACGCGGAAGACCACGGTCTTCTGCCCGTCGACCTCGGTGGTGGCCGTCAGCCCCACCGCGTCACCGATCAGCGGGTTGTTGCTCTCCTGCCAGGTCAGCCCGGGATAGTGCTGCCGTTCGGCCCAGGTCTCGGCCTCCTCCCGGGCCTGCTCCATGTCGACGAACACCGCGAGGGCCAGCTCCTTGCAGGCGGGCGCGACCGTGCGCAGCGCACCGTGGTCCTGGACCTGCTCCGGCTTGTTGTGCTCGATGACGTACACGATCTGCGGGCTGCTCAATTACGGTCCCTCCCCGGCCGTCCGTGGCTCCAGGGCGGCGATCGGCATTGATCGGCATCGTTCGATGACGGCCAAGTATGACCGCCGCCGCTGCGCGGACGGCGCTTTCGGTGTACGGGTTCCGGCCGTGTCGTGTCCTGCGACCGGCCGGCCTAGACCCAGGTGTCGAACCACATACGGTTGTGCCAGGCGCTCTTGGGGATCGGCTGGCCGGTGTAGAGCGGATAGAAATAGATGAAGTTCCAGACGATGAGCAGGACGAGTACCCCGGCGCCCACCGCGCCCACCGCGCGCCGCCGTTCGCCCGACCCCGGCGGGCCGAGGATCGCGCCGATCATCATGGCCAGCGCCAGGCACACGAACGGCACGAACACCACCGCGTAGAACAGGAAGATCGTCCGGTCCTGGTACAGGAACCACGGCAGATAGCCCGCGGCGATGCCGCAGGCGACGGCGCCCGCCCGCCAGTCCCGCTTGAACAGCCAGCGGTAGAGCACGTACAGAAGCGCGAAACACCCGGCCCACCACAGCAGGGGAGTACCCAGCGCGAGCACTTCACGCGCACAGCCTTCGGCCGCCGTGCAGCCGTCGTGCCCCATCTTGGGGTCCTCGTAGAAGTACGAGACGGGCCGGCCCTGCACCAGCCAGCTCCACGGGTTCGACTGGTAGGTGTGCGGCGTGGACAGGCCCTTGTGGAAGTCGTAGACCTCGGTCTCGTAGTGCCACAGGCTGCGCAGCCAGTCCGGCAGCCAGGACGCGCCCGCGCGCCCTTCCGGGGTGGCGGTGGCCCAGTCCCGGTAGTAGCCGCCCTTGGTGACCAGCCAGCCGGTCCACGTCACCAGGTACGCGGCCAGCGCCACCACGACCGTCGAGACGAACGCGGGCAGCAGATCGCGGCGCAGCACGGCGCGCACCGGATGCCGCGCGCCCGCCGTGCGCCGCCCGGCCGCGTCCCACAGCACCATCAGCACGGCGAACGCCGCCAGGTAGTACAGGCCGTTCCACTTGCTCGCCGCGGACAGGCCCAGGCACAGCCCGGCCGCCAGCCGCCACGGCCGCCACCCCAGCCGCAGCCCGTCGCCCACCTTCTCGTCCGGCCGCGCCAGCCCGTCCGCGCCGACCGGCAGCGCCGCCGCCAGCCGCGCCCGGGTACGGTCCCGGTCCACCAGCAGGCAGCCGAACGCCGCCACCACCCAGAACATGACGATGAGGTCCAGCAGCGCCGTACGGCTCATCACGAAGTGCAGACCGTCCACCGCCAGCAGGAAGCCCGCCAGGCAGCCCAGTGCCGTCGAGCGCAGCAGCCGGCGGCCGATACGGCAGACCATCAGCACCGACAGCGTGCCGAGCAGCGCCACCACGAACCGCCAGCCGAAGGGGTTCATGCCGAACGCCCACTCGCCCAGTGCGATCATCCACTTGCCCAGCGGCGGGTGGACGACATAGGAGTGCTCGGGCGAGAGCAGGATCTCCTGGGGGTGGGCGAGCAGCGCGTCGTTGGCGTTCTTCGCCCAGGTGCCCTCGTAGCCGTACTGGAGCAGCGACCAGGCGTCCTTGGGGTAGTACGTCTCGTCGAATATCACCTTCGCCGGGCTGCCCAGGTTCCAGAACCGCAGCACCCCGGCGAACAGCGCGACCAGCAGCGGCCCGCCCCAGCCCGACCAGCGCGCCAGCCGGCCCGCCGCGGCCGGGCCCAGGCCGAGCACCGACCACATCCGCTTCCCCGGCTCGGGGAACGCCGGTACCAGGCGCTCACGGGCGTCGGCCTCGGGCGCCCCGGTGTATCCGAACCGGCGCAGCCTGCGCTGCCACCGGCGGGGCTGACCGGCGAGCTCCTCGGCGCTGTGGGCGTCTGTCGCGGTGTCACTCGTCACCGGCCCATCGTAGGGAAGCGGCCTGTGCGGGACGTGGGGGCGGCACGGCCGGTCGTACGGCTGGGAGTGCCGCTGGGAGATGTCCGACCCGTACGGCTGGGAGGATGGGGGCGTGACTGGAACGCTGGTACTTGCAGGGACGCCCATCGGCGACGTGGCGGACGCGCCGCCGCGGCTCGCCGCCGAACTGGCCGCGGCCGAGGTGATCGCCGCCGAGGACACCCGGCGGCTGCGCCGCCTGACCCAGGCGCTCGGTGTGCACACGACCGGCCGCGTCGTGTCGTACTTCGAGGGCAACGAGGCCGCCCGCACCCCGGAACTCGCCGACGCCCTCGAAGCCGGCGCCCGCGTCCTGCTCGTCACCGACGCCGGCATGCCCTCCGTCTCCGACCCCGGCTACCGGCTGGTCGCCGCCGCCGTCGAGCGCGGCATCAAGGTCACCGCGGTGCCGGGCCCCAGCGCGGTGCTCACCGCGCTCGCCGTCTCCGGCCTGCCCGTGGACCGGTTCTGCTTCGAGGGCTTCCTGCCGCGCAAGGGCGGCGAGCGCCGCTCCCGGCTGGGCGAGGTCGCCGACGAGCGCCGCACCCTCGTCTACTTCGAGGCCCCGCACCGCCTGGACGACACCCTCTCCGCGATGGCCGAGGTCTTCGGCGCCGACCGCCGCGCCGCGGTCTGCCGCGAACTGACCAAGACGTACGAGGAGGTACGGCGCGGGCCGCTGAAGGACCTGGCCGCATGGGCGGCGGACGGCGTACGCGGTGAGATCACCATCGTCGTGGAGGGCGCCCCGGAGACCGGCCCGCAGGATCTCGGCCCCGAGGAACTCGTGCGCCGCGTACACGTCAGGGAGGAGGCCGGGGAGCGCCGCAAGGAGGCCATCGCGGCCGTCGCCGCCGAGACCGGCCTGCCCAAGCGCGAGGTGTTCGATGCGGTCGTGGCGGCAAAGAATGCGGCGCGAACAGGCCCAGCGGAAGGTAAATGACTAGCCTGGAAAGTAAAACGTGGGCCGCGCAGCCGGGCGCACTCTCTACACCCCGCCAAATCTGTGCCAACAGGTCGGATGCCCTGCTGCGCCACCGCCGGGAAAGGCGTTCCCTGGGAGGTGGGACGTTCGTCCCCGGAGACCTTGTCCAGCGGGCAAGAGGAGCGGCTATGAGTGACATCGCGCGTACGCCGGGCATCACGACCGGCGCCCACCCCACCCCCCGGACCGACCCCCCGGCGCACGAGGCCTACGCCTTCGCGTGCATGAGCTGTGGGCACGGCTGGGAGCAGTCGTACGAGATAACGCACCACGTCGACGCGGACGGGCGCGCGCACTGTGTGTACTACGCGGACGGCGAGCGCGTACCGTCGCCCCTGACCCGGCCCACCTGCCTGAACTGCGGCGGCCACGTCGTGCGCATCATGCGGGCCGGACAGGTCTCGATGGTCTCCAAGGTGATGGCGAGCCTGTACGACCAGCCGTCGGCGGGCGCCGCCGAAGGCAACGCGGGCGCGGGTGCGGGATCCGTGCCGCAGCAGGGGGAGCACGGCGACGACGCCGGGGCGGTCGCTGCGGCCGGTGCGACCGCGAAGGACGGGCATCGGGAGCGCCACCACTGGCACCTCTCCGATCTGCTGCATCCGTTCCAGCATCACCGCAGGTGAGCCTGGGCCGCGGTCCCGGGCCGGAACCGGCCCGTGGGTGGCTGTCAGCGGTCCCTCGTAGGATCGCGGCCATGAGCAGTACGACCAAGGACACGCCGCCGCCGTTGCCCGAACCGCTTCGGGTGGCGGTGGCGGACTCGCACACGCATCTCGACATGCAGAACGGAACGGTCGAGGAGGCGCTGGCGAAGGCCGCCTCCGTCGGGGTGACCACCGTCGTCCAGGTGGGCTGTGATGTGAACGGCTCGCGCTGGGCGGCGGAGACCGCTGCCGCGTATGAGGCGGTGCATGCGACGGTTGCGCTGCATCCGAACGAGGCGCCGCGGATCGTTCTGGGAGATCCTGACGGCTGGTCGCGGCAGGGTGCCCGGGAAGCGGGCGGGGACGCCGCTCTAGACGCGGCGCTCGCCGAGATCGACGCGCTGGCGGCGCTGCCGCACGTCCGCGGCGTCGGCGAGACCGGCCTGGACCACTTCCGTACCGGCCCCGACGGCATGGCCGCGCAGCAGCGCTCCTTCCGCGCCCACATCGAGATCGCCAAGCGGCACGGCAAGGCCCTGGTCATCCACGACCGCGAGGCCCACGACGACGTGCTGCGCATCCTGCGTGAGGAGGGCGCCCCGGAGCGCGTGGTCTTCCACTGCTACTCGGGCGACGCCGAGATGGCCAAGGTCTGCGCCGAGGCCGGCTACTACATGTCCTTCGCGGGCAACGTCACCTTCAAGAACGCCCAGCCGCTGCGCGACGCGCTGGCCGTCGCCCCGCCCGAGCTGGTGCTGGTCGAGACCGACGCCCCCTTCCTGACGCCCGCGCCGTACCGCGGACGGCCTAACGCGCCGTATCTCATTCCGGTCACGCTGCGGGCCATGGCCGAAGTCACGGGGATGACGGAGGAAGCGCTGGCCACCGCCGTGGCCGCCAACACCGCGCGCGCCTTCGGCTACTGAGCGGCACCCCGCGGGCGGCGCGGCAGAATAGCGCGGCGACACTGTGTAGCGGGTTCGCTTTGGAGAGTCACCGGCGCTCCGCTACATTCCGGCCCCACAACCCGACTCGTGGCATGTGGAGCGTCGTGACTCATTCGCAGGGCAGTCAAAGCCACCGCGTCGCGCACGCCGGATACGGACCGGACGCCGAGCCGCGGGGCGGCGCCGTCGAGGCGACCGATCCGTACGGCCGGTACGCGCCGTACGGGGAGTGCGATGCGTACGACGCGTATGGCGCGTACGGGGCTTATGAGACGTATGGCGCGTATGGATCGTATGGCTCTTATGGCTCGTACGGGGGTGGGGGGTATGGGCAGGGCGGGTCGTACGGCGGGTATGACGCGCACGGTGCCGGTGCCTACGGGGCGGGTGCCTACGGTGCGGGCCCGTACGAGCGCTACGACGCAGCGCAGCGGTACGACTCCGTGCAGCCTCCGGAGGCGCCGGACAGGCCCGTGGACTCCGGGGGCGGGGGCGGGGGCGCGACGGCGGAGGCCGGGGCTCCGGACGCGTCGGCCGCGCCGTCGGGGCGGGTGCCGCATCAGGGGCCGCTCGTGCCGCTGCGCGACGACCTCGCCGGAATCTCCACCGCCCCCCAGGGCGGCCGCGCCGCCGCCCGCCGGGCCTCGCGCGGCACCGCCCACCGCCGCGGCATGGCCGACCGCCGTGGCACCGACGGCACCGAAACCCGCCGCCGGCTGCTGCCCCAGGCCCTGGTCGTGGCCTTCCTCGCCGGCGGCACCTCGGCGTTCATCGCCCACGACAAGGCCGTCCGCATCGACGTGGACGGCGAACCGCGCACCCTGCACACCTTCGCCTCCGACGTCGGCGACCTGCTCGCCGACGAAGAGGTGCAGGTCGGCGAGCACGACTCCGTCCAGCCCGCCGCCGACGCCGAGCTGACCAGCGGCGACGAGGTCGTCATCCGCTACGGGCGGCCGGTCCGGCTCACCCTGGACGGGCAGCGCCGCGACGTCTGGACGACCGCCGAGACCGTCGGCGGCGCGCTGCGCCAGTTCGGCATCCGCGCCGAGGGCGCCCACCTGTCCGCCGACCCCACCCGGCCCATCGGCCGCAACGGCCTCGACCTGGACGTACGCACCGAGCGCAGCGTCACCTTCGTCGCCGACGGCCGCGAGCACACCGTGCGCACCAACGCCGCCACCGTCCACGAGGCCCTCGACCAGGCGGGCATCGCGCTGCGCGGCGAGGACACCACCTCCGTGGCGCCCGACTCCTTCCCGCGCGACGGGCAGACCGTCTCCGTCCTGCGCATCACCGGGGCCGAGAGGGTCCGCGAGGAGACCATCCCGTTCGAGACGGTCAAGAGGGCCGACCCGGCGATCTTCAAGGGCACCGAGACGGTGGTACGGCAGGGGCAGCCCGGCGTGCGGCGCCTGACGTACGAGGTGCGCACGGTCAACGGCGTCCAGCAGAAACCGAAGAAGGTCGGCTCCGAGGTGGTCCGCGAGCCGCGCGACCGGATCGTGCACGTGGGCACCAAGCCGGTGCCGACGCGGGTGGCCGGCGCCGACGATCTGAACTGGGGCGCGCTCGCCGAGTGCGAGGCGGGCGGGCGGCCGGACGCGGTCGACGCGTCCGGCACGTACGGCGGGCTCTACCAGTTCGACACCGGTACCTGGCAGGGGCTGGGCGGCAGCGGGCGGCCGCAGGACGCGCCCGCCGGGGAACAGACGTACCGGGCGAAGAAGCTCTACATCAGCCGGGGGGCCAGTCCGTGGCCGGTGTGCGGGCGGAGGCTGCATGGGTGAGGGGGAGGGGTGAGGGGGCTGAGGTGCGGGGTGTGGTGAGTGAGGGTGCGGGTGAGTGGGGCCGGTGGGTCGGTGTGTGGCCGGTTCGGGGGCCGGGCGCCGTAAGCTGCACGGGTGAGCAACAGCACCACCGATGAGCCCGGCCCCCTCCTGGGCGCCGCCGACATCCGCGAACTGGCCGCCGCGCTGGGCGTACGCCCCACCAAGCAGCGCGGCCAGAACTTCGTCATCGACGCCAACACCGTCCGGCGCATCGTGCGCACCGCCGAGGTCCGGCCGGACGACGTCGTCGTCGAGGTCGGTCCCGGACTCGGCTCGCTGACCCTGGCGCTGCTGGTGGCCGCCGACCGGGTCACCGCCGTCGAGATCGACGACGTGCTGGCCGCCGCGCTGCCGTCCACGGTCGAGGCGCGGCTGCCCGGCCGCGCGGACCGCTTCGCGCTCGTGCACAGCGACGCGATGCTCGTACGGGAGCTGCCCGGGCCCGCGCCCACCGCGCTGGTCGCCAACCTTCCGTACAACGTCGCGGTGCCGGTGCTGCTGCACATGCTCGCGACGTTCCCGACCATCGACCGCACCCTGGTCATGGTGCAGTCCGAGGTCGCCGACCGGCTCGCGGCCCGGCCCGGCAACAAGGTGTACGGCGTGCCGTCGGTCAAGGCCAACTGGTACGCGGACGTGAAGCGGGCCGGGGCGATCGGGCGCAACGTGTTCTGGCCCGCGCCGAACGTGGACTCCGGGCTGGTCTCGCTGGTCCGCCGCGAGAAGCCGGTAGAGACCACCGCCAGTCGCGATGACGTCTTCGCCGTCGTGGACGCGGCGTTCGCGCAGCGTCGTAAGACGCTCCGGGCGGCGCTGGCCGGGTGGGCCGGGTCGGCTGCCGCGGCCGAGGCGGCGCTGGTGGCCGCGGGGGTTTCGCCGCAGGCGCGGGGAGAGGCGCTGACGGTGGAGGAGTTCGCGCGTATCGCCGAGCAGAAGCCGGTTCGCGAGGGGGGTGCCGCGTGACGGGGCGGTCTGCCGTTACGGTTCGCGTGCCGGCGAAGGTCAATGTTCAGCTTGCGGTGGGCGGTGCGCGGGCGGACGGGTTTCATGACCTGGCCAACGTGTTTCTGGCCGTGGGGCTGTATGACGAGGTCACGGCGGTGCCTGCGGAGGCGCTGCGGGTCAGCGCGACCGGGCCGGATGTCGATCGGGTGCCGCTCGACCGTACGAATCTCGCGGCGCGGGCGGCGGAGCTGTTGGCGGCTCGGTACGGGCTTGAGCCACGTGTACACCTGCACATCGCCAAGGACATTCCTGTCGCGGGCGGTATGGCGGGGGGCAGTGCGGATGCGGCGGGGGCCCTGGTGGCGTGCGATGCGCTGTGGGGGACCGGGGCTTCGCGTGACGAGTTGTTGGCGATCTGTGCCGAGCTGGGTAGTGACGTGCCGTTCTCGCTGGTGGGTGGGGCAGCGCTGGGGCTTGGACGGGGAGAGCTGCTGACGCCGCTGGAGGTGGGCGGTTCGTTCCACTGGGTGTTCGCGGTGGCCGACGGGGGGCTGGCTACGCCAGCGGTTTACCGGGAATTCGATCGGCTGAACGCCGGGGTGGACGTGCCGGAGCCGGTGGCTTCGGAGGCGTTGAGGGCCGCGCTGCGCGCGGGGGACGCGGTGGCGCTGGCCGGTGCGCTGTCCAATGACCTTCAAGCTGCCGCGCTGTCGTTGCGGCCGTCTTTGGCTGCCACGCTGGACGCGGGTGTTGCGGCCGGGGCGCTGGCGGCGCTGGTTTCCGGGTCCGGGCCCACGACGGCGTTTCTGGCCAAGGACGCGGACTCCGCCGCCGTGGTGGCTGCCGCGTTGATGGCGTCCGGGACGTGTCGTGCTGCTCGGGTGGCGGCTGGGCCGGTTTCTGGGGCGACTGTGGTCTAGGGCGCGCGTCCTGCGCCTAGGGTCCGGTGGGTGGGGGCTCGGGGCCACACAGGGGTCACTCCTCGTTGCCGGGGACGCGACCTTGTGTCTATTCGCGACCGGGGCCTCGGTCGCCTGCGGGGAGACCCCTGTATGTCCCCGAGCCCGCTCCGTTTGCGGCTGTCCCGCCGTCGTAGCTGGGGTCTTACAACCCCGCGACGCTGGCCACCAGCAGCTGTACCGCCGCCTTTCCGGCGGCTTGCGCCGCCTCGTCGTCCGTCGGGCGGCAGCGGTTCGTCGCCGGGTCGTACTCAGTCATGATCGTGCCTGCGTGGTCCGTCGGGCACTCCGTGTACGTGGTTGTGTGACCCTCCTTGCGCAGTACCTCTGCCATGGTGCGGGAGTGGTCGGCGGGGATCACTGTGTCGTGTGTGCCGTGCAGCAGGTGGATGGGGGCGTTCGGGGTGCGGCCCTTTTCCAGGTCCGTCAGGGGTGGGGTGCCGGTGGTGCGGGCCGGGACGTCGTAGCGGCCGGAGAGGGCCAGTACGGCGGTTGGGGCGTGGCCTGCGGTGAGGTCGGGGTGGAGGGCTATGGCCAGGGCTGCGCCTGCGCCGGCGGACCAGCCGGCCAGGAGGAGGGTGCCGTTTGCTTCCTCCTGGGCGTAGGTGCGGGCGTAGGCCAGGGATTCCAGGAGGTGGGTGCGGCCGTTGTCGGCCGCGTCCGAGCGCCAGTCGGGTACGAGGACGGTCAGGCCGTGGTCCGCGGCCGTACGGGCCAGTGGGCGCAGGACGTCGCGTTCGTCGGGGCCGGTGCCGTGCCACAGGAGGACGGTGGCGGTGGGCGGCCCGGCGGGGTGGTGGATGTCCAGGTGTTTGCCGCTGGGGCCGTAGGTCCGTATGTCCATGGGCGCACGGTATCCGTACGGGGGTGTCCCTGAGCGCCGACTAGGCTGGGAAGCCGACCGATCCGAAGTTCAGGAGCGATATGGCCGTCAACCTCGTCAATCTGGAAGCCGTGGGCAAGGTGTACGGGACGCGTGCACTGCTCGACGGTGTCTCCCTGGGTGTCAATGAAGGGGACCGGATCGGCGTCGTGGGGCGTAACGGCGACGGCAAGACGACCTTGATCCGGATTCTCGCGAAGCTGGAGGGTGCTGACGACGGGCGGGTCACGCACAACAGCGGGCTGCGGCTGGGGGTGCTGACGCAGCACGATTCGCTGGATCCGGCCGCCACGGTGCGGCACGAGGTGATCGGTGATCTCGCCGATCATGAGTGGCGGGGCAATGCCAAGATCCGGGATGTGCTGACGGGGCTCTTCGGCGGGCTGGATCTGCCGGGGCTCGGGCAGGGGCTGGACACCGTGATCGGGCCGCTGTCGGGTGGTGAGCGGCGGCGGATCGCGCTGGCGAAGCTGCTGATCGCCGAGCAGGATCTGATTGTTCTGGACGAGCCGACGAACCATTTGGATGTCGAGGGGATCTCGTGGCTTGCCGGGCATCTGCGGGGCCGGCGGTCGGCGCTGGTGTGTGTCACGCACGACCGGTGGTTCCTGGACCAGGTGTGCACGCGGATGTGGGACGTGCAGCGTGGTGATGTCCATGAATACGAGGGTGGGTACAGCGATTACGTTTTCGCCCGTGCCGAGCGGGAGCGGATTGCGGCCACCGAGGAAGCCAAGCGGCAGAATCTGATGCGTAAGGAGCTGGCCTGGCTGCGTCGGGGGGCTCCGGCGCGGACGAGCAAGCCGCGGTTCCGTATCGAGGCCGCCAATGAGCTGATCGCGGATGTGCCGCCGCCCCGGGACACCGCGGAGCTGATGAAGTTCGCCAACTCGCGGCTCGGCAAGACCGTTTTCGAGTTGGAGGACGTGACGGTTCAGGCCGGGCCGAAGATGCTGTTGAAGCATCTGACGTGGCAGCTCGGGCCGGGGGACCGGATCGGTCTGGTGGGTGTGAACGGGGCGGGCAAGACGTCCTTGCTGCGGGCGCTGGCCGATGCCGCGCGTACGGGTGGGGAGGCACAGCCCGCGGCCGGGCGGATTGTTGTCGGCAAGACCGTGAAGCTGGCTTATCTGTCGCAGGAGGTCGCGGAGCTGGATCCGGCACTGCGGGTGCTGGAGGCCGTGCAGCGGGTGCGGGAGCGGGTGGATCTCGGTAAGGGCCGGGAGATGACCGCGGGGCAGCTGTGCGAGAAATTCGGGTTCACCAAGGAGAAGCAGTGGACGCCGGTCGGCGATTTGTCGGGTGGTGAGCGGCGGCGGCTGCAGATTCTGCGGCTGTTGATGGACGAGCCGAATGTGCTGTTCCTGGACGAGCCGACGAATGATCTCGATATCGAGACGCTGACGCAGTTGGAGGACCTGCTCGACGGATGGGCGGGGTCGCTGGTCGTTATCAGCCACGACCGGTATTTCGTGGAGCGGACCACGGACCGGGTGTTCGCGCTGCTGGGTGACGCGACGCTGCGGATGCTGCCGCGTGGGCTGGACGAGTATCTGGAGCGGCGGCAGAAGGTGATCGAGGCTGCTGCGCCGGCGGCTCCGGTGGAGGCCGCGCCGAAGCAGAAGCCGGCGGCCGTGACGCGTGCCGCGCAGAAGGAGCTGCAGAAGATCGAGCGGCAGCTCGACCGGATGGGCGAGAAGGAGTCGAAGCTGCACGCGCAGATCGCCGAGCATGCCACGGACTTCGAGAAGGTGGCCGGGCTGGACGCACAGTTGCGGGAGCTGGTGGGGGAGCGGGAGGAACTGGAGATGCGGTGGCTGGAACTGGCCGAGGACGCGTAGCGTACGGCCTGTTCCGCCAGCCCGGTAAGACCGGCTCCGGCGCCTCTCTTGTCACAAACGGCCAAGAAGGTGTGCGTAACTGAACCTGATTGGCCGGGATTTCAGCGTTGCGGCAGGCTTCTTCCCCTTAGGGGGCGCGCAACGTCGAACAAGCGTGTAGCTTCCGGGGACAAGGGGCCCGGCGAGGGCCGGGGGGCTGGGCTCGCCGGGGAATTGGGGGGTTGTGCAATGGGCGTGCGGCTGATGGTGGTCGACGATCACCGACTGCTCGCCGAGGCACTCGCCTCGGCCTTGAAACTGCGCGGGCACCGCGTGCTCGCGGCGGCCGCCCCGAGCGCCGGGGCGGCGGATCTGGTGGTGAGCCGGGCGCCCGAAGTGTGCCTGCTGGGCACCGCCACGCCGGCCGAACCGGGCGCCTTCGACCCGGTCGTACGGATCAAGAAGGAGCGGCCGCAGGTCGCGGTGGTGGTGCTGGGCCCGGTGCCCAACCCGCGCGGTATCGCGGCCGCCTTCGCCGCCGGCGCTTCGGGGTACGTACGGCACGA
The DNA here is from genome assembly GCF_000720725.1 of Streptomyces rimosus subsp. rimosus. Lineage (GTDB taxonomy): Bacteria > Actinomycetota > Actinomycetes > Streptomycetales > Streptomycetaceae > Streptomyces > Streptomyces rimosus_A. The sequence continues at coordinate 76,805 of NZ_JOCQ01000019.1, forward strand.
CGAGCGGATCGAGGGCGTGGAACGCGCCATGATGAAGGCGCGGGCGGGCGAGGCGGCGATCGCGCCGCAGTTGCTCCAGCAAGCCTTCGAGGAGCTGCTGCACCCGGCGGCGCAGCCCGATGACGAGGGCGCCCGGCTGTTGCAGATGCTCACTCCGCGCGAGGTCGAAGTGCTGGTGCGGGTCGCGGAGGGCGAGGACACCCGGCTGATCGCGGCGGGGATGGGGATCGCGCCGAGTACTGCTCGTACGCATGTGCAGCGGGTTCTGATGAAGCTGGGTGTGGGGTCGCGGCTGGAGGCCGCGGCGCTGGCGGCCCGTACGGGGCTGCTGGACCGCGCGGCCACGCGGGGCGCGAGCGCGCGCGAGGCGGCGGGGGCCGAGGCCGTCCCGCCGCCGTGACGCGGGTCTTCAGTCGGTGTCCTCCTGGAGGGCCGCCAGTTCCTCGGCGGTCGGCGGGACGATCGGGCGGAGCTTGATCCAGGCCAGGAAGAACAGGCCGAGCAGCAGCATGCCCACGCCCGTCCACAGGTTGATGTTGATGTCCTCGGCCTTCTTCAGGTCCGCGTCCGAGGCGGTGAACCCGGCGATCATCACGATGACGCCGTAGAGCGTGAACAGGCCGCCGATGATGAGGCGGATGTCGAAGAGCCGGGCGGCCGTGGCGGACCGGCGTTCGAGGTCGACCTCGTGCTGGTAGTCACTCATGGTGCTGGTTCCTTCGGCAGGGGTGCGGTCAGAAGGAGTACGGGACGTAGCAGAGCGCGGCGAGGATGATCGCGCCCCAGCCGAGCAGGGCCGGCTTGCGGTACCACGCGTCGTCGCCCTTGGCGGGCGGCTCCTCCAGTCCGGGGGACCGGGTGCCGTAGACCAGGCCGGCGAGTTCCGCCGCGGGCCTGGGCTTCGTGAACAGGGTGACGGCGACCATCACCACGGCGCCGACGACGAAGGCGACGATCGCGGAGACGAAGTTGGCGCCCTGGTCGGTGGGGATGGCGATGATGCCCTGCTTGTAGATCCAGAAGTAGTTGACCATCGCCGCGGTGGTGCCCGCGACCAGGCCCCAGACACCGGACTTCATGGAGGCCCGCTTCCAGAACATGCCGATGATGAAGACCACGAACATCGGCACGTTGAAGAACGAGAACAGCGTCTGGAGGTAGCCCATGATGTTGTTGAAGGTGGCGGCCAGGAAGGCCGTGCCGATGCTGCACAGCACGCCGACGGCGGTGACCAGGCGGCCGAACCGCAGGTAGTAGCGGTCCTCGCGGCCGGGCCTGACGTACTTCGCCCAGATGTCGGAGGTGAAGACCGTGTTGAACGACGAGACGTTGGCGGCCATGCCCGCCATGAAGGCGGCCAGCAGGCCGGTGACCGCGATGCCCAGGACGCCGTTCGGCAGCAGGTCGCGCATCAGCAGCGGAATGGCGTCGTTGTAGGTCAGGTCCGAGCCCTCCTGGCCGATACGGGGCACGACGACCGCGGCGACCAGGCCGGGGATCATCACCAGGAAGGCGATGAACATCTTCGGGTACGCGGCGATCAGCGGGGTGCGCTGCGCGGCGGAGAGGTTCTTCGCGGACAGCGCGCGCTGCACCTCGGCGAAGTTGGTGGTCCAGTAGCCGAAGGAGAGCACGAAGCCCAGGCCCAGGATGATCGTCAGCCAGTTGGCGCCCAGCGCGTTGGGCTCGCCGATGCCGGTGCCGTCCCAGGCGGTCAGGAAGCTGTGCCCGTACTTCTTCTCCAGCGTCCCGGACAGCCCGTCCCAGCCGCCGACCCGCTTGAGGCCGATGACGCAGATCGGGATGAGCGCGGCCAGGATCACGAAGAACTGCAGCACCTCGTTGTAGATCGCCGAGGACAGGCCGCCGACGGTGATGTACGCGAGGACGAACAGCCCGGCGACGACGATGGCCACCCACTGCGGCCAGCCCAGCAGCGCCTCGACGACGATCGACAGCGCGTAGAGGTTGACGCCCGCGATCAGGATGGCGGCGAAGGCGAACAGCACCGAGCTGAGCAGGTGCGCCGACTTGTCGAAGCGCTGGAGCAGGAACTCCGGTACGGAGCGGACCCGCGAGCCGTAGTAGAAGGGCATCATCACCAGGCCGAGGAACACCATGGCCGGGATGGCGCCGATCCAGTACCAGTGCACGACGGCGACGCCGTACTGTGCGCCGGTGGCGGCCATGCCGAGGATCTCGGTCGCGCCGAGGTTGGCGGCGACGAAGGCGAGGCCGGTGACCCAGGCGGGCAGCGACCGCCCGGACAGGAAGAAGTCCAGGCTGGTCTTCACGCTGCGCCGGGCGGCGAAGCCGATGCCGAGGACGACGACGAAGTAGATGGCCAGAATCGCGTAATCGAGCCCGTTGGTGGGCAGCCGTAGCCCTGCGGCCAAGGTGATCATGGGGCACTCACTTCTCTGTGCGTGATGAACGCACAGGAACCTACGCGCGGTCGTTCAGAAACTGAAGACTTTTGTTCGGTCTCGTGGCCCCATCGTGATGGGGCCGGGTGTTTTGTGAGGGAATCTCCGGGTGCGGATCCGGCCGCGGCGGGCCACGGTCGGGCGTTGACGGGCTTGTTTAGTTGTGCTTCATTGTGTGTGTTTGTGTTTGGTGGGTGTGGCGAGGAGCGCTCCAGTGAAGAAGACGATGACCCGGCTCGCCGACGGCCGGGAGCTCATCTACTACGACCTGCGCGACGACGTGGTGCGCGACGACGCCGACCACCGGCCGCTCGACCCGGTCTCCACCGCCTCCGGGATCCGCCACGACCGCCTCCTCGGCGACGCCGTCGCCGTCGCCTCGCACCGCCAGGGCCGCACCTACCACCCGCCGGCCGACGCCTGCCCGCTGTGCCCCTCCCGCGACGGCCGCGCCACCGAGATCCCCGCCGCCGACTACGACGTCGCCGTCTTCGAGAACCGCTTCCCCTCCCTGGCCGGCGACACCGGCCGCTGCGAGGTCGTCTGCTTCACCCCGGACCACGACGCCTCCTTCGCCGACCTCACCGAGGAACAGGCCGCGCTCGTCCTGGAGGCCTGGACCGACCGCACCGCCGAACTCTCCCAGCACCCCGCCGTCCGGCAGGTCTTCTGCTTCGAGAACCGCGGCGCGGAGATCGGCGTGACCCTCGGCCACCCGCACGGCCAGATCTACGCCTATCCCTTCGTCACCCCGCGCACCGAGCGGATGCTGGCCTCACTGGCCGCCCATCGCGAACAGACCGGCGGCCGCAACCTCTTCGACGACGTGCTCGCCGACGAACGCGCCGACGGCCGCCGCATCGTGCTGGACGCCGAGCACTGGACCGCCTTCGTCCCGTACGCCGCCCACTGGCCGTACGAGGTCCACCTCTACCCCAAGCACCGGGTCCCCGACCTGCTCGCGCTCGGCGAGGCGGCGCGCACAGAGTTCCCACAGGTCTATCTGGAAGTCTTGCGGCGGTTCGACCGGATCTTCGGCCCCGACGAGCCACCGACCCCGTACATCTCCGCCTGGCACCAGGCGCCGCTGCACGCCGCCGACCGCGGCGAGTTCGCGCTCCATCTGGAGCTTTTCACCGTCCGCCGGACTTCCGGCAAGCTGAAGTTCCTCGCGGGTTCCGAATCCGGCATGAACGTGTTCATCAACGACGTGCCGCCGGAGGCTGCGGCCGAACGACTGCGAGAGGTAGCGAGCGAGTGAGCAACAAGTACCTGGTCACCGGCGGTGCGGGATACGTGGGCAGCGTCGTCGCCGCCCACCTGGTCGAGGCGGGGCACTCCGTCACGGTCCTCGACGACCTGTCCACCGGGCACCGCGCGGGCGTCCCGGCCGGCACCGACTTCATCGAGGGCCGCGTCCAGGACGCCGCCCGCCACCTGGACGGCTCCTACGACGCGGTGCTGCACTTCGCCGCCTTCTCGCAGGTCGGCGAGTCGGTCACGGACCCCGAGAAGTACTGGCGCAACAACGTCGGCGGCACCATGGACCTGCTCGCCGCGATGCGCGGCGCCGGCGTGCGCACCCTGGTCTTCTCCTCCACCGCCGCCACCTACGGCGAGCCCGAGCGCACCCCGATCACCGAGTCCGCGCCCACCGCGCCCACCAGCCCGTACGGCGCCTCCAAGCTCGCCGTCGACCACATGATCGCGGGCGAGTGCGCCGCGCACGGCCTGGCCGCCGTCTCGCTGCGCTACTTCAACGTCGCGGGCGCGTACGGCGACTGCGGCGAGCGCCACGACCCGGAGTCGCACCTGATCCCCCTCGTCCTCCAGGTCGCCCTGGGCAAGCGGGACGCCATCTCCGTCTACGGCGACGACTACCCGACGCCCGACGGCACCTGCGTACGCGACTACATCCATGTCGCCGACCTGGCGGAGGCCCACCTGCTCGCGCTCACCGCCGCGAAACCGGGCGAACACCTCATCTGCAACCTCGGCAACGGCAACGGCTTCTCCGTGCGCGAGGTCATCGAGACCGTCCGCAAGGTCACCGGCCACCCCGTACCCGAGATCACCGCGGGCCGCCGCGGCGGCGACCCCGCCGTCCTGGTCGCCTCCGCGCAGACCGCGATCGACCGGCTCGGCTGGCGTCCCAGCCGTACGGATCTGGCCGACATCGTCGCGGACGCCTGGGAGTTCGCCCGCAGCAGGGAGGCCGGCACCCCATGACGGACACCAGCCGGCCGACGGCCGATCAGGAACAACGCGCCCGCCACACCGCCGACCGCTTCCGCGAGGTCTACGGCACCGCCCCCGCCGGGGTGTGGGCGGCGCCCGGCCGCGTCAACCTCATCGGCGAACACACCGACTACAACGACGGCTTCGTGATGCCGCTCGCCCTGCCGCACACCACCCTCGCCGCCGTCGCGCCCCGCGCCGACGGCGTGCTGCGGGTGCACTCCGGCGACGGCAGCGGCGGCGGCCAGACCGTCGAACTGCGCCTGGACACCCTGCGCCCGGCCGCGGACGGCGGCTGGGCGGCTTATCCGGCGGGTGTCGCCTGGGCCCTGCGGGAGGCCGGGCTGCCCGTCGGCGGCGCGGATCTGCACTACGAGAGCACCGTCCCGGTCGGCGCGGGCCTGTCCTCGTCGGCCGCCCTGGAGGTCGTCACCGCGCTCGCCCTCGACGACCTGTACGGCCTCGGCCTTACCCGGCAGCGCCTGGCGCAGCTCGCCCAGCGCGCCGAGAACGCCTTCGTGGGTGTGCCCTGCGGCATCATGGACCAGACCGCGGCGGCCTGTTGCACGGACGGCCACGCCCTGTTCCTGGACACCCGCGACCTCGCCCAGCGGCAGGTCCCGTTCGATTTGGCGGGGGAGGGGCTGCGGCTTCTGGTCGTGGACACCCGCGTCACACACGAGCTGGGGGACGGCGCGTACGCACAGCGCCGCGCCATGTGCGAGCGCGGTGCGCGGGCGCTCGGCGTACGCGCGCTGCGCGATGTGCCGTACGCGCATCTGCCCGAGGCATTGGACAAGTTGGCCGCGGCGGACGATGGACAGGGGGCCGGGCCGGTCGGCGGCGGCCCCGGTACGGCGGCGGTGGTCCGGCACGTGGTGACCGAGAACCGGCGCGTCGAAGAGGTCATCGCCCGCCTGGACGCCGGCGAGGCCCGCGCCATCGGCCCGCTGCTGACCGCCGGACACGCCTCGCTGCGCGACGACTTCCGGGTCTCCTGCGCCGAACTGGACCTCGCCGTCGAGGCGGCCGGGGCGGCGGGCGCGCTCGGGGCCCGGATGACCGGCGGCGGGTTCGGCGGCTCGGCCGTCGTGCTCGTCGAGGAGGCGGACGCGGACACCGTCGCCGTACGGATCACGGAGGCGTTCGCGGCGGCCGGGCACACCGCGCCGCGGATCTTCCCGGCCGTACCGAGCGCGGGGGCGCGGCGGCTGGTGTGAGGCACGGGGGCGGGACCGGGGTCACCGGCCCGCCCACGGCCGATCGAATTGAGACGAACCTTGTCGACTTCCGCCCCTCGACGGCCGCTGGGCCCCACCCTGAACACTTGGGCCGGGCAGTTTTGCCAATAGCCTTCCGTTGCCGCACCCCGTCCGTAATCTGAGTGCCAGCACCGGTGGGGGCCGGTGCTGATCAGGGGGCGAGACAGTCGGGTACGACGCCCGGGGTGGGGTGGTCATGCGGCACGGCGGCGGCCGTGCGGCTGCGTCGGCCTCGGTCCCGGGCGTCGTGCCCACTTGGTCCGTTCCCCGAGACAGGGGGTCTCAGTGCAACGCATCCGGGTTCTGGTGGTCGACGACCACCGCATCTTCGCCGAGTCCCTGGCGGCCGCGCTCGCGGCCGAACAGGACGTGGACGTGGCGGCGGCCGGCAGTGGACCGGCTGCCCTGCGCAGCCTGGAGCGGGCGGCCGCCGACGGCCGGCGCTTCGACGTGATGCTCATCGACGCCGACCTCGGCACCGTCACGGCACCGCTGGCATCCGTACCGTCGCAGCCCACGCCGGGCCGCGACGGCAGCGCGGACGGCGGCCCGCTGGACGGCATCTCGCTGGTCGCGGGCGTCCGTACGGCCTATCCGTACGTCCGTACCGTCGTGCTCGCCGAGAAGGACGACCCGCGCCGGGCCGCCTTCGCGCTCCAGGCGGGCGCCGGCGGCTGGGTCGCCAAGGACTGCTCGCTCTCCCGCCTGCTCGCCGTCATCCGCGGCGTGCTGCGCGACGAGACGCATCTGCCGCCCGCACTGCTGACCGGCGTCCTGCGGGAGCTGACGGCGGCGCGCAAGCACCGCACGGAGAGCGAGCGCCTGGTGGAGTCGCTGACGCCGCGCGAGCGCGAGGTGCTGCGCTGCATGGTGGCGGGGCTGGGCCGCAAGGCGGTCGCCGAGCGGCTGTTCCTGTCCCCGCACACGGTCCGTACGCACATGCAGAACGTGCTCGGCAAGCTCGGCGTGCACTCGACGCTGGCCGCCGTGGCGCTGGCGCGGCGGGCCGGGGTCGGGCCGGTGGAGCTGGAACCGGCCACCGCCGCGGCCTCCGCGCTCACCTGAGGCGCGGCGCGGGGACCGCCCGCGCCGCGCCCGGCACCGGTCAGCCGCCCGCGGACCCCGCCCCGCGCGGGTCCTTCAGCACGGCCACACCACGGGCCGGCAGCGCGATCCGGTAGGTGTGCTCCGACCGCTCCCCGCGCGCCCCGGCGAGCGCGTCGGCCATCGGGCAGGGCAGCGTGATGTCGGCCGCCCTCGCACCGTGGTTGAGGAGGAAGAGGAAGCGCCCGCCGGCGCCCTCCCGCACGGTGGCCTGTACGCCCTCGGGCAGCCCGGCCAGCACCGGCCGCACGCCCGCCGCCGCCCGTACGTGGTCCATCAGGGCCCGCATCAGGGCCGGTTCGAGGCGGGTGCCGACGTAGGTCACCGTGCCCGTGCCGTAGCCGTGCCGGGTGACGGCCGGGGCGCCCGCCAGGTCGCCGTCCGCGAACCGCGCGACGGGCTCGGCACCTTCGAGGAGAATCGCCTCCGACCACAGGTCCGCCGTACCGGAGGGCAGCTCCCAGGCACCCGGCGCCCCTCCCGCACGCCCCGGCCCGCCCGGCTTCCGTACGCCCGCGGCACCCCGTACGCCCACCGTCGCCCCCTCGTCCAGCGGCCAGAACTCCTCCACCCGCAGGCCCAGCAGCGACCGCAGCGGCCCCGGACAGCCACCGGGGTGCACCCGGTCGCAGGCGTCCACCACGCCCGAGAAGAACGACACCAGCAGGTGCCCGCCGCCCCGTACGTACGCCGCCAGCCGCGCCGCGACCGGCTCGGTCAGCAGGTACAGGTTCGGCACGACGACCAGCCGGTAGCCGGACAGGGCGCGGTCCGGCGGCACCACGTCGCACGTGACACCCGCCTCGAACAGCGGCCGGTAGTGCCCCAGCGCCAGCTCCGGCAGGCGCAGCGCCGTCGACGGGTGCGAGTCCAGCTCCAGGGCCCGCCAGCTGTCCCAGTCCGTCACCAGCGCCGCCGTCGGCCGCACCACCCGCGTCCCCGCGATCTCCGGTACGGACGCCAGCTCCCGCCCCAGCTCGGAGACCTCCCGGAAGATCCGGGTGTCCGTACCGGCGTGCGGCACCACCGCGGAGTGGAACTTCTCCGCGCCGCCGCGCGACTGCCGCCACTGGAAGTACAGGACGGCGTCCGCGCCCTGCGCGACGGCCTGCCAGCTCCACAGGCGCATCGCGCCCGGCGGCTTGGTGCCGTTGCGGGCCCGCCAGTTGACCGCGCCGGGCGCCTGCTCCAGCAGCAGCCAGGGCCGCCCGCCGCGCGCCGACCGCATCAGGTCGAAGGTGTACGCGGCCGTCAGATGCGTCCCGGGGTCGAAGGGGTCCTGGTAGAAATCCAGCGCCATCGCGTCCATGTCCCGCGACCACGCGAAGGCGTCCACCGGCTTGTGGAACGGCATCAGGTTCGTGGTCACCGGCACCGCGGGGCTCAGGCGCGTCAGCACCTTCTTCTCCGCCAGGTAGCAGCGGCGCAGCGCGTCGTCGCTGAAGCGCAGGTAGTCCAGCTGCTGCGCCGGGTTGGGGAAGGTGGGGGCGGTACGCGGCGGCAGCACCTCCTCGAAGTCCGTGTACGCCTGCGACCAGAAGGCCGTCGACCAGGCGTCGTTGAGGCGGTCCACGCTCCCGTACCGCGCGCGCAGCCAGTCCCGGAAGTCCGCAGCCGACACGTCGCAGTAGCACTGGCGGGTGTGGCAGCCGTACTCGTTGCCGATGTGCCACAGGGCCAGCGCGGGATGCTCGGCGTAGCGGGCGGCGAGCCGCTTGACGAGGCGGACGGCGTGTTCGCGGTAGACGGGGCTGGAGGGGCAGTAGTGCTGCCGCCCGCCGGGCCAGCGGCGCTGCCCGTCCGGGCCCTGCGGCAGGATCTCCGGGTGTGCGTGGGTGAGCCAGGGCGGCGGGGAGGCGGTCATGGTGGCCAGGCACACACGGATGCCCGCGCCGCCGAGGCCGTCCATGACCCGGTCGAACCAGTCGAAGTCGTACGCGCCGGGCCGGGGCTCGGCCCGCGCCCACGAGAAGATCCCGGCGGTCACCATCGTGACGTGCGCCTGCTTCATCAGGCCCAGATCCGCCTCCCACACCTCCTCGGGCCACTGCTCGGGGTTGTAGTCCGCACCGAAGTGGATGCCCATCGGGTCTCCCGGGTCGCGACGTGTACCGGCACGAGCTGCGGGCGGCGCGTACGCGGGGCGGCGCCGCCCGTACGCCATGATTCCCGCCCGCGGGCACCGCGGGGCGCACATCCGGCCGCGCGGCCTCAGGACGAGTTCTTGCGGACGCTCCAGCCGCCGTCCACCACCAGCTCCGTCCCCGTCACGAACGACGCGTCGTCGGAGAGCAGGAACGCGACGGCCGCCGCCACCTCCTCCGGACGCCCGAGCCGCCCGGCCGCGGTCTCCGCCGCGGTGGCCCGCCGGTCCGCCTCGCCGATGGCGTCCCACGCGGCGGTCAACACGGGGCCGGGCAGTACGCAGTTCACCCGTACCTCCGGTCCGTACTCGACCGCCAGCTGGCGCGCCAGCCCGGTCAGCCCCGCCTTGGACGCGGCGTACGCGGGACGGCCCGGCAGCCCGAAGCGGGCCTGCACCGACGAGATGAGCGCGATCGCACCACCGCGCTCCCGCAGGTCGGGAAGGACGGCCCGGACGCCCAGGAAAGCGCCCGTCAGGTTGATCGCCAGCTGCCGCTCCCAGTCCGTCGGGGCAGCCAGGTCGGCGGGCGCGTGCAGCCCTTGCAGGGCGGCGTTGCCGACCAGGGCGTCCACCGGGCCGTACCGCTGCCGCGCGGCCCGTACGGCGCGCTGCCAGTGCTCCTCGCGCGCCACGTCGCAGTGCTCGTACGAGGCCCGGCCGCCCGCGGCGCGGATGCGGCGGGCGGTGCGCTCGCCCAGCTCGTCGTCGATGTCCAGGATCAGTACCTGCGCGCCCTCGGCGGCCAGCCGGTCGGCGGTCGCGGCGCCGATCCCGGCGGCGGCGCCGGTCACCAGGACCGTGCGCCCGGGAAAGCGCGCGCCGTCCGGCGCCCCGGAGGGACGCCGGTGCCCGTGCCGCCCGTACGGAGTCTGCCGCCCGTACGGCTCCTGCTGTTCGCGGTGTCCCGGCCGGCCCTCGCGCCCGTGCCGCCCCTCGTGTCCCTGCCGTCCCTCGTGCCCTTGCTGGCCCCGCGGGCCGTGCTGGCTCATGGAGCGATCCAAGCCCACCGGGCGAGTGCGCGGCAAGGGGCCGTGGCGGGCCGGGCGGCCCCAGGCTCTCAGCCGGGTGTGTTGTCGAAGGGGGCCGTCAACTGGCGCAGCAGACGGGCCAGTTCGCCACGCTGCTGGTGGGACAGCTCGGCCAGGATCGCGCGCTCCTGGGTGAGCAGCCCGGCCAGCGACTCGTCCGCCGCCTCGCGCCCCTCCGGCGTCAGCCGCACCAGCACCCCGCGCCGGTCGCTGGGGTCGGGCAGCCGCTCGACCAGGCCCTTCTTCGCGAGCCGGTCGATACGGTTGGTCATCGTGCCGGAGGTGACCAGGGTCTGCGTCAGCAGCGCCCCGGGGGAGAGCTGGTACGGCGCCCCCGCGCGGCGCAGCGCGGTGAGCACGTCGAACTCCCAGGGCTCCAGGCCGACCTCGGAGAAGGCGAGGCGGCGGGCGCGGTCGAGGTGTCTGGCCAGCCTGCTGATGCGGCTGAGGACCTCAAGCGGTTCCACGTCGAGGTCCGGGCGCTCCCGGCGCCATGCTGCGACCAGTCGGTCGACCTCGTCCTCCATGGAGATCAGTGTAGTTGGTCTGTCGATGTGAAGTCTCTTGACGTCAAGATATATTTCGGTGGACTATTGGGCATCGTCGGCGATGGGCTCACGCCGCGCTCGCGTGGCCTGCACCAGCCCTGCATCCGCTGAAGGGGTTCGAACATGCACGTCGCACCAACCTGGGATCCACAGCAGTACCTGCGCCACGCCGGACACCGCACGCGCCCGTTCCACGATCTGCTCGCCCGCATACCCGAGCTGCCCAACCGGAACCGCCCCGCCCGCATCGCCGACCTCGGCTGCGGCCCCGGCAACGTCACCGTCCAGCTCGCCGACCGCTGGCCCGACGCGCACATCACCGGCCTGGACAGCTCCGCGGACATGCTCAAGGAGGCCGAGGCCTACGCGGGCCCCACCCCCGGCGGCGGCCACCTCGACTTCGGGCCCGCCGACGCCACCCACTGGCGCCCCGCGGAACCCTTCGACCTGATCGTCTCCAACGCGGCGCTGCAATGGGTCCCCAACCACCCCGAATCCCTGCCGGCCTGGATCGACGGCCTCACCCCCGGCGGCACCCTCGCCTTCCAGGTCCCCGGGAACTTCACCTCGCCCAGCCACGCGCTGCTCGGCGACCTGTGCGACGAACCGCAGTGGCGCGACCGCCTCGCCGGCCACGGCCGCCGCTTCGTGCACATCCTCGACCCCACCGGCTACCTGGAACGCCTCACCGCGCTCGGCTGCGCGGTCGACGCCTGGGAGACGACCTACGTCCAGCTCCTCCAGGGCGAGGACCCGGTCCTGGACTGGGTCAAGGGCACCGCCCTGCGCCCCGTGCTGACCGCCCTGGAGGACGACCCGGCCGCCCGCGACGAATTCCTGTCCCAGTACCGCGACCTGCTCCGCAAGTCCTACCCACCCGGCCCGCACGGCACGGTCTTCCCGTTCCGCCGCATCTTCGTGGTGGCCCACAAGGAACGATGACCCTGTGAGGTGAGACTGTGATCACCGGCCTCGACCATGTCCAGCTTGCGGCCCCGCCGGGCAGCGAGCCCGCTCTGCGAGGGTTCTACGGGGGCGTGCTCGGGCTGCGGGAGGCCCCGAAGCCGCCTTCGCTGGCCGGCCGGGGCGGATGCTGGTTCGAGGCCGGTGAGGCTCAGCTCCACCTGGGCATCGATCCCGACTTCCACCCCGCCCGCAAGGCCCACCCGGCCCTGCGCGTCTCGGGCCTCGGCGCCTACGCCCGCCGCCTGGCCGCCCACGGCATCCAGGTCACCTGGGACGACGGCCTGCCGGACCACGACCGCTTCTACGCGTACGACCCCATCGGCAACCGCCTGGAATTCCTGGAGCGGCGAAGCGGCGGGTGACCGGGTGACCGGTCCGGTTCAGGACCGGCGGTGGCCTATCAGACGCGGCTTCGGCTCCAGGCCGTCCAGCCCGTGCCAGGCCAGGTTGACCAGGTGGGCGGCCACCTCGGCCTTCTTCGGCTTACGGACGTCCAGCCACCACTGACCGGTCAGCGCGACCATGCCGACCAGGGCCTGCGCATACAGGGGGGCCAGTTTCGGGTCGAAGCCGCGGGCCTTGAACTCCAGGCCCAGAATGTCCTCGACCTGGGTGGCGATATCGCTGATCAGCGACGCGAAGGTGCCGGTGGACTGGGCGACGGGGGAGTCGCGGACCAGGATGCGGAAGCCGTCCGTATACGTCTCGATGTAGTCCAGGAGCGCGAACGCGGCCTGTTCGAGCAGCTCACGGGGGTGGCCGGCGGTCAGCGCGCCGGTGACCATGTCCAGCAGCTGGCGCATCTCGCGGTCCACCACGACCGCGTACAGCCCCTCCTTGCCGCCGAAGTGCTCGTAGACGACCGGCTTGGAGACACCGGCCTTGGCCGCGATCTCCTCGACCGAGGTGCCCTCGAAGCCGCGCTCCGCGAAGAGCGTGCGGCCGATGTCGAGCAGCTGCTCACGGCGCTGGGCGCCCGTCATCCGCACCCTGCGGGTGCGCCGGGTGCCCGCGCCGGAGGGGGCCTTGCCCTGCTTGTCGTTCACGCTGCTGCCGTCGATCGCCACCCGTCCATCATGCCTTCCCCGGCTACCGCTCCCCGGCACCCCCGCTCGCGGCCCCCGCCAGGCGCCGGGCGTCCAGCCGCGAGGCGTTCGGCCAGCGCACGTCGTACGCCCAGCCCGCCTTCTCGAACCAGCGGATCAGCCGGGCGCTGGAATCCAGCTGCCCCCGCAGGACGCCGTGCCGCGCGCACGTCGGATCGGCGTGGTGCAGGTTGTGCCACGACTCGCCGCACGAGAGCACCGCCAGCCACCAGACGTTGCCGGACCGGTCGCGGGACCTGAAAGGGCGCTTGCCGACCGCGTGACAGATCGAGTTGATCGACCAGGTGACGTGGTGGAGCAGGGCCACGCGCACCAGGGAGCCCCAGAAGAACGCGGTGAGCGCGCCCTGCCAGGACATCGTGACCAGGCCGCCGATCAGGGGCGGGGCCAGCAGCGAGACCACCGTCCACAGGACGAACTGGCGGGAGACGCGGCGGATCGCGTCGTCCTTGATCAGGTCGGGCGCGTACTTGTGCTGCGGCGTCTGCTCCTCGTCGAACATCCATCCGACGTGCGCCCACCACAGGCCCTTCATGAGCGCCGGGACCGTCTCGCCGTACCGCCACGGCGAGTGCGGGTCGCCCTCCGCGTCGGAGAACTTGTGGTGCTTGCGGTGGTCCGCCACCCAGCGCACCAGCGGCCCCTCCACCGCCATCGACCCCATGATCGCGAGCGCGATGCGCAGCGGGCGCTTCGCCTTGAAGGCCCCGTGGGTGAAGTAGCGGTGGAAGCCGATCGTGATGCCGTGGCAGCCGATGAAGTACATCGCCGCCAGCAGCGCCAGGTCGAGCCAGCTCACCCCCCAGCCCCAGGCCAGCGGCACCGCGGCCACCAGCGCCAGGAAGGGCACGGTGATGAACAGCAGCAGGGTGATCTGTTCGACCGAGCGTTTGCTGTCGCCGCCGAGCGTCGCCGACGGCAGCGGCGTTCCGGTTTCGGCTGGTTTGGGAGTCTCTTCGATGACTTCGGGGCTAGCGGTCATGTGGTGTCCCTCGTCGGGGGCTCGGGGGCACGGCTACGGCTACGGGACCGTAACCTACGGTCTCGTAAGTATGGCAGTGCCGCCGACACGGACAAGGGTCCGACAGGTCGGTAACGAGTGACCGAATTGCGGCAGAACAAGCCGGGAGAGCGGTGCAAGTTCCGTCACATCCGGTCAACGCGCAGGTGTGAGCACCGCCCGTGGCAGGTAGGTCCCACAGAACGGACAGGGTGATCCGCCGACCGCGCGGAGACCTATCCTGGGGAACGTCGGACAGCGCGGTCCGCGACCCTCCCCGCCCACCACCGGTAGGGGAGTACCCCCTGCAAGCCCGGACGTGCTCAGATCACGAAGATCACTGCAAGGAGCCGCACCTGTGAGCAGTGCCGACATCACCCCCGCCGCGAACGACGAGCGCACCGCCACCCCGGCCGCCGCCGACGCCGCCCGCGACAACGGGCCCCTGCGCGCCGACATCCGCCGCCTCGGCGACCTCCTCGGCGAGACCCTCGTCCGCCAGGAAGGCCAGGAGCTGCTGGACCTCGTCGAACAGGTGCGCGCCCTGACCCGCTCCGACGGCGAGGCCGCCGCCCGGCTCCTCGGCGAGACCGACCTGGCCACCGCCGCCAAGCTGGTCCGCGCCTTCTCCACCTACTTCCACCTCGCCAACGTCACCGAGCAGGTCCACCGCGGCCGCGAACTGCGCGCCAAGCGCGCCGCCGAAGGCGGCATCCTCGCCCGCACCGCCGACATGCTCAAGGACGCCGACCCCGAGCACCTGCGCGCCACCGCCGCCAACCTCGGCGTCCGCCCCGTCTTCACCGCCCACCCCACCGAGGCCGCCCGCCGCTCCGTCCTCACCAAGCTCCGCAAGGTCGCCGAACTCCTCGACCGTACGGACGCCACCGAGCGCCGCCGCGCCGACCTCCGCCTCGCCGAGAACATCGACCTCATCTGGCAGACCGACGAACTGCGCGTCGCCCGCCCCGAGCCCACCGACGAGGCCCGCAACGCCATCTACTACCTGGACGAACTCGGCCGCGGCGCCGTCGGCGACGTCCTCGAAGACCTCGCCGCCGAACTGGAACGCGCCGGCACCGAGCTGCCCCCCGGCACCCGCCCGCTGACCTTCGGAACCTGGATCGGCGGCGACCGCGACGGCAACCCCAACGTCACCCCCCAGGTCACCTGGGACGTGCTGATCCTCCAGCACGAACACGGCATCACCGACGCCCTCGAACACATCGACGAGCTGCGCGGCGCCCTGTCCAACTCCATCCGCAACTGCGGCGCCACCGAAGAACTCCTCGCCTCCCTCCAGCAGGACCTCGACGCGCTCCCCGAGATCAGCCCCCGCTACAAGCGGCTGAACGCCGAGGAGCCCTACCGCCTCAAGGCCACCTGCATCCGCCAGAAGCTCGTCAACACCCGCGAACGCCTGGCGGGCGACACCCCGCACGTCCCCGGCCGCGACTACCTCGGCACCGCGGGACTCATCGACGACCTCGCCCTCATCCAGACCTCGCTGCGCGCACACCGCGGCGGCCTCGTCGCCGACGGCCGGCTGGAGCGCACCCTGCGCACCATCTCCGCCTTCGGCCTCCAGCTCGCCACCATGGACGTCCGCGAACACGCCGACGCCCACCACCACGCCCTCGGCCAGCTCTTCGACCGCCTCGGCGAGGAATCCTGGCGCTACACCGACATGCCGCGCGACTACCGCCGCAAGCTCCTCGCCAAGGAACTGCGCTCGCGTCGCCCCCTCGCCCCCAGCCCCGCCCCCCTGGACGAGGCCGGCGCCAAGACCCTCGGCGTCTTCGAAACCATCCGCAAGGCCAAGGACACCTTCGGCCCCGAGGTCGTCGAGTCCTACATCATCTCCATGTGCCAGGGCTCCGACGACGTCTTCGCCGCCACCGTCCTGGCCCGCGAGGCCGGCCTCATCGACCTGCACGCCGGCTGGGCCAAGATCGGCATCGTGCCGCTCCTGGAGACCACCGACGAGCTGAAGATCGCCGACCAGCTGCTGGACGAAATGCTCGCCGACCCCTCCTACCGGCGCCTGGTCGCCCTGCGCGGCGACGTCCAGGAGGTCATGCTCGGCTACTCCGACTCCTCCAAGTTCGGCGGCATCACCACCAGCCAGTGGGAGATCCACCGCGCCCAGCGCCTGCTGCGCGACGTCGCCCACCGGCACGGCGTACGCCTGCGCCTCTTCCACGGCCGCGGCGGCACCGTCGGCCGCGGCGGCGGCCCCTCCCACGACGCGATCCTCGCCCAGCCCTACGGCACCCTCGAAGGCGAGATCAAGGTCACCGAACAGGGCGAGGTCATCTCCGACAAGTATCTGGTCCCCTCCCTCGCCCGGGAGAACCTGGAACTGACCGTCGCCGCCACCCTCCAGGCATCCGCGCTGCATACCGCGCCCCGCCAGTCCGACGAGGCCCTGGCCCGCTGGGACGCCGCCATGGAGACCGTCTCCGACGCCGCCCACGGCGCCTACCGCAAGCTGGTCGAGGACCCCGACCTGCCCGCGTACTTCTTCGCGTCCACCCCCGTCGACCAGCTCGCCGACCTCCACCTCGGCTCCCGGCCCTCCCGCCGCCCCGACTCCGGCGCCGGCCTCGACGGCCTGCGCGCCATCCCGTGGGTCTTCGGCTGGACCCAGTCCCGCCAGATCGTCCCCGGCTGGTACGGCGTCGGCACCGGCCTGAAGGCCGCCCGCGAGGCCGGACTCGACGTCGTCCTCGACGAGATGCACGAGCACTGGCACTTCTTCCGCAACTTCCTGTCCAACGTCGAGATGACGCTGGCCAAGACCGACCTGCGGATCGCCCGGCACTACGTCGACACCCTCGTACCCGACGAGCTCAAGCACGTCTTCGACACCATCAAGGCCGAGCACGAACTGACCGTCCAGGAAGTCCTGCGCATCACCGGCGAGACCGAACTCCTCGACTCCAACCCGGTCCTCAAGCAGACCTTCCACATCCGCGACGCCTACCTGGACCCGATCTCCTACCTCCAGGTCTCGCTGCTCCACCGGCAGCGGACCGCCGTCGAACGCGGCGAGGAATCCGACCCGGTGCTGGCACGGGCGCTGCTGCTCACCGTCAACGGTGTGGCGGCGGGGCTGCGCAACACGGGGTGACCCGGCGGCCGGCCCGGCGTGACCCGGGCCGGCCGCTGCGCGCCGGATAAACGATTGTCCTCAATCGCCGGACGGACTTGGATGGTTGGCCGGGGCTCGTGCCCCGGCCAACGGTCGTTAGGGGGGTACCGCGCATGGACGAAGAGACCTGGCTCGCGACACAGCGGCCGTCGCGCGTACGGGAAGTCCAGGCGGGACGGCTGGCCTGGACCTCCGTGGACCTGCTGGACCTGGAGAGCGGGTACGCACGGCCGCTCCGGGACGCCCTGGAGAGCTTCGGCGTGCAGGTCCACTACCTGCCCATCGGACAGCCCCGGCACTTCGTGGCCGCCCTCGACGGCAGCCGGCCGGTCGCGCCGTACGTCATCCTGTCCTGCCACGGCGACGAAGGCCGCATCCTGCTCGACGACCTCGCCCCGGAACTCGCCGCCTTCCAGCCGTTCAACGCCTCCGCCGGACCCGACGAGGTGCGGACACACCTCCGCCTGCCGGGCAGCGTCGTCATCAACAACGGCTGCGACACCGGCGACCCGGCCCTGGCCGACGCCTTCCTCGACGCCGGAGCGAGCGCGTACATCGCACCGCGCGGCGCACCGTTCGGCTACGCCAGCGTCTTCGCCCCGCTCTTCCTGTTCTACGAGCTCACCGAGCAGCGCACCCTCAGCGAGGCCGTCACCCGGCTGCGCGCCCACGACGACGAACTCGGCATGTGGGAAATGCACGACCGGCACTGAGGAGGCCCACCGCAGGGACCCCTACAACGCCACGAACGCAGCCCCCAGCAACACCGCCCCCAGCGCCCCCATCACCCACGCCGTGCGCCGCATCTTCATACCGCCCGCCACCACCAGCGCCGCCAGCAGCAGTGAACCCGCGAACGGCACCCACGCATGCAGGATGCCGCCCGGGCCGGTCCGCACGGCACGGTCCGTGCCGGGCTTGAGCACCACCTCGACCCGCTCACCCTCGCCGGGCGCCGCCGCAGCAGCCATCGACACCCGCGCCGGGCGCCCGCCACCGCCCCCCGAGGGGACGTACGGGCCCGCACACCGATCGTCACGGCAGTCCGCCACCGTCATCGTGCCGCGCTCACGCCCCTTCACGAACATCGCGTACTTGGCCGTGTTCCACGACGTCCACACGCCCGCCACCAGCAGCAACAGCGCCAGCGCCGCCATCAGCCCGGTACGGGCGACCAGCAGCAGCCCGTAGGCGCTCTCCCCCAGCCGACGGGTGCGGCTGCGCTTCTTGGCCGTACGACCGGTACGGCCGCGCGTCTTGGTACTCGGACTGCTCTTGGGCATGGCGGCGATCCTTGGGCATGTGACTGTCCGCGGTCAACCTGGGGCCGGGTCCACCGCCACCCGCCACCCACCGGACACCGCCGCGCCGTCACGAGTTGTACGTGCTCTGCGCCCGCTCCAGACCGTCCACGATCAGCGCCTCCACCGCGTCCGCCGCCCGGTCCACGAAATAGTCCAGCTCCTTGCGCTCCGCGCCGGAGAAGTCCTTCAGAACGAAATCCGCCACCTGCATACGGCCCGGCGGACGCCCGATACCGAACCGCACCCGGTGATACTCCGCACCCAGCGACTTCGTGATCGACTTCAGACCGTTGTGGCCGTTGTCACCGCCGCCCAGCTTCAGCCGCAGCGCCCCGTAATCGATGTCCAGCTCGTCGTGCACCGCCACGATGTTGCCGACCGGCACCTTGTAGAAGTCCCGCAGCGCCGTCACCGGACCGCCCGACAGGTTCATGAACGTCATCGGCTTGGCGATCACCACCCGGCGGCTGCCCGGACCCGGCGGGCCGATCCGGCCCTCCACGACCTGCGCCCGCGCCTTGTGCGCCTTGAACCGCCCGCGCATCCGCTCCGCGAGCAGGTCCGCCACCATGAACCCCACGTTGTGGCGGTTGGCCGCGTACTCGGGGCCCGGGTTGCCCAGCCCCGCGACCAGCCAGGGACCCTCAGCGTCCGTCGTCATCCTCATGTCTCCTTGCAGCAACCGGACCGGCCGGCCCCGTGAAACGGCTCGACCGCCGCCACGCACGCACGGTGCGGGGCGGCGGTCGAGACGATAACCCGTGTTACGGAAGCGATCAGCCCTCGGCGGACTCGTCGCCCTCGGCCTCCGCCGGCGCCTCGGCCTGCGCCGCGACGACCTGGAGCACCACGGTCTCCTCGTCGATGGCCAGGGCCGAGCCGGTCGGCAGGGTGATGTCCTTGGCGTGCACCGAGTCACCGGCGTCCAGGCCCGCCACGGAGACGGTCACCGACTCCGGGATGTGGGTGGCCTCGGCCTCCAGCGGCAGGGTGTTCAGCAGGTGCTCCAGCAGGTTGGCACCCGGCGCCAGGTCGCCCTCGACGTGGATCGGCACCTCGACGGTGACCTTCTCGCCCTTGCGCACGGCCAGGAAGTCCACGTGGACCAGGAAGCCGCGGATGGCCTCACGCTGCACGGCCTTGGGGATGACCAGCATGCTCTCGCCGTCCATCTCCAGACGGATCAGCGCGTTCGGGGTCTTCAGGGCCATCATCAGCGCGTGGTTGTAGATGGCGACGTGCTTCGGGGCGTCACCGTGACCGTAGATCACGCCGGGAACCATGTTCTCGCGGCGGGAACGGCGGGCGGCACCCTTACCGAAGTCGGTACGGATCTTGGCGTCGAGCTTGACCTCGGCCATGTGGCACTCCTCGTAGTCGGCACGGTCGCGGAAGGACCGGACGGATCTGTGGGGCGTCACCCGGCCCACGACAGACCTGCTACGAAGAGCGCGTCGATAACGGACCGCCGCACCACAGAAAAGTGCGGCCTCCCTCGCCGAGCAACTCCATGAGTCTACCCGGCGGGGAGGCCGCCCCCAAAGTCGATCTCCGTCAGCCCCCAGGGCTACGGAATCCGGCTCACTGCTCCTCGAAGAGGCTGGTCACCGAGCCGTCCTCGAACACCTCACGGATCGCCCGGGCGATCGTCGGCGCCATCGACAGCACCGTGATCTTGTCCAGCTCCAGCTCGGACGGGGTGGGCAGGGTGTTGGTGAAGACGAACTCGCTGACCTTCGAGTTCTTCAGCCGGTCCGCCGCCGGACCGGACAGGATGCCGTGCGTGGCCGTCACGATGACGTCCGCCGCGCCGTTCGCGAACAGCGCCTCCGCCGCGGCGCAGATCGTGCCACCGGTGTCGATCATGTCGTCCACCAGGACGCAGACCCGGTCCTTCACGTCACCGACGACCTCGTGGACGGTGACCTGGTTCGCCACGTCCTTGTCCCGGCGCTTGTGGACGATCGCCAGCGGCGCGTCCAGCCGGTCGCACCAGCGGTCCGCGACCCGCACCCGGCCCGCGTCCGGCGAGACCACCGTCAGCTTCTCGCGGTCCACCTTCGCGCCCACGTAGTCGGCGAGCACCGGCAGTGCGAACAGGTGGTCCACCGGGCCGTCGAAGAAGCCCTGGATCTGGTCCGTGTGCAGGTCGACCGTGACGATCCGGTCCGCGCCCGCGCACTTCAGCAGATCGGCGATCAGGCGGGCCGAGATCGGCTCGCGGCCGCGGTGCTTCTTGTCCTGGCGGGCGTAGCCGTAGGACGGGATGACCACGGTGATGCTGCGGGCCGAGGCCCGCTTCAGCGCATCGATCATGATCAACTGTTCCATGATCCACTTGTTGATGGGAGCCGTGTGGCTCTGCATCAGGAAGCAGTCCGCACCGCGCGCCGACTCCTGGTAACGGACGTAGATCTCGCCGTTGGCGAAGTCGAACGCCTTGGTCGGGACCAGCCCGACACCCAGCTGGTGGGCGACCTCCTCAGCCAGCTCGGGGTGGGCGCGGCCGGAGAAGAGCATCAGCTTCTTCTCGCCGGTCGTCTTGATCCCGGTCACAGCAAATCTCCTCGAATCCTGTTTGCGTGCACTTATCACGGTACGCCCCGCACGGCGTACCCGAGCACGATCACTGCTCGCCGTCGGACTCCTGGCCAGCAGCAGACGCAGCCTGCGCGGCGGCGCTTCCGGGACGCTTACGGGCGACCCAGCCCTCGATATTCCGCTGCTGGCCGCGCGCGACCGCCAGCGAACCCGGGGGCACATCCTTGGTGATGACCGAGCCGGCAGCGGTGTACGCGCCGTCCCCGACCGTGACAGGAGCCACAAACATGTTGTCCGAGCCGGTCTTGCAGTGCGACCCGACCGTCGTGTGGTGCTTCGCCTCGCCGTCGTAGTTCACGAACACGCTCGCCGCACCGATGTTGGTGAACTCACCGATCGTCGCGTCACCCACATACGACAGGTGCGGCACCTTCGTGCCCTCACCGATCGACGCGTTCTTCATCTCCACGTACGTACCGGCCTTCGCCTTCGGGCCGAGATCCGTACCCGGACGCAGATACGCGTACGGACCCACGCTCGCACCCGGACCGACCTTCGCGCCGTCCGCGACCGTGAACGACACCGTCGCCCCCTCGCCGACCGACGTGTCCTTCAGCCGCGAGTCCGGACCCACCTCGGCGTGCGCCGCGACATGCGTGGCGCCCAGCAGCTGGGTACCCGGGTGCACCATGGCGTCCGCCTCGAACGTCACCGTCACATCCACCCACGTCGTCGCCGGGTCCACGACCGTCACGCCGTCCAGCATCGCGCGGTGCAGCAGGCGGTCGTTGAGCAGCCGGCGCGCCTCCGCGAGCTGCACCCGGTTGTTGATGCCCAGGATCTCCCGGTGGTCGTCCGCCACCGCGGCACCGACCCGGTGGCCGGCCTCGCGCAGGATCCCCAGCACATCGGTGAGGTACTCCTCACCCTGGCTGTTGTCCGTACGCACCTTGCCCAGCGCGTCGGTCAGCAGCTGCGCGTCGAACGCGAACACCCCGGAGTTGATCTCCCGGATCGCGCGCTGCGCGTCCGTGGCGTCCTTGTGCTCGACGATCTCGGTGACCGCGCCGGTGTTCTCGTCGCGCACGATCCGGCCGTACCCGGTCGAGTCCGGGACCTCGGCCGACAGCACCGTGACGGCGTTGCCGTCCGCGGCGTGGGTGTCACCGAGCTTCTTGAGGGTCCCGCCGGTCAGCAGCGGGGTGTCGCCGCACACGACGATCACGGTGCCGTCGAGGGTGACACCGCTGTCGCTCAGCTCCTCCAGGCCCATGCGGACGGCATGGCCGGTGCCGTTCTGCTCGTGCTGGACCGCGGTGCGCACCTCCGGGTCGATCTCGGCGAGGTGCCCGCCGACCTGCTCACGGGCGTGACCGACGACCACGACGAGGTGCTCGGGGTCCAGCTCTCGGGAGGCGGCGACGACATGCCCCACGAGGGAGCGACCGCAGATCGCGTGCAGGACCTTGGGGGTCGACGACTTCATGCGGGTGCCCTCACCCGCTGCGAGAACGACGACGGCGGCCGGGCGGTTGGCGCTCACGGGATGCCCTTCGGCTTCTTCGGGTGGTGGACACCCGAAGGATACCGGTGTGGTTTGCGGGCGAAACGCGGGCGGGTCCCGACCTGTGGTCGGGACCCGAACTTAGTATTGCTCCCCCGTCAGGACTCGAACCCGAACAGATGGCACCAAAAGCCACAGTGCTGCCAATTACACCACGGGGGACTATTGCGGCACAAACCGGACATTCCGTCAGGCTGTTGACCGGACTCCCAACACTATGCCGTACCACCAGCCTTCGACGCGACGGTATAGGTCGGCTCCGCGTCGAACCCGGACCACGAGACAGCCGTGATAGCCCTCGCCCACATTCTTGCGCACTGTCTTCGGGTTGTGTTTCTTCAGGGTCGTCTTGCCGAAGTCCGTGACATCGAGGCCGACCAGATCCGCCCAGTAGTGCTCGGCTGCGGCTACGTCGGCGGACTCATGGATCATCACGTGGAACCGCAGTCGTTCGGGCTCGACGGACATCAGCTTCAGCCAGGCCAGGAAGATCTCGATCATGGTTGGGTCGCTGTTGACGAACTCGATGGTCTCCGTCGTGCGGTGCGGCTTGCTCTTCGTCCCCTCGGACCAGTAGAGCCCGACGCCCACCAGCATCAGTTCTCGGTCGGAAAGCGTGCCGATTTCGCCCATGGCCGTGGCCTTGGTCCGTTGTCGCTCCTTGTCCCGGATCGTCAGCTCGTGCTCCCAGCGCTTGCGGGCGGCGAGCTGGGCTTGCTCCGTCCGGGTCCGCCGAGGCGACGGCTTGGGCATATCCCGTACCCACAGGGAGATGGAGCTCTTCGAGCAGCCCAGCTCGACCTGGATCTCGTCGTACGTCATCCCCCGCCCCCGCAGCTCCCGCGCCTTGGCCCGCAACTCGTCCTTCGCGTTCGGGCGCCGGGTCCAGTCCGGTGGGGGCTCGCCTTCCAGGAGGCGGTTGAGGATGTCGTTGTTGTGGATGTGGAGGCGGTCGCGGATCTGGCGGCGGCTCAAGCCCGCGCGGCGGAGGGTGACGGCCTGGTCGCGCAGGGACTCGAAGTCCGCTCGTGTGTGGTCGTGCATGCGCTCAGCGTCGGGCCGGGCGGTGTACAGCGGGGTCGAAAATGTGGGCGATTCAACAGTTCGAGGGAAAACGGGACGGTACTGGTCCGTAACGGTGCACTCGCGTGCAGAGCGCTCGACGGAAAAACGCGTGCGGGCGCCCGTAGGCTGGTCGGTATGACCGCAACGGGGGCAATCGAAGCAACGGGTGCGAGGGACGCGCCCTCCGGGCCGTGGTGGTGGCCACGGCGGCGGAGCGCCGTCCTGGATGTGTCGCTGGCCGTCGTCTCGACGCTGGAGACCGTGGTCGAGGGGCTGGACTTCGCCGGGGACTCCGGGCTGCCCGCGTGGGCCGGGCTGCTGCTCGGCCTGGTGGTGGGCCCGGTGCTGCTGCTGCGCCGCCGCTGGCCGGTGGCCGTGGTGCTGGTCTCGATCGCGGTGACGCCGACGCAGATGGGCGCGCTGCTGAGCATCGTGGGCCTGTATTCGCTGGCGGTCTCCGACGTGCCGCGCCGGGTGCTCGGGCTGCTGGCCGGGATGTCGGTGATCGGGACGCTGGTCAGCAGCTTCTTCTCGCTCCGGCAGGACCTGCTCAACGAGCCCGGCTTCCAGCCGCCGACGTGGTTCGTGCTGGTGATGTCGGTCGCGGTGGGGCTGATCGTTACGGCGCCGCCGGTGCTGTGGGGTCTGTACGTGGGGGCCCGGCGCCGCCTGGTGGAGAGCCTGCGGGAGCGGGCGGACGGGCTGGAGCGGGAGCTGTCGCTGCTGGCCGACCGGGCCGAGGAGCGGGCGGAGTGGGCCCGTAACGAGGAGCGGACCCGGATCGCGCGGGAGATGCACGACGTGGTGGCGCACCGGGTGAGCCTGATGGTGGTGCACGCGGCGGCGTTGCAGGCGGTGGCGCTGAAGGACCCGGAGAAGGCGTCGCGGAACGCGGGCCTGGTGGGGGACATGGGCCGGCAGGCGCTGACCGAGCTGCGGGAGATGCTGGGCGTGCTGCGGACCGGGGAGGGGGCGGCGGGCCGGCCGTCGGCGCCGGTGTCGGACGAGCCGGAGCGCCTGGTGGCGGTGGCGTCCAAGGCGAAGGCGAAGGCGCGGGCGGACGGCGCGGGTACGGCTGTGGCGGACGCGGGGGCGGCTGGGCCGGCGGAGCCCGGTGGCGCGAGGGGTGCCGGGGCGCGGTCCGGGGCGCGGGCGGCGGAGGCCGGTGCCGGTGGCCGGGTGCGGGGCGGTGCCGCGGTGGTGACGGCGGAGCCGGAGGGCGGCGAGGGGCCGTCGCTGGCGGAGCTGGGTGATCTGGTGGGGCAGTCGCGGGCGGCCGGGATGGCGGTGGAGCTGTCGGTGGACGGCGTGGCCGCGGAGGACGGTTATCCGTCGGGGGCGGAGCAGACGGTGTACCGGGTGGTGCAGGAGGCGCTGACGAACGTGCACAAGCACGCGCCGGGTGCCCGGGTCCGGGTCCGGCTGGCGCACCGCGAGGGTGAGGTCGCCGTACAGGTGGAGAACGGTCCGTCGGCGGGTGGCGCGGTGGATGTCGGGCTGCCGAGCGGCGGCAACGGTCTGGTCGGTATGCGGGAGCGGGTGGCCGGTCTGGGCGGGGTGTTCGTGTCGGGGCCGACGGAGGCGGGCGGTTTCCGGGTGTCGGCGGTGCTGCCGGGGCGGCGGGGGGTTGAGTCCGCGTAGCGGTACGGGGGACTGGGTGCATGTAGCGGTACGGGGGGATGAGGCCCCGTGGCTGTACGGGGGCTGAGGCCTCCGAAGCGGCCCCGGGGCCTGCTTGCCTCAGTCGAAGATGACCGACCGTACCTTCAGGCGCTCCGACGCGCCGCCGGTGCGTGGCTTCAGGCGGAAGGAGTTGCCCTCGCAGTCGGTGTCGGTGAAGACGGTCGCCCAGGCGTCGGTGCGGTTCTTCGGCGAGTGGCCCGGCTTGGGGTTGTCCTCGCCGACGCCGTGGAGATCGATGCACCGGCCGCCGGGCGGGTTGTTCAGGAAGCCGCTGGCCTCGTCACCGTCGACGGTCGTGTAGGAGTAGCGGAACTGCCCCGAGGCCGCAGCGGCGGAACCGGGAACGGCGGCCAGAAGCAGGACGGCGCCGAGAACGGCGGGGAAGGCGGAGCGAAGACGCATCAACAGGCCCCTCTGCAGGCGGAGAAATTGCCGCATTCACCTCTGCCCGCCCGCGCAGCCGCCTACCCGGGTATCACACCTATGGATGACGCGGACACGCCTGCATTGGCTCGCACGGCGCAACGGAACGAAGCGCCCCTTATGACGCCCTCAGGTCGGGCTTCACGGACGGGCTCGCAGCGCTCCCACGGCCCGGCCCCAGCGCTCCCAGACCGTCAGCGCTCCCGGACCGTCAGTGCTCCGCAGCGGCCCCCGCGCTGAGCCGTATCGGGCGGGTGCCGAGGACCAGCGTGTTCAGGGCCTGGTCGAGGTCCGGGCCGAGGTACCAGTCGCCGGTGTGGTCGAGGCTGTAGACGCGGCCTTCGGTGTCGATGGCGAGGACGGCCTGGCCGCCGGCTTCCTGGCCGAGCGGGGCGACGTCGGTCTCCAGGGCGCGGCCGAGGTCGCCGAGGGTGCGGGCGAGGTGGAGGCCGTGCAGCGGGTCGAGGGTGAAGGGGGTGGGGGCGATGTGGCGGCCGGGCCCGGTGGGGTTGATGTCCAGGCCGCCGAACTCGGCCCACGCCTCGACGGCGGCGGGGAAGACGGTGTGCCGGTGTCCGGCGGGGGAGGCGTGCGAGCGCAGGGCGTCGGCCCAGTGTTCGGCCTGCTGCATGTCCCAGCGGCCGGGGCGCCAGCCGGCGTCCTGGAGGGCCGCGTCGACGGCGACGGGGAAGCGGGTGGCCGCGCTGCGGGAGCGGTCGTAGACCGGGGCGACGGGTGCCGCGGAGTCCGCGGACGGTGCGGTGGGGGGCATGGTGCTGGTCAGCTCCCTGCGTGCGTGCCGATGGGCATGACGCCGAAGAAGGCGAGGAGGGCGTCGCAGGAGCGACAGGGGGGAGCGTAGCTGCCGTGCAGGGGGTCGCCGTCCTCGCGGATGTGCCGGGCGGTGAGTTTGGAATGTTTCAGGGAGCGGCGGGCCTCGCCGTTGGTGAGGGGTTTGCGGGAGGCGCGTTTGCCGCGGTTGGCCTCGACGGCGGTCAGGTGGCGGCTCAGCAGGACGGCTTCGGGGCAGCGCCCGGTGAAGCGTTCGCGCTGGGCGGTGGGGAGCGTGTCGAGGAAGTCCTGTACGAGGTGGTGGAGCACGGGGGGCTGTTCGGCCTTGCTCGCGGTACAGGTGAGGGTGCGTCCGCGTACGGACAGGGCGGCGCCGACGGTGGGGAGGATGCCGTCGCGGCGGTGGCGGAGGGCAGGCGGACGGTCGTCGTCGGCGGTGCCGCTCCAGCCGACGCGGGGGTCTCCCGTGGCGGCGGTCTTCTGGTGTGCCGTGGTGCGCATGGTCAGTGCTTTTCCCTCCCCGAATCCCCGGGACGCCGGAGGTCCCCCGCAAGGGTAGGGGGAGATCAGCCTGCCAAATGCCCCGGGTCTTGGGGAAGTCGGACGGGCTGTCGGTGATGTCACGGTTGTGTGCGGGTCCGGTCCCGGAACGGGCACCGGTACGGCGGCGGGCGGCGGACGGGTGCGCGGCGGGGGCGTGCGCCGAAGTGGGAGATCGGCCGCGGGTGTTGGGGCGGGGCGGCGGGGTGGCGGGCGGGTGTGCGCGGGAGAGCCTGTTGCGGCACGGCATAGGCTGTGCCCAGTAGCCGGAATCAGCCAGGGAGCACCGCCATGACGTCAGGTCGGCACGGGCTGGGGGCACCTCCCGGCCCCCAGGCCGCGGGCCACACCGCGCCACCGAACTCGGCCTATGCCGGGCAGGTCGTGCACTTCCCGGATCCGGTGCGGGCCGCCCGGTATCCGCGGGGGGTGCCGGTGGACGGGCGCGGGTTCCCGGACTTCTCGTCGTACGCGCGGGCGGCCGCGGAGATCGCGGAGCCGCCGGAGGGTTTCGGCGTGGATGAGCTGCGGCTGACGGACTATGTGTCGGCGAACGTGGCGCTGCACGCGCAGGGGCACGAGCTGTGGGAGGACGTGCCGTCGGTGGCGACGCCGCACGGCTGGACGTGGCACCACGTGGCGGGTACGCGGCGGATGGAGCTGGTGCCGGTCGAGGTGAAGGCGCTGCTGCGGCACCACGGCGGGCTGGCGACGGCTTCGGTGGATCACGGCCGGCGCGGTACGCGGCCGTTGCAGGACACGCGGCCGGTGCACTTCGGGCTGCCGCACCGGGAGCTGTCGGTGGCGGAGGAGCAGGTGCAGCAGGCCGAGGAGTCGCTCGGGTACCGGCTGCCGGGCGCGTACCGGGCGTTTTTGAAGGCGGCGGGCGGCTGTGCGCCGGTGGGTGTGGGGCTGCACGCGGATCTGGGGCTGCTGGTGGACCAGCCGTTCTTCACGGTGCGGGACGAGGCCGCGATGAATGATCTGGTGTACGTCAACAAGTGTCTGCGTGACCACTTCACCAAGGACTATCTGGGTGTGGGGTTCGTGCAGGGCGGGGTGATCGCGGTGCGGGTGCGGGGGGAGGCGCCGGGTTCGGTGTGGTTCTGCGCGTACGACGACGCCCGGGACCGGGACGGGTGGCCGGTGCAGGAGCGGGTGGAGCGGCTGCTGCTGCCGTGCGGCGCGGATTTCGACGATTTCCTCCAGCAGCTGGCGGGCAGTCCGCCGGAGCTGGAGACGGTGGCGAACTTGATGGTGGACGGTGGCTTCGCGCGTGCCGTTCCGGTGGAGGGGTGAGGCGCGGTGGTGACGTTCGCGCAGGCTCAGGAGCGCGCGGAGCGCTGGGTCAACGATGACGTGCCGGGTCCGTTCCGGCGTGAGGTGCGGGTGCGGGAGTTCGAGCTGGGGTTCGTGGCCTGGGCGGAGGACCGTGAGGGCGGACCGTCCACGGATGGGGGCCGGGCTCGGCTGGTGATCGCGCGGGACAGCGGGGAGACGACGCTGTGGCCGGGGCTGCCGGTGGGTGAGGTGATCCGGCGGTACGAGGAGGAGTACGGCGCGGTGGCGGATGCCGCCCCGGTGGAGGCGCCGCCGCAGCGGATCGACCTGGAGGCGACGTCGTTCCTGCTGACGCCGCCGGAGTGGTTGCAGGAGGCGGCGGACCAGATCGGGCTGGGGGACCGGCGGTCGGGGGAGACGGCTGCGGGGGAGACGGCCGCGGGGGCTGCGGGGGCTGCCTCCGTACGGGACGAGCGGCCCATAGGGGGTGAGCGCCCCGTACGGGATGAGCGGCCCATACAGGACAAGCAGCCTGTACAGGACGAGCCGCCCGTGCAGGACCGGGTCCCCGACGGTGCCACCCCGTGGTCCGGTACCGATATCCGGGCGGACGACGGCAGCGACGACCGTTCGGTGGGGCTGCCCGAGACCGTCTTCGCGCCGCCGCTGACCGGGTTCGACGAGGAGGACGCGCCGCCGCGGAGCGCGCGTCCCGAGGCGAAGACCGAACTGCTGGCGGGCGGCAGCCAGTTGCCGCGGACGATGCTGGCGCCGGCGATCGAGGAGCCGGGGACCGGCGGGCCGGTGGCGCCGCCGATGCCGTCGTCGCCGCCCCCCGCGCCGCCCGGCCCGTCCGCCGGGGCGATGCCGCCC
>NZ_JOCQ01000020.1 GCF_000720725.1 Streptomyces rimosus subsp. rimosus
GGGCGGGGGTGGGGCTGTCCGGGGGCGCCGGATCGTCGCGGGCCAGCGCCCGGAACTCCTCGCCGAGACGGTCGAGTACGCGCAGGGCGGTCGCCACGTCGGCGGCCGGCACCCCGGCCAGCACATGGCTCAGCCCGGCCGCCTCCGACTCCTGGAGGGAAACCATGACGTCGGTGCCCTCGGGCGTGAGCCGGACCAGCGGGGAACGCCGGTGCGCGGGGTTGGGGACGGTCTCCGCCAGGCCCAGTTCGACCGCGTGGTTCACCCAGCGCTGCACCGGCTGCCGGTCCAGCTCCAGCCCGCGGGCCAGTTCCGGTACGGTCCGCGGGCCGTGTACGCGGAGGGCGTCGAGCAGCGCGTGCTGACCGGCCGTCAGGCCCGTACCGGCGAGCTCGCGTTCCACGGCGCGTACGACCGTCCGGTGCAGGGGCCACAGTCGGCGGATCACTTCGTACGCGAGGCGCTCGGTGGAGTCCACGCCACCTTGAGTGACACTCATGGTGTCATGATGACATCGGCGGTGTCGTTACGGAAGCGCGCCGCGCGTGGCGCGCTCGCACTTCTCCCGCGCGTGGAATGTACGGATAAGGGCGCGCCGAAGTTCCCGCCCGGCGCCGAATGCCTCCGGCGGGCTCGCCGCCGATCAGCCGGTCAGTGTCCGCGGGGTGTATACACCCCGCGTATGCACGCTATGTATACGCGCAGTGTAGTGTCCCCCGCATGCCCGCAGAAGCCGCCCCCGCCCCACCGGTCGCAGCTCTTCCCGCCCAGCGCACCACCCAGCGCACCACCCAGCGCACCACGCAACGCACCACCCAGCGCGCCACGCGCCCGAGCACCGCACCGTCCGGCTCCGCACCGCTCGGACCCGCACTGCTCGGACCCGCGCCGTTCGGTTCCAGGCTCGCGCGCCTCGCCGTCCCTGCGCTCCCCGCGCTGCTGGCGCTGGCGCTCGGTCTGTGGGGCATCCGGCGGGGCGACAGCCTGTGGCGGGACGAGGCGGTGACCTGGCAGGTCGGGCAGCGCTCCGTGGCCGAGATCTGGAACATGCTCGGCGCGGTGGACGTCGTGCACGGCCTCTACTACCTGCTGATGCACGGCGTGTTCGAGGTCTTCGGTACCGGCCCGGCCGTGCTGCGCATGCCGTCCGTCCTGGCCGTCGCCCTGGCCGCTGCCGCCACCGCCGCGGCCGGCCGCCGCCTCGCCGGTCCCTGGGCCGGGCTCGCCGCCGGGCTGGTACTCGCGCTGATCCCGAACATCCAGCACTACGCCCAGGAGGGACGGGCATACGCGCTGGTCACGGCCGGGACAGCGGTGGCCACCCAGCTCCTCGTGGGCGCGCCGGGGCCTACGTCATGCCCCGTGGGCGCACCGGGCCATACGCCATCCCCCGCTCGACGCGGCTGGCCGCGCTGGGCGGCCTACGCCGCCGTCATGCTGATCACGGCCCTGCTGAACTGGTTCTCGCTCCTCGTCCTGCCCGCGCACGCCGTCACGGTCCTCGTCGCCCACCGCCGCGGCGCGCGCCCGCTGGCGGCACCGTGGTCGGTGGCCGCCGCCGTGGTGGTGGCGGGTGCGCTGCCGCTGATCCTCGCCAGCCGGGCCCAGGCGGGACAGGTGTCGTGGATCAAACCGGTCGCCGTCTCCACGCTGCTGGGGATCGCCGTGCTGCTGCTCGTGGCGCTGGTGTGCGCCCGGATTCCGTACCCCGGGCGCGGGCGCGCGGCCATGTCACCGGCCTCCGTCGGACTGCCGCTGCTCGCCGTGCCGCAGTGCGGCCTGCTGCTGGCCTCGGTCCTCGTGGAGCCGCTCTACCTCGACCGCTACGTCCTCTACACGAACATCGGCTTCGCCCTGCTCCTCGGCGTCGGCGTCGCCGCTGCCGTCCAGGCCCTCCCGGTCCGTACGTGGGTGCTGCTCACGGGCGTCACGGCGCTGGGCTTCGTGGCGCTGCTGCCGGTGGAGACCGGTCTGCGCGAGCCGACGAGCCGGGCGGACGACGTGCTGCGGGCGGCGCACCGGGTGGCGGCGAGCGCGCGGTCCGGTGACGGCGTGCTGTTCATACCGGCGGCACGGCGCGACACGGCGCTGGTGACGCCGTCGGCCTTCACCGGCCTGGACGATCTCGCGCTGACCGGGGACCCGGTGTCCTCCGGCACCCTCAAGGGCGTCGAGGGCAGCCCCGAGCACATACGCACGGCGATGCTGGCCGAGCGTCGCGTCGTGGTCGTCACCGACACGCGCCGGGCCGCGTCGCCCGCCCCCGTACGGGAGGCCGAGAAGCTTCGCGTCCTCGCCCGCCACTTCAAGCTCACCGAACGGACGGACCGCGTCGGCCGCCGGGTGGAGGTCTACGAGAAGGTGCGGTGATCTGCTGCCGCACGGGCTGCCTCCTGGGGCTCACCCCCGTCGTACGGCACCGGTGCCGCGTCCGGCGGGAACGTGACGACCAGGTCCGCCCGCTCCCGTACCGCCGCCACCAGACGGGCGTTGGCCTCGTCCGAGGCGTGTACGAATCGTTCGGCCCGCGCGCGGGATCTGCCGAAGCGCTCGTGCCGGTCGACCAGGCGCCGGACCCGTTCCGCGTCGTCCAGCTCCACGTACCAGACCTCGTCGAGGCACTCCCTGGCCCGTGCCCAGGCGGGGTCGTCGAGCAGCAGGTAGTTGCCCTCGGTCACGACGAGCGGCACGTCGTACGGAACGGGGATGCTGCCGGCCACCGGCTCCTCGATGCGGCGGTCGAAGGCCGGGGCGTAGACGACGGTGTCCGGCGCGGGGGAGCGCAGGCGGGCGAGCAGGGCCGCGTACCCGGCCGCGTCGAAGGTGTCCGGGGCGCCCTTGCGGTCCGTACGCCCCAGGCGGCGCAACTCCGCCTCGGCAAGGTGGAAGCCGTCCATGGGGACGAGCGCCGCCGACCCGGCCAGTTCGGACACCAGATGGGCGGCCAGGGTGGACTTGCCCGCGCCGGGCGGCCCCGTGATGCCGAGCAGCCGACGGCGGCCCGGGCCGGAGGCGGCGGCGAGCCGCCGGGCACGTGCGGTGAGTTGCTGCGGTTCCATGGTCGCCTACGGGTCGTTGCGGTCGTCGTCGGCCGGTCGCGCCGCGCCCAGCCGCCACAGCGAGGTGACCTCGGCCGAGCGGGCCGCGTGCAGGGGGTCGGTGTCGTCGCGGGAGCGGCCGTGCCGGGGCCGGATGTCCAGCCGGTCCAGCACGGTCAGGCCCGCCGCCCCGAACGCGTCGGTCAGCTCGGTACGGGAGCGCAGCCCGAGGTGTTCCGCGAGGTCGGACATGATCAGCCAGCCCTCGCCGCCCGGGACCAGGTGCGCGGCCAGGCCGTTCAGGAAGCCGCGGAGCATCCGGCCGCCCGGGTCGTAGACCGCGTACTCGACGGGGGAGGTGGGCTTGGCGGGGACCCACGGCGGGTTGCAGACGATCAGCGACGCGCGTCCGTCCGGGAACAGGTCGGCCGCCACGACCTCCACGCGGTCGGCCACGCCGAGCCGGGTCACGTTCTCCCGCGCGCAGGCCAGCGCCCGCGGGTCCTGGTCGGTGGCCACGACGCGGGGCACACCGCGCCGGGCCAGCACCGACGCCAGGACGCCGGTACCGGTACCGATGTCGAACGCCGGGCCCGGGACGGAGGGCAGCGGGGCCTCGGCCACCAGGTCCACGTACTCGCCGCGGACCGGCGAGAAGACGCCGTAATACGGGTGGACGCGGTCGCCGCCGAGCGCCGGGACCGCGACGCCGTTTCTGCGCCATTCGTACGCGCCGATCACGCCGAGCAGTTCGCGCAACGAGACGAGCTGGGGGAGGGCGGGGGCGGCCTCGGCCTCCTCCTCGGCCCTGGCGTCCTCCTCGGCCGCGGCGTGCTCCTCCGGTCCGTACGCCTGGAGGCATGCCTCCCGTACGTCCGGCGCGCGGCGCAGTGCGAGGTCGTACCCGGGTTCCAGGGACACCAGCAGCATGCCCAGGATGCGGGCGCGTTGGTTCTGCGCGGCCCGGTGCAGGTGGAACGCCTGGGCGGGGTCGGCCGGCGGCCGTTTGCGGGGCCGGCGGTCGATGCGGCGGGCCAGCGCGGTCAGCAGCTGGCGGGCGTTGTGGAAGTCGCCGCGCCACAGCAGGGCGGTGCCCTCGCAGGCCAGCTTGTAGGCGTCGTCGGCCTTCGTACGGTCGTCCGCCACGGCTACCCGGCGGGGCGGTGGCGCGCCGCTCTCGGAACGCCAGCGCGCGGAGCGGGCCGCGCCGGCCTCGGTCCACGTGACGGCCTGCGGGCCCTGAAGTGTGTTCATTGCGTCCCAGGTAAGGGGCTGAGAAGTGACGTTCGACTCTACTCCGTGCCCGGCAGGGACCTTCGTCCCCTGTCGTCGGGGCCGCGCGGGGTAGGAGTATGGAAATAGTTGGGCATAGCACACGCTGTTGGTCGTATGGAGGCGTACATGGACACCCTGCCGGTCATCGTCGCGGTGGACGGATCCCCCGACAGCGAACGGGCACTGCGCTGGGCGATCGAGGCGGCCCGGCTGCGCTCCGCACCGCTCCAGGTCGTACACGTGTGGCCGTATGTCACCACGGAGGGCCGCGCGGCGGCCGAATCCGGCATCGGCGACCCGGTCCTGGACGAACTGCGCAAGACGCTGGACGGGCGGGCCGACACGGCCGGTCTGCCGGGCGTCGAATTCCGCAGCCTCAGCGGACTCACCGACACGCTGCTGCCCGCCCTCGGCGCCGAGGCGCAGCTGCTCGTGCTCGGCTCGCGCGGGCGCGGCGGCTTCGCCAGCCTGCTGCTCGGCTCGAACGGCATGGCATGCGCGGCGCATTCGGAAGGGCCCGTCGTGGTCGTCCCTCGTCCGGACCGCGGTGACGCGGAACGGGGCCCGGACGGTGAGCTGGTCCGCCCCACGCCGCCGCAGGTCACGCTGGGTGTGGACGGCACCTCCGACGAGCCCGGCGCGATCGGTTTCGCCTTCGCCGAGGCGAGCCGCCGCAACGCGCGCCTCAAGGTGGTCTCCGGCTTCTCCTGGCCGATGATGACCCCGCCGTCGTTCGAATACGTCGCGGCCTATGACGGCACCCAGCAGGAGTACGAGAACGCGCTGGCCGAGCAGCTGACACGGACGCTCGCGCCGCACCGCGAACGGCACCCCGAGGTCGAGGTGACGGTGGAGCTGCGCAACGCGGACGCTGCCGGACAGCTCGTCGAGGCGTCCAAGGCCAGCGACCTCGTCGTGGTCGCCCGGCACCGCAGGCGCCTGCCGATCGGCCGCCGGCTCGGCTCGGTCGCCCACGCCGTACTGCTGCACGCGGTCTGCCCGATCGCGGTCGTACCGGAGGAGCCGGAGCGGGGCGGGGAGCCGGAGCGGGGCGGACAGTCCGAGGAGACGGCCGAAGGCCGGTAGGGCGAGGGCGGTAAGCAGGCAGCCGAAGACCGGCAGACAGCCAAAGGTCGGCAGGCGGCCGGATACGGGCAGGCCGGGGCCGACGCGCAGCCCGCCGGGGCTTACTCGCGGCACCGGAAAGCCCCTCAGCCGATCCCGAACGCCTCCGCGTAGCGCACCGTGCCGCGCGGGGGCGTGCCGCCGTCCAGGGACAGCGCCAGGAACGCCTCGTCCGGCCACTCCTGGGGCGGCAGGATGCCGAAGCGGGAGGCGGGCTCGAAGCCGAACCTGGGGTAGTACGACGGATGCCCCAGCACGATGGCCGTCCGCTCCCCGGCGGCACGGGCCGCGTCCAGCACCGCCCGGATGACGGCGCTGCCCGCGCCCTGCTTCTGGTACTCGGGCAGTACGGCGCAGGGCGCCAGCGCGACGGCCGGTTCGCCGGCTATGTGACAGCGGGTGAGCAGGGCGTACGCGGCGACGGGCGTGGGCTCGGGCTCGGGGCCGGAATCCGTGGGCCCGGCGGCGGGCTCGGCCACGTACGAGAGATCCGGCAGCCAGGCCGCCGGGTCACGCCGCAACGCGTCGACGAGGTCGGCCTCACCGGAGGTCTCGAAGGCGGCGAGGCTGACCCGGCGGACGGCCGGGAGGTCCTCGGGAGTCTCGGGACGGCACTGCCAGATGTTCATGCCGCCATGGTTGCACCGGGGTCTGACAACGCGCCCCGGATGTCCCCGCGCAGCGGGCCGCCCCCATGCCGACCAGCGCATTTCTCCGGGCCCGCCCCGACCAGTCCACTTCACCCCGCCCCCGAATGCTCTGGGCGGAATCCGGTCGGCCGGTTAGTGGCCGGTGTACGTCGCGCCGCGCCCCTGCGCCGCGCGCCCTGGCACCGCCGCGATCACTCGGCCCCCGTCACGGGGCCTGGAACCGCACCTGTCACCGCGCCCGTCACCGCGCCCGAAACCGCACCCGTCGCCGCGAACGCCGCCGCCCGCCGCTCCGGCCGCCGCATCAGGAAGACCGCCGCCGACCCCGCCGCGAACAGCGCGAACACCGAGACGGCGGCGCTGATCCACGACGCGCCCAGCCACTGGCCGCCCACATAGCCCAGGCTCACCCCGTACACGGCCCAGGCCAGTCCGGCCAGCGCGGACCACGGCAGGAATTCCCGGGCCGTACGGTGTGCGACGCCCGCGCCCAGGCTGACCACCGAGCGTCCGGCGGGCGCGAAGCGGGCCAGGACGACGATGCCGCCGCCGCCCCGGGTCAGGGCCGCGCCGAGGCGCTCCTGGGCCGCGGTCAGGCGGCGGGAGCGGGCGATGGCGCGGTCGAAGCGGTCGCCGCCGCGCCAGGCGAGCCGGTAGGCGACCAGGTCGCCGAGGACCGAGGCGGTCGCGGCGCACAGCACCAGGGCCAGCATCTCGGCGATGTGCACGTCGCCGCGTACCGCACCGGAGACGGTGCCGGCCGCGGTGCCGGTGCCCGCCGCCGTGGTGGCCGCGGTGATCACCAGGACGCCGCTGGGCAGGATCGGCACGAAGACGTCGAGGAGTACGGAGAGACCGACGATCGCGTAGACCCAAGGGGTGTCGCTCAACGACCCCAGGTTTTCCAACAACGTCCTTCTCCCGTCCGGACCCCTGCCGCGACGTCGCATCGGCGGCTGGGGCGGCTGTACCGCCATACAGCGTACGCCTGGCGTGCGCACGGTGACGTTCCGGGGCGCACGGTGTTGTTGGGTTCACACCGCCTCGTAACCGACCGGAACCGACCCGGTACCGAACCTGGAACCGCCGACCCGGAACCGACCCGGAACCGGCCGGGAACCGGTCCGGCAACCGGTCCTGGACCACCCCGGACACCGCCGTCACCCGTCTGCTGCGGCCGTGGCGCAAAAGATCGCGACTCCGGGAACGTTATATGCCGAAATGTGCGCTCTGTGATCGCGTGAGCAGGGTGCTCCGAAGCGGAACGGCACACGAAACGGCACACGAATGGAGACATGGATGCAGACGTTGAGGGAGTCATCGACGGCGTCGGGGGGCGCGACGGGACCGGCCGCGGAAGGGGCACGGGCCGGGAGCGGCGCGGCACGGGTGAGGACGACGGCCAGGGCGGCGGGCGTCTGCTCGGCGGTCCTCGCCACGGCGGGCGCGGTGCTGCTCGCCCCGGCGGCCGTGGCGGCGGACGGCGACAAGGTCCAGAAGAACATCGTCGACCCGCAGTACTCCGTGACGATCGCCGCGCAGTTCCAGCGGCCGAACGGCGCGATGCTGAGCAGCGCGCTCACCTACGACCCCAAGCTGGTGCCCGTGGGCTCCCACGTCACGGTCAGCGAGCGCACCGACAGCAAGAACACCCGGGTCGCCCTGCGGGTGGCCGACCTGCCGGCGAACCGTACCTACGGGGCGCACGTCCACACCGGCGCCTGCGGTGCCCGCCCGACGGACGCGGGCGGGCACTACCAGCACCGCAAGGACCCGCGTACGCCGTCCGTCGACCCGGCCTACGCCAACCCGAGGAACGAGGCCTGGCTGGACTTCACGACCAACGCGCGCGGCGAGGGCTCCGCCGAGTCCCGGCACGCCTGGCGCTTCCGGACCGGCGAGGCGCGGTCGGTGGCGATCCACGAGCGGCGCACCGCGACCGGGCCCGGGGTGGCGGGGACCGCCGGCCGGGTGGTGGCCTGCTACACCGTGCCGTTCAACAACTCGAAGGAGGCCGGCAAGGCCGTCGCGGGCGTCCTGTCGAAGATCTTCTGACCGGCCCCGCGACGGCCAGGTGACATGCCGCCCGTACGGACGAGCGGCGGCCCCCGGAAGTACTCCGGAGGCCGCCGCTCTCGCCGTCGCGGCCCGGCGGCCGCGGCGCTGCCCTCAGACCGCGCTCGGCTCACGCGGGGTGCCCACGCCGGCTTCCGCCGGGCGCCGGGCGCCGAAGAACAGGCGGTCCAGCGACCAGACGCCGGGGCCGGTGAAGACGAGCAGCAGGAACGCCCAGCAGAACAGCGCGGACAGCTCACCGCCGTTCTGGAGCGGCCACAGGGCCGTGCCGGCGTGTGCCGAGAAGTACGCGTACGCCATCGAGCCGGAGCTGATGAAGGCGGCGCTGCGGGTGCCGAGGCCGACCATCACCAGGACGCCGCCGACGAGCTGGATGACGGCCGCGTACCAGCCGGGCCAGCTGCCCGCGGGCACGGTGAGCCCCTTGCCCATCGCGCCACCGAGGACGCCGAACAGCGAGGACGCGCCATGGCAGGCGAAGAGCAGGCCCACGACGATGCGGAACAAGGACAGGGCGTGCGGCCTGAATCGTTCGGTGAACTCGGTCACCGGAGACTGAGCGGACATGGGAACTCCTGCGGTTTCGGGGACGGGAACCGACAAGGGGACAGGTTAGGGAGACCTAATAGGTACTTGCAAGTTCAACATCTGGCCATATCCGGCCGTTGGCCGAAAGTGGTCATGGCCCGAAGTGCCGCCCATGCGGCCGCAGTCACGCCGGAACGCCGGCCTCCGCCGCCCGCCTCAGCCGTCCCGGTCACCCGCCAACTGCTCCTCCCAGGCGTGCGCCAGCCGCGTACCGCCGCCCTGCTCGCTCACCGCCTGGTCCAGCCGCAGCCGCGCCGCGCGCCCGTGCAGCGACAGCGTCATCAGCTGGTTGCCGAACCACGGGCCGCCCGTACGGCGCCAGCCGATCGAGGGCCGGGCCAGCCGGCCGTGCCGGGCCAGCGCGTGCCCCAGGTGGCGGCCGAGCCGGCTCCACCCGAAGCGGAAACCGGCCCGCATGGAGGCGGGGATGCTGTTGTGCACGGGCGAGCAGGTCAGCTGGAGCACCCTGCCGGCAGGGCGGGTGCCGTCGTACCAGTGCGGCTCGGCGACGTACGCGTGGTGCACGTCGCCGGACAGCACGCACACCGTCGCCGGTGCCGCGTCCCCCGAACCGGCTTCCACCAGCAGGTCGGTGAGCGCGGCGAAGGACCTCGGGAACGCCGCCCAGTGCTCCAGGTCGGCGCGCTGCCGCAGCGACTCGCTCCAGCGCGCCCAGCGCGCGCCGCGCGCCCCGGCGCACAGGGCCGCGTTCCACCCCTCCGCGTCGTGGATCAGGTTCGGCAGCAGCCACGGCAGCGAACTGCCGATCAGCAGGTGGTCGTACGCGCCGTGGTCGGCCAGCACCGCCTCGCGCAGCCAGTCGGCCTCGGCCGGGTCGAGCATCGCCCGGTTGCCCTCGTCCAGGACACGGGTCGCGCGGGTGTCGACCATGACCAGCCGTACGCGGCCGAAGTCGCGGCGGTAGCTCCAGCGCGCGCAGGCCGGGTCGGCGTCGGCAGCGGCGGCGAACTCGCGCACCAGATCCGTGCCGTCCGGCAGCGTGCGCACCCGCCCGTACAGCTCGTCCTTCTCCAGCTCGGCGGGGGAAAGATTGCCCAAATGCTGGTACACCCAGTACGACATCAGGCCGCCCAGCACCCGCTCACGCCACCACGAAGTCGCGCGCATCCGGGTCAGCCAGGCGGCGGAGGTGTTCCAGTCGTCTATGACGTCGTGGTCGTCGAAGATCATGCAACTGGGGACGGTGGAGAGCAGCCAGCGCACCTCGGGGTCGAGCCAGGACTCGGCGTAGAGGTGGGTGTACTCCTCGTAGTCCGCGACCTGCCGCCAGGGCGGCTCGGAGGTGTCGCGGCGGGTGGCGAGCAGCCGGGCGGTCGCGTCCGAGGTCTGGTCGGCGTACACCTGGTCGCCCAACAGGACGATCAGGTCCGGGCGTTGGTGTCCGGGGGCGGCAGCGAGCGCCGCGGCGAGGGTGTCCAGGGCGTCCGGGCCGACCGGGTCGTGCGCGTCGGTGGGCGGCGCCGCCCAGCGGCAGGAGCCGAACGCCACCCGCAGGCGCTGGTCGTCCGGGTTGCCGCCGGGTGCGGCGGGCGTGCGGATCATGCTCTCCGGAAAGCGGCCGCCGGGAAGCGGCCAGACCTGTTCGCCGTCCAGCAGGACCCGGTACGGGGTCTCACTGTCCGGCGTCAGCCCGGAGACGGGCACCAGCGCGTAATGGTGCCCCGCCACCTGCCAGGTGCGTTCGGCGCCGCCCGCGCCGCTCTCGCACCGCACGTGCACCTCGCAGGGCCGGTCGGTCTCCACCCACACCGTCGCGCTGATCTCGTCCACGTACCGCAGCAGCGGCCCCAGGCGCAGCACGGCCATCGGCGATCCTCCCCCGTACGGGGCCGGTGCCCGTACGTATGTGCTCAGAGGATAGGAGCCGGCCGCAGGGCGACGGGGCGGCTCCGGCCTCCTCATCGGAGAAAGACGGAGCCATCCGGTCGTACGGTTGCGTCGCCCGATCGCGGGACGGTCAGGAGTGATCAAACGGCTGCCGGGCCGCCATCCTGTCCGGCAACGGCAACGGCAACGGCAGCACTCAGCAGCGATCCAGGATCTTCTTGAGCGCCGCCTTCTCCGCCTTGTCGGCCGTCAGCCCGTACACATGCTTCACCGACACCCACATCCGCGCGTATGTGCAGTGGTATGAGGTCTTCGGCGGCAGCCACTTGGCCGGGTCCTTGTCGCCCTTGGCCTGGTTCACGTTGTCGGTGACGGCGATCAGCTGCGAGTGGGTGAGGTCGTTGGCCAGCTGCTGGCGGCGCGCGGTGGTCCACTGCCGCGCCCCGGACCTCCACGCTTCCGACAGCGGTACGACATGGTCGATGTCCACGTCCGACGCCTTGGTCCACACGCCGTCGTCGTAGGCCGACTTCCAGACGCCGCCGGTGGCCGCGCACTTGCTGTCGGTCTGCACGTTCTCGCCGTCCCGCTTGAGCACGACCTCGCGGGTGTTGCAGTTCTTGCCCTGGTCGGACCAGTGCGGGAACTTGTCGCGGCTGTAGCCGTCCTGCGGCCCCTCGGCCTGCTCCTTGAGCTGGGCGAGGTACGTACGCGCCGTCGCGGCGTCCGGCGGGGTGGGCGGCGCCGCCTGGGCGGGCTGGGTGCCGAGCACCAGCGTGCAGACGAGGGCGGCGGCGGACCCGGCGGCGACGGTGACACGACGCGCGTAGACCTTGGGCATCTGAACTCCCTGACTGTGGGGGGAAGTCGGCGTGCGGGACGGCCTCATGGTGGTGCCATGGGGTTACCGGGAGGCGGTCCTCAGGTAACAGAGTGACGACATGCTCACGTCACTTCAAGGGGTTGACATGACGTCATTCGCCCCCGGCGGGCCGGGATGTGGCCCGCGCGGGCGCACGCGCCCCCCACAACGGCCCCGACCGCCGGTCGCCGGCCCTACAGTGATCGCGTGCTGCTGCCGGTCAACGCCACTCTCGGGGTCGTTCTCGCCGTCCTGCTGGCCGCCGCGGTGGCCGTCGCCGCGCTCGCGCGCCTCGATCACGCGCGGGCCATCGCGCTCGCCGGTCTGCGCGCCGCCCTCCAGCTCGCCGCCGTCTCCTACCTGATCGGCTGGGTCGTACGGTCCGTGCCCTGGCTGCTCTGTTTCCTCGTGCTGATGTTCGCCGTCGCCGTACGGACCGCCGGCCGCCGCCTCACCCGGAACCGCACCTGGTGGTGGGCGGCCCTGCCGCTCGCCGCCGGTGTCGTGCCGGTCGTCGGCGCCCTGGTGCTCAGCGGCCTGGTCCCGCCGCGCGGCATCACCCTCATCCCCGTCGCGGGCATCCTCATCGGCGGCGCGCTCACCGCCACCGTCCTCGGCGGGCGGCGGGCGCTGGACGAGCTCCGGACGCGGCGCGGGGAGGTGGAGGCGGGGCTGGCGCTGGGGCTGCTCGACCGGGAGGCCCGGCTGGAGGTCGCCCGCCCGGCCGCGTCCGACGCGCTGCTGCCGGGCCTGGACCAGACCCGCACGGTGGGGCTCGTCACACTCCCCGGAGCCTTCGTGGGGATGCTGCTGGGCGGCGCCTCACCCGTTCAGGCGGGCGCGGTGCAGCTGTTCGTCCTGGTGGCGCTGCTGGCCGTACAGGCGGCGGCCGTGGCGGTGGTGCTGGAGCTGGTGGCCCGCGGGCGCCTGCACCGCGTACCCTTGGCCACAGCAGAAGGGGAGTAGCTCTTCGCCGGACCGTCGACATACTGCCCGCCCGTCGGCCGTCACCGCACAGGTGACCGGCCGCCCGAGGTGGGCCGGCGCCCGGAGCGCGGCAGGTGACCGGTGTCCCTGCCACGCCAGCGAGACCTTCGGCCGCAGTGTGTGCGTGGACACCCGTCCTCGCATGGGACGCTGCCGTGCCGAAGCGACCCCTTTTCCGGGCCCCTCGGTGCGGCCCGACCGAACGAGGTAAGACACCCCGTGTTCAGTTTCACCGTCGCCGCCGTCGTCTTCGGCGTCGTCTTCCTGGCCGAGCTGCCGGACAAGACCGCACTGGCGGGTCTGGTGCTCGGCACCCGCTACCGCGCTTCGTACGTCTTCGCCGGCGTCGCCGCGGCCTTCGCCGTGCACGTCGCGCTCGCCATCGCCGCGGGCAGCGTGCTGTCCCTGCTCCCGCACCGTCTCGTCCAGGCGGTCGTCGGCGTGCTCTTCCTCGCGGGCGCGGCCGTCCTGATCTTCCGCAAGGGCGAGGACGAGGAGGAGGTCAAGAAGCCCGCCGACCAGAGCTTCTGGAAGGTCTCCGGGGCGGGCTTCATGATGATCCTGGTCGCCGAGTTCGGCGATCTGACCCAGATCATGACCGCGAACCTGGCCGCCCGCTACGACGACCCGGTCTCGGTCGGCGTCGGCGCCGTGCTGGCCCTGTGGGCCGTGGCCGGGCTGGGCATCCTCGGCGGGCGCACCCTGATGAAGTACGTACCGCTGGAGCTGATCACGAAGGTGGCGGCGGCCGTGATGGTGCTGATGGCGGGGTTCAGCCTGTACGAGGCGATCACGGGGTGAGCGCGGGCGGCGGGCGGCGCCGGCCGGCGCCCCGCTCCGCCCGGCCGGCCGAACGCGGCCGCCGGTGGGCCGTCCCGCCGCTCAGGCCTCGATGTGCAGCGCGATCGACCCGTCCGCGAGCGCCTCGACCCGGACCTGGCGCAGGTCGCGTACCTGGACGTCCGGGCCGAACGCCGCGGCCCGCTCGCCGACGCCCACCACGCGCATGCCCGCGGCGCGCCCGGCCGCGATGCCCGCCTCGGAGTCCTCGAAGACCACACAGTCGGCGGGCGCGAACCCCAGCTCGGCGGCGCCCTTGAGGAAGCCCTCGGGGTCCGGCTTGCTGGCGCTCACGGACTCCGCGGTGATCCGTACGCCCGGCATCGGCAGCCCGGCCGCGCCCATCCGGGCGTCGGACAGGGCACGGTCGGCGGAGGTCACCAGGGCGTGCGGGAGGCGGGCGATGGCCGCCATGAAGGCGGGCGCGCCGGGGACCGGCACGACGCCGTCCACGTCCGCGGTCTCCTGCGCCAGCATCCGCCGGTTGTCCTCGTGGTTGAGCTCCATCGGGCGGTCGGGGAGCAGCGCGGCCATCGTGGCCCAGCCCTGCCGGCCGTGCACCACCTTGAGGACCTCGTCCGCGTCCAGCCCCTGCTCGGCGGCCCAGCGGCGCCAGCAGCGCTCGACGACGGCCTCGGAGTTCACGATCGTGCTGTCCATGTCCAGCAGCAGGGCGCGGGCTGTGAGCGGGGTGGTGGCCGGCATCGGCGGGCTCCTGAGCGCTGGGGAAAGAGTCAAGCGGCTCCGCCCGCCGGTCAGGGAGTGCGGGCGGAACCACTTTGTTCCTACACGATACAAAGAGCACCCGTGCGAGGCCAACCGCCCCCCGGTCCACACGGTCCCCGCGAGGCCGTCCGCGCGGCTCCACAGCCCGGTCCGTGCGGCCCGCCGGCCGGTCGGGGCAGCTCGCCGAAACCTGCCCCCGGCTCACGGCTCGACCGTACGGGCCTCCAGTGACCTGCGGGTCTGTACGCCGTAGACGCCGGCCGGGTCCTCCCACAGCCCGTAGGTGCGCTGGAAGGCGATGACGGCTTCCCGTACGGCACGGTCGTAGCGGCCGTCCTCGGGGCCCGGGTATACGGCCATCTGCTCCAGCCGCCGTTGCAGCTCCAGCACCTCCGGCCCGCTGGCCCCCTCCCGCAGCACGATCGGGCCGTCCGGCGGCCTGCTCGGCGTACGGCTCTCCGGGGCGCTGCTGATGCTGCCGGACGCCGTGGCCGTGCCCGGGGCCGACGACGGGGCCCGCGACGGGGACGGCGTACCGGAGGGGCCTGGCGGGGGCTGCGCCTGGGTCGCCCGGTTCGGGACGTGCGGGGGCGCGGCGGAGGGGGGCGCGCTGCGGTGGCCCGGTGCGCCTCCTCCTCCGGGGGCGTGGGCGCTGCCGCCGTCCGAAGTCCGGGCAACGGTGGGCAGGTGCCGGTGATCGTCGGGCAGGGCGCGATCCTGGTCCGTGTCGGACAGCAGCGAGCCGCTGAGCATGACGGCGCCCGCCGCCAGGGCCGCGGCGGAGACCGCCATGGCGGCCAGGCCCGCCTGCCTCCTGCGCCGACGGGCGACGTCGTGCGCGCCGCTTCCGTCCTCCGCCCCGGTCCCCTCTCCGGCCCCGGCTTCGGCTCCGGCCCCGGCTCCGTCCTCCGTCCCGGAACCGGTACGGGCGCCGGCGTGCGGGCCATCTGGCGATCCGGTGCGCGATCCGGCTTGCGGCCCGCCGTACGCACCGGCATGCGAACCGGCGTACGCATTCGCCCGCGCCCCGGAGCGCGGCCCCGCGCGGGACCCGGCACGCGCCCCCGTCCGCGACCCGGCCGGCGGCACCGCACGGGAGCCGAACCGCGGCGCGGGGCGCGGATCGGGCCGCATCGCCTCCGCCGTGCCGCCCGGCGTCGCGTCCGCGGCGTCCGCCCCCTCCGGCAGTCGCACGTACGGGCGTACCCGCAGCGGATCGAAGTCCTCGGCACCGGCCGCCTCGCACAGGCACCGCGTCCGGCCGTCGGCGCGTGCGGGTGCCGAGCAGTGCGGGCAGGTCTCAGCCGTCACGAGCGATTCCCCCTCC
Source organism: Streptomyces rimosus subsp. rimosus (assembly GCF_000720725.1). Lineage (GTDB taxonomy): Bacteria > Actinomycetota > Actinomycetes > Streptomycetales > Streptomycetaceae > Streptomyces > Streptomyces rimosus_A. The sequence goes on from NZ_JOCQ01000020.1 coordinate 15,343, forward strand.
TGAAGCCCTCGATCGGTCAGTGATTATCCAAGTTCGGCCCCTTCCTGCACAGGGAGCAGTCGGGAGCCAACGGGCCCCACGGCTCTCAGCAGGCCGTATCCGACCAAAACGATCAGGATGGAGAAGAGGCCCGCGCGGGCACCCGTCCCGCGGGCGTCCGGTCCCACGAGGCCCGGCCCCGCGGGCATCGGGCCTCGCCCACGCCGTGCGGCCCGGCCCCGCCAGGGCCGGCATCGCGGCAGTCCGTCCCCGCCCGCACGAGGAGAGACGCTCATGGCGCAGGACACCGGCGCTCCGGCCGTCCCCGGTGCGGGCCGATCACAGCGGACGGTCCTCGTCGCGATCGGCGCGCTGCTGCTCGGCCTGCTGATCGCGGCACTCGACCAGACCATCGTGGCCACCGCGCTGCCCACCATCGTCAGCGACCTCGGCGGCCTGGACCACCTGTCCTGGGTGGTCACCGCGTACCTGCTGGCCTCCACCGCCGCGACCCCGCTGTGGGGCAAGCTCGGCGACCAGTACGGGCGCAAACGGCTCTTCCAGACCGCCATCGTGATCTTCCTGATCGGCTCCGCGCTGTGCGGCATCGCGCAGGACATGCCGCAGCTGATCGCCTTCCGCGCCCTCCAGGGACTGGGCGGCGGCGGCCTGATCGTGCTGTCGATGGCGATCGTCGGCGACATCGTGCCGCCCCGCGACCGCGGCCGCTACCAGGGCCTGTTCGGCGCGGTCTTCGGCGCGACCAGCGTCCTCGGGCCGCTGCTCGGCGGCCTGTTCGTGGACCACCTCAGCTGGCGCTGGGTCTTCTACATCAACCTGCCCATCGGCATCGTCGCGCTCGCCGTCATCGCCGCGGTGCTGCACATCCCGGTCCGCCGCACCCCGCACCGCATCGACTACCTGGGCACCTTCCTCATCGCCGCGGTCGCCGCCAGCTTCGTCCTGATGACTTCGCTAGGCGGCGTCAGTTACGGCTGGGGCTCCTGGCAGATCATCGGCCTCGGCGTGCTCGGACTCGTGCTGCTGGCCGTGTTCGCCGCCGTCGAGCGCCGGGCCGCCGAACCGGTCCTCCCGCTCCGCCTGTTCCGCCTGCGCTCCTTCACCCTCACCGCCGTGATCGGCTTCGTCATCGGCTTCGCGATGTTCGGCTCGATGACGTACCTGCCGACCTTCCTCCAGGTCGTCAAGGGCGTCTCGCCGACCATGTCCGGGGTGCACATGCTGCCGATGGTCATCGGCATGCTGCTGTCCTCGACCGGCTCCGGGCAGCTGGTCAGCCGTACCGGGCACTACAAGGTCTTCCCGATCGCCGGCACCGCCGTCACGGCCGCCGGCCTGCTGCTCCTGCACCAGCTGGGCCCGGCGAGCAGCACCACCGTGATGAGCGTGTTCTTCTTCGTGTTCGGTTTCGGGCTCGGCCTGGTCATGCAGGTCCTGGTCCTGATCGTGCAGAACGCCGTCGCCTACGAGGATCTCGGCGTCGCCACCTCCGGCGCCACCTTCTTCCGCTCGATCGGCTCCTCCTTCGGCGTCTCGATCTTCGGCACGATCTTCGCCAACAAGCTGGGGCCACGGATCGCCGACGCCCTCGCCGGTCAGCGGCTGCCGCCCGGCACCGACCCGTCGAAGATCGCGGAGGACCCGCGTACCGTACGGCAGCTGCCCCCCGACGCCGCGTCCGGCGTGCTCGACGCGTACTCGGCCTCCATCACCGACGTCTTCCTGTACGCGGTCCCGGTCGTGCTGATCGCCTTCGTGCTGGCCTGGTTCCTGCGCGAGGAACCGCTGCGCCGCGGCGTCACCGCCCCCGACAACTCCGAGGTGCTGTCCCCCAACCCCGTACAGCGCTCCTCCTACGAGGAGGTCTGCCGCGCGCTGTCCAAACTCGGCAGCCTGGAGGGCCGCAAGGCGGTGTACGAGCGGATCACCGAGAAGGCCGGGCTGGACCTGGGACCGGCGGCCGGCTGGATGCTGCTGCGCATCAACCGGTACGGCTCGGTGGAGCCCGCCCTGCTCTCCGAGCGCAGCATCGTGCCGTTCCGCGTGATCGCCGACGCGACCCGGCAGATCGAGGAACGCGGCCTGGCCGTACGGGAAGGGCTGCCGCTGGTCCTCACCGACAAAGGCCGTGCGGTCGCGGAACGGCTGGTCGCCGCCCGCCGCGCGTCGCTGGCCGAACTCCTCGGCGACTGGTGGACCGAGGACCGGCCGACCGACCTCACGGACCTGGTCGACGAGCTGTCGGCGGAACTGTGCGGTTCGGACGCGGAGAGCCCGCGCGGCGACGAGCACCGGAATCGGCGGCCGGGGGCATCGGCACGCTGAACAGCGCGCCTCAGCCTGCCGCCCCCGGCACCGCCTTCTCGAAGAAGAGGTCCGAATACGGGTCCTCCTTGTACGCGGCAATCTCCCCGTACCCGTACGCCCGGTACATCGCGACGGCCTCCACCAGGTCGCTCCGCGTGTCCAACCGGAGCCGTTCGGCGCCCAGTTCCGCCGCCCGCCGTTCGAGGCCGCGCATCAGGGCACCCGCGGCTCCCCGCCCACGCCACGCCTTGCGGATGAACACCCGCTTCAGCTCCGCCGTACGCCCGCCTTCGAGAAGCAGCAGCCCGCCGCACCCGGCGGCGTCCTCTCCCCGCCGGACCACGAACAATTCGCCGTGCGGCAGCACGAACTGCCCCACCGGATATTCCGCCACACCCTCGTCGATCTCCTGCGGCGTGATCGGCGGAAATCCGTTCACGACGTGGTAGCGCGCCGCGACCTCGGTGTAGTACTCGCGGAACAGGGCCGTGGCGGCGGGGGAATCGTCGGGCTCGGCCGAGAGGTGCCAGGTCCCGGGGAGGCGGCCGGTCGCGGTGTCGGTCATGGCGGCATTGTGCCGGTGGGAGGGCGGCAGGCGCGCCCGGATATCCGCGGGCCGCGGACCGGAACACCCCCGTACGGCGCCCTCGGATACCCTCCGGTACCCCCTGCCGTTCCCCGAACACCCCGTCACCAGCCGGTGTTTGACGGCCGAGGGCGGGGCAACCCGCCCCGTATGTCCATCACCCTCATCATCGTCCCCATCGTGGCACTACTAGTGATCGCCGCCCTGGTCTTCATGGCGCGCGCCAAAGTCGCCCGCAGTGGCAGCAGAGGGCTGCGACGGCGCTTCGGCCCGGAGTACGAGCGAGCCGTCGCCGTGCACGACGGCGACACCGTGGCCGCCGAACGCGAGCTGAACCAGCGGCTGGACCGCCACGGCGCGTTCCGCCCGCAGCCGCTCACCGCCGAACTGCGGCTCCAGTACGAGGAGCGGTGGGAGGCCGTGCAGCGGCAGTTCGTCGACGAGCCCGAACAGGCCGTCGTCGAGGCCGACCTGCTGATCGGCCGGCTCGCCCGCGAACTCGGCTACCCGGCCGACACCTACGACGAGCAGACCGACGCCCTCTCCGTCCACCACGCGCACGGCGTCCACGGCTACCGCAAGGCCCACGAGACGGCCGTACGCGCCCGTAACAACCGCCCCGAGAACGCCGCCGGCACCGAGGAACTGCGCGCGGCCGTGGTGAACACACGCGCGCTGTTCAACGAACTGCTCAAGGCGGGACCGGACGGCTCCGCACCCTCGCACGGCCGCCGGCGCCACGGCCCCGGCACCGCCCATACGGACACCGCCCATACGGACGCGGCCCAGGACCGCCGCGGGCCCGGGTACGCGGACCGGGACGGCCACCCCGAACACCGGCACCACAAGGCCACCGCCCGACGGGTCGGCGACCGGATGCGCTCCCCCTGGACGCACGGCCGCGGCCACGGGCACGACACCGCGGAAGGCGGTGCGCGATGAGCACGTACGACGAGCGCGGGACCGGTCCCGCCGGGACCCCCGAAGAGCGCGCTGCGAGCGAAGGTATGCCGGCTCCTGAGCGGGGAGCCGCGGCGTACGAGGGCACCGGCAGCGCGCAGCAGCCGGCCGCCCCGCCGCCCACCACCACGTCCGGCGCCGCCGAGAGCGCCCCGGGGGTGTACGCGGGCCTGCCCGGCACCGAAACCGACTACCCGGCGGGCACCCCGGAACGGTCCGGCGCATCCGGTACGGCGGGACCGTCCCACGCCGCCTCCGGTACGGCGGCGGGATCCGCCGAACCACTCCTCCCCGCCGAGGCCAGGGAGAAGCTGCGGCAGCGGCTCGACCACGCCGTCAACGGCTTCGTCGACCGCCCCCGCGAGGCCGTACAGGAAGCCGACGGCCTCTACGAGGAACTGGCCGCCCTCCTCCCGGAGGCGCTGGCCGCCCGCCGCCGCTCCCTGCGAACGACCTGGGAGCAGGGCAACGCCGACACCGAACAGCTCCGCGTCGCCCTGCGCCACTACCGGGAAACCGCCCAGCGCCTCCTCGACTTCTGAGACGCCGGCCCCCGGCCCCGGCCGAACCGCGAAGGGGCAGTCAAGCAGGTCGCGCCCTGCTTCCGTGACTGCCCCTTGCCTTGTGCTCTCTGCCGGTTACCGTCCGGCGCCCACCGTCAGAGTGCGCGGTTTCAGTACCGGCGCAGGCGTACGGCCTTGCCGAAGCGACGGCCGAGCCAGATCCTCTTGTCGGTTCCCGTGCTGATCAGGGTGGGATTGTCGAACCGGGCGGGGAAGCTGGAGGTGGGGTTGACGGTGACGGTCACGCGCTCCAGGCCCCAGTCGTCGTCGTTGTCGTTGGGCTCGAAACGCAGGCGTACCGCGTACCGGTCCAGGTCGTCGGTGTCGAGTTGGGGAAAGCGCGGGTCGTTCCGACCGGGCTCCAGCACGTTGGCGTCGGTGCCGAAGGTGTAGGTGTAGTCGTCGCTCGCCTCGAAGTCATTGCGGGTGGAGTCGATGTGGAACTCACGGCCCGCGATGTCCAGGAAGACCCAGCCGTTGGTGCCGGCGCCTTCCTCGTTCGCAGTCATCAGCCGTACATCGATCCGTGTGATGTCAGCCATGGCCATCCCTTCGTCAGCCGGCGCTACCTCCCCCGTCGGGGAACGGGGGAGGTATACGCACAGCCCAACCAGTCACTCGAAGTATTCACTTGATGACACGGTGTGGTGACTTGGGTGAGGGGGGCGCTCGCGGCAATCGGACGGAGTGATTCCATCTGCGGTCTCCGCCCGCGCACAACGCCCGTCCTGCGTGGCCGGTTCGCGCGTCTGCTGTTCGGGCGTCGGTGCCCGCCACCTGTCGGCGAGCCTTGGCGGCTCCGCAAGCTAGGCGGTCTTGGGCGCTGCCTGCTGCACGACCTCGAACGACCACACGGTGGAACCGGAAGCGGCGGGCTTGGGCCGCTCGCCGCCCTCCGCGCCACCACCCTGGTGCGCGGCCTTCATCGGCCCCTCCATCCACGCCTGGAAGGCCTGCTCGTCACGCCACCGGGTGTAGACCAAGTAGTTGTCGGTGCCTTCGACCGGACGCAGCAGCTCGAACCACTCGAAGCCGTCCGCCGACTCCACGGCCCCGGCCCGCGCGCCGAACCGCTTCTCCAGGACCTCCCGCTGCTCGGCGGGCACGGTCAGCACATTGATCTTCACGATGCTCATACCGGACATCGTGCCGCATGCGGTCCGGCGGCCGCAGGCCGGGCCACCACCCACCGCCCCGTTTCGGCTCAGCCGTGCAGCTTCAGGCCCTTGATCACCTTGTCGACCTGTTTTCGGGGGCCGTGGACCGCCACGCCCGCCAGGTCGAGGCCGTCGGCGGGGACGGCGCGTACCACCGCGCGGTTGTCGTCGTCGTTGCCGGTGGTGAACATGTCCGTCGTGTACAGGGCGGTGGGCAGTTCGCGGGTGAGGGCGCGGGCGCGGGTGCGGGCCAGGCCGGCTGCGTCGGCGGTGAAGCACAGGACCGGCTCGCGGAACAGCGGGAGGTAGCCGTTGCCCGAGCTGTCTTCGTAGCGCTTGCCCATGATGGCGTCGTCGGCGTGGGCGATGCCGCTCGCGAGGAAGGCCGTGACGTTCAGTTTCTGCCAGGCGGCCAGGTCGTCGCGGACCACGATGGCGATCTTGGTGGGGAAGCGTTCGGCGGTGTCGGCAGGCGTCTCGGCGGCTGTTCCGGTGGATATCTCCGTGCTCATGCGGCGAGTTTCGTACGGAAGCGGAGCGCGGTCTTGAACGCTGGTGCGCGCCGGGGAAGGCGCGCCGGTGCACCGGACCGCTGTGCCACAGCTCGGCCGGTTGCGGGTACTCCGGTTGTCAGTGGGTGGGGCTAGCGTCGGAGTATGTCGAACTCAGAAGCGGGGCAGGGGCCGGCGGGGACGCCGCGGGCGGTGCGGGCGGTGCGGCGTCCGAAGCGGCCGACCGGCTGGCGACGGCTCGCTTTCCGTATGCCGATCCACGTCTACCGGCTCGGCCTCGGCGGGATATTCGGCATGCGGCTGCTGCTTCTGGAGCACCTCGGCCGTACGTCCGGCAAGACCCGCCGGGTCGTCCTGGAAGTCGTGTCGTACGACCGGCAGGCCCGCACCTGGACGCTGGCCTCCGCCTTCGGTCCGGGCGCGCAGTGGTACCGCAATCTCCGGGCACAGCCCCGGGCCACCATCCAGGTCGGCCGCCGCAGATGCGCCGTCATCGCGCACTTCCTGTCCGCCGAGGAAGGCGGCCGGATCATGACGCGGTATGCGTCCAAGCACCCCAAGGCGGCCAAGTCGCTGACGGCGTACATGGGATTCGAGGTCGACGGCACGGTGGAGGGCTATCGGCAGGTGGGGGAGAACATACCGTTCGTACGGCTCGTGGAGCAGTGACGGGCGCAGGCCGGGGGAGTCCAACGGGGGTGACGGCGCGCCGGTAACGGCCGTGTCCGCTGTTGGAGTCGCAGCGGCCGGGGCGCCGGAGTGTGGCCGGGACCGGGTGGCCGATTCCGGTCAGCATGGGCCTCATCAGGGCGCGCGAGGGTGCGGCCCGGTGAGGAAAGGGAAGCCCTTGAGCCGCATGTATGCCGTGTCCTCCGTACGTCCCCCAGGTTCCCTGCGGAAGTTCACCCGCGCCGCGGTGGTGACGGTCGCCGCCGCCGGCACCGTGCTGGCCGCCGTGCCCGCCGCGCTGGCCTGCCCCGAGCACGATCGGACGGCGGAGCGCGGCTACAGCTGCCGCGTCGCCTACACGAGCTTCTACCCGTCGCCGTCCGGCGCGACATCGGGGGAGGGGGTCTACGCGCACGGCCAGAAGGACCCGTCGGGGCGTACGTGTGACGACGGCGAATGGGAGCGCCCGTACCGCCCGAGCGACACGTAGCGCGGACACCACGTACGAAAACGCCTGTGCGCGAGGACCATGGGGGCCTCACGCACAGGCGTTGTCTTACGCTGTCTTATGGGGAGGGGGTTACCGCCACCGGCCGTGTCAGGCGGGCGACTCCGCCACCCGCCGCTTGCCGGCTGCCGAACCGGTGCCCGCAGTGGACTTCGCGGCCTTGCGCAGCGCGCGCGCCTCCGACTCCGTCTCGACCGCCGGGGGCGATCCCGGCAGCGGCTTGCACGCGCTCTCCGACATCATCAGGACCGCGATTCCGCCGACCACGGCGGCGGCCATCATGTAGAACGCGGGCATCATGTTGTTGCCCGTGGCGCCGATCAGCGCGGTCACCACCAGCGGAGTCGTACCGCCGAAGACCGACACCGACACGTTGAAGCCGATGGACAGCGAGCCGTAGCGCACCTTCGTCGGGAACAGCGCGGGCAGCGTGGACGGCATGGTGGACGTGAAGCACACCAGCAGCAGGCCCAGGACGGCCATGCCCAGCGCGATGCCGGCCAGCGAACCCTGGCGGATCAGCAGCAGGGCCGGTACGGACAGGACCAGGAAGCCGACGCAGCCGGTGGCGATGACCGGGCGGCGCCCGAAGCGGTCGGTGAGCCGGCCCGCGAAGGGCTGCACGCCCATCATCACGACCATGACGGCCAGCACGACCAGCAGCCCGTGCGTCTCGTCGTACTTCAGCTCCGAGGTCAGATAGCTCGGCATGTACGACAGCAGCATGTAGTCGGTGACGTTGAAGACCAGGACCAGGCCGACGCAGAGCAGCATCGCGCGCCACTGACCGAAGATCATCTCGCGCAGGCCGAGCTTCTTCTCGGCCTCCCGGCGTTCCTTCTCCTTGGACCGCGCCTCCTTCTCCAGCTGCGCGAAGGCCGGGGTCTCCTCCAGCCGCATCCGCAGGTAGAGGCCGATGATGCCCATCGGGCCCGCGATCAGGAACGGGATGCGCCAGCCCCAGGAGATCAGGGCGTCGTGGCTGAGGACGGCCGTCATCAGCGTCACCAGGCCCGCGCCGCCGACGTAACCGGCGAGCGTGCCGAACTCCAGCCAGCTGCCCAGGAAGCCGCGCTTCTTGTCGGGCGCGTACTCGGCGATGAAGGTCGAGGCGCCGCCGTACTCGCCGCCGGTCGAGAAGCCCTGCACCAGCCGGGCGACCAGCAGCAGGATCGGTGCCCAGACGCCGATGGAGGCGTACGAGGGGATCAGGCCGATGGCGAAGGTGCCGGCCGCCATCATGATCATCGTGATGGCGAGAATCTTCTGCCGGCCGATGCGGTCACCGAGCGGACCGAAGACCATGCCGCCGATGGGGCGGACGAGGAACGCCGCGGCGAAGGTGCCGAACGTCGACAGCAACTGCGCGGTCGGGTTGCCGGACGGGAAGAAGACCTGTCCCAGCGTGACCGCGATGTAGCTGTAGACGCCGAAGTCGAACCACTCCATCGCGTTGCCGACCGCGGCCGCCGAGACGGCCCGCTTGACCATGGACGGATCGACGACCGTGACGTCGCCGCCGCCCGTCCCCCGCTTCTCCGGTTTCTCCGGCTCGGCCGCGTCGGCCGACGCGGCCGGATCGGTTTCGGGACCATCGGTACGGGTCCGCTGTGCGACGGGTGACTGCGTCGGCACGTGCTCGCTCGCCTGCGCTCTCTGGGACGACTGCATGGAACACCCGCCGGGGCGGGCCTCGCCCGCCATGGCGTGACGGGCAAAGGTCGACCATAGGGGCAGAGCAGGTCATCACGGACAGTGCACAGGCGATCGCCGAAGCGTGCTCAACCCTGCTGCTTCCAGGGGAAACGGCGCCCCGGGGGTCTTGATTCGGCCTTTACGGATGTGATCCATCTCGCGGAGATCACCGCAACCGATTTGCCCCGTGTTGCGCCACATATGCAGCGCACGGACCTGACCCTGCCCAGTGGTCACGGATGTATGCAGCCGATGCGGAAAAAGTTTCCCCGGACCTCGCCCGAACCCTGTCCGGACCTCGCCGGCTGCCTGCGGCCCACTTCGGACCGCCCGTCACCCGCACCCCGTGTGTCCCGCGGACCGCCCCCCAAACCCGCCTTCCATACTTCCCCCGTACACCCCGCTTGACCGGATACCCGGTTCCGGTTGCCGGGCCGGGACGCGAGGGTGCGTCGCATGTCTATCGCTACGGCAGTGCTGACCGCATCACTGGCAATGGCGCCGGCCGCCGCGCCGGTCCCGGGAGTGCAGTGCACCAGCGTGACCGTCCGCGCGCACTTCGCGGCGTCCCCGACGGGCGAGGCCGTCACGTACGACCAGGCCCTGGTGCCCGAGGGCAGCCGGGTCACGGTCGTGGAGAAGCGGTACGGCTCCGGCAAGGATGCCCGTACGGCCGTCTCCCTGCGCCTGTCCGGGCTCGTCCCCGACCGCACGTACGGCGCCCATGTCCACACCAAGCCCTGCGGCCCGAAGCCGAACGACTCCGGCCCGCACTACCAGAACGTCCCCGACCCGGTGCAGCCCTCGACCGACCCCGCCTACGCGAACCCCCGCAACGAGGTCTGGCTCGACATGAAGACGGACGAGGACGGCCGCGGCTCCTCGACCGCCAGGGTCGACTGGCACGTCCGCTACGGAGAGGCCCGTTCCGTGGTCGTCCACGAGCACGGAACGCACACCGAGCCGGGCCACGCGGGAACCGCGGGCGCCCGCCTGGCCTGTGTGAACGTACCGCTGGCCTGAGTCCGCGCGAGCGGCGCGGCAGTGTCCGCTGCCGCGCCGCCGGATCGTCGCGCCCATCCAGCTTCAGCCACCCGGGGGCACTCCGCCACTCGGGGGACCTGCCGTGCGGCCGCCGCCTCGTTACGATCACCAGCACGTCGCGCCCTGTCGCCTCGGGCCCGGCGGAGCCGATCCAGCGAGTGATGGAGGAACGTCATGAGGTACCGGCGGCTCGGCGGGCAGGACGGGCCGATCGTCTCGGCGGTCGGGCTCGGGTGCATGGGGATGTCCGTCGCGTACGGACCCGCCGATCCGGCGGAGGCGCGGCGGGCACTGGACCGGGCGGCCGAGCTGGGAGTGACGTTTCTCGACACCGCCGACGCCTACGGACGCGGCGCGAACGAGGAGTTCGTCGGCGGCTGGCTGCGGGACCGGGCCAAGCGGGACGCCGTCGTGCTCGCGACCAAGTTCGGGCTGCGGCACGACCCCGTGACCGGGCGGGTCGACGCCGTCGACACCTCACCCGCGTACGTGCCCGTCGCCTGCGACGCCTCGCTCCGCAGGCTCGGCGTCGAGTACGTCGACCTCTATTACGCCCACCGCCGCGACCCGGCCGTACCGGTCGAGGAGACCGTCGGCGCGATGGCGGAGCTGGTGGCGGCGGGGAAGGTGCGGCAGCTGGGGCTGTCGGAGGTCAGCCCCGAGACGCTGCGCAAGGCCCACGCCGTGCATCCGATCAGCGCGGTCCAGCTGGAGTACTCGCTGTTCACCCGGGACGTCGTCGAAGGCGGCATGCTCGCCACCTGCCGCGAACTGGGCGTAACCGTCGTGGCGTACTCGCCGCTCGGGCGCGGCATGCTCGCGGGCGCGCTCGCCGCCCGCGAGGAACTGGGCGAGGCGGACAACCGGCGCCGCTGGCCGCGGTTCTCGGAGGAGAACATCGAGCGCAATTTCGCGCTCGTCCGTGCCGTACGCCGCGTAGCCGACGAGATCGGCGTGCCTCCAGCGCGCGCCGCACTGGCCTGGCTGCTGGCGCAGGGGGAGGACATCGTGCCGATCCCCGGCACCAAGCGTGCGCGGTACGTCGCGGAGAACGCCGCCGCTGCCGAACTCACCCTGACCGCCGAGCAGGAAGCCCGGCTGCGCGCGGCGGTGCCTGCCGAGGCCGTGGCGGGCGCGCGCTACCCGCAGCAGGCCCTCGACCGGCTCGGGCACTGAGCGGCCGGCCGAGAGCAGGGCCACCGGGGGCGTCTCACGGCATCCACGCCTCGTACGACAGCACGTCACCCGCCTTGATCTTGAAGTCGGGGACGTCCTCCGTGAACGTCGTCTCCATGCCGAGGACCCGGCCGGTCTCCGGGTCGAGGATGATCAGTTGGAGCGTGCCCTCCATGGACCCGTCCGTCGCGTCCTCCTCGCCGCGGTACGCGTACGCCTGGCCCCGCCGGCCGAGCCGGTCGACGACCTGACCGGCCGGGCGCAGGTCGGGCAGGCGGGACAGCATCCGGGCCAGCGCCGCCGACTCGCGCGGGCCCGGCGTCCACTCCTGGAGGAACGAGGAGAGGGCCATCAGGAGGGGCTGCGTCTTCGTGCCGGCGCCGCTGTAGAAGGTGGCCAGGTAGGCGCGCAGCTCGTCGGGGTCGGCGGGCGGGCGCGCGGGCAGCGTGCCCTCGCCGGTGACCGGGTCGTCCAGGCGCGTGCCCGCCGGATACGTCCTGCGGTGCAGCACCTTGCCGTCGTTGACGGTGCGCCACTCGCCGTCCGCGTCGTTGATCACCGGGCGGCCGGGGTGCCGCGGGTCGGTCGCGACGGCCAGTTCCGAGCCGCTGCCGTCCGGGTTCCAGCGGGTGATCCGCTCCTCGGGGACGGTGACCGGCGGCTTGGCGTCGGGGCCCGTCTGCATGCTCAGATACCAGCTCTGGAGGTGGCTGCCGCGGTGCGGTGGGGGAGCGTTGCGCTGGGCGCGGGCGTACGCCTCCGCCTGCCGTGCCACCTCGTCCAGCGGGACGGCGGGCGCGTCGCGCTGCACGACGAGCGCGGTGGGGGCGGCCACCGCCGGGGCCGTGCCGGCGCCGGAGAAGGTGAGGGTGAGGACGGCGAGCGCGGCGGCCGAGGCGGCGGTGGCGCCGATGAGGAGACGGCGGGTACGGGCGGGGCGGGGGGCGCGGGCGGGGCGTTCGGGCCGCTCGGGCTCCGGCGCGGAACCGGGCGTGCGCTCTGGCGCGTCGGCGCTCATCAGGGCGGCCAGCCGGTGTTCGGCGCGCGCGGTCAGCGGGCGGTCGCGCCACGGGCCCTCGTCGGACCGTACGGGATCGGCCTGCCGCAGCAGCTCCAGTTCGTCAGTCAAGGCTGCGGCCTCCTACTCGGGTCGGCACCGCGGGTGCGGGCAGGGATGGGCGTGCGGTCGTGCGGCGCGGGAGCGGGCGCGGCGGCTCCGGCCCGGCCTTCCGGCGCAGGCGGTCGATCTGCGTACGGAGCCGGTTGCGGGCCCGGTGCAGCCGCATCGCCGCGGCGCTCTGACTGCAGTCCAGGGTGACGGCCAGCTCCTGGAGGGTCAGTTCCTCCCAGGCCGTCAGGCGCAGGACTTCCTGATCGGCGGGGGAGAGGCGCTCCAGGGCCTCGTGCACCCAGGAGCCCGGCCGCTCCGCGTCGGGGCTGTCCACGGTCTGGCGGCGGTGCGCGGCCTCGTGGTTGCCGAGGCGGTGCAGCAGGCGCCGGTAGCGGCCGAAGCCGCGCACCGTGTTCGACAGGCAGTTGCGGGCCACGCCGTACAGCCAGGGCAGCGGTGATTCCGGCAGCTCGGCGCGGCGCCGCCAGGCTATGGAAAAGACCTCCGCCACCACCTCCTCCACGTCGTCCGCCCGGTTGTCGTCCAGCCGCCGGGCGACGAAGCGGCTGACGGCCCAGTAGTGCGCGCGGTAGGCGTCGGCGAAGGCCTCGTCGATGTCCTCGCCGCCGTCCTTGCTGCCGCTCTTGCCGCGGTCCTGGGCGCTCTCCTCGCCGGTGACCCCGCGGGAACCGTCGTCGGGGGCTGCGTCCTTGCTCATGATCTGTTGGTGTCCGGCACGCCTGGAATCTTCACACCCGCGTGCGGTGAAGTTTTCTCCGGCCCCGGACACCTACGGGGCATGAAGTCCAAGTCCCCCGCGATCACGTCCCCCGTGAACAAGTCCCCCGCGATCACGTCCCCCGTGAACAAGTCTCCGGTGAAGTGGCTGACGACCACCGACCACAAGACCATCGGCACGCTCTACCTGATCACCTCGTTCGCATTCTTCTGTATCGGCGGCCTGCTGGCGCTGGTGATGCGCGCCGAGCTGGCCCGGCCCGGCCATCAGATCCTGTCGAACGAGCAGTTCAACCAGGCGTTCACGATGCACGGCACGATCATGCTGCTGATGTTCGCTACGCCGCTGTTCTCCGGATTCGCCAACTGGATCATGCCGCTGCAGATCGGCGCGCCCGATGTCGCCTTTCCCCGGCTGAACATGCTGGCGTACTGGCTGTACCTCTTCGGCTCGCTGATCGCGGTGGGTGGTTTCCTCACCCCGCAGGGCGCGGCCGGTTTCGGCTGGTTCGCCTACGCCCCGCTCTCCGATTCCGTGCATTCCCCGGGCATCGGCAGTGATATGTGGATCATGGGTCTGGCCTTCTCCGGCTTCGGTACGATCCTGGGCGCGGTCAATTTCATCACCACGATCGTCTGCATGCGCGCCCCCGGAATGACGATGTTCCGGTTGCCGATCTTCACCTGGAACGTGCTGCTGACCGGTGTGCTCGTCCTGCTGGCCTTCCCCGTGCTGGCGGCGGCCCTCTTCGCGCTGGAGGCGGACCGCAAGTTCGGGGCGCACGTCTTCGACGCGGCCAACGGCGGCGCCCTGCTGTGGCAGCACCTGTTCTGGTTCTTCGGCCACCCCGAGGTCTACATCATCGCCCTGCCGTTCTTCGGCATCGTCTCCGAGGTCATCCCGGTCTTCTCCCGCAAGCCCATGTTCGGATACCTCGGCCTGGTCGCCGCGACCATCTCCATCGCCGGGCTGTCCGTGACGGTCTGGGCCCACCACATGTACGCCACGGGCGGCGTCCTGCTGCCGTTCTTCTCGTTCATGACGTTCCTGATCGCCGTACCGACGGGGGTGAAGTTCTTCAACTGGATCGGCACGATGTGGCAGGGCTCGCTGTCCTTCGAGACACCGATGCTCTGGGCCGTCGGCTTCCTGATCACCTTCACCTTCGGCGGCCTGACCGGCGTCATCCTCGCTTCCCCGCCGATGGACTTCCACGTCACGGATTCCTATTTCGTCGTGGCCCACTTCCACTACGTCATCTTCGGCACGGTCGTCTTCGCGATGTTCGCGGGATTCCACTTCTGGTGGCCGAAGTTCACCGGAAAGATGCTGGACGAACGCCTCGGCAAAACCACCTTCTGGACGCTGTTCGTGGGCTTTCACGGCACCTTTCTCGTCCAGCACTGGCTGGGCGCCGAAGGCATGCTGCGCCGCATTCCCGACTACCTGGCCGCCGACGGCTTCACGACGCTCAACACCGTCTCGTCCATCTTCTCGTTCGTCCTCGGCATGTCGGTCCTGCCGTTCCTCTACAACGTCTGGAAGACCGCGAAGTACGGGGAGAAGGTGACGGCCGACGATCCGTGGGGCTGGGGCCGCTCGCTGGAATGGGCGACCTCCTGCCCGCCGCCCCGCCACAATTTCGTCGCCCTGCCCCGTATCCGCTCCGAATCCCCGGCCTTCGACCTGCACCACCCCGAAATCGGAGCCCCCGAAGCGGAGCAGCACAAGGAACGAGGTGCCCTGGTATGAGCGGTGGTACGCCGGTGAGCACGGCCGAGGCGATCAACGAGATCGAGGGTTTTCTGCTCTGGGAGGCGGAGAAGGACCGGGCACGCGCCCGGGCCCGGGAATTCGGCGACCGGCTGCCGTGGCTGACCCGGGCGCAGCGCGCGGAGGTCGAGCGGCAGTACCAGGCCGACCAGCTGGAATTCTCCCGCGCGTATCTCCGTCGGATCGCGGCCCGCAGCGGCGAACTGCGCGCCGAGTACGAGGGCGTGTACCGGGAGCTGCGGCGCCGGCTGGTCACGGGATTCCTGGCGGCGGCGGTGGTGCTGGTGAGCGGCGCGGTGACGGTTGCCGTTGCCCTCACCGGCGGGTGAGGGCAACGGGCTGACGACGACCGGGGGCGTCCGCGGCTGAGGGGGCTGCCGGCGGGCGCCTCCCGGCCGTCAGCCGGTGGCGGCCGGGCACCTGGTGTCGGCCGTCAGGCGACCACGGCCATCACTCGGTGACCGTGATCTGCGACGCCGGGTCGGTGCTGTCCGTGACCTTGTAGGTGGCGTTGAAGAGCGAGGTCGTCGCGCTGGTCGGGCAGCCGAAGCCGCCGACGACCTTGACCGGGACGGAGGCGTTGGTGAACACGAGGCCGGACGGCGCGCCGTTGGTCCAGGCGCCGTTCACCACCGCGGCGGCGGTGGGCGCCGCCGTCACCGTACAACTGGCCAGACCGCTGGTCCTGAGGACGAACCCGCCGGTCGGGATGGTCAGCCCGGCGGTGCTCGGGGCGCCGTGCTGCATGGACACGCCCCAGTCGCCGGAGGTCTGGATGGAGGCGCTCACGCCCGGCATGCTGGTGGTGCACGAGCTGTAGGTGGGCGCCGAGAGAGTGCTGCTGACCGGGCCCGAGGCGTTGGTGTTGCCCGGGGCGTCCGGTACTTGGCCGGCGGCGTGCGAGACGGTGCAGGTCACCGTCACCGAACCGGCCTTGAAGGTGGCCTTGCCGCTGAGGTCGGCGGCGTAGGCGTGCCCGGCCGGTGTGACGGTGGTGGAACCGGCGGCGGGCTGCGCCCCGGCCGGCTGGGCGGTGGCCGAGCCGGTCAGGGCCAGGGAGAGGGACGCGGTCGCGAGGATTCCCGTACCGGCGGCGAGCAGGGCGCGCGGCCGCCGGGCACGGGAGTGATCTGCGCGAGAGCGTGCGGGTCTGTGCGTCATCGCGAATCTCCTTCTGCGAGCGGTGAGTGGTGCGGTGGCCCCGCCCGTGCGGACGGGACCGCGCAGGGGCCGGCGCTGAGCGCGAAGGCACCTGCGGGTTGAGGGGGGTGCGGAGGGTGCGTATGGGGGTGGCGATCGGGCCGTACGGTGCCGCGGCCGTACGGTCGTCACGGCCCGGCCGTACGCGTACGACGACCCTCACGTACGCGTACGGCCCGGCTCGGCCAGGTGCGGTCAGCCGCGCGGCCGCGGGTGGGACGGCGCCGCCCCGCTGTCGGACGGCTCCGGCGCCGATTCCGGCCCCGGCCCCGTCCCCGGCTTCGTCTCCGCCTCGGCGCCGTCCGCGCCCGGCTCCGGCAGCGGACGGGGCTGCCAGGCGAAGATCATGCCGCCGCCGAGGATGCCGACGATGGTGCCGAACAGGAAACCGCCGAGGTTGGACATCACCAGCGCGGCGGCGGAGACCAGGACGGTGAGGACGCCCGCCAGCCCCCGGTAGTGCGGCGCGAACCACGCGGACAGGCCCATCAGGATCATCACCAGGCCCATCAGGACGGACGGTATCCCGGCGATGCCCTGCTGGAGCATGACCTTCAGCGGCGCCAGCGGGATGGCGCAGATCTCCGCACCGGCGACGACGGCCGCCAGCCCGCCCCAGAAGGGGCGGCCCTTGCGCCAGCGGCGCCAGGCCGTCCAGCCGCGCCGTCCGGTGCCCTTGCCGGTCAGAAGCATTCCTTCTTGCCCTTGGAGATCTTCATGCTCAGGCCGGCCAGCCGGAAGGTCCCGGCGTTGGTGGCCCAGGCCGTCTGCCGGAGGTTGGTGATGTTCACGTCGTCGGCCTGCTGGGCGAACAGGTCCTGCATGCCCTGCGCGGTCGCGGGGCCCTTGTCGAGGGTGGAGGCGTCCCGGCCGATCTCGATGTTGTTGAAGGACGCGTTGCCGGAGAGCTGGGTCGCGTCCACGAAGAGGTCGGTCGCCTTGACCGGCGTCTTGCCGCCGCCCGCGGTGAGGTTGAGCGAGATGTCGCCGATGACCGGCAGCGTGGTGACCACCGACTGGCACAGTTTGTGCAGGTCGGCCTTCTTGATGGCGGTCACGGCCACCGGCAGCAGGTCGCCCCGGGCGTTCTGGTCGACGCCGCCGTACTGGGCGAACCCCTCGCCCTCCAGGGAAGCGGCGGACACCTTGAACTGCTGGCCCGAGACGGCGAACGAGGCCGCCAGCGCGCCGTTGGCCAGGGCGATGGCCAGGGCGGCGGTCCCGGCGAAGGCCGGAACGGACAGCACGGCGAACTTGCGCCAGCTCACCCGCCCCGTGACGTGTCTGCCGTGTGCGTCCTTCATGAGAGTGGTCCCCTTCGAAGTGCGGTGGATCGCGCTGCCGAGAGTTGTGGGGGAAGATGCCGGCACCGGGCCAGGATGTGGGGACACGTGTCGATCACGTGAAGGATGTGGCGAACTGGCCGGTGTTACTGGCGAGTTGAATGTAAGTCTGCCAGTAGCCGTTGGCAAGGTTGAGGACCGAAGGAACCACAGGAGGCGTAAAAGCGACGCGGGTCGCGGACGGGCCGTACGGGGCGCCCGGCCTCGCCGTACGGGTACCGGGCCCGCGCCCTACACGTACCGGACCCGCAGCTCCTTCACCCCGTTGAGCCACGCCGACCGCAGCCGGCGCGGGGTGCCCGCGAGGGCGATGTCCGGCATCGCGTCGGCGATGGCCTGGAAGATCAGGTCGATCTCCAGGACGGCGAGCGACTTGCCGAGGCAGAAGTGCGGGCCGCCCCCGCCGAAGCCCAGGTGGGGGTTGGGGTCGCGGGTGATGTCGAAGGCTTCGGGGTGCTCGAAGACCTCGGGGTCGTGGTTGGCGGAGGCGTAGAAGATCCCGACGCGCTGCCCCTTCTCGATCCGCGCGCCGCCCAGGGTGGTGTCCTGGGTGGCGGTGCGCTGGAAGGAGACGACGGGGGTCGCCCAGCGCACGATCTCCTCGGCCGCGGTGCCGGGCCGCTCCCGCTTGTACAGCTCCCACTGGTCGGGATGCGTCAGGAACGCGTGCATCCCGTGGGTGATCGCGTTGCGCGTGGTCTCGTTGCCCGCGACGGCCAGCAGCAGCACGAAGAACCCGAACTCGTCGGACGCGAGGTTGCCCTCGTCCTCCGCCGCGACGAGCCGGCTGACGATGTCCTGGGCGGGGCACTCCTTGCGGGCCGCGGCCAGGTTCATCGCGTACGAGATCAGCTCCGCCGCCGCGGTGCTGCCGACCTCCTCGGTGATGGCCAGCTCCGGATCGTCGTAGGCGATCATCTTGTTCGACCAGTCGAAGATCCGGGCCCGGTCGTCCTGGGGGATGCCGATCAGCTCGGCGATGGCCTGGAGGGGCAGTTCGCAGGCGACATCGGTGACGAAGTCGCCGGATCCCTTGCGCCGCGCCCCGGCGACGATGGTCCGCGCGCGGGCGCGCAGCGCGTCCTCCAGAGCGCGGATGGCGCGGGGCGTGAAGCCGCGCTGGACGATCTGGCGGACCCGGGTGTGCTCCGGCGGGTCCATGTTCAGCATGATCAGCTTCTGCAGGTCGATCCGGTCGCGGGTCATGGCCGCGTTGAACCGGATGATGGAGGTGTTGACGCTCGCCGAGAAGATCTCCGGCCGGGTGGAGACCTCCTTGACGTCCTCGTGGCGGCTCACCACCCAGTAGCCGTCGTCGCCGAAGCCGGCGACGCCGTGCGGCTGGGCGTTCCACCAGACGGGCGCGGTGCGCCGCAGCTGCGCGAACTCGGGCAGCGGTACGCGGCTCCGGTAGACGTCGGGGTCGGTGAAGTCGAACCCGTCGGGCAGCGCGGGGCAGGGCATCTCGGCGCCTCCAGCTCTGGTCCGGCCCGGTACCCGTACCGGTACGCGTCGGTGGGTACCGGCGATCAGCCGACCCTGACGGGCCGTCAGCTCACAGCGGTGAAGGTAGTAACGAGTTCTATACGTGGCAAGGGGGCGCGGGGCGCGAACCGGCGCCGTACGCCCTCCGCCGGGCACGGAAGACCCGTGCAGCACCCTTGCGCCCCCGGACGCGGCTCAAAGAGACTGTCCGGGGAACTAGAACGCGTACCAGTTCCGTCGTCGGGGGGCCGGGACGTCCTGCGGGACGTGAGGAGAGGACGAGTCAGTCATGGCCGCGGAACCCGTCATCGTCGAAGCCGTACGCACCCCGATCGGCAAACGCGGCGGCACGCTCGCCAACCTCCACCCCGCCTACCTCCTCGGCGAGACCTACCGCGAACTGCTCGCCCGCACCGGCATCCAGCCGGACTGCGTGGAGCAGATCGTCGGCGGCACGGTCACCCACGCCGGCGAGCAGTCCATGAACCCCGCGCGCACCGCCTGGCTGACGATGGGCCTGCCGTACGAGACCGCCGCGACCACCGTGGACTGCCAGTGCGGCTCGTCGCAGCAGGCCAACCACATGGTCGCCAACATGGTCGCGGCCGGTGTCATCGACATCGGCATCGGGTGCGGGGTGGAGGCGATGTCGCGGGTGCCGCTGGGCAGCGGCTCCAAGCACGGCCCCGGCAAACCCTGGCCGGACGAGTGGAACGTGGACCTGCCCAACCAGTTCGAGGCCGCCGAACGGATCGCCCGCAACCGGGGGCTGACCCGCGAGGACGTCGACGCGCTGGGACTGCTCTCGCAGGAGCGGGCCGCGGCGGCCTGGGCGGAGGAACGCTTCAAGCGGGAGACGTTCGCGGTGCAGGTGCCCACGACGGAGGACGAACAGGCCGCCGGGCAGGGCATGTGGCGGCTGGCCGACCGCGACGAGGGGTTACGGGACACGAGCCTGGCGGCGCTCGCCGGCCTCAAGCCGGTCATGCCGACCGCCGTGCACACGGCGGGCAACTGCTCGCAGATCTCGGACGGGGCCTGCGCGGTGATGTGGGCGTCCAAGCGGATGGCCCGCGCGCTCAAACTCAGGCCGCGGGCCCGGATCGTGGCGCAGGCCCTGGTCGGCGCCGACCCCCACTACCACCTGGACGGGCCGATCGACGCGACGCGGGCGGTGCTCGGCAAGGCCGGGATGTCCCTGAAGGACATCGACCTGGTCGAGATCAACGAGGCGTTCGCGTCGGTCGTACTGTCCTGGACCCGGGTCTTCGACCAGGACCTGGAGAAGGTCAACGTCAACGGCGGGGCGATCGCCCTGGGGCACCCGGTCGGCGCCACCGGCGCCCGGCTGATCACCACCGCGCTGCACGAGCTGGAGCGTACGGGCCGGGAGTTCGCGCTGATCACGATGTGCGCGGGCGGGGGGCTGGCGACGGGGACGATCATTCAGCGGCTGTGAGGGTCCGGCGTCCCGCCCTCCCCCAGGATCTCGGCCATCACCGCGCGCAGGGCGCGTCCCGTGCGGGGCCGCTCGCGCGTCAGCAGGCCGACCGCGCGGTCCAGCCACTCCCCGTCGCCGAACCGGGGGAACTCCTTGGCGGCGCCGGTGTGCGTGAGCAGCGCTTCGAACAGCGCCAGATCGGTCAGGGTGTAGCGGCGGGGGTGGCGGTCGAAGGAGGCCAGCCAGTCCTCGTACGGGTGGCGCAGCGTCATGTGCAGATAGCCGCGGCCGACGCCCTGCCACGGGCCCGGGAGCCCGCCGATCAGACCCATCGGGCTCACGGAACCGTGCCGCGGGTACTTGCCGCCCAGTGAGAAGCCGATGCCCAGCATGATCCTGGACCAGGGGATCAGCAGCTCGTCGGCGGGGGTGCGGGCGTGCTGGTAGATGCCGTCGGGGCGGAACTCCAGCCAGAGACCGCCCGGCCGGAAGCAGTCGCCCACCACCCAGTGGCCGTCGACCCGCTCCAGCGGCCCCAGCGCCGCGCTCGTCCGCCCCGCCCCGCCACGTGTCCCGCTCGACCCGCAACTCGTGTCACCCATCCCGTAATTGGATCACATGTACGGCGAAAGGGGCGGTCGGTGCCCTGCCGATGCCGCCGATTCCGGGGCGTTGTCAGTGGTCCCTGCCACACTCGCTGCATGACCGAATCAGGGGTTCAGGCAGGGGATCCGCCGGCCGTGCCACAGCCGGTGCACTACGCGCAGACGTGGGCGGCCGACGGCGACACGCGGCGGCGTCCGCCGCTGGTGGGCGACGAACGGGAGATCCTGACCAGCTATCTGGAGTGGCACCGCGCCACCTTCGAGCTGAAGTGCTCGGGGGTGCCCGCCGACCGGCTCTCGGAGCGGTCGGTGCCGCCGTCCGGGCTGAGCCTGCACGGGCTGATACGGCACCTCGCCGGGGTGGAACGCTGGTGGTTCCACATCCAGTTCGCGGGCGAAGCGGCCCCGATGCTCCACTACTCCGACGAGGACCCCGACCAGGATTTCGGCGACCTGTCCGGGGACCCGGCACAGGCCCTGGCGCTCTGGCGCGAGCAGTGCGAGCACTCCCGCCGCATCGTGGCCGCCGCTCCGTCCCTGGACGTCACGGGCACCCACGCGGCCTCGGGAGCCCCGGTCTCCCTGCGCCGCGTCCTGGTCCACCTGATAGCCGAGTACGCCCAGCACAACGGCCATGCCGATCTGTTGCGCGAGCGGATCGACGGGGCCACCGGGAACTGACGGGCGGGGTTTTGACGCGGGCGCCCAGGGTAGGCGCGGCTGGCTGAAACGCCACTACGTACACTCGTGCGGCGTCCGGGTCGGCTCATTTTTGGAGGAGATGGAATTGGCAAAGCCCCCCTTCGCGGCTTTGATCTGTGCGCTCGCGGGGCTTGGCACGGCGCTGGGTTTCCTGGCGGCCGAGCTGCGCGCGGACGGCTACGAGCAGTACGTCGAGTCGGTGACCACCGCCGCCGGAGTCATCTACATCGCCGCGGCCCTGGTCGGGGTGACGTGGT
The DNA here is from genome assembly GCF_000720725.1 of Streptomyces rimosus subsp. rimosus. Taxonomy (GTDB): domain Bacteria; phylum Actinomycetota; class Actinomycetes; order Streptomycetales; family Streptomycetaceae; genus Streptomyces; species Streptomyces rimosus_A. The sequence goes on from NZ_JOCQ01000020.1 coordinate 37,176, forward strand.
TCCGTGCCCGTCGGGCGGACGTGGACTGAGGCCCTTCCGGGGCACGCCGAAGCGGCCGACGCCAGGGGCGTCGGCCGCTTCGTGCCGTTCGCGGTGCCGGTCGGTGCCGGCCCGGTGCCGGTTCGGCTCAGTACCAGTTGTGGGACTGCCAGAAGTTCCAGGCGTCGCAGGGGCTGCCGTAGGTGGAGTTCATGTAGTCCAGACCCCACTTGATCTGGGTCTCCGGATTGGTCTTCCAGTCCGGACCGGCCGAGGCCATCTTCGAGCCCGGCTGCGCCTGCACGAGACCGTAGGCGCCGCTGGACGGGTTGGTCGCGGTCGGGTCCCAGCCGCTCTCCCGCTCGACGATGTTGCTGAAGCACTGGTACTGCGCCTGGTCCGGGATCAGCTTGTGCGCCGCGGCCTTGGCGTCGCTCGCCGTCGCGGCGGACGGCGCCTGGGCCGGGGTGGCGGCCTGGGCCGGCGTGGCGGCGAAGGCGGCGGCGCCCAGGGCGACGGCACCGGCCGCGACGACGGCCTTCTTGTGGGCGGCGAGACGGCGGGTGATCGTGGACGAGGTGACGCTCACGGGAGGAGAAGCCTTCCGTCGGGGTGCAGAGGAACGCCGCCGAGGGCGCACCCGGGGGGAGGAGAGGCGCGCTGCTCTCGGCGACACATTCACCCTGGGAAGTGGTCGGGGGGCGTGGCAACACCCGCTCTTACTAGTGGATCTCGCATGCGGGGCGGAAGGTCCCGGCCGTTGTGGCCCATGGGGGAGCGGGTCGCGCGAGGCGCGGAGGCTACGAAGGGGCGTCGTATGTGACGGAGGTCCTGTGGGTGAGGTCACAGGTGGGGGAGGGGTGTGAGTGAGGTTGTAAGGGGCTTGCTTCGGGTTTGGGTATTACGGGTGGGGGTGGAGCGGTCACCTGACTCACCACTGAGGCGTCGGATCGCGATGAACGCGGCCATCGGCCCGGCGGCAGCCCGGACCACCTGGAGCCCGGACCACCTGGAGCCTGGACTACCGGGAGTCCGGACTACCGGGAGCCCGCCACGGGGCGCCGCTTGTAGAAGGACTCCTCCAGGTAGGCGGCCTCGTGCGGCTGGTAGGGCTCCTCCAGGTAGGCGGCCTCGTCCTCGTCGAGTTCGACGTCCACCGCGGCGACCGCGTCGGCCAGCTGGGCCGGCTTGGTGACCCCGACGATGGGCGAGGTCACCACCGGGTTGCGCATGACCCAGGCCAGGGCGACCTGGGCCGGGGACAGGCCCCGCTTGCCCGCGATCTCGTGGACGCGTTCGGCCACTGCCTGGTCCTCGTCGCGGTAGAGGATCTTGCCGCCCTCGTCGGTCCCGGCCCGCGCCGTGGCGGTGTCCCGGACCCGCGTCAGCCTGCCCCGTGCCAGCGGGCTCCACGGGATCACGCCGATGCCCTGGTCGGCACAGAGCGGGAGCATCTCCCGCTCTGCTTCCCGGTGGATGAGGTTGTAGTGGTCCTGCATCGACACGAACCGGGTCCAGCCGTTCAGGTCGGCCAGGTACAGCGCCTTGGCGAACTGCCAGGCGTACATGGAAGAGGCTCCGATGTAGCGGACCTTCCCGGACTTGACCGCGTCGTGCAGCGCCTCAAGGGTTTCCTCGATCGGGGTGTCGTAGTCCCAGCGGTGGATCTGGTACAGGTCGATGTAGTCGGTCCCCAGCCGCTTCAGGGAGGCGTCGAGCTCGGCGAAGATCGCCTTGCGGGACAGCCCGGCGCCGTTCGGGCCGGGGCGCATCCGCATCCAGACCTTGGTGGAGAGGACGACCTCCTCGCGCCGGGTGAAGTCCTTGACCGCCCGGCCGACGATCTCCTCGCTGCTTCCGGCGCTGTACCCATTGGCCGTGTCGAGGAAGTTGACGCCGCCCTCAAGGGCCTGCTTGATGATGTCCCGACTGGCGTCCGCGCCCAGCGACCAGGGCTCGCCGCCCCGGTCCGGCTCGCCGAAGCTCATGCAGCCGAGGGCGATGGCGGACACTTCCAGTCCGGTCTTTCCGAGTTTGATGTATCGCACGTTTGCGAACCTAGGAGTTGGAGTTCGTTCTAACGCAATACGTCTCGGTCCGGAATCCGGAGGCGTGGGGCATGCGCACCCTGTCAGGTTTCGCCCGGTTAGGCAGCGTCCGGAGATGGTTTTTCCGGTACCGGCCCTGAGCGTGGCTCCGGCTCCGGCGACCGGGGCGTAGCCCCCGAGCCCGCCCCGGCTCCCGCCCCCGTCCCCGGCCCGCCGAACGTCGCCGGTACGTCGAAAGCCGCCCGCCGCGTCGCCCGGCGCAGGGCCTTGAGGAGGGTGCCGCCCAGGGTGAGCGTCAGCACGACGGTGACCGCGGCGCGCGGCAGGTCCCAGCCGAGCGAGGTCGCCAGACAGTACGCCACGAAGCGGGCCAGGTTGTCGGGCAGCGGATCGCCCGGTACGAACGAGACGCCGGAGGCCATGCCGCCGATGTACGGCCAGCCCTGGAGGTTCATGACCAGGCCGTACAGGACGGCGGAGACCGCGCCGTACAGCGCGATCATGGCCAGCTCGCGGCGCCCGCGCAGCCGGTCCGGGCCCGGCAGCAGCCCCGCGCCCATCGCCACCCACCCCATGGACAGCATCTGGAACGGCAGCCACGGCCCCACGCCGCCGGTCAGCAGCGCGGAGGCGAACATCGACACCGAGCCGAGCACGAAGCCGAAGCCCGGGCCCAGCACCCGCCCGGCCAGCACCATCAGGAAGAACATCGGCTCGATGCCGGCGGTGCCCGCGCCGAGCGGGCGCATCGCCGCGCCCGCGGCGGCCAGGACGCCGAGCATGGCGATGGCCTTCGAGTCCAGACTGGGCGTGCCGCGTGCGGCGGAGGCCGCGGAGGTGTCGGCGATCGTGGCCACGACGACGGCCAGCAGCAGCGGCAGCATGGCCGCGAACAGCCACGGCGCGTCCTTGGAGTGCGCGAGCCCGGAGGCGGAAGCGGCCAGCAGCGGCCACCCGAAGGCCATCACGCCGATGACCGAGATGAGGACGAGCGCGGCAACGGACCGCGGCCCGAGCCGTACGGCCCGCACCTGCCGGTCCGCCCGCTCCTGCCGGTCCGCCCGCGCACGCCGGTTCGCCGCCGTCCGGCTCCACGGCCGCCCCGGTCCCGGACGTGCCCCGTCGTGGCGCGTCATGCCGTGGCCTCCAGCGCCTGCGCGACCTGCGGCACCGTGAGCCACGGCAGCGGCGCGAGCACCTTGGCGACCTGCGGTGCGAAGGCGGGCGAGGAGACGACGACCTCCGCGGTCGGGCCGTCCGCGACGATCTCGCCGTCCGCGAGGATGACGACGCGGTGGGCCAGCTCGGCGGCCAGCTCGACGTCGTGCGTGGCCAGCACGATCGCATGCCCCTCGGCGGCCAGCCCGCGCAGCAGCTGCACGAGGCGGCCCTTGGCCGCGTAGTCCAGACCGCGGGTCGGCTCGTCGAGCAGGAGCAGCGGCGGGCGGGCGGTGAGCACGACGGCCAGCGCGAGGGCGAGCCGCTGGCCCTCGGAGAGGTCGCGTGGGTGGGTGCCGTCCGCCACGTCCGGGAGCAGCCGGGTGACCAGGTCCCGGCAGGTGCCGGGGGCGGCGTCCGCGTCGTGGTCGGCGGCGGCGCACTCGGCGGCGACGGTGTCCGCGTACAGGAGGTCGCGCGGTTCCTGCGGTACGAGGCCGACGTGGCGCAGCAGCGTGCGCGGGCCGGTGCGGTGCGGTGCCGCGCCGCCGACGCGTACCGAGCCGGCGGCGGGCTCGTGCATGCCGACGAGGGTGCCGAGCAGGGTGGACTTGCCCGCGCCGTTACGGCCCATCAGGGCGATGGTCTCGCCGGCGCGTACGGCCAGGTCGACGCGGTGCAGGGCGTCGATCCGGCCGCGCCGTACGGACAGGCCCACGGCCTCGGCGGCGGGCGGGCCGCCGGTGGTGACGGGGAGCGGGACGGGGGCCGGCGCGGACCGCGCATCGGCACCGGTCCCCGTACCCGTACGAGCATCCCGGCGCCGCCACCGGCCCAGACGCTTCCGGGCGCCACCACCGTCGGCAGTACCGGTCCCGGCCCCGGATGCGGCGTCCGAACCAACCGTCCCCGCACTGTCACCGTCCCCGGCCGCGGCTTCCGGCCCCATACCCCCCGGCTCCACCCCCACCAGCCGTTCCCGCAGTGAGGACGCCCTGCGGCGGGCGTCGCGTACGGACAGCGGCAGTGGCGACCACTCGGCGAGGCGGCCGAGGGCCACCACCGGCGGGTGGACGGGGGAGACGGCCATGATGTCGGCGGGCGCGCCGGTGATCGGGGGCGCGCCGGGCGCGGGCAGCAGGATGACCTGGTCCGCGTACTGCACGACGCGCTCCAGCCGGTGTTCCGCCAGCAGGACCGTCGTGCCGAGGTCGTGCACCAGGCGTTGCAGTACGGCGAGCACCTCCTCGGCGGCGGCCGGGTCGAGGGCCGAGGTCGGCTCGTCCAGGACCAGCACCTTGGGGTGGGTGGTGAGGACGGAGCCGATGGCGACGCGCTGCTGCTGGCCGCCGGAGAGCGTGGTGATGGCGCGGTCGCGCAGGTCGGCGAGGCCGAGGAGATCCAGGGTCTCCTCGACGCGGCGCCGCATCACGTCCGGGGCCAGGCCCAGCGACTCCATGCCGTACGCGAGTTCGTCCTCGACGGTGTCGGTGACGAAGTGGGCGAGCGGGTCCTGGCCCACGGTGCCGACGACGTCGGCGAGTTCGCGCGGCCGATGGGTGCGGGTGTCGCGCCCGGCGACGGTGACGCGGCCGTGCAGGGTGCCGCCGGTGAAGTGCGGCACGAGGCCGCAGACGGCGTTGAGGACGGTGGACTTGCCGACGCCGGACGGGCCGACGAGCAGGCACAGTTCGCCCTCCGGCACGGTCAGGTCGATGCCCTGGACGGCGGGCTCCGCCGCGTCCCCGTAGGTGACCGACACCTGGTCGAAGCGGATCACTGCGGGGACTCCTTCGTGTACGGCTCCGCCCGCGGCGGCAGCGGCGCCACGAACGCCGGCAGCAGCCCGACCAGCACTCCGGCGGCGGGCCACAGCGGGAGGACGGGCGCGGTGAGCGGGACGGCGGGCGGGTGCAGGGCGGCCGGGTCGGCAGAGTTCGCCCAGATCATCAGGGCGGCCACCGCGATGCCGGACCCGGACACCAGCCAGGCGCGCACGCCCCACCGGTCGGGCCGGTAGCGGCTGCGTATGGAGCGGCGCCCGCCCAGCCACAGCCCGCCGAGCGCCGCGGCCAGTCCGGCGAGCAGCACCGGCAGGCCGTACGCCGCTCCCGTGTCTGCCAGCAGCCCGTACGTACCGGCGCAGACCCCGAGCAGGCCGCCGAGGGTGAGCGTGGTGGTGGTGTGCCGTACGGCGGGCGGGACCTGTGCCGTACGGCCGTAACCGCGTGCGTCCATGGCCGCCGCCAGCGCCACCGAGCGTTCCAGCGCGCCCTCCAGTACCGGCAGCCCGACCTGGAGCAGCGCCTTGAAACCGCGGTCCGGGCGTCCGCGCAGTCGGCGCGCGGCCCGCAGCCGCTGCACGTCGGCGACCAGGTTCGGCGCGAACGTCATCGCTACGACGACCGCCACGCCCGCCTCGTACAGCGCGCCCGGCAGCGACTTCAGCAGACGCGCCGGACTGGCGAGCGCGTTCGCGGCGCCCACGCAGATGAGGAGGGTGCCGAGCTTCAGCCCGTCGTAGAAGGCGAACAGCATGCCCTCGGCCGTGACCCGGCCGCCGATGCGCACGCCGCGCGCCCACTCGGGCAGCGGCACCTCCGGCAGCGTGACCAGCACATGTGTGCCCGGGATGGGGGAGCCGAGGAAGAACGCGAAGACCAGGCGGATGCCGATCACCAGCAGGCCCAGTTTGAGGAACGCGCCGTACGAGCGGGCCCACGGCGCGTCCGTGCGGCGCGCCGCGACGACGTACCCCGCGACCCCGATCAGCAGGCCGAGCAGCAGCGGGTTGGTGGTCCGGGACGCGGCGGCGGCCAGGCCCAGCGCCCACAGCCACCAGGCGCCGGCGTGCAGCGCGGTGGAGCGGGTGGCCCGGGGAGCGAGGGCGCTCATCCGCGGCGGCGGCGCGCTTGCCACCCGGCCGCCGCGCCCAGGACGACCACGGCCGCGATGCCGCCGATCAGCCCGGCGGAGGGACCGCCCGAGTCGTCACCGTCCGCCTGCTTTCCGGAGGCGTCGGGCCTTTCGGACTCCGAACCGGACCCGGATTCAGAACCGGACCCGGATGCAGAACCCGGCCCGGATTCAGAACCCGACCCCGGCCCGGCCTTCTCCGCACACCCCGCCTTCGGATACCCCGAGATCGCGCACAGCAGCGCGTTCGCGTCGTAGCGCAGCGGCCCCGCGACCGCGGCGAGCGCGTCACCGACCGTGCCGTCCTCCGGCAGCCGCGCGCACTCCGTACGGATCTCCGGCGGTGTCTCGCCCCGCGGCGCCTCCGCCTTCGTACCGAAGTCGAGGACCAGCCCGACCCGCTTCCTGCCGTCCTCGGCGGGCGTCTTCGCGCAGATCGCGGCGAAGTCCGGTGCCCGGCGCGGCTTGCCCGCCTCGGCCGAGCCGGTGCTGACGGTGAAGCGGAAGCCCGCCACGGCGCCGTCCCGGGGCCGGGAGGTGGCCGGGCCCTCGGTCGCGTACGACCAGCCGCCGTCCTTCGACGCCGGGGCGCCCGCCGCCGGGCCGTCCCAGAAGGACCAGTAGCGGTAGTCCTGGGCCTGGGCGGGCGCGGCGCCCAGGCCCGTGGCCGTGGCGGCCAGGGCCAGGGTGCCGAGGAGGCGGACGGAGCGGGACCGTGGCGAGCGACGCATCAGATGTCGTTCTTCTTCTTGCGGCCGCTGATCAGGAACCCGACGCCGACGCACGCGACGAAGACGATCCCGAAGATCCACCACACGCCGGCGCCCTGCTCGTCCTGGTCCTGGGCGTCCTTCTCGGGCCCCGCGGACGGCGCGGAGCTGCCGGCCGGCTTCGGGCCGGTGGCGTTCAGCTGGGCGACCAGGTCGGCGCCGCCGAAGTGGCGCGGGTCGGCGCCCGCGGCGTGCGCGGCCAGCACCAGCTGCGCGTACGCGGCCGGTCCCGCCTGCTTGGCCCAGTCGGCGGAGTTCTTCTCCAGCCACTTCAGCGGCTTCTGCGCGGCGTCGCCGTGCGAGCCCGCGGCGAGCGCCACCACGGTGTCCGCGGTGTTGCCCACGTCGGGCTGGTCCCCGGCGCCGGGCATCGCGGACTTCAGGTGCTGGCCGTTCGCGTCGAGCAGCGAGACCAGATACGCGGCGCCGCCCCCGGCGGCCTGCTTAGTGTCCGGCTTCCGGTCGGCGCCGCCCGCGCACTTCAGGGGCGTGACCGGCTCGTTGACGTCCTGGCCTGCGGGGGCCACGGCGAAGCCCTGGCCCAGCCCGCCGAGCGCGGCCGCCGCCGTGGCGTCCGCGTTCGGGGCCAGCTTGCCGTCCTTGGGCTGGAAGGCGAACGCGCCGCGCTCCCCCTCCTTCGCGTCGCAGCCCAGCTGGAAGGAGACCAGCGCGTCGTACGGGGACTTGTCGCCCTTCTTGACGGACTCCGGCTTCAGCCCCGCCGCCTTCAGCGCGCCGATCACCACCGAGGTGGAGTTGGCGTCGCTGGGCGTACCGCTCATCGAGGGCCAGCCGCCGTCATCGTTCTGCACCGACTTCAGCCACTTCACGGCCTTCTGTACGGCGTCGTCGTGCCCGCCGAGCGTGGCCAGCGCCTGCACCGCGGCGCCCGTCTGGTTGGTGTCGCGCATCGTCTTGTCGTCGCAGGGCTTGCCCGGTTCGGCGCGGAAGGCGGCGAAGGCGCCGTCGGAGCACTGCTGCCCGGCGAGCCAGTCGACGCCCGTCACCGACGGGCGCACCCCGACGGTGCGCTGCGCGAGCAGCGCCAGCGACTGCCGCCAGACGCCGTCGTACTGCGGGTCCTTGGTGCCGTACAGCCCTTCCGGCAGCTTGGACGCCTGGGCGTTCGGCGCGGGCTGGTCGGCGACCGCCACGGGGGCACCGGCCGCGCCCAGCACGGCGGCGGTGGCCAGCGCCGCGGCGGCGCGGCGCGCCAGGACGGCGCGGGTGGGGGCCGTGGAAGCCCTGGGAGCCAGGGGGGCCTGGGAAGCCGTGGTGGCCATCGGGTCGGTGCCTTTCGGATCGGGTCGAGTCGGTTCGGTGCGGTGGGTGCCGCGGTGGGTCTGCGTGGGGTGCGCAGCCGCACTCGGACGCCCAGCCGCCCGCCGATCCGGTGATCGGCCGCGGTGGCACCGGGCTCAGCTCCGCATACCTCGACGGTGCCGCGCACCGGGCGTCCGCGCGAGGAGGCGCGGCCTTGCGGTGGCGGGAGCCTTGGTCGTGCCCCAGCGGGTGCTCCGGCTCGCCGGGCGTACGGGTGGCAGGCGGACGGCCGGGATGCGGGACCGGTACGCGGTCCCGGCGGCCGGCCGGCGTGCGGATGCCGTACGTCCCGGATCACGGTTGCGGGTCAGCGCCGGATTTCCACCGGCTTCCCCCGATCGGGCACGGGATGAAATTGTCTCGCACACCTTAACCGGCTGGGCACGGGTGTCCTGGGGACGGCCCGGCGGGGAACTGCGAGCGGATGCCGCGGGAGTACGCCGCGAGGGGCCGCCGCGTAGGCCACCGCGAGGGACCGCCGTAAAGGCCGTGCCCTCACACCGCCCGGTACGTCACCGGCTCCGCCCCCGGAACCGCCTCCGCCAGCCCCAGCCGGACCAGGTGCCGCAGATGTGCCTCCGCCTCCGAGACGGCGATGTTCCGCGAGCCGTACGGGATGCGTTCCCAGGGCCGGTTCCACTCCATGGCCTCGGCGAGCTGCCAGGGCGTGCGCGGTACGGCGAGCAGCGTACGCAGGCCGGCCAGCCGCTCCTGGTGGTGGACGAGCAGTTCGCGTACCCGGCCCGCCGCGTCCGTGAAGGCGTGCTGGTGGGCGGGCAGCACCTCGGCGGGCGCGAGCCGCGCGACGTGTTCCAGGGAGGCCAGGTAGTCGCCGAGGGGATCGGTGACCGTGGTGTCGTCCGGGTCCTCGTACAGCCCGATGTGCGGGCTGATGCCCGGCAGCAGATGGTCGCCGGAGAAGAGGCGGCCGTGACCCGGCCGCCGCGCCGGGTGGTCCTCCTCCAGGTGCAGGCACACATGGCCCGGAGTGTGGCCGGGCGTCCAGACGGCGCGCAGGCGCCGGCCGGGCAGGTCGAGGAGGGCGCCGGGGGCGATCTCGCGGTCCGGCAGCGCGGCCCGCTGCCCGGGGAGGCCGCGCACCCGCCCCTCGGCACGCGCCGCCCGCAGGGGCGCGAGGTGGCCGTCGGGCGCCCCGGCCGCGGTCAGCTTGCTGATCAGGTAGTCGAGCCACCGGCCGGGTTCGGCTTCCCGGGTACGGCGGACGACGTCGGCGTCCGCGGCGTGCATGGCGATCCACGCGCCGGACGCCTCCCGTACGCGGGCGGACAGGCCGTGGTGGTCGGGGTGGTGGTGGGTGATGAGGACGCCGTGCAGGTCGGTGACCCCGAAGCCGCAGGCGGTGATTCCGGCGGTGAGGGTGTCCCAGGCGTCCGGGTCGTCCCAGCCGGTGTCCACGAGGACCGGGCCACGGTCGGTCTCCAGCAGGTGGACGAGGGTGTGGCCGAGCGGGTTGTCCGGTATGGGGACGGCGATCGACCACACGCCGCCCCGGTGGTCGGTCACCCGGGGCCCGGCCTCCGCCGCCCCGGTCCGGACTGCTGCCGTCATCCGCCGCACCTCCGCTCGCGCGCGGCCGGGCCGCGCCCCCGTGCCGGGCATTGCCCAGCATAACTGGAACTGGTATCAGTCCTGATGGAGCGTCAGAAAACTCCGCTGGACCGCGAACCACGCACCGCGAACCGCGAACTCCCCACACAGTGCACCGCGAACTCCCCACACCGTGCCCACCGACCCGGTCGACCCGCAGGAGGCGGCAGCCATGAGCGCACCCGTCGAGCACGAACGGCTCTACATCGGCGGCGAGTTCGCCGACCCGGCCGGCGGCGGCACTATCGAGGTGGTCTCGCCGCACACCGAGCAGGTCATCGGCCGGGTGCCGCACGCCTCGCGGGCCGACGTGGACCGCGCCGTCGCCGCGGCCCGCGCGTCCTTCGACTCGGGGGTCTGGGCAAACACGCCGCTCACCGAGCGGATCGCGGCGGTCACGCGGATCAAGGACGCCTTCGCGGCGCGCAGCGAGGAGATCGCCAAGGTCATCAGCGCCGAGAACGGCACCCCGTACACCTCCGCCGTCATGGTGCAGGCGCTGGCCGCGATGATGGTCTGGGACGCGGCGCTCACCGTCGCGCGCGACTTTCCGTACGAGGAGCGCCGGGCCGGGGCGCTCGGGCCGCTGCTGGTGCGGCGGGAGCCGGTCGGCGTGGTGGCGGCCGTGGTGCCGTGGAACGTGCCGCAGTTCACCGCGGCGGCCAAGCTGGCCCCGGCGCTGCTGGCCGGCTGCTCGGTGGTGCTCAAGGTATCGCCCGAGACGCCGCTGGACGCCTATCTCCTGGCGGAGATCGCGAGCGAGGCCGGGCTGCCGCCGGGCGTGCTGTCGGTCCTTCCCGCGGACCGCGAGGTGAGCGAGTACCTGGTCGGGCACCCGGACGTGGACAAGGTGGCCTTCACCGGGTCGGTCGCGGCGGGCAAGCGCGTGATGGAGGTCGCGGCGCGCAACCTGACGCGGGTGACGCTGGAACTGGGCGGCAAGTCGGCGGCCGTCATCCTGCCGGACGCCGACCTGGACGCCGCGGTGGCGGGCATCTCGCCGTTCGCGTGGCTGGTCAACGGGCAGGCGTGTGTGGCCCAGTCGCGCGTCCTGGTACCGCGCGAGCGCTACGACGAGACCGCCGAACGGTTCGTCGCCGCCGCCCGCGCCCTGCGCGTCGGCGACCCGCTGGACCCGGCGACCGAGCTGGGCCCGCTGGTCGCCCGGCGCCAGCAGCAGCGCTCGCTGGACTACATCGCCGTCGGGCAGCGGGAGGGCGCCAAGGTCCTCACCGGCGGCGGGCGGCCGAAGGGCCTGGACAGCGGCTGGTACGTGGAGCCGACGGTGTTCGGTGAGGTGTCCAACGCGATGCGGATCGCCCGTGAGGAGATCTTCGGCCCGGTGCTCTGCCTGCTGCCGTACGAGGACGAGGCCGAGGCGGTGCGGATCGCCAACGACTCCGACTACGGCCTGTCCGGCTCGGTGTGGACCGCGGACACCGGGCACGGCATCGACATCGCGCGCCAGGTGCGTACCGGCACCTACTCGGTGAACACCTTCAGCATCGACATGCTCGGCCCGTTCGGCGGCTACAAGAACAGTGGGATCGGGCGGGAGTTCGGGCCCGAGGGCTTCGGCGCGTACCTGGAGTACAAGACGATCCATCTGCCGGCGGAGGGGTGAGGCGAGGATGAGCGGTACGGACGGCCCGGCCGGGCCCGAAGAGGACGCGCCCGAAAAGGACGCGCCCGAAGAGGCCGGTCCGCGCTGGCGCGTGGAGGTGGACCGGGGCGTGTGCATCGGCTCCGGGTTGTGCGTGGCCACCGCGCCCGGCGGCTTCGAGCTGGACGCGGCCCGCCAGTCGCACCCCGTACGCCCCGAATGCGCCGCGTCCGACGACGTACTGGCGGCGGCGGAGGGCTGCCCCGTCGAGGCCATCAGCGTGACCGACGCCCGTACGGGGGAGGCCGTCTTCCCGCCGGAGGAGTGAGCGGCCGGCCCACGGACGTTCCCGATGCGCGCCGCGGCCGAACGGCCCGCGCCGACCGGTGCGTACCATCGGTAACCCGTGAACTTCTCACGGTTACCTGGTGACATCTGTGACTGTTACCGCTCCCCGGCGGCGTGGAAATCTCAGTGCCACGCCGCCGAGGGGGGAGACGATGGACAAACGGTACGAGGTGTACTGTCTCGCCGACAGACTCTTCTACGAGACCCCGGACCGTCTGTCCGCCGGCCACGCGGCCACCTCCGGCGGCAGCCCTCTCTACGAAGCGGCTCAGCGCGCAGTCCCCGAAGGGTGGCGGTGTTTCCTCTCCGGGGACTGGCTTCACGTGAACCCCGTAGACGCCGACGGGCAGCCGCACCCCGACCTCCCCGCGCAGGGCTGGAAGATCCATGTCTCGGCCTGTATGGAGAACGCCGAGAAGACGGCCTCCCAGGTGTGGGACTACTGCGTCGACCGGCTGATCCCGTTCAAGTTCGTGCCCGGGCCGCGCCCGATGCACATGCGCAACTCCAAGTACGCCGACCGCGGCGGCAGCGGCAAGTTCGCCACGATCTACCCGGCGGACGAGGAGCAGCTGCACACCGTGCTGCGTGAGCTGGGCGCGCTGCTGGAGGGCCAGGCGGGCCCGTACATCCTCACCGACCTGCGGTGGAACGACGGCCCGCTGTACGTACGCTACGGCGGCTTCGCGCGGCGCTTCTGCGTCGACGAGCACGGCAGCCTGGTCGGGGCGATCGAGAACCCCGAGGGCAAGCTGGTGCCCGACCGGCGCGAGCCGCGGTTCAGCCCGCCGGAGTGGGTGACGCTGCCGGACTTCCTGGCCCCGCAGCTCGCCGCCCGCAACGCCACCACCGTCGCGGACCTGCCGTACCAGATCGAGTCGGCGCTGCACTTCTCCAACGGCGGCGGCGTCTACCTGGGGCGCGACCGGCGCACCGGCGACAAGGTGGTGCTCAAGGAGGCGCGTCCGCACGCCGGCCTGGCCGCCGACGGCGCCGACGCGGTGACCCGCCTGGAGCGCGAACGGGCCGCCCTGGAGAAGCTGTCCGGAAGCGGCGTCGCGCCGGAGGTCCGGGACTGGTTCCTCCTGGGCGACCACCGCTTCCTGGTCATGGACTTCCTGGAGGGGCGCACCCTCAACGCCTTCTTCGCCGAGCGGCACCCGCTCACCTCGACCTCGCCGAGCCCGGACCGCCTCGCCGACTACACCCGGTGGGCGCTGGACATCCACGCCGCGGTCGAGGAGACGGTGGCCGTGCTGCACCGCCACGGCGTCGTCTTCAACGACCTGCACATGTTCAACATCATGGTCGCGCCCGACGAACGCAGCGTACGGCTGCTGGACTTCGAGGCGGCGGCGGTGGACGGCGCCGAGCTGCGCCAGACGCTGGCCCACCCGGGCTTCATGGCGCCCGCCGACCGCATCGGCGCCGACGTGGACCGCTACGCCCTCGCCTGCCTGCGGCTCGCCCTGTTCCTGCCGATGACCTCGCTGCTGGTGCTCGACCGGGACAAGGCCGCGCACCTCGCCGAGACCGTGGCGCACGAATTCCCGGACGTACCGGCGGAGTTCCTGGCCGGGGCGGTCGAGGTGATCCAGGGACCGCCGGACACGGCCGCCGTCGGCGACAAGGCGAAGCCCGCGCCCCCGAAGCGGCGCACCGAACCCGCGCCCTACCTCCCCGCCGAGCCCGCCGACTGGCCGCACAGCCGCGACTCGATCGTCCGCGGCATCCTCGCCTCGGCCACCCCCGAGCGCACCGACCGGCTCTTCCCCGGCGACATCGCCCAGTTCTCGGACGGCGGCGGCCTGGGGATCGCGCACGGCGCCGCGGGCGTGCTCCACGCGCTCGCCGAGACCGGCGCCGGGCGCTACGAGGAAGGCGAGGAGTGGCTGCTGCGGCAGACCGCCCCGCCCCCTCCCGGCACCCCGCTGGGCTTCTACGACGGGCTGTCCGGCGTCGCCTGGGTGCTGGACCGGCTGGGCCACCGGGACCGCGCCACGCACCTGATGGAGCAGGTCCTCGCCGAGAAGTGGCACCGCCTCGCACCCGACCTGAACGGCGGCCTGGCCGGTGTCGGCCTGGCCCTGGAGGATCTGGCCCGCACCCGCGGCGAAAGCGAACTGCGCGAACGGGCCCTGGAGGCCGCCAGTCATGCCGCCGACCGGCTCGACGCCTGCGGCAAACGCGCCGGCCTGCTGCGCGGCGCCACCGGACCCGCCCTGCTGTTCCTGCGGCTGTACGAGACCACCGGCGATGCGGGCCTGCTCGACATGGCGGCCGGAGCGCTCCGCCGCGACCTGGCGCGCTGCGTACGGGACAAGGACGGCGCCCTGGTCGTGGACGAGGGCTGGCGGACCATGCCGTACCTGGGCGGCGGCAGCGTCGGCATCGCCGCGGTCCTCGACGACTACCTGGGGCACCGCGCGGACGAGGAGTTCGAGCAGGCGCGGGCCGCGACCCTGCCCGCCGCGATGTCCCGCTTCTACGTGCAGCCCGGCCTCTTCCGGGGCCGCGCCGGGTGCGTCCTGCACCTCGCGCGGACCACCACACCGGCCGCCGACCTCGACGGCGAACTGGCCGCACAGATCTCCTGCCTGGGCTGGTACGCGATGCCCTACCGGGGCCATCTCGCCTTCCCCGGCGACCAGATGATGCGCCTGTCGATGGACCTGGCCACCGGGTCCGCCGGCTGCCTCCTGGGCCTGGGCGCGGCCCTGCACGACCGGCCCGTCCACCTGCCCTTCCTCCCGCCGCCCTCCCCGGAGCAGCGGCGGCCCTGAGACCGGCTCCGGCCGCGTGCCGGAGCCGCACCACCGGGCACCGCGGGGCGACCCGCCCGCCCGGAACCGCAGCAACACCAGTACGACAACGTCCCCATAATGAAAGGAAAGTGTCATGGCGCTTCTCGACCTTCAGGCGATGGACGCTCCCGAGCACGGCGGCGGTGGCGGCAGCACCATCAGCCTGACGCTCTGCGCGAGCCAGGCCAGCGTTCTGCTCTGTCTCTGACAGGACAGCGCTGCTACCGGATGCCTGAACCGGTAGCCCTGATCCGGGAGTTGTGATCCGGACGTGCGTGCGGCCCGTGCGTGGGCCGCACGCACACCTTTCGTGGGAGAGCCCGTGACCGTCACCCCCGCCGACCGGCTGCTGGGCGGCGCCCTGCGCCACAGCGCCCCGCGCGCCACCGCGCTGCTGCTGCTCACCGTCGCGTCGGCCGGCCTCGGCCTGGCCCTCCCCGGTGCCCTCGGGCACACCCTCGACCTGCTCCTCGCGCACCGCCCGGCCGCCCCCTGGCTCCTCCTCTGCGCGGTCCTGACCGGCCTGATCGTCCTGCTGGACGCCCTCGACGGACTGCTCACCGGCACCACCGACGCCCGCGGCACCGCCTGGGTACGGCGGCGCCTGACCCGCCACCTCCTCGCCGCCGGGCCGCGCGCCACCGAGCGGTACGGCACCGGCGACCTGGTCACCCGCGTCGTCGGCAACGCCGCCCACGCCGGGACCGCGCCCACCGCCCTGGCGGCCTCGCTCGCCGCCGTCGTCACCCCGGTCGGCGCGCTGATCGCCCTCGCGTACGTGGACGTGTGGACCGCCGCCGTCTTCCTCCTGGGCATGCCCCTGCTGGCCCTGCTGCTGCGCGCCTTCGCGCGCGCCACCGGCGACTGCGTCGTGCGCTACCAGGAGCATCAGGGCGACATGGCGAAGCGGCTCGTGGAGGCGGTCGGCGGCGCCCGCACGATCACCGCCGCCGGAACCCAGCGCCACGAGACCGCCCGCATCCTCGCCCCGCTGCCCGGCCTCGCCCGGCACGGCCACCGCATGTGGGAGGTCCTGGGACGCTCCACGGCCCAGGCCGCCATGCTCGTCCCGCTGCTCCAGATCGCCGTCCTGTGCGTGGCCGGTGTGCGGCTCGCACAGGGCGAGATGACCATCGGCGGCCTGCTCGCCGCGTCCCGGTACGCGGCCCTGGCCACGGGCATCGGCCAGATCGTCGGACAGCTGAACACCCTCGTGCACGCCCGCGCCGCCGCCCGGCGCATCGCGGAGGCCCTGGACATCCCGGCGATGCACTACGGCAGGCGGCCCCTCGGCGCGGGCGACGGCACGCTGAAGCTGCACGGTGTCACCGTGACGCGGGGCGACCGCGCCGTACTGCGCGGCCTGGACCTGACCGTGCCCGGGGGCACCTCGGTCGCCGTCGTCGGCCGCTCCGGCACCGGCAAGTCCGTGCTGGCCGCGGTCGCCGGACGGCTGGCCGACCCGGACTCCGGCATGATCACGCTCGACGACGTACCACTGCCCGACCTGACCCACGACGCCCTGCGCCGCGCGGTCGGCTACGCCTTCGAACGCCCGGCGGTCCTCGGCACGACCCTCCGCGACACGCTCGCGCTCGGCTCGTACGCACCCGGCCAGACCGAACTGGAGTCCGCAGCCGAAGCGGCCTGCGCGGCCCCCTTCATCCACCGCCTTCCCGAGGGGTACACGACCCGGTGCGCGGACGCGCCCCTCTCCGGCGGCGAGGCCCAACGCCTCGGCCTGGCGCGGGCCTTCGCGCACGCCGAGCGGCTGCTCATCCTCGACGACGCCACGTCCAGCCTGGACACCGTCACCGAACTGCACGTCACCCGAGCCCTGCTGCGCGACGTGAAGGCCGCCACCCGTATCGTCGTCGCCCACCGCGCCGCCACCGCCGCCCGCGCCGACCTGGTGGCCTGGCTCGACGACGGACGAATTCGCGCCCTTGCGCCGCACGCCGAGCTGTGGCAACTGTCCGACTACCGGGCACTGTTCGCCGCAGCCACCGAGGAGGCCGCGCATGTCTGAAGCCGTTCCGTACGGGCGGCGCGGGGCCACGGCCGAAGAACCCGCGCGGCGTGGGACCGTTCCCGGCGAGCCCCTGCGGCGCTCCGGGCCGCGCTTCCTCAAGCGGCGGCGCCGGGTCCTGGGACGGCTCGCGGGCTGGTCGCTGGTCGAGTCCGCGCAGACCTTCCTGTTCGGGTTCGCGCTGGCCCGCGCCCTGGACGACGGGTTCCTGCGCGGCGTCCCGGCCGTCGGCATCGGCTGGCTGGCCGCCGCCGCGGTCTGCGTCGGGGCCGGTGCGTACGGGACCGCCCGGGTCTACGGGGCCGTGGCCGACCTGGTGGAACCGCTGCGCGACAGCCTGGTCCGCAAGGTCGTCCGTCGCGCCCTGTACGCCCCCGACGGCGCCGCGGTCTCCCGGCTCACCCACCAGGTGGAGATCGCCCGCGACACCTTCGCCGGGCTGGTGCTGGTGTCCCGCTCGTTCGTCTTCGTCACCGCCGGGGCGCTGATCGGGCTCTGCTCGCTCGCCCCTGTGCTCCTGCTGCTGGTGCTGCCGCCGCTGCTGCTCGGACTCGCCCTGTTCGGCTGGGCGCTGCGGCCGATGGCCCGCCGCCAGGAGACGTACCTCGCGGCGGACGAGGCGATCGCCGAGGAGACCGGCGCGGCGGTCGGCGGGCTGCGCGACATCACCGCGGCGGGCGCGGAGCGGACCGTGGCGGACGCGGCGGGCGAGCGGTTCGACGCCGAACAGCGGGCGTCGGCCGCGCTGGCCCGGTGGAGCATGAGCCGGGTGCTCGCCCTCGGAATCAGCGGCCGGCTGCCGATCGTCCTGCTGCTGCTCGGCGCGCCCTGGCTGCTCGGGCGCGGGGTGACACCCGGCGCGCTGGTGGGCGCGCTCGCGTACCTCTCGCAGTCGCTGCTGCCCGCGCTGCAGAGCCTGATGCACGGGCTGGGCACCTCCGGCACCCGCCTCGGCGTGGTGCTGCGCCGCCTCACCGCCGAGCCGGTGACCGGCCCGGACGGCGCCCGGCCGCACCGTGCGCCCCGCCCGGGGACCGCCGTCGAACTCAGCGGCGTGACCTTCGCGTACGGCCCGCACGCCGACCCGGTGTTCCGCGATCTCGACCTGACCGTGCCGGACGGCGGGCACCTGGCCGTCGTAGGCCCGAGCGGCATCGGCAAATCCACCCTCGCCGGGCTGGTCGCGGGCCTGCTGGAGCCCGGCGGCGGCGAGGTCCGCCGGCCCGCTGCCGCGGACCGGGTACTGGTGCCGCAGGAGGCGTACGTCTTCTCCGGCACCGTACGGGAGAACGTGCGCTACCTGTGTACGGACGGCCGGGGCGACCGGCGCAGCCAGGATGGCCGGGACGACCGCGGCGGCTCGGACGCGGACCTGCTGGCCGCCGCCGAGAAGATCGGCGCGGGCGTGCTGCTGGCGCGGCTGGGCGGGCCGGACGGCATGCTCGTCCCGGCCGAGATGTCCGCCGGGGAACGCCAGCTGATCGCCCTGGTCCGCGCCTACCTCGCGCCCGCCCCGCTGATCGTCCTGGACGAGGCGACCTGCCACCTCGACCCCGCGGCCGAGGCCCGCGCCGAACGGGCCTTCGCGGCCCGGCCCGGCGGCACGCTGATCGTCGTCGCGCACCGCATCAGCTCGGCGCTGCGGGCCGAACGGGTGCTGGTGATGGACGGCACGCACGCCCGGACGGGCCGCCACGGCGACCTGCTGCGGCGGTCCGCGCTCTACCGCGAACTCACCGGCGGGTGGGCGCACGGGGGGCCGGGCGGCACCGCTGCCGCGGCGCCACTACAGCCAGCCCTCGCCGCGCGAGATGCGGATGGCGTCGACGCGGTTGCGGGCCCCCGTCTTGCGGGTGATGGCGGACATGTAGTTGCGCACGGTCCCGGTCGACAGATGCAGGACGCCGGCGATCTCGGAGACCGAGGAGCCCTCGGCGGCCAGTGAGAGCACGCTCAGCTCCCGGCGGGTGAGCGGAATGTCCGCGGCCTGGAGGAAGCCGAAGCCCAGGGATCCGTCGATGAATCGTTTTCCCGCCGCGACCTGCCGGATGCCGGTGGTCAGCTGCACCGGCGAGGCTTCCTTGTCGACGTATCCGAGGGCGTTCGCCTCGAAGGCCCGGCGCAGCGGTCCGGGCCGGTGCGCCGAGCCCAGCACCAGCAGGGCCGGTGATTTTCCCGGGCCTTTCCCTTTCGCGAGTTTGGATAACTTGCGCAGTATCCCCGTCCCCGTCCCGTTCGGCTCGGGACTCTCCGCGTCCACGACGCAGACATCCGGTCGCGTCGCGCGCGCCCGCTCCGTCGCGTCGCGGGTGCTGGCGGCGGCGACCTCGATGTCGTTCTCCCGGTCGAGCACTTCCGTCAATGCCCATCGGAACAGACATATGTCGTGGACGAGTAGCACCCGGATCACTGCAGTCCCCCTCCAGACCCACGTGTACCGGCTCCGTTGCGAGTACCCGGAATTCATACCGGCAATGCCGCTGACATGGACCCGGAGAACTGGCCAAGCGGAGGCGAGGGGGCGCGCATTGGGGTTGTGCGCGCCCCGAATGCGCCGGGACAGGGGTTACCCGTTCGTAAGCGGTCGGGTTACTCGTTCGTAAGCGATCGGGGCAGTCGTTCGTACGTTGTCGGGTTACCCGTTCGTACGTGGCCGGGTCACCCGTGCGTACGGGGCCGGGGTCACCTGTACGTACGCAATCGGGGCGCCCTTTCGCGGCCGCCGCCTCAGGCGCGGGGCACCGGCGCCGTGAGGTCGATGAGCCGGCAGACCGTCTCGATGTCGATCTTCACCTGGGCGATCGAGGCGCGCCCGGACAGCCAGGTGATCAGCGCCGAGTGCCAGGTGTGCTCGATGACCCGGACCGCGGACAGCTGCTCGGGCGTGGGCGCGCCGTCCAGGCCCATCGCGTCCAGGATGATCGCCGTGGTCAGCCGGGAGACGGTGTCCACCTCGGGGCTCACCGACCGGTCGGCGAATGTCAGGGCGCGCACCATCGCGTCCGCCAGGTGCGGTTCGCGCTGGAGCGCGCGGAAGGCGCGCATCAGCGTCTGCGCGACGCGCGCGCCCGGCTCCGGTTCCGTCGGCGGGCGCTTGCGCAGCGTCGCGTGCAGGTGCTGCAGCTGGTCCTGCATGGTCGCCACGAGCAGGTGCACCTTGGAGGGGAAGTACCGGTAGAGGGTGCCGAGCGCGACATCGGACGCCTCGGCGACCTCGCGCATCTGCACGGCGTCGAACCCGCCGCGGCCGGCCAGCTCCGCGCTGGCGTGCAGGATGCGGCGGCGACGGGCCTCCTGACGCGCGGTCAGGGGCGGACCGGCGGGAAGCGCCGCTCCGGCCGCTGTGGAGTCCGTAGTCATATGTCCCATTCCGTGACGGTGCGTCCGCGGTGCGGCCCGTACCGGTCCTGCGATCGGCACAGCATGGCAGGGGCGCGGGTCGTGGCGCGAATCACCTGGTGCGGCTCTTTCGACCAGGTTTCCGGCCGGTAGATTCGAAGCTCCTTGAACTGATCAGTAGCCCGCCGGCCGCCCTGGCCTGCGGGTGCCGCGGGCCGGTCGCCGGCCGGCCGCGGCCGAACCGTACTGAAACTTGTTCTAGATTAGCGCCAGCGGTTACGCTCCGGCGAAAGTCCAGCGAGAAGGGGGCCGAGAGTGTCCGCCGAGGCCGTCCAGGCAGCCGCGCCGCACCCCGCCGAGGCCCCCGCCGCCTCCCCGGGCCCGGACGGCGACCGCCCGCTGCGCATCGCCCTGCTGACCTACAAGGGCAACCCGTTCTGCGGCGGCCAGGGCGTCTACGTCCGCCACCTCTCGCGCGAACTGGCCCGCCTCGGCCACACCGTCGAGGTCATCGGCGCGCAGCCGTACCCCGTCCTGGACGAGGGGGCCACCTCCCCGGAGGGAACCGGCGGAGTCACCCTCACCGAACTGCCCAGCCTCGACCTCTACCGGCAGCCCGACCCGTTCCGCACGCCGAAGCGCGGCGAGTACCGGGACTGGATCGACGCCCTGGAGGTCGGCACGATGTGGACCGGCGGCTTCCCCGAGCCGCTGACCTTCTCGCTGCGCGCCCGCCGCCACCTCGCCGCCCGGCGCGGCGACTTCGACGTGGTGCACGACAACCAGACCCTCGGCTACGGGCTGCTCGGCGACCTCGGCGCGCCCCTGGTCACCACCATCCACCACCCCATCACCGTGGACCGGCAACTCGACCTGGACGCCGCCGCGGGCTGGAAGCGCCGCGCCTCGGTGCGCCGCTGGTACGGCTTCACCCGGATGCAGAAGCGCGTCGCCCGCCGCCTGCCGTCGGTGCTGACCGTCTCCGGCTCCTCCCGGCAGGAGATCGTGGACCACCTCGGCGTACGGGGCGGCCGTATCCACGTCGTGCACATCGGCGCCGACACCGACCTCTTCTCGCCCGACCCTTCGGTCCCCGAGATCCCCGGCCGCATCGTCACCACCTCCAGCGCGGACGTGCCGCTCAAGGGCCTGATCCACCTGGTCGAGGCGCTGGCCAAGGTCCGTACGGAGAACCCGGAGGCCCACCTGGTGGTCGTCGGCAAGCGGGCCGACGACGGCCCGGTGGCCGCCGCCATCGAGCGGCACGGCCTCGGCGGCGCGATCGAATTCGTCAAGGGCATCAGCGACGCCGAACTGGTCGACCTGGTCCGCGGCGCCCAGGTCGCCTGCGTACCGTCCCTGTACGAGGGCTTCTCGCTGCCCGCCGCCGAAGCCATGGCCACCGGTACGCCGCTGCTGGCCACCACCGGCGGTGCCATCCCCGAGGTGTCCGGGCCGGACGGCGAGACCTGCCTGTCCGTACCGCCCGGCGACGCGGGTGCGCTGGCCGCCGGGCTGACCCGCCTGCTGGGCGACGCCGGCCTGCGCCGCCGCCTCGGCGCCGCCGGGCGCGAACGCGTCCTCGCCCGCTTCACGTGGCGCCAGGCCGCCATCGGCACCGCCGAACGCTACCGGGAGGCCATCGCCCTCCAGGCCCCGCGCCCGCGCGCCGCCCGCTCCCGCCGCGCCGCCGCGGACGCCACCGCACCGACCCCCGCCGGCCACGCCTGATGCGGCCCGGCCGGGCACCGACCACCACCGCCATGACCCGCCGCCGTCGGCCGTAGCTGCCCGCGGACCCCCAGGACGAAAGCAGAGAGCCCTTGCTGACCGTCGACTTTTCCCGATTCCCGCTGGCGCCGGGCGACCGCGTCCTCGACCTGGGCTGTGGCGCGGGCCGGCATGCCTTCGAGTGCTACCGGCGCGGCGCGCAGGTTGTGGCGCTCGACCAGAACGCCGAGGAGATCCGCGAGGTCGCCAAGTGGTTCGCCGCGATGAAGGAGGCCGGTGAGGCGCCCGCGGGCGCCACCGCCACCGCCATGGAGGGCGACGCGCTGGCCCTGCCGTTCCCCGACGCGAGCTTCGACGTGGTGATCATCTCCGAGGTCATGGAGCACATCCACGACGACAAGGGCGTGCTCGCCGAGATGGTGCGGGTGCTGCGGCCCGGCGGGCGGATCGCGGTGACCGTGCCGCGCTACGGCCCGGAGAAGGTCTGCTGGGCGCTCAGCGACGCATACCACGAGGTCGAGGGCGGCCACATCCGCATCTACAAGGCCGACGAACTGCTCGCCAAGATGCGCGGGGCGGGCCTGAAGCCGTACGGCACCCACCACGCGCACGGGCTGCACAGCCCGTACTGGTGGCTCAAGTGCGCCTTCGGCGTCGACAACGACCAGGCGCTGCCGGTCAAGGCGTACCACAAGCTGCTGGTCTGGGACATCATGAAGAAGCCGCTGGCCACGAGGATGGCCGAGCGGGTGCTCAACCCGGTGATCGGCAAGAGCTTCGTCGCGTACGCCACCAAGCCGCACCTGCCGGCGGACGCCGCCGCCTCCGAGTCCGCTGCCGAAGCCGCTGCCGCCGCCGGGACCGCCAAGTGACCACACCGGGACGTACGGAACGCCTGGTCCTGCCCGGAGTCCTGACCGCCGAACAAGCGGCGCGCACCGTCGCCGGCATCCTGGCGACGCAGCGCGCGGACGGCGCGATCCCCTGGTTCCGCGGCCACCACCTCGACCCGTGGGACCACACCGAGGCCGCCATGGCCCTGGACGCGGCCGGGGAGCACGAGCGGGCCGAGGCCGCGTACGACTGGCTGGCGCGGCACCAGAACCCGGACGGCTCCTGGTACGCGGCCTACGCCGACGGGGACGCCGCGGCGCCCACCGACCGGGGCCGGGAGACGAACTTCTGCGCGTACATCGCCGTCGGCGTCTGGCACCACTACCTGTCCACCGGCGACGACACCTTCGTGGACCGCATGTGGCCCGCCGTCTACGCGGCCGTCGAATTCGTCCTGGAGCTCCAGCAGCCCGGCGGCGAGATCGGCTGGAAGCGCGAGGACGACGGTACGCCCGTCAACGACGCGCTCCTGACCGGCTCCTCGTCCATCTACCAGGCACTGCGCTGCGCCCTCGCCCTCGCCGAACAGCGCGAGGAGCCCCAGCCCGACTGGGAACTGGCCCTCGGCCGGCTCGGCCACGCCATCCGGCACCACCCCGAGCGCTTCCTCGACAAGTCCCGCTATTCGATGGACTGGTATTACCCGGTCCTCGGCGGCGCCCTGAGCGGCACCGCCGCCAAGGAGCGCATCGCATCGGCCTGGGAGGACTTCGTCGTCCCCGGCCTCGGCGTCCGCTGCGTCCTGCCCAACCCCTGGGTCACCGGCGGTGAGAGCGCCGAACTGGCCCTCGCGCTCTGGGCGATGGGCGAGTCGGACAGCGCCGTGCAGATCCTCAGGTGGGTCCAGCACCTGCGCGCCGAGAACGGCATGTACTGGACCGGCTACGTCTTCGACGACGACGCGGTCTGGCCCGAGGAGCAGACGTCCTGGACGGCGGGCTCGATGCTGCTCGCGGTGGCCGCGCTGGGCGGCGACGAGGCGACCACGGCCGTCTTCGGAGGCGAGCGCCTGCCGACGGGCCTGACCCCCGACTGCTGCCGCTGAGGGACGGGGCGCACCGGCGCCCCACCCTCTCCCAGTACTCGGTCAGTACTCGATACGCCTGATACGAGCCGCCAAGGCATGCCCCAACACCAGGTACACCAGCGCCGGTAGCCCGTAATTCAACAGCGTCCGCAGCCACTCCGCGTCGAAGGTGAAGAGGTTGTAGGACCAGCCCGCCAGCCACCGCGCCGCGCCCTGGACGAAATGCACCAGGTCGTTGGCGCGGTTCGCGTCGAGCAGGTACATCAGGATCCACAGACCGAGGATCACGGCCGTGAGATCGGCGACGACGGTGACGGCCCGGGCCGCGTGACTGCTTCCGTAGCGGTGTCTCTTCGCCATGCGGACCGGGTTGCCGCGTAAGCGCGCCATAAACAACTCCCGTGTCACGGCGCCCCGTTCGCCGGTACCCCGACGGACGGGCCGCCCGCCCGCGCATTACTGTTCGACCATGACGATCACCATGACCGGATCGCTCGACCACGAGCGCTACTGCGCCGAGATACTCGCCCAGACCGACCTGCTCCGGCAGACCGCCCGCGACGCCGACCTCAAGGCGGCCGTACCGACCTGTCCCGACTGGACCCTGGAAGACCTCCTGCGCCACGTCGGCGGCGCGCACCGCTGGGTGGACACGACCGTACGGACGCGGGCCAACGAGATGGTGCCGTTCGACGCGGTCCCGAACCACAAGGGCCCCGAGGACGGCGACCCGGAGGCCCTGGACGCCTGGCTGGCGGACGGCGCGCGGCGCGTCGTCGAGGCGCTGCGCGAGGCGGGCCCCGACACCCTGCTCTGGGCCTGGGCACCGGACCAGCCGGCCGTCTTCTGGTCCCGGCGGATGACCCACGAGACCGCCGTCCACCGGGCGGACGCGGCGGCGGCCACGGGCGCCGACTTCACCCTCGACCCGGAGGTGGCCGCCGACACGATGGAAGAGTGGACGCAACTGGTCTGCCTGGCCCCGGTCCTCAAGCCCGACCACCCGGCCGCCGGCCTTCTCGGCACCGGCCGCACCCTCCGGCTCCACGCCACCGACGCCCCGCCCGGCGCTCCCGCCGACTGGCTCCTCGACTACACCGGCAACACGGCCACCTACCGCCACACCCCCGAAGAAGCCACCACCACCCTCCAGGGCCCCCTCACCGACCTCCTCCGCGTCTACTACCGCCGCCTGCCGGTGGACACACCGGGCGTGGAGGTCATCGGCGACCGGGCGTTCCTGGAGGAGTGGCTGGAGGCGGCGAAGCTCTGACGGGGCGGGCCGCGGCGCCCTATCGGTTGAGGCCCCAGGCGGGCCTCAACCATTCACCTCCGCCACCACCCGCAGCGTCTCCACATCCGGCGCCGTGACCAGGAGATCCGTCACCGGCCCCGCGCGCCAGGCTGCCAGTCGGTCGGCTATGCGGGCGCGTGGGCCGATCAGGGAGATCTCGTCGGCGAAGGTGTCGGGGACGGCTTGGACGGCCTTGTCGCGGTGGCCTTTGAGGAAGAGGTCCTGGATGCGGTGGGCCGCTTCGGGGTGGCCCAGGCGGGACATCAGGGCGGCGTGGAAGTTGCGGGAGGCGTGGCCCATGCCGCCGATGTAGAAGGCGAGCATGGCCTTGACCGGGAGCAGGCCCTCGGCCACGTCGTCGCAGAGCTGGGCGCGGGCCATCGGGGCGATCAGGAAGCCTTCGGGGGCGTCGGCGAGGGACGCCTCGTACACATCGGTGCGGTACGGGGACCAGTACAGCGGGAGCCAGCCGTCGGCGATGCGGGTGGTCTGGGCGATGTTCTTGGGGCCTTCGGCGCCGAGGAGGACGGGGAGGTCCGGGCGGCGGGGGTGGGTGATGGGCTTGAGGGGCTTGCCGAGGCCGGTGCTGTCCGGGCCGCGGTAGGGGAGCGGGTGGAAGCGGCCGTCGAGCGTCACCGGGGCCTCGCGGCGCAGCACTTGGCGGACGATGTCCACGTACTCGCGGGTGGCGGTGAGCGGGCTCGCGGGGAAGGGGCGGCCGTACCACCCTTCCACCACCTGCGGCCCGGACAGGCCGAGTCCGAGCAGCATCCGGCCGCCGGAGAGGTGGTCGAGGGTGAGGGCCTGCATCGCGGTGGCGGTGGGGGTGCGGGCGGCCATCTGGGCGACCGCCGTGCCCAGTTCGATACGGGACGTATGGGCGGCGATCCAGGTGAGCGTGGTGAACGCGTCCGAGCCCCAGGCCTCGGAGGTCCATACGGAGCTGTATCCCAGCCGCTCGGCCTCCTGGGCGAGTTCGAGGTGCCGGGGGTCGGGGCCGCGGCCCCAGTAGCCGAGTGCCAGGCCGAGTCGCATGGGTGGGCCTCCGGTACGTCGGGCCGGTGTGCCGCCGGCGGGGGACGGCTGCTGACAGAGCGTCAGGTGTGGGCGCAGCGTAGGAGGCGGGGGAGGGGAAGGGAAGGGCGGCGGTACGGCGACGGCCCCTCGCCCGGGGTGGGCGAGGGGCCGTCGCGCGGTGCGTCGCGGGCCGGGCGTGTCAGCCGCGCTGGATACCGGTCGTGTCCTGGAGGACGCCGCGGCGCCCGTCCTGCGTCTGCGCGACGAGCGCCTGGCCGCGCTGGTCCACGGCCAGGTACCACGTGCCGGGCGCCAGCTCGGCGATCGGCGTCGGCGCGCCGTCCTCGCCGTACAGCGGGCGCGCGACCGGCACCGCGAACCAGAACGGCGCGAAGTCCGCCGCGGGCGCCGGCTGCTGCGCGGCGGCCGGGGAGGGCTGCTGGCCGCCGTACGACTGCGGGCCCGGCTGGCCCTGGGCCGGCTGGCCCTGGCCGGGCTGCTGCGCGCCCGGGTAGCCGTACCCGCCCTGCCCCGGCTGCTGCTGGTGGGCGCCGGGGTAGCCGTACCCCTGGCCTGGTGCCGCGCCGCCCGGCGCGCCGTACGGGGACGGGGTCTGCGGCCGCGGGGCCGGGATGAGACCGGCCTTCAGGGCGGGCACCAGCGGCGTGGCCACCGCGGCGCCGGCCAGCACCAGCGCGGCGATCAGGCCGAGGATCAGCCCGGCGCCCGCGCCGCCGCTGTTGACGATCGTCCAGAAGGCGAACCAGGCGACGAACACGGTCCACGCGACGCCGAACTGGCCCAGGTCGATACCGGCGACCTTCAGGGGCCGCGGCAGGGCCCGCGCCACGACGATCAGGGCGGCCGCGATGATGCCGGCCAGGTACATGCCCATCAGCAGGGGCAGCGCGTCCCAGGCGTTCGTGGAGGTGATCTGCGGGCAGAAGCTGCCGGTGCAGTCGGAGCCGTCGTACGAGCTGATGCTGAGGAACGAGGCGATGAACAGCAACACCGCTGCTCCGATCACCACGCCGTCGCCTCTAGTGAGGGAGCGGATGTTCACGTAAGGGTCCTTTGTCGGTTCCGGTGTCTGTCTTCGCTGTCGCAGCCATATGCGCTGGTGGGCGCGTGGCGAGGCACGGGGTGGCCCCCCATCGTAAGGGGGAACCTACCGCCGGATCCTGTGGGCCGTCTTGTCGGTATCGGTCAGGTATCGAGTCGGTATCAGTACCGTTCGCCGGTACGTATCGGCGGCGGCTGCTCGGTATCCGTACCGGCCGACACCCGGTATCGGCACCGTCCGCTACTCGGTCAGGAAGCCCGTAATGCCCTCGGCGATCCCGCGGGCCGCCTTTTCCCGCCATTGCGGGTCGGTCAATTGCGCCGCGTCCTTCGCGTCGCGCATATTGCCGCACTCCAGGAACACCTTGGGAATGCCGGAGAGGTTGAGGCCGCCGAGGTCGGACCGTACGACGAGCCCGGTGCCGCCGCCCAGGTAATTGGCCGGGGCGCTCCCGGTCGCCGCCACGAACCGGCCCGCCAGGTGCTCGCCGAGCCGCCGCGACGGCCCGACGATGGCGGAGGTGTCCGCGGCGCCCGCGGTGACCCGGGCGGGCAGGATCACATGGAAGCCCCGGTTGCCCGCGCCCGCGCCGTCGGCGTGCACGGACACCGCCGCGTCGGCGTTCGCCTCGTTCCCGGCGCGGGCGCGCTCGTCCACGCACGGCCCGTACGGCCGGTCGCCGTCCTGGGTGAAGACCACCTTCGCGCCCTCGGCCTGGAGGAGCGTGCGGGCGCGCCGCGCTACGTCGAGCGTGAAGGACGCCTCGGCGTAGCCGTCGTCGGTGGACGTGCCGGTGGTGTCGCACTCCTTGCGCCCGTTGCCGACGTCCACCTGGCGCGCGATCTCGCGGGTGTGGTCGCGGTTGCGGGGGTTGTGGCCGGGGTCGAGGAGGACGGTTTTGCCCTTGAGCCGGGTGCCGGTGTGGCCGCCCGGCCCGGGCCGGTCTCCCTTGCCGTCCGGGTCGTCCGGGGTGGCCCGGCCCCCGTCGTTCCCGCCGCTGCGGCCACCCGAAGCACCCGTACCGCCCTTGCCGGGCGTGCCGCTCGGTGCCGCCGGGCTCGCCGCGGGCAGCGCCTTCGGCGGCCGGTCACCGCCGTGCCCGCTCGTGGACCGCCAGATCAGCCAGCCCGCGGCGCAGGCGGCCAGCAGCGCGGCCAGGACGACGACGAGGGTGCCGCCGAAGCGGCGGCGCGGGGGGAATGTACTGCCGTTCGACACATCGCGATCGTAGTGGTGCGGTCAGCAGCCTTCACCGGTGCGACGCAGCACGTGCAGCGATCCGTGTGCCGACATTTCGGTGAACGCACCGGATTCCAGGGCGCGCCGGTAGACGCGGTACGGGGCCTGTCCGCCGTCCGCCGGGTCGGCGAAGACATCGTGGATGACCAGCAGTCCACCGGGTGCGACGTGCGGCGCCCAGCCCTCGTAGTCGGCGGTGGCGTGCTCGTCGGTGTGCCCGCCGTCGATGAAGACCAGCCCGACCGGCGCGTTCCACAGCGCGGCGATCCGCGGCGAGCGCCCCACCAGCGCGATGACGTGGTCCTCCAGCCCCGCCGCGTGCAGCGTGCGGCGGAAGGCGGGCAGCGTGTCCATCAGCCCGACCTCGGGATCGACCACGGACGGGTCGTGGTACTCCCAGCCCGGCTGCTGCTCCTCGCTGCCGCGGTGGTGGTCGACGGTGACGGCCTGTACCCCCGCGGCCCGCGCCGCGTCCGCGAGCAGGATCGTGGAACGGCCGCAATACGTCCCGATCTCCACCAGCGGCAGCCCCAGCGCGGCCGCTTCCGATGCGGCCTCGTAAAGCGCCAGCCCTTCGTCGAGCGGCATGAAGCCCTTTGCCGTCTCGAAAGCGGCGAGTATCTCCGGCTTGGGAGCGTTCGCGGCGGCCATGGGGATTCCTCCTCGTCGTACGGTCACCGGGCGGTGCGGCGGTGACTCATAACGACGGATGGTACGTGTCGGTAATGCGGGGAGCATGTGGGCGGCACAGTAAGCGGGGCGGGCGGTGAGCGGTGGGGAATGTGCCGCCTATTCCGGTTCGGGGGGTGGGGCGGTTTACGGTTGCGGTGTGCGGGCGGGAGGGGTTTGCGATTCCATTCGCCCCATACGCATTCGGCCCGTCATGTGGGTTCCTGTGTGCATTTCGCCGGGAAGGGAGTCCGTCCCCTTCCCCTCCCCGTCTCCACCTTCCCACCGGGTGCCGAAGCCGACCCCGACCTGACCTACCGTCAGTTTGGAACGTGTTCTAGTCTGCCCACGCGGAGCGGCCGCCTTCACCGAGGAGGACCGACATGGCCGGCAAGGCGTACATCATCGGCGTGGGCACGACGAAGTTCGAGAAGCCGGAGACGCGGGAGTGGCAGTACTGGGACATGGCGGGGGAGGCGGGCGGTAAGGCGCTCGCCGATGCCGGGGTCCCGTACAGCGCTGTGGAACAGGTGCCGGTCGGCTACTGCTGTCAGCCTTCCACCGCCGGGCAGCGTGCCGTCTACGAGTTGGGGCTGACCGGCGTCCCCGTCTACAACGTCAACAACAACTGCGCGACCGGCGCCACCGCGCTGATGATGGCCCGGCAGTTCGTCGCCTCCGGCCTCAACGACTGTGTACTGGCCCTCGGCTTCGAGAAGATGAAGCGCGGCGCGCTGGGCGCCGGCGCGGACGGCGGCGACTTCGCGGCCTCGCCCGTGGCCCGGCACTACGGCGTGATGGCCGCCGCGCACGGCTTCGAAATGACGCCGCCGACCGCGCAGATCTTCGGCAACGCCGCGCGCGAGCACATGGACCGGTACGGGACCACGGAGCGGCAGCTCGCGGCGGTCGGCGCGAAGAACCACCGGCACTCTGCCGACAACCCGGACGCCCAGTTCCAGGACGTCTACACGGTCGAGGAGATCCTTGCCGCCAGGACCGTCCACCGGCCGCTCACCAAGCTCCAGTGCTCGCCGACCTCCGACGGCGCGGCGGCTGCCGTCGTCGCCTCGGAACGCTTCGTCCGCGATCACGGGCTCGTGGACCGGGCCGTGGAGATCGCCGGGCAGGCCATGACGACGGACACGGAGGACAGCTTCGCCTCCGGCTCCTGCATCGACGTCGTCGGCCGCCCGATGTCCCGGGCGGCGGCCCGGCAGGCGTACGAGGCGAGCGGCCTCGGCATCGAGGACGTGGACGTGATCGAGCTGCACGACTGCTTCTCCGTCAACGAGCTGCTGACGTACGAGGCGCTGGGTCTGTGCGCGGAGGGCGAGTCGGGCAAGCTCGTCGAGGACGGCGCCACCACCCACGGCGGCCGGTGGGTGGTCAACCCCTCCGGCGGGCTGATCTCCAAGGGCCATCCGCTCGGTGCGACCGGCCTGGCCCAGGCCGCCGAGCTGGTCCGGCAACTGCGCGGCACGGCGGGCGCCCGCCAGGTGCCGGGGGCCCGCGTCGGACTGGCGCACAACATCGGGCTGGGCGGGGCGGCGGTGGTCACGTTGTTGCGGAGGGGGTGACCGGGGGAAGAGGGGTCCCCGGGGAGGGGGCGATCCGGGGGTGCCCCAGGGAGGAAGTGTGGCCGGTCCCGGGCCTTTCGACCTAGGACCTGTGACCGGCCGCCTCCGGGCCGATAATCCGATGCCACCGTCGCGTGCCAGGTGCAACTATGGAGACCATGCCCCCGACAGCCACCCCCACCACGCTGCCCGAAAGCGTCCGCCGCACACCGCCGCCCACCTGGCTGGTGACCCTGCTGGTCTGCGCCGGACAGTTCCTCGTAGTCCTGGACGTCTCGGTCGTCAACGTCGCGCTGCCGAGCATGCGTACCGGTCTCGGGCTCAGCGAGCTGGGGCTGCAATGGGTGGTCAACGCCTACGTGATCACCTTCGCGGGGTTCATGCTGCTCGGTGGCCGGGTGGCCGACCTCTTCGGGCGCAAGCGGATATTCGTCGTGGGGCTCGCCCTCTTCACCGTCGCGAGCCTGGCGGGCGGCCTGGCGCAGGAGTCCTGGCATCTGATCGCGGCCCGTACCGTCCAGGGCGTCGGCGCGGCCATCCTGTCCCCGGCCACCCTCACCATCCTGACCACCGCGTTCCCGGCGGGCCCGGCGCGCACCCGCGCCATCGCCACCTGGACCGCGGTCGGCGCGGGCGGCGGCGCCGTCGGCGGCCTGGTCGGCGGGGTGCTGACCGAGTACCTGTCCTGGCGCTGGGTGCTGTTGATCAACGTTCCCATCGGCGCGCTGGTGCTGACCGGCGCGCTGCTCTGGCTCTCCGAGAGCCGGCGCGGCGAGGGGCGGCGGCTCGACATCCCGGGCGCGCTCCTGGTGACGGCCGGTCTCGCGCTGGTGGCGTACGGCATCGTGCAGACCGAGTCCCGGGGCTGGTCCTCGGCGAGCGCGCTGCTGCCGCTGGCGGCGGGCCTACTGGTGCTGGCCGCGTTCGTGGCCGTCGAGGCGCGTACGAAGGCGCCGCTGATGCCGCTCACGCTCTTCCGGCTGCGTTCGGTGTACGCGGCGAACAGCGCCATGGTGCTGGCCGGCGCCGCGATGTTCTCCATGTGGTACTTCCTCAGCCTCTACGTGCAGAACGTCCTCGACTACACGCCCCTGGAGGCCGGGCTCTCCTTCATCCCGCACTCGCTGAGCATCGTGCTGGGCTCGAAGATCGCGCCACGGCTGATGCCCCGGGCAGGCGCCAAGACGCTCGCGATCACCGGTGCGCTGGTCTCCGCGGCGGGCATGCTCTGGCAGGGGCAGATGGGCGCCGACGGCACGTACGCCGGTACGCTGCTCGGCCCCGGCATCCTGATGGCCTTCGGCGCCGGCCTGACCGCCACACCGATCGCCTCGATCGCCACCTCCGGCGCCGCGCCCTCCGACCAGGGCCTGGTCTCCGGCCTGATCAACACCTCGCGGCAGATGGGCGGCGCGCTCGGCCTGTCCATCCTGTCCACGGTCGCCGCCACCCGGATCGCGTCCGGCCACGGCGGCCCGGCCGCGATGGCCGACGGCTACGGCCTCGCCTTCCAGGTCGGTACGGTCATCCTGCTGGCGAGCGTGCTGCTGATGGTCCTGGCCCTGCCGCGCCGCCCCGAGGACGCCCACCATGGCTGACGACGCGACCACCCCCGCCCTCTCCCCGTTCCCCGCCACCGGCCGCCGCGTCCTGGTCAGCGGCGCCTCGCGCGGCCTCGGCCGGGCCGTGGCGCACGCCTTCGCCGAGAACGGCGACCGGGTCGCGGTGCACTACGGCTCGCGGCGCGCGGACGCCGAGGAGACCCTCGCCGCGCTGCCCGGCAGCGGCCACGTCCTGCTCGGCGCCGACCTGGCGGACCCGTCCGGTGCCGCCGCCCTGATCAGCGCGGCCGTCGCCGCTCTCGGCGGTATCGACGTCCTGGTGAACAACGCCGCCGTCAACACCCCGCACCCGCCCGCGACCACCCCGTACGACGACTGGGCCGCCGCCTGGCAGCAGCACGTGGCGGTCAACCTGCTCGGTACGGCCCACCTCAGCCACGGCGCGGCCCAGGCGATGATCGCGCAGGGCACCGGCGGCCGGATCGTCAACATCGGCTCCCGCGGCGCCTTCCGCGGCGAGCCCGACCACCCCGCCTACGGCGCCACGAAGGCCGCCGTACACGCCCTCGGCCAGTCGCTCGCCGTCGCCCTCGCCCCGCACGGCATCGCGGTGGCCTCCGTGGCGCCCGGTTTCATCGACACGGACCGGGTGGCCCACCGCCTGACCGGCGCCGAGGGCGCGGCGATCCGCGCGCAGAGCCCGTTCGGCCGGGTGGCCACCCCCGAGGAGGTCGCGGCGGCCGTACGGTGGCTGGCCTCGCCCGAGGCCCAGTGGAGCTCGGGCGCGGTGCTGGACCTCAACGGGGCGTCACACCTGCGGACGTGAACGGGGCATCGCAGCTGCGGACGTGAGACCGCCGCACGTGCATACGCACGGGACCGCGCACCGGACTCCCCGACGGGCCGTCGGAAGCCTTCCCTCCGCCGGGGCGCGGTGGCAGCGTCGCGGCATGGCGAACATCCCCGCGGATCTCTCGTACACCAAGGACCACGAATGGGTCCGGGTCAAGGACGATCAGGCCACCGTCGGCATCACCGATCACGCGCAGCGTCAGCTCGGTGACATCGTCTATGCCGAACTGCCCAAGCAGGGCGAGCGGTTCGAGGCGGGTGACGCGTTCGGCTCGCTGGAGTCGGTGAAGGCCGTCACCGAGGTCTACGTACCGCTGACCGGTACGGTCCTCGCGGTCAACGAGAGCGTCAACGACGCCCCGGAGCAGATCAACGACGAGCCGTACGGCGGGGGCTGGCTGGCCGTCCTCCGCCTGACCCGGCCCGCCGAACTCGACGCCCTGCTGGACGCGAAGGGCTACGAGTCCTACATCCAGGAGGAGTCGGCGGGCTGACCCCTGCCCGCCTCTACAGCCACCCGTTCTGCCGGGCGTTGCGCACCGCCTCCATACGGTTGCGCGTCCCCGTCTTGCCGATGGCCGCCGACAGGTAGTTGCGCACGGTCGCCTGCGACAGGTGCAGCTTCCCGGCGATGTCGGCGACGGTCGCCCCGTCCACGGCCGCGGTCAGTACGTCGCGCTCGCGCTGGGTCAGCGGATTCGGCCCCGCGCTGAGCGCCGCCGCGGCCAGCCCCGGGTCGATCACCTGCTCCCCGGCCAGCACCCGCCGGATCGCCGCCGCCAGGTCCTCCACCGGCCCGTCCTTGACCAGGAACCCGGACGCCCCCGCCTCCATCGCCCGCCGCAGATACCCCGGCCGCCCGAACGTCGTCACGATCAGCACCTTGCACGACGGCAGCGCCTCCCGCAGCTCCGCCGCCGCGTCCAGCCCGCTGCGCCCCGGCAGCTCGATGTCCAGCAGCGCGATGTCCGGCCGCGCCTCCAGCGCCGTCGGCACGATCCGGTCCCCGGCCGACACCTGGGCGACGACCTCCATGTCGTCCTCAAGGTTGAGCAGCAGCGCCAGCGCACCCCGCATCATCCCCTGGTCCTCGGCGAGGAGGACTTTCACACACCCCGTCGAGGAGCCCCGTTCCGCGGGGCCGGTCGCTGCATCTCGGTTCATGGCACCAGGGTAGAGCGCTGGAGCGTTCCCGCTTACGGCATGGTCGCGTCCGTGATGCGGACCTTGTTCTGGCCCGTCTCGCCGGCCCGGCAGGCGACCACCCGGCCGTCGGGGAAGCGGTAGTGGTCCACGAAGCTGCTGTCCACGCTGATGTCGGCCCACCGCATGTGCGCCGGGAGGTCCGCCGTCGCGCGCAGCCGCAGCTGGTAGGTCACCGACTGTCCGGCCTTCAGGACGCCGTTCGTCACGAAGCGGCCGGACGCGCCGCGGTCCACGGGCGTCCACTTACCGTTCTTCCCGGATTTGTACTCGAACGCCACGAACCGGCCGATCACCGGGTCTTCGTCCTCCACCTGCCGCCAGATGTAGACGGACATGTCGAGCGTCTTCACCGGCCTGCTGCCGATGTTGGTCACGGTCGCCCGGAACGACCGCCAGTCCCCGCCCCGGGTGACCGGGCCGTCGGCGTCGGTCTGGACCAGCTTGAGGGTCTTCTGCTCGTAGCTTCCGTCCGTGGTGGCCACGTCGTAGCAGCTGGGCAGTTGCTCTCGGGCGGCCCCGGCCCCGGCCCCGGCCCCGGCCGCGTACGCGCCGGGCGCCGCCACCAGGGCCGCCGTCGGCAGAACGGCCATGGTGACAGCCGTGATCAGAGCGCGGCGAAGGTTCATCGGATACCTCTTCCGGTCGGGGCCTGTGACGACACTGGTCAACATGGGTGACCTTCGAGGTGGGGGGAGGGTTGTGCCTAACAGGCGGCGAGGAGGGCGTGTGCCTGCTCGCGGGCGTGCCCGATGGCGTCCGGGAACATGTCCAGCCCGTGGGCGACGAGCGCCCCTTCGTGCAGCAGCATGAGCGTACGGGCCAGGGGCTCGGCCCCGGCCGGGCGCACGCCTTCGGCGAGGCCGGTGAACAGGGCCAGCATCCACCGCTTCTGCCCGGTGATGACCGGGTGGGCCGGGTGCTCCGGATCGCTGATCTCGGCATGGGCGTTGACCATGCCGCACCCCTTGGGACTGTGCTCCGCCGCCCACGCACGTGATGCGTCGAAGACGGCCAGCACGCGCGCCGCGGGCTCCGGCGGTGCGGCGTCGAGGCGCCGGGCGACGAAGGCCC
This sequence comes from Streptomyces rimosus subsp. rimosus, assembly GCF_000720725.1. GTDB lineage: Bacteria > Actinomycetota > Actinomycetes > Streptomycetales > Streptomycetaceae > Streptomyces > Streptomyces rimosus_A. The sequence continues at coordinate 72,306 of NZ_JOCQ01000020.1, forward strand.
GCCAGCGTTCGTCGCGATCGGCCAGGTACTCCACGACGATCTGCTCCTTGGAGCCGAACCGGTCGTAGAGGGTCTTCTTCGTCACCCCGGCCTCATGGGCGATCAGGTCCACCCCGACGGCGTGGATGCCGCGCTCGTAGAACAGCCGGGCGGCGGCCTCCAGGACGCGCCGGGCGGCAGGCGTCATCGTGATCCGTCGCGGGCTCTCAGCAGTGCTGTCCACTCTCCCGAGTATACCGATCTGTATAGTGTGAGAGCGAGTATACCGATCTGTTTACCGAGTCCGCTCAAAGGAGAAGGAGACGTGAACTTCCTGCTCTCGGCCGCCTTCGTGCTCTGCTGGAGCTCCGGGTTCATCGGCGCCAAGCTCGGTGCGGGCAGCGCGTCCGCGGTGACGGTCCTGATGTGGCGCTTCCTGCCGCTGGCCGTCATCCTCATTGCCGTCGCCCCCCTCTCCAGAGCGGCGTGGCGGGGTCTGACGGCGCGGGACGTGGCCCGGCAGGCCGTGATCGGCGTGCTGTCGCAGAGCGGCTATCTCCTCACCGTCTACTGGGCGATCGGGCTGGGTGTCTCCAGTGGGACGACGGCCCTCATCGACGGCGTCCAGCCCTTGGTCGCCGGAGCGCTCGCCGGACCGTTGCTGCGGCAGTACGTCTCGCCCAAGCAGTGGCTCGGCCTGTGCCTGGGGGCGGCCGGCGTCGTCATCGTCACCACGGCCGACGCCACCGCCGGCACCGGCGCGGCCTGGTGGGCCTACCTCGTCCCCTTCCTCGGCATGTTCTCCCTGGTGGCGGCCACCTTCCTGGAGAGCCGCCGCGGCGCTCGGGCCGCCCCGGCGGTGTCGATGACCGTCCACTGCGTCACCAGCGCCGTCGCCTTCACGGCACTGGCCCTGAGCACCGGATCCGCGCGCCCGCCCGCCGAACTCTCGTTCTGGGCCGCGATCGCCTGGCTCGTGGCGCTGTCCACGTTCGGCGGGTACGGGCTGTACTGGCTCATCCTGCGGCGCTCCGGAGTCACCAAGGTCAATACGCTCATGTTTCTCATGGCCCCGGTCACGGCGGTCTGGGGAGCGCTCATGTTCGGCGAGCCGTTCGGCCCGCAGGCCGCCCTGGGGTTGGCCGTCGGCCTCCTGGCGGTCGTCGTCGTCCATCGCGGTGGCACCTCGTCGACCCGGGTGCGCGCGGCGGATTCGGCTTCACGCCGAAACGGCCCCGCCCGGGAAGCGGCCGCAGAATCACCCGTACGGTGCGCGGGCGAGCGGCGTGGCGGTGAGCGGCCGAGGTACCCATACGGGTAATGCATCTCGCGTCCCGGGAGGAATCTTGAAACGTCTTCGATCATCCGCGGCCGGCATTTCCCTCGCCGCTGCCGTCCTGTGTCTGGCCGTCCCCATGAGCGCCCAGGCGGCGACCGGCACCCTCACGGTCAACGGCGGCGAGAAATTCATCAATCCGCACGACGGTGCGTGTTTCTCCTGGCCGAAGAAAGGCTTGGACATCAAGAACCAGACGAACCGCGAAGTGGTGGTGTACCGGGGAACGAACTGCACCGGCACCGTCGGACAAGTCGTCCCGCCGGGAAAGTCGGCCAAGGCGCCGCGGGGTGTGAGTGTGAAGATTCAAGGCTGATGCGCGAGGACGGAACGGACTTCCGCGCTGGTCGGGCGGTCGCCCGGTAGGGGACTCAGCATCGCCTCGATCAGCCTGCCGAACAGGCCCGGCACGGTCACCGGGCGGTGCGGGGTGGTGGCGACGGCTTTCCGCTGTACGGTGCGCGGCGCGTCGTCCGGATAGTCCACATGCCGCCACCCCGTCGCGCTGACGAAGAATGAAGCGCCCAGCGCGTACACGTCCGATGCGGACGTGGGTGCCACTGTTCCCGTTTCCAGCAAGCTCCGGGAGATTTCCGGGCTCTCGAAATGGACGAGGCTCCCCGGGTACGGGAAATCGACCGAATCCGGCACCGGACCGCCGCGCGCCAGGGCGAGGTCGATAAGCGTCGCGGTGCCGTCGGGCCCGATGATGAGATGCGCCGGCTGGATGTCCCCGTGGACCCACCCCGCCTCGTGCAGTACGGCGAGCGCGTCGGCGCACGCGTGCGCCGCGTCGAGGGACGGCTCACGCTCGCCGCTGCGCTGCGGCTCCCACAGTTCGTAGAGGCTGGGGCCCTCGTGCCACGGCTGCGCGTTCCAGGTTCCGTACGGCCACGTCCCGTAGACCGCGAACGTCTCCAGCAGTTGCAGCACCACGGCTTCACGGGCCGGGGCCACCCCGGCCCAGTCGCACCCGGGGTGTTCATCCGTCTCGGGTACCGGCCGCCCGACCTTCACGGCGTACCGCTCCGCCGCGGTCCGTACGTCCCAGACGGTGGACCCGCGGCGATTGGTCACCAGGCGCACCCCGGTGGGGGTGAGGGCCACGGCCACGCCGTTCGGGAGGGGGCAGGGTGAGCAGGGTTCCACGGTGCCGGTCCTTTCCGGGGGCGGGGGCTAGGCCTTCGGCGCGCGGATGGTGCGCGGCCGTCGGACGTGCTCGTCGAACCGGATGTGTGTACCGCACGTTTCCCGTGTGTGCTTGGCCGCCCAGACGTCCAGCGCCCGGGGGTCGGTGACGCGGGGTGAGCGGGCCCAGCAGGGGCCGGAGGCGTCTTCGTGTACGCATTCCAGGCGGTAGGTGGCGGGCTGTTCCGAGGTCATTTCGTGCCCCTCTCGTGTGCGGGTTTCCTGACCAGCCAACTCCGGTACGTAATGCGGCGGTACGGTGCTCACGCAGGCGCAGCTTTAAAGCCTTTAAAACGGGAGTTGAGCGGCCATGACACAGCGGACACCGAACGGCGCCCTGCAACATCTCTTCGCAGAGAGCGGATGGACTCTGGACCAGTGCGCGCGAGCGGTGAACCGGGTGGGCACCGAGGTCAGCAGACGATTGCGATACAACGAGTCCGCCGTGCATCACTGGCTCGGCGGGACACTGCCGCGCGAGCCCGTGCGCTGCATCATCCTGGAAGCGTTCTCCCGGCGGCTCAACCGTCCCGTCACCCATGCGCAGGCGGGTTTTCCCGCGCCAGCCGGTCAAACGTCCGAATTCGTGGGTACGGTAGAAGGGTTGGCCGAACTGGGGAGCATGGACGTGGACCCATCGCGACGCGGACTGCTGGGTGCTGGGCTTTTCTCCGTCGCCTTGACCATTCCTGGCTGGCCGGACGTCGTGGCCAGGGCCGAAGGAATCCAGGCCGGGGTGAGCACACGCATCGGCATGAACGACGTGCAGATGGTCATCGCCATGACGGAGCGGTTGTCGGAGCTGGACGACGAATTCGGCGGACGCCATGCACGGCCCATGGCGGCGTCATTCCTGATCAACACGGTGGTGCCGGCCCTTGGCGCGCGTGGCACGGAAGAGACCCGGAAAGCCATGCGGTCCGCCGCGTCGGACCTGTGCTACCTCGCCGGCTACATGGCTGTGGACGAGGGGGAGCAGTACCTGGCGCAGCAGTACTACCTCAAAGCTCTGGAGCTGGCGGGGGCGGCGAATGACCACCTCACGTACAGCACCACCCTTCGTGGCATGAGCGTGCAGGCCGTCGATCTCGGCCACGGCGCCGAAGCCATGCGGCTCGCGGATGCCGCTGCCGCCGCGTCTCCGCAGGTGGGACCGCGTATGCGCGCGTTCCTGGCAGGGCAGCAGGCGCATGCGGCGGCGCAGTCGGGGGATCGGGCAGGTGCGCTGAGCCATATCCGCGATGCGGAAGTCGCGATGGACAAGGCCGAGTCGCGGGCCCAGACGTTCCGCTCATACGATCCCGCGTCGCTCCACTACCACGTCAGTCAGGTGCGCTACGAACTCGGTGACAGGGCCGGGGCCGTCGAGGCGCTGGAGGAGTCGGACCGCGTACGCCTCAGCGTGTTCCGGCGCAGTCGCGTCCACCGACGCGGCCTGCTGGCCGAACGTCAGTTGCAGCTCGGCCACCTCGAAGCCGCCTGCCGAACCTGGAACCTGGCACTCGACGACTACCCCCTGGTGAAGTCCGGCCGAGCCGACGACCGCATGCGGCGGATGGCCGCGTTCATCCGTCCGTACCGGAAGAACGCCGCCGCCCGCGCGCTGTACGAGCGGGCCCGGCCGCTCCTCAAGGTCTAGTACCGGCCGCGTAGCAGACCTCGGGGGCGTCGCCTCCGGTCGGCGCTGTGGCGGCGATGATGGCGTCCAGTTTCTCCCGTGCGGCCAGCAGGCCGGCCACGGCCTCGTTGATGCGGTCACGTTCCCGGTTCAGGTCGGGCAGCAGGCCGGAGCAGGCCGGCGCCAGGGTCTGCCCGTCGTCGACCATGCAGGGCAGCAGTCCGGCGATCGTGGTGGTGCTGAGACCGGCGCCGAGCAACATGCGGATGCCCCGGACGGTGGCTATGTCCTCTTCCGTGAACTCGCGGTACCCGCTGGGCCGTCGCGACGGCTGGAGCAGCCCCTGCTCCTCGTAGTAGCGCAGCAGGCGTTGGCTGACCCCGGTCAGCCGGGAGAACTCCCCCATGCGCATGTGACGACCACCACATCCAGTTGACTCGCACGGCGATTGACTCTCACACCGATGTGAGACAGGAGTCTATTCCGCATGACGCATCAGCAGCCAACGTCCCCTCGACGCACACCCGTTACCGTCCTCGGCCTCGGCCCCATGGGTCTCGCCCTCGCCGAGGCGCTTCTGGAACACGGCCATCCCGCGACCGTCTGGAACCGCACTCCGGAGAAGGCCGACAGTCTCGCCGCCAAGGGTGTGCGGCGCGCGGGGACCGTTGCCGAGGCGGTGTCCGCGAGCCCTGTCACGGTCATCTGTCTCAAGGACTACGCAACCATGTACGCGGTCCTCGACTCCGCCGGTGACGCCTTGAAGGGGCGCTTGCTGGTGAACCTCAACTCCGGTACCCCGGACGAGGCGCGTACGGCGGCCACCTGGGCAAACGGGCGAGGGTGTGCCTACCTGGACGGCGCGATCATGGTGCCGCCGCCGCTCGTCGGGCACCCGGAGTCCGTCTTCCTGTACAGCGGTTCACGGCAGGTCTTCGACGCACACCGGGCGGCGCTGGCGAGTATGGGCGACCCCCGGTACCTCGGTTCCGATCCGAGCCTGGCGGTGCTGTACAACGCGGCACTGCTCGACATGATGTACGCGACCATGAACGGCTTTCTGCACGCCGCGGCGCTGGTCGGGTCGGCGGGCGTCCCGGCGGCCACGTTCGCCGGGTTGGCGCTCGACTGGTTCATGCCCTCGGTGGTGAACTCCACCCTCACCGAGCAGGCTCCCGCCCTGGACAAGGGCGACTACCCGGGCGACGCGGGCACCATGGAGATGAATCTCAACGCGCTCGAACACATCACCCGCACCTGTGCGGAACAGGGGATCCACTCCGACCAGCCGCGGCTGATGAAGGCGATCGCCGAGCAGGCGATCGCCCAGGGCCAGGGAGGCAAGAACTACCTGGCCGTGTTCGAGGTCTTCAAGAAGGCGGCACAGGCTTAGACGCCATTTCGTTTGGTGTGATCTTGCGCCGGCCTGGCACGGTGACTGCCTCGTTTGTTGAGCGGATGGCGCCGGTTGGCCCGTGGGAGTTGCGCCGGCGGGTGGCCCCACCGGCCCTGGAACGCCCGCAGGGCGGCGGTCGGCCGCGGCAGGGGACCGCGAGGTGCCGGCCGCGACCATCTTCGTGGCCACCTCGGGCCACATCTGGAACCAACTGACACCCGTGGGACCACCGGGGCAGGGAGAGGGAGCGGACGTACGAGCGTGTCGTGATCAACGCCGCCTCCGGCGTCACGGACTGCCCCGGGATGCCGAGGAGGTCCGCAGCGACTGCCCGCGCGTCAGCCCGTGAGTACCGCGTGCGGGAAGGCCGAGGTGATGACGCGACTGGCGAACTTCCACTCGCCGTCGGCCCGGATGTAGCGATCGTTGTACGTGACGTGGGCGCGGGCGTGACTGCCGTCGGTCTTCGCAATCTCCACGAGGCAGTTGACCCGGCCTTCACCGTGGTCGCCCTCGATGCTGGTGATCAGGTGGTTGAACATCATGTGGACGACGTGCGTGGAGTTCGCCATGAGCGTGTCGCGGAAGAAGACGCGGATCGCCTCGCGGCCTTCGAACAGTCCGAAGCCGGTTTCGGTCTCGTCCAAAACGCCGTCCTCGACCCAGCAGCCGACGGACTCATCGAGCTGCCCGGAGTCGAAGGCGATCGCGTAGCGGCTGTTGAGGTCCTGGATCTCTGCACGGGCATCACTCATCCAGGAATCGTACGTCAGCGAACACGAGCAGGATCAGGAGGTGCGGCCCGCCGCACCTCTCTGGACGCTATGTCAACTCGTGGTGCGGCGGTGGCACATGAGGGTTGATGCGATGGCCGATCTGTCGCAGGGAGAGCCGCCCCCTTCAAGGGCGCGGACACTGCCCGAGTCGATCACACACCGCGACCAGTCCAGCTCACCCTGGGCGCCGAGCTCGTCGAGGCCCAGGCGGTGGAGCTTGCACACCCGGGCTTCGGTCCACTCGGTGAACCGGCGGAACGCTGTCACTCCCGAGGGCCGAAGCCCGGCGGGAGCTGGTTCCATGTGCACCCCGAGGTGGCCACGAAGATGATCGCGGCCAGGGCCTCCCGGTCACCGTGCCGCCTCCCAAATGGCGTCTTAGCCGATGCGGCGCCGCTCCTCAGAGGTGGGCGCTGATCACGCCGCCGGCGCTGAGCACGAGGTACGAGCCGTTGGCCTCGGCGCCGGTGTCGTGCTGGTTCGCCTCCAGCGTGTCGTACACGCCCTGGGGGCCGGAGATCTGCGCGCGGTAGTGGAGTTCACCGACCTTGGTGACCTTGGCCGTCCAGCCGCCCGCCAGCTTGAAGGTGCCCGGGCCCTGGTGTCCGCCGCCCATCCAGGCGTGCACCCGGCCGTCCGCCGTGAGCACGATGAACATGTCGTTGGCGTCCAGCCCGGTGTGGCGGCCGTTCGCCTCCATCGTGGCCAGGACCGCACCGCGGTTGACGATCTTGGCGCGGTAGTGCTGGCTGCCGAGCTTGTAGATCTCGGCCTTGCTGCCGTCCGGCAGCTTCTCGGTGCGGACCGGGGACGCGCCCTTGGCCGTACCCGCGTGCGCGCTGCCCGACTGCTCGGTGGCGGCGCCCGCCTTGGAGTTGGTCTTGGAGCCGTCCTTGGCGCCGGAGTCTGCCTTCGTGCCGGAGTCCTGCTTTCCGGCGGAGGAGCCCTGCGCGTCCGCGGAGGAACCCGTGCCGTCGGACTCGGCGGCGGCCTTGCCCATGTCCGACTGGCTCGTGGCGGCGGCCTTGGTGCCGGTGCCGTCCGAGCCGGAGCAGGCGGTCAGGGTCAGGCCGGCGGTGGCGATCAGGGCCGCGGCGGCCACCCGCAGGGTGCGGCGGCGGGCGGTGCGGGCGATGGCGCTGGAGCTCATTTCGGGTCCCCCAGGGGCAGTCGGTGACGTGGTCTCCTCGGTACGTCACCGATCCTGTCCGGGGCCGCTATCGCAGCACTGCCGCTCCGCTAACACCCGGCTAACGGGTGTACGGCCGCTGCTGCACCGCGGTCAGCGCGCGGACGACGAAGACACCGGCCACGGCCGCGCCCACGACGGCCGCGTCGGATACCAGCAGATACGGCAGGTCCGTGTAGGCGCGCACGATGACGTCGTCCGTGGAACCGGTGTACCTCAGCCCCATCCCGCTCAGCACCCCGGCCAGCCACAGACCCCACCACCAGTTCACGACGCTCGGCAGCCGCTTCCCAGGGGCGCTCTTGCGGTAGGCATCCGCGACGATTCCGCGCGGCACCCACAGGTTCATGACGGGCACGATCCAGCCCAGGTAGACCCAGAACCCGGCGTAGCGCGGCGGCTCCCCCGACAGGACGCGCGCGTTCTCCCGTACGCGCAGCAGCCACACCAGGAAGGCGACCGCGCACAGCACCATGGCCGCATCCCCCAGGGTGCTGACTATGTGGTACGCGTCCTCCAGGCCGGTCAGCGGGCGGTGCCGGCCGTTGCCCTGGTCCGGAGGCCCGGAGGACGGCTGCCCCGTCGTGGCGAGCCGGACCTGCCACACGGCCCGGGCCACCCAGGCGGCACCGGCGAGGACGAGGCCGGTGACCGCGGTACGGGCCGGGCCCCGGACGGGATGCAGAGTGGGCAGTGTGGTGTCGTTGTTCACCCGGTCATCCTGACCCACGGCAAGCACCTGATGCCAACCATGATCACTGACGCGCTGTCAGGTCTTCCCCGCCCACTTCCTCCCCGTCCGCTTCCTCTCCGTCCACCGGCAGCTCCACCACCAGCCGGAACCCCCGCCGCCCGTCCGGCCCCGAGTCCAGCGTGCCCCCGGCCGCCGCGAGGCGTTCCGTGAGGCCCTTGAGGCCGGTGCCGCCGGAGGTGGAAGGCGTCGCGGACGGCGCGGCGGGGCCACGGCCGTCGTCGGTGATGGTGAGGCGGGCGCGGCCGGCGGAGGCGTCGGTGCGGACCTCGATCTCGCAGCGGGTGGCGCCGCTGTGGCGCACAGCGTTGGTGACACCCTCGCGCACCACCCAGCCGAGCAGCGCACTCGCCTGCGGGGGCAGCGGCGGGCCGGATTCGCGTACGACGGGTTCGATGTCGGCGGCCTGGAGGGCGGAGCGGGCGCGGTCCAGTTCCGTACCGAGGCTGCCCTCGCGGTAGCCGGTCACCGCTTCGCGGATCTCGGTCAGCGCCTGGCGGCCCACCGCCTCGATGTCGGCGGCCTGGCCGAGCGCCGCGTCCACGTCGCGCGGCGCCAGCCGCCGTACCGCCTCCGCCTTGACGACGATCACCGAGAGGGTGTGGCCGAGCAGGTCGTGCAGATCGCGGGAGAAGCGCAGGCGCTCCTTCTCCACGGCGGTGCGGGCCAGCTCCTGGCGGGTCGCGTCGAGCTGCTTGATGGTGTCGAAGAGGTGCAGGACGGTGGCGGCGATCATGCCGGAGAAGAAGGTGGCGTACCCGATGGCGGCGGACATCCAGTGGTCGGCGAAGCGCCAGCCCGAGATGGTGCCCGCCGAGCCGCTGAGGACGACCAGCACGACGAAGTGCGGTCTGCCGTGCAGGGCCCGGACCGCGCCGGAGGCCAGCGACAGGAGCGGGAAGAACAGCAGCCAGACGTGGCCGAAGGAGAGCACGATGGCGTAGGTGACCGCGGTCAGGGCGGCGAAACCGTACAGCGGGACCCGGGAGTCGCGGTAGCGCGGGTTGAAGGCGGAGAAGACGACGAAGATGTAGATCGAGTTGAAGGTGAGCAGGCCGAGACCGGCCAGCCAGGTGTTCTGGTCCTTGCCGCTGATGATGTTGGAGAGGGCGCCGACGCCCATCAGCAGCCACGGCAGGAAGGTCTGGGGGCGCGGGCCCTTGCCCTTGGCGTACATGGAGGACCCGTGGCGACGACGGCCCGCCGCCGCCAGGGCCTCGCTCGGCCCGTCGTCCAGGTTGAGTAGGCCGGTCCAGCCGGGGGCGGTCGGCTTGCAGGTACGGGTACGGCGGTTACGGATACGGCTGCGAAGCCCGCCGGGGCCGCCCCGCCCGCCGTCCCGCTCGTCGCACCCGTTCTTCTCGGTCTGCCGGTTCCTGCCCACGTTCCGTACTGCCTCTTCCCTGTTCCGCGCCGCTGACGGCGCTGTACAGCGCCTTGCCGCGCTCCGCTCGCGACGCTACCGGGGCCGCCGCCGGGCCCGGCAGAGGTGAATGTACGCGGCTGGTGGGGACAAATGTCATGGAGGCGGACGGGTCGGAGCGGGGCATCTGCCTGACGGGGTGTCAGGGGTTCCCGGCTTCTGCCGGATCGGCTATACATGAAAGCCGTCGGATAGAACGCGTTCTAGAACGGGACGCCCGGGCGCCGTTGCCGGCCATGGCGGGCCCGGACCGCCGACCGCAGGCGACCCCGGCGCGGCCGACGGTGCGGACGGCCGCGTCGGGGTCTTCACACCGTGGTGAAGGAGCAGCAGCCCCATGCCCATCGACGCCGCCCAGGCCACCTCCGCCGAGCCGCGGACCACCGACCTCGCCTGGGAACCCAAGGACGTCCTGCTCTACCACCTCGGCATCGGCGCGGGCGTGCCCGCCACCGACCCCGGCGAGCTGCGCTACGCCCTGGAGAGCAAGCTGCACGTGCTGCCCAGCTTCGCGACGGTGGCGGGCGGCGGCATGGCGCTGGCCGGCGGCCTCGGCGCGCCGGGCATCGACGTGGACCTCGCCGCCGTACTGCACGGCGGCCAGACCGTGACCCTGCACCGGCCCATCCCCGTACGGGGGCGGGCCGTCCAGACCTCCACCGTCCCGGCCGTGTACGACAAGGGGAAGGCCGCGGTCATCGTGCTGCGTACCGAGACGGCCGACGGCGATGGGCCGCTTTGGACGTGCGACACGCAGATCTTCGTCAAGGGGGAGGGCGGCTTCGGCGGGGAGCGCGGACCGTCCAGCCGGCCGACGCTGCCCGAGCGCGCGCCGGACCGTACCGTCGAGCGCCACGTACGGGAGGACCAGGCGCTGCTCTACCGCCTGTCCGGCGACTGGAACCCGCTGCACGCCGACCCCGAATTCGCCAAGCTCGCGGGCTTCGACCGGCCGATCCTGCACGGGCTCTGCACGTACGGCATCACGCTGAAGGCGGTGGTGGACGAGATGCTGGACGGCGACGTGGCGCGCGTCGCCGCGTACTCGACCCGGTTCGCGGGGGTGGTCTTCCCCGGCGAGACGCTGCGCGTACGCATGTGGCAGGAGCCCGGACGGGTCCTGGTGTCGGTCACGGCCGCCGACCGGGACGACGCGCCGGTCCTGGTGGACACCGCTGTCGACATCGACCCGTCGGGTACGTGAGCACGCCCTCCGCCGCCTGACCATCCGACCCCGCCGCCCCGCGAAGGGAGCGCACCATGCGCGCAGCGATTCAGCACCAGACAGGGCAGGAGAAGCTGGAAGTCCTCGACGGGATCGAGGCGGTGGGGTTCGGTCCCGGCAAGGTGCGCATCCGCATCCGGGCGACCGGGCTGTGCCACTCGGACCTGTCCGCGATGAGCGGGGTGCTGCCGCAGCCCGCGCCATTCGTCCCCGGGCACGAGGGCGCGGGCGAGATCACGGAGGTGGGCGAGGGCGTCCAGGGACTCGCGGTGGGCGACCGGGTGCTGATGTGCTGGCTGCCCGCCTGTGGTACGTGCCCGTCCTGCAAGCGCGGCCAGACCCAGCTGTGCCTGGCCGGGTTCATGAACGCCGGGACGCCCAACTTCCGCCGCCCCGGCGCCGACCCGTCCGACGTCTTCGGCTTCGCGGGCACCGGCACCTTCGCCGAGGAAGTGGTGGTCGCGGCGAACTGCGCCGTACCGATCCCGGACGACGTGCCGTACGAGATCGCGGCGCTGATCGGCTGCGGGGTGACCACGGGGCTGGGCGCCGCCGTGAACACCGCGCGGGTGGAGCCCGGCGCGTCCGTCGCGGTGATCGGCTGCGGCGGCGTCGGGATCTCGGCCGTCCAGGGCGCGCGGGTGTGCGGGGCCGCGCAGATCGTCGCGGTGGACCCGGTGGCCGCGCGCCGCGAGGCGGCCCTGCGCTTCGGCGCCACGGAAGCGGTCGCCCCGGAGGAACTGGCCGACGCCAAGCAGCGCGTCACCGCAGGCGAGGGCTTCGACTACGTCTTCGAGGTCGTCGGCAAGTCCGCCACGGCGCGGACCGCGTACGAGGCGACGCGGCGCGGCGGGACGCTCTGCGTGGTCGGCGCGGGGGCGATGGACGACCACTTCCAGGTCAACATGTTCGAGCTGTTCTTCGACGAGAAGCGCATCCTGCCGTCGCTGTACGGCGGCGGGGACGTGCTGCGCTCTTACGAGCGGGCCATCTCCCTGTGGCGGGCGGGCCGGATCGACCTGGCAGGGATGATCACCCACCGGGTGCGGCTCACCGAGATCAACGAGGCGCTGGAGCAGATGCGGACCGGTGTGGCGCTGCGTACGTGCGTCGAGATGTGAGCCGTCGCCGAGAGGCGATCCGTCCCGGCGCGGGGAGACGGGTCCCCGGTCTCCTGCGCGCCCCCGACGAACGAGAGGAAGCCACACCGTGAGCGCTCCCACCGCACCGCCTGAACGGCCGCTCGACGGACTGACCGCGATCGTCACCGGTGCCGCCCGCGGCCTGGGCCGGGCGGAGGCGCGGGAACTGGCGCGGCTCGGCGCGGCGGTCGTCGTCAACGACTACGGGCAGCCCGGCCGGGACGGCTCCGGCGCGGCGTCCGCGGCCCCGGCCGAGGAGGCCGCCGCCGAGATCCGCGCGGCGGGCGGCGAAGCCGTCGCGCACGTCGGCGACGTCGCCGACCACGAGACGGCCCGCGATCTGGTCCACCAGGCCGTCGCACGCTGGGGGAAACTGGACATCCTGGTCAACAACGCGGGCATCCTGCGCGACCGGATGGTCTTCTCCATGACCGAGGACGAATGGGACTCGGTGATCCGCGTCCACCTCAAGGGCCACTTCAACACCACCCACTTCGCCGCCGCCCACTGGCGCGAGCGCTCCAAGGCCGCCGGTGCCGCCGTGTACGGGCGGATCGTCAACACCTCCTCCGAGGCGTTCCTCGCGGGCGCGGCGGGCCAGCCCAACTACGCGGCGGCCAAGGGCGGCATCGTCGGCCTCACCACGTCCTCGGCGCTCGCGCTGGCCAAGTACGGCGTCACCGTCAACGCCATCTGCCCGCGCGCCCGCACCCGGATGACCGAGGACGTGTTCGCCGGGTTCGGGGTGCCGGAGGACGGGGCCCTCGACCCGCTGGCGCCCGAGCACGTCGCGCCGCTGGTCGGCTACCTGGCCTCGCCCGCCGCCGCACGGCTCAACGGGCAGCTGCTGGTGGTGCACGGCGGCATGGTCGCGGTGGTCGAACGGCCCAGGGTGGCGGCCCAGTTCGACACGGCGAAGGACGCGTTCACGTACGCGGAACTGGACGGCCTGCTGACGCCGTACTACGAGGAGCGCCCGCCCGACGAGACGTTCGCGGCGGCGGAGGTGCTGGGCCTGAAGAGGCGCTGAGATCCCGGCCCCGTATGTCAGTGGACGATCGACACGATCCGGCAGGCGGCCTCGGCCAGTTCGCGGTCGCCGTCGATGCGGGCACGGGCCAGGGCGGTGTCCGGCTGGATGCCGCGGGTGCACAGGCGCCAAGCGGTTTCCGCGTCCAGACCGACCAGCGCTGCGGGGCGTGCGCCAGCCGGTTCGGCCAGTGACCAGCGTGGTTCGGTGGCCGTCACGGTCCAGGTGCCGCCGGCCGGGCCGTCGATCCGTACCTGGATCTGCGTGCCGGCCGGCGCGCCGACCTCGGCCAGGGTGTGGGGCAGCGCCCGCATGAACGTGTCCAGCACCACGGACAAGAGCCGCGGATCGGGGTCGGTGTCCTGGCCGATCGCGTGCCGGATCTGCTGGCGGTGCGTCCAGAACTCGGTCAGGTCCCGGGCGCTGTCCAGCCACATCGGCGCCGGGTCCGCACCGGCCCACGACACACCCAGGGACGGGGCCTGCGGGTCGGCGCCCTCGAAGAACCGGGCGACCTGCCCACCCATCAGGCCGAGGGTGTCGGTGAGCGCGGCCGGGCCAACCCGGGAAAAGGCGTCCACCCATTCCTGGTTGATGCGGTGGATGAACGCCTCCAGCGTCTCGCCCGGCGCGAAGACGGGGCCTTCCCGGTGGCCGTCACGGTCGCGGGAGAGGCGCCCGTAGAAGTCGCCCAGGAGGTGGGCGACGAGATCGCGGACGGTCCAGCCCGGCACCGCTTCCCTGCTCCAGTCGCCGGGTGCCAGACCGCGCACCGTGGCCATCAGCGCGGCGTGTTCGGGAGCGAAGAGGAAGCGGGCGTCGATCGGCGGGCCGAGCCAGGAGTGGCACGGGTGGTGACGGTGCGAGGAGTCCATGGCCCGAGCCTGCCGACCGAACGGCCCGGTGGCTACCGGAAATGCGGTTACGTGGTCCGGCGGTGCCGGCCGTTCGGGGACGCGTCGGTGTCCTCCGAGGCGGCCGGGCCGCGGTGCTTGCCGGAGCTTGCCGCCGTGGCGGCCCGGTCGGCGTCCTGCGGGCGCGCCTGGGTCGTGTCGGTTCGGGCTTCGGACATGTGGGGAGTCACTCCGTCGGATCGCTTACGGCTGTACACGGCGGGGCCTGGCCCCGCGGCGGCTGGGACGCGCCGCGGGAAGGCCGTCGGTGGCCGGTCGACCGCTGATCCTAACGAAGCGAAAGATCTTGCTCTACCGGGCCTCCCGGACCGTCGGCGGGGCCTGTTGCAGTGGCGTTCGTTGCAGTGGTGCTTGTTGCAACGGCACCGGCCTGTACGGAGAGGGATGCGCGGGAACGCCGTACGGTTCCTGGGTTACGGGTTCCGCTTGTGTGGGTGTCGTGGAGGCGGCGACGGGCGGGGGCGGCGGCGGTTGCGTATGCGGCGCCGTAAAAGGGGGAGTTGGGGGAGTTGAGGGGACCCGTACCCATCGTGCGGGCCTGCCCGGGATGCCGGCGGGCACGAGGTCCCCGGCGGGGGCGGGCGCGTCCGTGCCGGTCGAGGCCTCGGTGGGCGGGTCGTCAGGCGCTTCCCCCTGGGGCCGCGCCCCCGTCGTGGCGGCCGGCAGCCGGGCCAGCTCGCACGGTACGGCCGGTGTCACGCACGGCAGCCGCAGTTCGCCGTCGGCCGACCACAGTCCCGTACCCGCCAGCCAGCCGCGCGGCGCCGGGAGCTGCCGCAGCCGCCGCTCGACGGGCCGCCACACGCCCAGCCATGTGCCGTTGACGGCGTCGATGCGGAACGCCACCGCGCTGCTCTCCGGCGCGAGCGCCTGCCCCGGCTGCACGGCGAACGGCTGGAGCGCGGCGTCCGGCAGTCGCAGGCACTCCGGGAAGCGCACCGGCAGCGCGCTGCCGAGCACGCCCCAGCCCAGCCGGTCGTGCCCCGCCGCGTCCGACCGCAGCACCAGCAGGCCGCTGTCCGGATCGGCCAGCAGCAGCCGGTCGTTGCTCTCCTCGGTGATCTGGAGCAGCGGGCTCACCTCGCCGCCGCGCTCCAGGTCGACCGCCACCGTCTTGGTGCGGCCGTCCAGCTCCTGGTCCAGCGCCAGCAGCCGTCCCGTACGGTCCAGCCAGACGCCGCCCGTGCAGTGGCCCTGGATCTCGGCGACGCAGGTGGGGACGGTGCGCGCCTGGCCGGGGACGGGGGAGTGGCGGCCGTCGTGCACCAGCCACAGCACGGTGGAGTGCTCGCCGGGCGCGAGGGCGTAGGCGCGGCTGCCGCACGGCGCGGCGGGCAGCAGGGTCAGTTCTGCCGCCTCGACGGTGCCGAGCGGGAGTTCGCCGGTGCCGGGGCCGGTCGGGTACAGCAGGCCGAGCGCGTGGCGGTCGGCGGCCCGGCGCCGGATCAGCACCCGGCCGTCCGCCAGGGGCAGCAGCCGGGTGTCCGCCTCCTCCGGCCGGTGGCCGGGCAGCGGGACGGCGTACGGCTCGGGGCCCGCCAGCGTCCAGCGCTCGGGGAACCAGTTCCCGCTGCTCTCGTGCCAGGCCAGCCGGGCGGCGTACGAGCCGTCGGCGGCGATGGTCAGCGCCGTGGGGTGCGGCCGGGTGTCCGGCTTCGCGGCCTCCTCGGTGACACAAGCTGTCATCGAGTGCTCACCTCCTGTCAGTGCGCCCGAAGCTAGTTTTCGCACGCCCAAACGATCAGAGAAGGTTGCGGCAGTTCACGCAAAAGTGTGGCGGATGTCCGGTTCGCCTTGAGGTGGCGGGGGAGGATGTGCTGGGGGGAACGGAGGTGGCCGGAGGGGACCGGGACGGGCCCGGGCGGGCTTAAGGTAAGGCGGACCTAACCTCATGAATGGCTTCGCTTCCTGAGCGACCCCACTTCATGACCACTGCATGACCACTTCATGATTCGAGCCCTGGAGCGCGTGATGTCCCCTCGCCGCCGCGGAATCACCGCACTGGCCCTCGCCGTCACCGGCGCCCTGTCCCTCGCGGCCTGCGGGTCGGCGGGCCCGGACGGCGCGAAGAGCGACCACGGCGCCGGATCGAAGGCCGTCGCGCAGGGCGGCAAGGACTTCGGCAAGGCCGCCGAGGAGACGTCGAAGATGGGCACCGACGCGGCGCCCGGCCAGTTCCCGCGGACGGTCCGGCACGCCATGGGGCACACGGTCCTGAAGGCCGCGCCCAAGCGTGTCGTCGTCCTCGACGTCGGCGAGCTGGACAACGTCGTCTCGCTCGGCATCAAGCCGGTCGGCTACGCGCCCGCCGAGGGCGACGCCGGGGTGCCCGACTACCTGAAGGAGGCGGCCGGCGACCCCAAGAGCGTCGGCACCATCAACAGCCTCAACCTGGAGGCCATCAACCAGCTGAAGCCGGACCTCATCCTGGGCAGCAAGCTGCGCGCCGAGAAGCAGTACGCGAACCTGGAGAAGATCGCGCCGACCGTCTTCTCGATCCGGCCCGGATTCACCTGGAAGCAGAATTACCTGCTCAACGCCGCCGCCCTGGACAAGACCGCGGAGGCGAAGGCCAAGCTGACGGCGTACGGGAGCAAGGCGCGGAAGCTGGGCGCGGACATCGGCCCGGACAAGCCGACGGTCACGATGCTGCGCTACCTGCCGCAGTTCACGCGGCTGTACGCCAAGCAGTCCTTCATCGGCACCATCCTCCAGGACGCCGGGCTTCCGAGGCCGAAGAACCAGCAGGTGAACGATCTGGCGACCGAGGTCAGCCCGGAGAACATCAACCAGGCCGACGCCGACTGGATCTTCACCGGCGTCTACGGCGACCCGAAGTCCACCAAGCGCGACACCGCCGAGGGCAACCCGCTGTGGAAGAACCTCAAGGCGGTCAAGGCCGGGCATGCCAAGGACGTACCGGACGAGACCTGGTACCTGGGACTCGGCGTCACCGCGGCCGACAGCGTCCTGGACGATCTGCGCGGCTTTCTGGTGAAGTGAGGCGGTCGCTTCCCCGGTGAGCGGCCGGCGGCCTCCCGGTGAGCGACCGGCCGCCCGCCCGGTGCGGCGGCGCTCCGCCCCGCGGCCCGGCGCCGGGGCCCCGCCCGTCCGAGCGGCCCGTCCGAGCGGCCCGGCACGGGGGCACGGCTGGGAGGTAACCTTCCCCCGTGCCCGTACTGTCTGAAGTCCTCGCCGCGCTCGACGCCCTCTGGCCCCCCGAGCGGGCCGAATCGTGGGACGCCGTCGGCACGGTCTGCGGTGACCCGGACGCCGGGGTGCGCCGGGTCCTGTTCGCCGTCGACCCCGTGCAGGAGATCGCCGACGAGGCGGTCCGGCTCGGCGCCGACCTGCTCGTCACGCACCACCCGCTCTACCTGCGCGGTACGACCACGGTCGCGGCCGGCACCTTCAAGGGCCGCGTCGTGCACACCCTGATCAAGAACGACATCGCGCTGCACGTCGCGCACACCAACGCCGACACCGCCGACCCCGGTGTCTCCGACGCCCTGGCGGGCGCGCTGGACCTGCGGGTCCTCGGCCCCCTGGTGCCGGACGCCACCGACGCCCACGGCCGCCGCGGCCTGGGCCGGATCTGCGAGCTGCCGCACCCGATGACCCTCGCGGAGTTCGGCCCGTACGCCGCCGCCCGGCTGCCCGCCACCGCGCAGGGCGTCCGGATCGCCGGCGACCCGGACCGTACGATCCGTACCGTCGCCGTCTCCGGCGGCTCCGGCGACAGCCTCTTCGACGACGTACGGGCGGCGGGCGTGGACGCGTTCCTCACCGCCGACCTGCGCCACCACCCCGCCTCCGAGGCGACCCAGAAGAGCCCGCTGGCCCTGCTGGACGCCGCCCACTGGGCCACCGAGTGGCCCTGGTGCGAGCAGGCGGCGGCCCAGCTCGACGAGATTTCCGACCGGCACGGCTGGAACCTGCGCACCCACGTCTCGCGCACGGTCACCGACCCCTGGACCGCCCACGCGGCGTCCGACGCCCGCACGACCCCGACCACTACCACAGGAGCCCCCCGCTGAACGCCGCGCCCGCCGACCAGATCCGCCTCCTCGACGTCCAGGCCCTGGACGTGAGGCTCAGCCAGCTCGCGCACAAGCGCAAGACCCTGCCCGAGCTGGCCGAGATCCAGACCCTGGAGGGCGACCTCACCCAGCAGCGCGACCTGCTGGTCGCCGCGCAGACCGAGGAGAGCGACACCACCCGCGAGCAGACCAAGGCGGAGCAGGACGTGGACCAGGTGCGCCAGCGCGCCGCCCGCGACCAGCAGCGCCTGGACTCCGGCACCATCACCTCGCCCAAGGACCTGGAGAACCTCCAGAAGGAGATCGCCTCCCTCGCCAAGCGCCAGGGCGACCTGGAGGACGTCGTCCTGGAGGTCATGGAGCGCCGCGAGTCCGCCCAGGAGCGGGTCGCCGAGCTGACCGGACGCGTGGAGTCCGTACAGGCCAAGGTCAACGACGCGACCGCGCGCCGGGACGCCGTATGGGGCGAGATCGACGCCGAGGCCGACACGGTCCGCAAGGAGCGCGAGCTGACCGTCGCCGACATCCCGGCCGACCTGCTCAAGCTCTACGACCGGCTGCGTGAGAAGCACGGCGGCCTCGGCGCCGCCCGCCTCTACCAGCGCCGCTGCGAGGGCTGCCGCCTGGAGCTGGACATCACCGAGCTGAACGACGTGCGCACCGCGCCCGCCGACAAGGTCGTGCGCTGCGAGAACTGCAGCCGCATCCTGGTGCGCACGCCCGACTCGGGTCTGTAAACCGTGGCCCGTACGTTCGTCGTCGAGGCCGACGGCGGGTCCCGGGGCAACCCGGGGCCCGCGGGCTACGGCGCGGTCGTCATCGACCCGGAGTCCGGGCAGCCGCTCGCCGAGGCCGCCGAGTACATCGGCACCGCCACCAACAACGTCGCCGAGTACCGGGGCCTGCTGGCCGGCCTGCGGGCCGCGCACGCGCTGGACCCGGAGGCGGAGGTGCGGGTGCGGATGGACTCCAAGCTCGTCGTCGAGCAGATGTCGGGCCGCTGGAAGATCAAGCACCCGGACATGCGGCCGCTGGCGGCCGAGGCGCGGACCGTCTTCCCGCCCGGCCGGGTGACGTACGAGTGGATCCCGCGCGAGCAGAACAAGCACGCCGACCGGCTCGCCAACGAGGCGATGGACGCGGGCAAGGCGGGGCGGCAGTGGGAGCCGCGCGACTCGCGGGCCGAGCTGGACGCGGGCGGTGCGGCGCGCAGTGCCGCGGCTCAGGCGGCCGACGCGGCGGCCGAGGCCGCGGAAGCCGCCGAGCCGAAGGCGCCCCCGGTGGGCTGGGCGTCCGCCGACCTCGGCGCGCCCACCACCCTCGTCCTCCTGCGGCACGGCGAGACGGCCCTCACCCCGCAGAAGCGGTTCTCCGGCAGTGGCGGCTCCGACCCGGAGCTGTCCCCGGCCGGACACCGCCAGGCCGAAGCGGTCGCCGCCGCGCTCGCCGCGCGCGGCACGGTCCAGGCCGTCGTCAGCTCGCCCCTCAAGCGCTGCCGGCAGACGGCCGAGACCGTCGCGGCCCGCCTCGGCCTGGACGTACGGATCGACGAGGGCCTGCGCGAGACCGACTTCGGCGCCTGGGAGGGCCTGACCTTCGCCGAGGTGCAGGAACGCCACCCGGAGGACCTGGCCGCCTGGCTGGGCTCCGCCAAGGCGGCGCCCACCGGCGGCGAGTCCTTCGCCGCGGTCGCCCGCCGCGTCGCCCTGTCCCGCGACAAGCTGCTGGCCCGGTACGCGGGCCGGACGGTGCTGCTGGTCTCGCACGTCACACCGGTCAAGACGCTGGTACGCCTCGCCCTCGGCGCCCCACCGGAGTCGCTGTTCCGCATGGAGCTGTCGGCGGCGTCGCTGTCGGCCGTCGCGTACTACGGGGACGGGAACGCCTCGGTGCGGCTGGTGAACGAGACGGCGCATTTGCGCTGAGCGGCGGAGCGGGCCTGGGAGACAGTACGGGGCCGCGGGCGGGGTTCTTCCCGCCACCGGGCAGGATTTCACGTCACGGAAAGGGCCCGCACGGCACCGTGCGGGCCCTTTCCGTGACCGCCCGGGCCGTTTCCCGTCACCCTCCGAGCCCTTTCGGCCCCCTTCCCGCCCGCTTTCTTCTGGCGTGAACCCTGCGCTTTTCACCGGGCCCGGACCGGTTCATGCCACTGGCTTGATTGGTTCCTTGTAGCGCGCCGCCCGCTTTCCTAGCGTCGCTGGCACACCAGGGCGCGACCAGCGTCCTTCCCTCGCCGTATGCGCGAATTCCGCATGCTTTTACGGAGGTTGGTATGCCGAGCGAGTACACCGGGCCCGTCGAGATTTCCGCGTCCGTCGCGGAAGCCAACCGGAAGGCCGCGGAGCGCCTCCGGGAAGGCGGCTCGCGGGACTTCGAGGACGCGCAGCGGGGGCTGCTGGCGGTGCCGGGCATACCGGCGATCCCCTCCCGGTCGGACAGCGGCAAGGTGGTGTGGAGCTTCGCCGACTACGGCTTCCTCACCGACGGCGACGAGCAGGCACCCCCGACCGTCAGCCCGAGCCTGTGGCGCCAGGGGCGGCTCACCGCGGTGGCCGGGCTGTTCCAGGTCACCTCCGGCACGCGGGGCGCCGTCTACCAGGTGCGCGGCTACGACCTGTCCAACATGACGATCATCGAGGGCGACACCGGGATCGTCGTCATCGACCCGCTGGCCTGCTACGAGACCGCGCAGGCCGCCCTGAAGCTGTACCGCGACACCACCGGGAACCAGAACCCGGTCCGGGCGCTGATCTACACCCACAGCCACGTCGACCACTTC
Organism: Streptomyces rimosus subsp. rimosus; assembly: GCF_000720725.1. Taxonomy (GTDB): domain Bacteria; phylum Actinomycetota; class Actinomycetes; order Streptomycetales; family Streptomycetaceae; genus Streptomyces; species Streptomyces rimosus_A. The sequence goes on from NZ_JOCQ01000020.1 coordinate 93,095, forward strand.
GGCGGCGCCCGCGGCCTGTTCGCCGAACGGAACGACGAGGTGCCCGCCGACCTCGCGGTCCTCGCGCCCGACGGGTTCCTGGAGCACGCCGTCAGCGAGAACGTCTACGCGGGCCCGGCGATGCAGCGCCGCGCCGGGTACATGTACGCGGCGGAGCTGGACAAGGGCCCGTACGCGCAGGTCGGCTCGGGCCTGGGCCTGACCGTCTCCACCGGCGAGGTCACCCTGCTGCCGCCGACCGACTACATCGGCAGCGCCCAGGCCGTCACCAGCGACGACTGGTCGCCCGACGACGTCATCCCGTGGCGGGAGGGGCTGCACCGGCGCGTCCTCGACGGCGTACGGCTGCTCTTCCAGCTGACGCCCGGCACCGAGGCGCCCGCGGAGATGAACATCTATCTCCCCGAACTGCGGACCCTGTGCATGGCGGAGAACGCCACCCACAACCAGCACAACATCCTCAGTCTGCGCGGCGCCCAGGTGCGGGACGCGCACGCCTGGGCGAAATACCTCACCGACGCCATCCAGACCTTCGGCGAGCACACCGAAGTGGAATTCGCCTCGCACCACTGGCCGCGCTGGGGCAAGGAAAGCATCCTCGAATTCCTGAGCAATCAGCGCGACATGTACGCGTACCTGAACGACCAGACGCTGCGGCTCATCAACCGGGGACACACCGGAATCGAGATCGCCGAGGAACTCCGGCACCTGCCGGCCGGCCTTGCCGAACACTGGTACAACCAGGGTTACTACGGTTCCCTCAGCCACAACTTCAAGGCGGTCTACCAGCGTTACATGGGCTGGTTCGACGGAAATCCGGCCCACCTGTGGAATCTGCCGCCCACCGCGGCCGGCACCCGCTACGTGGCGGCGATGGGCGGCGCCGAGGCCGTCGTACGGAAGGCGCAGGAGACGTACGACGGGCGCGAAGGCGACCCGGACGCGTACCGCTGGGTCGTGGAACTGCTCAACCACGTCATCTTCGCCGACCCCGCCACCGTCTCCGAGAAGGCGGTCCAGGACGCCAAGGCCCTCCAGATCAAGACCTTCGCGCAGCTCGGCTACGGCGCCGAGAACGGGCCGTGGCGCAACTTCTTCCTGACCGGCGCCGAGGAACTGCGTTCCGGCCCGCAGCCGCCCACCAGCAAGGGCGCGCCGGACCTGGTCCACAGCATGACCCTGGAGCAGGCCTTCGCGGCGATGGCGCGCAGCGTGGACGGGCCGAAGGCGGCGGAGGAACAGCGCGCCGCGATCGTGCTCCACTGGGACTTCACCGACACGCGGCAGGAGTGCACCACGACACTGCGCAACGGCGTCCTGGTGTACGTGGCGGGCACGGACCTGTACGCGGGCAAGCCGCAGGCCACCATCGTCCTCACCAGGGCGGCGTTCGACTCGCTCGTCCTCGAAGGACCGCTGTTCCAACGGAACTTCGACGCGGCGGTCGAGGCGGGCACCGTCCGCGTCGACGACCGGACGGCGGCGGACACGGTGTTCGGGTACCTGACGGTGCCGGACCCGGTGTTCCCGATCGTCGCGCCGTAGCGTCCGCCCGCCGGGGCTGACCGCTCGCCCGGCCGCGGTCCGCCCGCCCGCGTCTGCTCGTCCGGCCGCGTCGTTGTCTCAGGCCAACGACGCGGCCTCGCGCGCCAGTTGCTCCACCCGGCCCCAGTCCTTCGCGCGCAGCGCGTCCGCCGGCAGCATCCACGTACCGCCCACGCAGCCCACGTTCGGCAGCGCCAGATAGGCGGGCGCCGAGGCGAGGCCGATGCCGCCGGTCGGGCAGAAGCGGGCCCGGGGGAGCGGCGAGGCGAGCGACTTCAGGTACGCGGTGCCGCCCGCGGCCTCCGCCGGGAAGAACTTCATCTCGGTGACCCCCTCGTCCAGCAGTGTCACCACCTCCGACGCCGTCGAGACGCCCGGCAGGAAGGGCAGCCCGCAGGACTTCATCGCGGCCAGCAGCCGCGGCGACCACCCCGGGCTGACCAGGAAGCGGGCGCCCGCCGCGACCGCGGTGTCCACGTGCCCGGGGGTCAGGACCGTACCCGCGCCGACCACCGCATCCGGGACCGCGTCGGCGATCGCCCGTATCGCCTGCGGCGCGGCGGCCGTACGCAGCGTCACCTCGATGGCGGGCAGTCCGCCCGCCACGAGCGCGCGGGCGAGCGGCACCGCATCGGCCGCGTCGTCCAGGACCACGACCGGGATGACGGGGGCGAGGCCCAGCACGGAGGGCGGGGTGGCGGGGGAGGAAGCGGCAGCGGTAGTCACGCTGCCCATAGTGCTGTGGGCCGCCAGCATCCGCAACGCCCGTTGCGGATGCTGCAACGGTGGTCCGTTGGCTGGGGCGCTACAGCTTGTCGGCCGGGGCGCTACAGCTCCGTGACCACCACGTCGATCGCCCACGCCTTGCCCGCCTTGGCCGGCGCCTCGGCCTCCACCGCGTACCCGAGGTCGCCCAGCGCCTCGACCAGCTCCGCGGGACCCTCCGGCGCACGCCCCGCCGTCAGCAGGTCCCGCACCATCCGCCCCTTCGTCGCCTTGTTGAAGTGGCTGACCACCGACCGCTTCTCCACCCCGTCGACGATCTTCGACTGGAGCACCCGCACCGTCGCCGTACGGCCCGCGACCTCGCCCTTCGGCTTCCACGCCGTCGCGTACGCCGCCGACCGCAGATCCAGCACCAGGCCGTCCGCGGCGGCCCGCGGCATCACCTCGGCCATCGGCGTACGCCAGTACGCGCCCAGGGCGCCCAGCCCCGGCAGCTTCACGCCCATCGAGCAGCGGTACGACGGGATGCGGTCGCCGATCCGGACCGCGCCCCACAGCCCCGAGAACACCAGCAGCGACGCCTCGGCCGCCCGCCGCGCCGTCGCGTCCAGCGTGGCCAGGCCCAGCGCGTCGTACAGCACACCCGTGTAGATCTCCCCGGCCGGCCGCGTCCCGGCCTCGCGCAGCCCGGCGTTCTTCGCGATCTCGCCCCGGAGGCCGTCGCTCAGCCCCAGGACCTCCTGCGCCTTCGTCTCGTCCGCCGCGCACAGCCCGACCAGCTCGTCCAGCACCGCCTCCCGGGCCGGATTCAGCCCGGCCAGCGACAGCGCCCCCAGGTCCAGCGGCTTCCCGCCCCCGGACGCGGCCTTCCCCTCGGACGGCGGCAACAACACGAGCACGCGCTTCTCCTTAACCTGCTGTGCAACGGCTGTGCCACTTTACGGTCGGGGCAGGGCCGGGGCGGGCACCCCATCGAGGGGCGGGCGCCCCGCGCGCCCCCTACGCTCAAAGCATGCCCCGCCGCCACCTCCGCGTGACCGCCGCAGCCGAGGCACCGCTGCGCGCGGCGCTGCGCGAGCTGCGGGCGCGGCTGGACGTACCGCAGACCTTTCCGCTGTCCGCGCAGGCCGAGGCGGACAGTGCCGTCCGCTGGCCGCATCCGCCCGCCGAGACGGCCGCCACCGACGCGACCGACCTGCCGCTGTTCACCGTCGACCCGCCCGGCTCGATGGACCTCGACCAGGCGATGTTCCTGTCCCGGCGCCCCGGCGGCGGCTACCGCGTCCATTACGCCATCGCCGACGTGGCCTCCTTCGTCACCCCCGGCGGCGCCCTGAACGCCGAGGCGCACCGCCGCGTGACGACCCTCTACTTCCCCGACGAGCGCGTCCCGCTGCACCCGCCCGTGCTCGGCGAGGGCGCCGCCAGCCTGCTCCCGGACGAGGACCGCCCCGCCGTCCTGTGGCGCCTCGACCTGGACGCGGACGGCACACTGCGCTCCACGGACGTGCGCCGCGCCCTTGTCCGCTCCCGGGCCCGGCTGGACTACGAGAGCGCACAGCGCGCCATCGACACCGGCACCGCCGAGGAACCGCTGTGCCTCCTGCGCGAAATCGGCCGTGTCCGCGAGGACCTGGAGGCCGCCCGCGGCGGCATCTCCCTCAACGTCCCCGAGCAGGAGATCATCGAGCGCCCGGACGGCTACGCCCTCGCCTACCGCGCGCCCCGCCCCGCCGACGGCTGGAACGCGCAGCTCTCCCTGCTCACCGGCATGGCCGCGGCCGACCTGATGCTCGCCTCCGGCACCGGCGTCCTGCGTACGCTCCCCACCGCCCCGGACGGCGCGGTCGCCCGGCTGCGCCGCACCGCCCGCGCTCTGGGCGTCGACTGGCCGCCCCACACCTCGTACGCAGCCCTCATCCGCACCCTCGACCCCACCCGCACCACCCACGCCGCCTTCCTCCAGGACTGCACGGCCCTGCTGCGCGGCGCCGGCTACACCGTCTTCGACGGCGACCCGCCCGCGCCCGAACACGCCCGGCACGCCGCCGTCGCCGCCCCGTACGCCCACGTCACCGCCCCGCTGCGGCGCCTCGTGGACCGCTACGGCGCGGAACTGTGCCTGGCCGCTTCGGCGGGCGGGGAGCCGCCGGACTGGGTCCGCGCGGCCCTGCCCGCCCTCCCCGCCGAGATGGCGGAAGGCGCCCGCCGGGCCAACCAGGTCGAGCGGGAGTGCGTCGACCTGGTGGAGGCGGCCCTGATGCAGGACCGGCTCGGCGAGGTCTTCGACGGGTACGTGGTCGATGTCCAGGAGGAACGGCCGGACCGGGGCACGGTGCACCTGTACGACCCGGCGGTGATCGGCCGGCTCGACGGCGACGAGCGGGTCCCGGAGCTGCCGCTGGGCCACCCCCTGCGGGTCCGCCTCACGGAAGCGGACCCGGGCCACGCCCCGGTCCGTTTCACACCGGCGTGACGAGGCCCTTGTCCTCCTCGCCCCGGAGGGCCCGCTGCTCCTCCACGGCGGCCTTGGCGGCCTTGACCGCGGCGACCGCGGCCCGCCCTTCGTCCGCGTGGAACCGGATCGAACGGGCCGCCACCCGCTGCCCCAGCAGCTTCACGGCCGTGACCGGCTCGGTCAGCTCGACGGTGACACAGGTCTGCGCCGCCACGGCCACCTCCAGCACCCCGTCCCGCTCCAGTGCCTGCCGCCCGGCCGTCTCCGCCTTCGGGAAGCGCAGGTCGTACCGTACGGACGCGATCCGCTCCAGCGGTATCCACACGTCCAGCAAGGCACCGTTGCGCACCCGCAGCCCGTCCGGCCCGAGCACATGCGGCCGGGTCACGGCGGCAGCCTGGAACCCCAGCACCACCAGCACCGTGTAGACGTCGAGCACCAGCATGATCCAGTGCGCGACCGGAAGGCCCGCGAGCAGGAACCCGACACCGACCGTCTCCACCACGCACACGAACGCGAACCCGTACAGCATCGGCGCCTGCGCCCGCGCGTACCCCAGCGGCTGCCGCCCCGGCCCGACACCGTGCCGCCGCCGGGCCACCCACAGCCCCAGACTGGCCATCCACCGCTTCTCGTACGCCAGCAGCCGCCGCCCCCGCCCACTGTCACGCCCTACGCCACCCACGAAACACCCCTCCCTGCATCGTTTCCCTACGTCGATTCCCTACGCCGTTCCATCGCCCGGCTCCATCACCAACCGGATCGCCTGCCGTACGGCCTCCGCCTGCGCCGGCGCGAGATCCTCGAAATACGAGTCCGCGAAAGCCGTCAGGGCCGGCTCGTCCTTCTTCTCCCGCGGCTCACCCATCATTCCCACCGGAATGCAGGCGGCGATCGCGCGGGCCGCCTCCGCCACCCGCGGGTCGTCCGGACCGGCCCCGGCCAGGTCGTCCAGCAGGGCGTAGACCTCGTAGATCCGCTCCATCGCCCCCGGCGGGGTGACGGCCTCCTTCAGCGCGGACACCATCCGCACGCTCATCTCGGAACCCGCGGCCGTCTCCATCAGCGCCAGCATCTCCCGCTCCTTCGCGGCCATCGCCGGCTCCGGACCCGGCAGCGCGCCCGAGACCCGCCGCATCTCGCCGAACAGCTCCGTCAACTGCTCCGAGTACGGCCCTTCGGCGGGCAGCTGCCCACCCTCCTCCACCTGCCCCAGCAGCGCCCCCAGCCGCTCCCGCCGCCGCCGGATCTCCTCCTCCTGCCGCGCCAGATCCGCGTCCAGCTCGGCCAGCACCTCCCGCAGCTCCCGCCCGGCGTCGTCCGCGAGCACATCGCGCACCTCGCCCAGCCCGAGCCCCAGCTCGGTCAGCCGCCGCACCCGCGCCAGCGTCACCGCGTCGCGCAGCCCGTACTGCCGGTACCCGTTCGCCAGCCGCTCGGGCTCCGGGAGCAGCCCGAGGTGGTGATAGTGCCGTACGGTCCGCGTGGTGACGCCGGCCAGCGCCGCGAGCTCTCCGATCCTCATACAGCCAGTAGAAACGTTGCCGCTACGGCAAGGTCAAGCCTCAGCCGCCCGCCAGGTACCATGGTCCGCACGGCGGACGAGCCGGCCGGACGGCCGCGTGGGGGTGCACCGCATCCCCCCGAGGAACGTCCGGGCTCCACAGGGCAGGGTGGTGGGTAACGCCCACCCGGGGTGACCCGCGGGACAGTGCCACAGAAAGCAAACCGCCGAGGATTCCGGTCCTCGGTAAGGGTGAAACGGTGGTGTAAGAGACCACCAGCCTCCGAGGTGACTCGGAGGGCTAGGTAAACCCCACCCGGAGCAAGGTCAAGAGGGGCCGTCGGCTGACGGCCCTGCGCGGACGTTCGAGGGCTGCCCGCCCGAGTCCGCGGGTAGACCGCACGAGGCTGCCGGCAACGACAGCCCTAGATGGATGGCCGTCTCCCGACGGGCCGCAAGGCCCATCGGTGACAGAACCCGGCGTACAGGTCGACTCGTCCGTCGGTCGACCGGTAAGAGGCCCTGCGGCCTGGCGTTTCGCCAGACCGCAGGGCCTTTTCGGGACTGATCGGGACTGATTCGGGACTAAGGCTTCTCCCGTATAAGCGCGTGAGCTGTGGCTTTGCCGACGGTACGGTCGTGCGATGGAGTCCGCGAGGTTGAATGAGTGCCCGTTGCACGGGGCCGGTCTGGACTCTGACCACCTGGTCGGACAGCGGCTGGAGCGGATCGTCGCATCCTGGCACCGGCAGCACCGAAAAGCGTCGTCCTGCCTGCTCGATGTGTGGCTGATCGGCCGAGACGGGATCGCCACGCGCGTGACGACCGGCTCGGACTGGTGCCTGATCGTGGAGCGATCAACCCCCTACGAGGGGTACGACATGGGAGACGCGGGCCGCGTCGAGGTGGCGCCGGTCCAGGACGAGACGCCATTCACCGCTCACCTCGGTGAGGCGGTTCTGGCGGTACGAGAAGAAGCCGACGCGGTGACCGGACGGCTCGCGCTGGACATCACCTTCGAGTCCGGCCGTGTCCGGTGCCAGAGCTGGGCCGGCGAACTGCGGCTGTCCACCCGCTGATCCACGCACCGGCATCGGCGAGATCCATGTGCAGGTCTCGCGGTGCCCGGTCGCGGCCTACTCGCGGACCAACTCGACGCTGCGCCAGCTCGGCCCGCTGTGCGGCATCTCGAAGTCCGCGGCCGACCGCATCAGCAATCACCTCGGCCCCCTTCTCGCGCTCCGGCCGCGCCGACGGTTTTCGCAAGGACACCGTGCTCATCGCGGACGGCACCCTGGTGCCCACGCAGGACCACACGGTGGCCGAGCAGTCGAAGAACTACCGCTATTCCACCAACCACCAGGCCGTCATCGACGCTGACACCCGGCTCGTCGTGGTGGCTGGCCGGCCCCTGCCCGGCAACCGCAACGACTGCAGGGCATGGGTGATGCCCGGCGCGAAGGCGGCCGTCGGCGATACAAACCGTGATCGCCGACGGCGGCTACCGCGGCACTGGCCTGGCCATCCCACACCGCCGGGAACGCGGCCGGCCCGAACTCTCGGCCTGGAAAGAGGAAACAATCGTTCCCAGCTATTCGATCATTCCGGGACAAGCCTTAAGCGAGTTCGCCCCTCAAGCCGGCGCCTGAGTTCGCCGATACCCGTACACGCCCGGTGCGACGCCGCGTTCACGGCGACTCGTCCGGCAGGTCGCTCATCAGCTTCACCAGCGGATCCAGGCGGCCGATCTCGACCAGGAGATCTCCGACCGCGGCGTGTGCCTCCTCGATGGCGAGGGTGCCCTCTCGGGCGTTCTCCTCGCCCAGTTCCCGGATTCGGGCTTCGCGGGCCGCAGACAGTGGTTCGTCGGTCTCGGTCTGTAACCGGCGGTACCAGAGCTCCCAGAGCCGTTCGGTCATGCCGCATTGTCTGCCGGGTGTGCGGGTGATCGCCATGGATCCGGCGAGAGCGGGCGGATACGGGCAGCCGGCGAGGGCCCGCGTTGAGCGGCGGTCTTGACTGGCGATCTTGACCGGTCCGGTTGGCCGGCCCGGTGGGCCGGTACTGTTGACCAGCGGCGTTGACGGTGGCGTTGACCGGCGGCGCAGGGCGGGGTCGGGAAGTGGAAGGATGTCTTCCATGAGTTCCAACGTATTTTTCGATATCACGATCGATGGCGCCGCGGCCGGGCGCATCGTTTTCAAGCTGTACGACGACGTCGTGCCCAAGACCGCTCGTAACTTCCGCGAGCTGGCCACCGGCGAGCACGGCTTCGGTTACGCGGGGTCCCCGTTCCACCGGGTCATTCCCGAGTTCATGCTCCAGGGTGGCGACTTCACCCGCCGCAACGGCACCGGTGGCAAGAGCATCTACGGTGACCGCTTCGCGGACGAGAACTTCGAGCTGAAGCACGACCGTCCGTTCCTGCTGTCGATGGCGAACGCCGGCCGCAACACCAACGGCTCGCAGTTCTTCATCACGACGGTGGAGACCCCGTGGCTGGACGGTGCGCACGTCGTCTTCGGCGAGGTCGTCGAGGGGACGGAGCTGGTGAAGCGGATCGAGGGGCTGGGGTCCCGTTCCGGTGCCACCTCCGCGAAGATCGAGGTGGCGTCCTCGGGCGTCGTGGACGCCGCGTAACGGGTCCGTAGCGTCAAGACGGGTGAAGGCCCCCGGGACGGTGTCCCGGGGGCCTTCACGTGCGCTCGCTAGTCCGGCGGGCGGGGCCGCTCAGGACTGCGGACGGCTGCCGTGGTTGGCACCGTTCTTACGGCGTGCCTTCTTCTTACGGCGTCGCTTCGACGACATGGCGTCTCCTCTCCGCAGGGGGCTTTGCTCCCCATTTCTACCATTTCATCCCGGCGTCCTGCTCCGTGGTCCCGGGGCCGGATACCCGCCTCACGGATCACCACACGCCTCGTGAGACACATCACGGAGAACGAGGGAGGGGAAGGGAAGGCACGGGAGGAGGGGCGGCCTCAGGCCGTGGCGCCGGGGGTGGGGGAGCAGTGGTAGAGGGGTTCGGGGAGGGACGGGTCGGTGGGGGCGGCGTACGCGTGCGGGTCGACCTTCGCGCAGGTCGAGCGGACCCAGGCGTTGATTTTCGCGGTCTCGGAGGCGGGGGCCTTGGTGCCGGTGGGCACGGTGGCCACGGTGGGGTTCAGGAGGGCGAAACGCAGTTGACCGGACGCCACGAGGTGCCGGTACTCGGCGAGTGTGACCGACGTGGCCATCCCGGCGAAGCCGCCGAGCGGCAGGATCGGCAGTCCGGTGTGGGTGATCCCCCGGGAGCGCGCCCAGCCGCCGTCGGCGGAGAGTGTGTACGTGGCGTTGCCGTTGTTCCGCTGAACGTAGTCGAGCAGGCGTTTCTGGGCCGCGGTCAGCGGTGCCTGCGACATGTCGTACGAGGCGCCGCCCGCCCCGCCGTACACCGCGCCGCCCGGTGCGCCGCCGCCGGCGCTCTGGCCGCCCGGCCCCGCGTGCGCCTCGAACGACGAGCCCGCGTACCGCTGGTCCAGTACGGACAGTGACCAGGCCGCCGGGGCGGCGAACATCGCGAGGCAGGCGGCGGCCAGGCTCGTCACGGCGAGCGGCCGCAGGCGGCGGCCGGTGGCGCGGCCGTACGACAGGAGGCCCGGAACGGCGATGAGCGCTGCCGCGGCGATGAGCGGGATCAGCCAGGGGGCGAAATCCGGGTGGTCGGAGGCGGTGCCGGAGGCGATGAAGGACGCCCAGGCGGCTTCGGCCAGGAGGGTGAGGGGGAGGAGCAGGCGCGCGGGCCGGTCGGCGGCGGTGCGGTGGACGCGCCACAGGGTCACGGCTCCGGCGGCGGCGAGGGCCGCCAGGGCGGGGGCCAGCCCGGCCACGTACGCGGTGTGCGGGATGTCCACCACGCTCAGTACGGCGGCCGTGGTCAGCAGCCAGGTGCCCCACATCAGGTAGCCGCCGCGCAGCCGGTCCGTACGGGGGCGCCTGCCGCGCAGCACCAGGCCGTGGACGAGGCCGAGCACGGCGAGGGGGTAGAGCCAGCCGATCTGGGGGGTGAAGCGGGAGGTGAGCAGCTTGTACCAGGTGTTCTTCTCGCTGCCGAGGCTGACCATTTTGCGGGCGTGGGGGGTGGATGGGGGTGCGGTGCTCTTGGCGGCGGGGCCGTGGGGGGTGCTGGGGACCGGGCCTGTACGAGTAGCAGGCCCGCCCGGTCCTCCAGGTCCGCTCTCCGCCGGCCGGCTGAAGCCGTTGTACTCGAAGACCGTCGACCAGGCGCTGTTGTTCGTCGAGCCGTCCGCGTACGGACGTACGTCCTTCGGCGTGAACGTCATCAGCAGCACCCATGAGAGGGACACCGCGAACAGCGCCACCCCCGAGGTCAGCAGATGGCCGATACGGGTGCGCAGTGTGACGGGGGCGGTGACGAAGTAGCCGATGGCCAGGGCGGGGACGATGAGCCAGGACTGCATCATCTTCGCCTGGAAGGCCAGCCCGACCCAGACGCCCGCCCACACCAGTGACCGCAACCGGGCGCCGCCGACGGCTGCTTGGTACCGGTCCACGGCCAGCAGCAGGCACATGAACAGGGCCGCGTCGGGGATCGCATGGCCGAACATGGAGGCCGCCACGGGGGTGAGGGTCAGCAGCCCGGCCGCCAGGAGACCGGCCGCGGCGCCCTGCCAGCGGCGTACGACGCGGTACATGACCAGGACGGAGACGACGCCCTCGATGCATTGCGGCAGCGTCAACGCCCAGTCGTGGAAACCGAAGACGCGGGCGGAGAGGGCCTGCGGCCACAGGAAGCCGCCGATTTTGTCGAGGGTGATCGTCGCCGCCGGGTCGTACGCGGTGAACAGGAAGGCTTTCCAGCTCTCCGTCATGCTGCGGGCAGCGACCGAGTAGTACGGGGCCAGGCCGCTACTGGTGATGTTCCACGCGTACAGCAGTCCGGCCAGTGCGGCCACGCCGAGCAACGCGGGCCGGGCCCACGGGGGTTGGCCCTCGGGTGAGCGCCAGAACTCGTGACGGCGGCGTGGTCGTCGGCCCCCGGGGGCGCGTGACGGCGTGTGCCGGGCGGGGAACGGGAGCGTTTTGGCGCCGGGGGAGGTGGGGGA